>NZ_JCAUAS010000036.1:0-55795 GCF_059692075.1 Paenibacillus sp. J31P190 | reverse complement strand
GCGGAGGGGACCCACGCGTTCCCATCTCGAACACGACCGTTAAGCCCTCCAGCGTCGATGGTACTTGAACCGCAGGGTTCTGGGAGAGTAGAACGTTGCCAAGCAGTACCCACTAGTTGGGTATTTTTTTTGCCGCCTCTTTTGCGCGGAAATAAGGCCCGTTGGTCAAGTGGTTAAGACACCTCCCTTTCACGGAGGTAACAGGGGTTCGAGTCCCCTACGGGTCATTAACATGAACGCTTAGCTCAGCTGGGAGAGCACTACCTTGACAGGGTAGGGGTCGGCGGTTCGATCCCGTCAGCGTTCACCATATCATGTACATTTTGGAGCTGTGGTGTAGTGGCCTAACATGCCTGCCTGTCACGCAGGAGACCGCGGGTTCGAATCCCGTCAGCTCCGCCATCTTTTTCAATATCAAGTAAGGCTCGGTAGCTCAGTCGGTAGAGCAGAGGACTGAAAATCCTCGTGTCGGCGGTTCGATTCCGTCCCGAGCCACCACTTCACCCCAAAAAGTGAAGTAGAGTCTAAGGTGTAGTTTCCGATTACTTTTCGGGGACCCCATAACTTAATAAGCCGTTGTAGCTCAACTGGTAGAGCAACTGACTTGTAATCAGTAGGTTGGGGGTTCAAGTCCTCTCGACGGCACCACAGTACCCCAAAAGTGAAGCGTTGTAATAACGCCGATTACTTTGTTGGGGCCCAGTAAGACTTATTCATATGGCGGTCGTGGCGAAGGGGTTAACGCACTGGTTTGTGGATCCAGCATTCGCGGGTTCAAGTCCCGTCGTCCGCCCATTCTTTTCAAGAGTCATTAGCTCAGTTGGTAGAGCACCTGACTTTTAATCAGGGTGTCGTAGGTTCGAATCCTACATGACTCACTTTGCCTTTTTTTACAGCATGCGCGTATGGCGGAATTGGCAGACGCACTAGACTTAGGATCTAGCGGGCGACCGTGGGGGTTCAAGTCCCTCTACGCGCATCCCAAAGTGACGAACTGGATGGTAGCTTAGTGATTCCAGTTCGGAGCTTTCCATTAAGCCGGAGTGGCGGAATCGGCAGACGCACAGGACTTAAAATCCTGCGGTAGGTGACTACCGTACCGGTTCAAGTCCGGTCTTCGGCATTATCTTAATTGCATGCGCGCCTTAACACATCAAGGCGCGCCACATAAGCCGGCATGGCGGAATGGCAGACGCGCTCGACTCAAAATCGAGTCCGAAAGGGTGGAGGTTCGAGTCCTCTTGCCGGTATCGTAGTATAAAGTAAAGTGGTTGAACAGGAAACTTTCCTGTTCAACCACTTTTTTTTGCATACATTACTTGGTACGGTACTGCATTCTGAATAATTTTGGCCTAGTGCCCGTATGTTTGGTAAAACAGCGGATGAAGTAGGGAAAAGAACCAAAGCCCGTTTCTTCAGCAATCTTACTGATGGCCTCATCCGTGTGAATGAGCAAAAGCTTCGCCTGTTCCAAACGATAGCTTGTGACATATTGAGTGGTGTGCAGCCAAACGTTTTTTTCATACATAAGGCAATATAATTGATGTGAAAATATAGCGCTTCTGCTAACTCTTTATACTTAACTTGTTCTTGATCATTCATCCGCAAGAACGCCGCGGCATCCTCTGCGATCTGAAGATATGGGTTGTTGTTTCCGGAGAAACCACCCTCCTCTTGAAGGTTTAGAAGTATGACATTCAAATATCGCTCTCCCCCAGCCCCAAAAAGCAGGAGGATGGTCGATCTTTTTTTACCACAGATTTACATGGCAATCAAGGATAACGTCAAATCATGTCGAATAAATGAATACACAGACGTTTTTTCATTTGGAGGCATTACCGATGATAAAGAGCTTTGCGCGTACATATAGTCGTTTAAGTCTACATAAACAAATCATTTTTCCATTTATATGTATACCCCTTATATTGGGAGCTATTTATTATCTTCAAGTCAATGGATTTACATCTAAAGTCACTGACAAAACCAATTTACGCGTCATCCATCATTTACAATCCGATATATTTAATCAGTTGGACAGCTATTTTAAACCGGCGGAGTATGTGAATAGTTTGAATGTCACATTAGAGGGAAATGGTTCTCTGAACTCAGAAGATGTCGATAAGTTGGGGAAGGTTTTTCTAGAAGAAGTTCGCAATAATGACTTTATTGACTATGCTTACTATGCGAATGAATCAGGCAAATTTGTATCATCTGGGGTAAATAATGGTGTTTTGGAAATTGCTTCATCGACGGGTGAACCTTCCAACAAAGTTATTGTTAATCGAGTAAATCAATTTGGTGATTTTATGAAGGAGCTTAAGGTTGTTCCGAGCTTTGACGCTCGAAAACAATCATGGTATGAGCAAGCGAAATGGACGGGAACTACGTATTGGTCAAAAGTGTATGGGGGTGTATTTGAAACTGGTCTTGGAATTACAACGTCCAAACCATTAATATCGGTTGATGGCAAAGTTATTGGGGTCTTTGGTACGGATATTTCTCTAGATAAGGTAGCTAGGCATATGCGAAATATTAATATTAGTAAAAATGGTCTGGCTTTCCTCATGGAGCCTACAGGAGAATTAATTGCAACTTCAACTGGAAATACCTTATTTACGAAAAAAGGGGATAACTACGAGAGAGTCAGAGCTGGCACATCAGAAAATAAAGTGATTAAAGAAAGTAATGGGTTGATCAAAGAGAAAGCTAATAATGAACTTCAGATTCGTTCGGGTAAGTTTCAAATTCAGGGTGAGAATTATTTTTTAGATGTTAGTAGATATTCGTTTAATGGGAATTTTGATTGGTACTTAGTCATTGCGATACCTGAGCACGATTTGACAGAAGACATTCATACTTTGCTTCTCAAATTTGGTATAGAGGCTCTGATTGTGCTAGTTATTTTGATCGCGCTAAGTCTCTTATTAACGAAATGGATCATTACACCTATTAAAATATTGAATGAAAAAGTGATTGATATCCGGAATGGGAATTTCGGAATTGTTATAGATAACTACCGCAAAGATGTTATTGGCGAGCTCACCAATGCATTTAATGAAATGTCGTCTAAGCTCAAGGAACGAAATCTAGAAGCACTTGATTTAGAAAAAGCAAATGTAAGTCTGATTCAAGAGTTATTGCAAGTGAATGAAAGCTTAGAGGAACGCATTGATAATCGCACTACGGAGCTTGAGGGCAATAATAAATTACTGATAGAGGCAAAAGAAGCGGCTGATGCCGCAAATCGCGCCAAAAGCGAATTTATAGCAAATATGAGCCACGAAATCCGTACACCCATGAATGCGATTCTTGGCTTTAATTACTTACTGCAGCAAACAGAGTTGACGGACCAGCAAAAGGATTACTTGGACAAAACGGTGCTATCCGCCAAGAGCCTGCTCTCCATCATTAGCGATATCCTCGATTTCTCGAAGATAGAGGCGAAGAAGATCGTCTTGGAACAAATCGATTTCGATTTGTATGAGGTGCTTAACAATATTTCGACGATGATGAGCTTTAAAGTGTTTGAAAAAGGGCTTAAGCTCCACTTCTCTGTTCATCACGCGGTTCCTCAGATGCTCAAGGGAGACCCGTTCCGATTAAATCAGGTACTGCTAAACCTGTGCAATAATGCGATTAAGTTCACGGAATACGGGGAAGTAGCGATTTCCGTCCAATTGCAATCGAAAAACGACCAAGGGATTGTGCTTCGTTTTAACGTTAGCGATACAGGGATTGGTATGACTAAGGAGCAGCAAAATCAACTTTTCCGAGGATTCACGCAAGCAGACATGTCGATGACCCGCAGATACGGGGGCACGGGCCTTGGGCTGGTCATTAGCCAAAAGCTGATCGAGCTTATGGGAGGGTCAATCGACTTAGAAAGCGAGCCGGAGAGCGGGTCATGTTTTACCTTTACCTCACGTTTTGATCACAGCACGGATGTATTTTTTGAAGTAGAGAAAGACTTTCATTTGAAGTTCCTTCGCGTATTACTGGTGTGCGATAGCCTCGAGATGCAATTGATTTTGAAAAGCCAACTTGAACAGCTGCAATTCATTGTCTGTGTCATCGGGTCGTTGGACAATGAGATTACCAATATTCATAGTGATTGTCGGTTTGACTTGGTACTTATTGATTGGCAGTTGGAACATGCGGATGCCGTTCAACTTGTGGATAATATCAAAACGAACTATTCAACGCCGTCTCAAGTTCTTGTGATTATCAGTGCTTATCACGAATCCCAATTGCAAGAGCTTGCTCATACGTCTGTTGTTAAGAAAGTTATGTACTTTCCGATTAGCCAGTCACAGCTGTATAACGAAATTGTGGGTTTATTTGAGCCTCAGACCTCTCATTCTTTGGAAAAGAGCATCATGAAGGACCAGGATCAAACAGAGAAATTCACTGAGCTTCGCAACGCCAACATTTTGCTAGTAGAAGATAATGAGATCAATCAAATGGTAGCCAAAGAGTTTCTAAGTGAGAAGGGGATGTTTGTCGATGTGGCGGAGAATGGTGCTGTAGCAATAAACATGGTCGAAAATAAACGATATGACGCCATATTAATGGACTTGCAAATGCCTGTGATGGACGGATATGAGGCTACGCGTCAAATCATCGAGACGGGCTACAAAGTTCCTCCTATTATTGCGATGACGGCTGATGCGGTGAAGGGTGTTAAGGAGCAAGTGCTTGAAGCAGGAATGAAGGCTTATATAACAAAACCCTTTGAACCCATTGAACTGTTCAGTGTGCTGCAGCGTGTGATTCAAAGCTCGAAATTGCAAGGCATGTCACAGGCCGCTGCCACCGTAGAAACGTATGAAACCTTGCCTGTTTTACAAGTAAAAGAAGCGCTGGAGCGTTTGGGAAATAAAACGGAATTATATCATCGGATTTTGCAGCTATTTGTACAAAATCATGCTGAAACAGCTGTTGAAATTCGGGAGGCGCTTCAAGCAGACGACATCAAGAAAGCTAATTTGCTTGTCCATACGTTGAAAGGGATTGCTTCCAATATTGGGGCGATAGATCTTTCCAGTTCAGCATATGACTTGCAGGATGCGATTCAAGAAACAACTCGTGAAACACAAAGTGACTATGAACAGCTGGAATCTAAGCTGACAGAAGTTAATCGCAAATTACAAGAGGTTTTGGCAGCGATAGATAACTATATGGGTTAGTAAAAGGAGGCAGCGGATGTGGATACATTCGTTTGCCTCTTTTTCTTTGTATAGGAAATTTTATGATTTTCGCAGTCTGTGGATAAGCTTTGCATAAGAGTGTAAAATTAAATTTCATATTTCATATTTTATATTGAAATATTATTTTGTTATTCCTATAATAATAGATATTCGGTTCACTTTGTAAACACTTACATGACAGCTTGGAGCTGCGGAGATCATTTTGGCTTTACGAGGGGAGTTAGAAAAAGAAATGAGTAAAAGCAGCATGAGCAGGAGCCATACAGACCTCAGTGAATGGACGCTTCGGCAAAAAATCGGTCAGATGATCCTCTGTGGATTTGAAGGCACCGATATGACCGAAGATCTGGAGAATTTTATTGAACAAAACCACATAGGCGGGGTCATTTACTTCGCTCGTAATGTACAGGATACACAGCAAGTTGCTCGGCTGTCCGAGCAGCTCCAACAAGTTGCAAGACGATCTCAGAATCTGCCGCTATGGATATCCATTGATCAAGAGGGCGGCATGGTGGCTCGCTTGACGGAAGGCGTGGCGCTAATGCCAGGGCAGATGGCACTAGCTGCGGGAGCTCTTGAAGCAATTGACGGTTCAAAATCTGCCTATGAGTCTTCCTTTATTTCAGGGCAGGAATTGCGAACACTGGGCGTTAATATGAACTTCGCGCCTGTTTTGGATGTGAATAATAATCCGGATAACCCCGTTATCGGCGTTCGATCATTCGGGGAGTCTCCCGAGCTTGTCGCTGAATTCGGACGTCGGTCGATGCAAGGTTACCAGGATGCTGGGGTCGTTGCAACGGCCAAGCATTTCCCGGGTCATGGTGATACGAACGTGGATTCGCATCTGGATTTACCAACGATCGAGCATGCTGAAGCGCGCATTCGCGCGGTTGAATTGGTACCTTTCGTTGAATCGATCAAGAACGGTGTGGATGCAATTATGTCAGCGCATATTTATTTCCCCGCTTTAGAATCGGCTAAGCTGCCAGTCACTCTTTCGAAGTCGGTACTTACTGGACTGCTACGTGAGGAGCTCGGCTTTGAAGGAGTTATCATGACCGATTGCATGGAAATGAATGCAATCTCCGAGCACTACGGCACCGCGCCGGCGGCTGTCATGGCGGTCGAGGCAGGGGCTGATCTCGTGCTGATCAGCCACAGCCGTGACCGCCAGCTCGCGGCCATCACCGCGCTGGAGCGCGCGGTGCGCGAAGGGCGGATTACCGAAGCACGTATTGACGCTTCGGTCGCCCGTTTGCTCGCGCTCAAGGAGCGGCGCGGCTTGTTTGAAGCGCGGCCAAGTGCGGCAGCCGCGGATGAGGTCGGGACCGCGGCGCACCGCGCGGTCGCGCAGCGCCTCAGCGAGGCGAGCATCACGCTCGTCAAAGACGAGCAGAAGCTGCTCCCGCTGAAGCGGGTGAAGACGCTCGCGGTCACTGTGGCCGCAGCCGTTTCGTCGGGTGTCGACGAAACCTACGCGGGCCCCGCGAGCTTGGGGGCTGCGCTGACCGAGCACGGCCTAGACGTGCTCGATCGCGTGCTGCCGCTGCCGGAGGTGGCAGCGAGCAGCGCTGGGCTGCTCGCCGAAGCGCAGCAGGCGGAGCAGATCGTCATCGGGACGTACAACGCCCGATTCCATCCCGCGCAGGTCGAGCTGGTGCGTGCCCTGCAGGCGCTCGGCAAGCCGCTTGTGGTCGTCGCACTGCGAGTGCCGTACGATTTGCTGGAGCTGCCGGAGATTTCAACCTTCATTGCGGCCTACGAAAGCCGGCCACTTGCCCTGCAAAGTGCGGCCAAGTGCTTGTTAGGTCAGCTTACTCCGCAAGGCCGGCTGCCGGTCTCGCTTGGTCTAGACTTTCCAGCAGGATGGAAATGGGAGGGTGGTCTATGATGCTGCGATCCTTATTGAATCAAACGTCACTGACGGTTGCTGGAATCATGTCAGGTACTTCCCTCGACGGCATTGATGTCGCGCTTGTTCGAATTGACGGCTGCGGCTTTGATGCAAAGGTTGAGGTGCTCCATTTTGAGAGCTTTGCCTATGAAGATGAATTACGAGAAAAGCTCAAAGAATTATGTTCCATCGAACATTCCGATGTGTCTTTGCTATGCGGGATGAACTTCGCGATAGCGGAACGCTTTGCCGATGCCGTGTTACATGCGGCGTCAGCGGCTAATATCCCCATGGAGCAAATTGATCTCATCAGTTCTCATGGTCAGACGGTATGGCACATACCTGTAGCGGATGAAACGAATCCATATCAGCCGAAATCAACCCTGCAAATCGGCGATTTATCCGTCCTAGCTAAGCGGACGGGAAGACCTGTTGTTGGCGATTTCCGTACAGCGGATATGGCGGTTGGAGGTCAAGGTGCACCGCTAGCCCCATACGGGGACTTTATTATGTTCCGCCACGAGGAAAAGGGGCGTATTCTCCAAAATATCGGCGGGATTGGCAATTGCACCGCGATTCCGGCTTCAACATCGACCGATGCTCATGATCTTATCGCTTTTGATACGGGACCAGGCAATATGATTATGGACCAAGTTGTCTTTGAGCTTTCGCAAGGCCGGTTGACTTATGATGCGAACGGTGCGTGGGCCTCTATCGGCTTTGTTGATGTCGAGCTGCTTAATAGCATGCTGGCACATCCTTACTTCAAACTTCCTCCACCCAAAACTACCGGGCGTGAGCTCTTTGGTAAAGCTTATGCCTCTTCTTACTTGGCAACTGCTCTTGAGCGAGGATTACCGCCTGAAGACATCGTTGCGACAGCGACATCATTTACCGCGCATTCCATCGCCCGTGCTTACAACGACTTCGTTTTCCCGGAGTATAATATTGCGGAAGTAATTGTTAGCGGCGGCGGGGCGCATAATCAGACGCTGCTCAGAATGCTCCGAGAGCTGCTTCCGGAGCAATCCATTCTTACATCGGATGAACTCGGCTTATCGGGTGATGCCAAAGAAGCTGTCCTCTTTGCTTTGCTAGGCAACGATTGGATTCATGGCGTACCTAATAATCTGCCATCTGCTACTGGAGCAGAGCGGCCCACAATCATGGGCAAGTTAGCCCTGCCTTAGATTCTTTTGAGTTATGTTATGATATGCATTTCCGATGGTACTTTTGGGAGGGTGAGAAGAGATGAGAAGAAGTGAGATCACGAGGGCTCAAGAGCGCACAGCAGAAGTACTGAAGCTCTGCGGTATTGTGCTGACAGACAACGAAATCAGGAACATTGAAGTGGCTGACTTTGGGCTCAATCAACTAGAAGTTCAAGGGCTTGAATTAATTACCTATGTGAACACAGAACGTTATTGTGCCAAGGAATTGGTTCTGTTCCCAGGTCAAACATGCCCGGAGCATTTACATCCGCCAATCGGCAGTGATCCTGGTAAAATGGAGACTTTTCGCTGCCGATCAGGGAGCGTCTTGCTCTATGTAGAAGGAGAACCGGCTTCCAGCCTTAAAGGAATAATACCTGCTGGGAGTGAGGCTTACTACACCGTGTATCACGAGATTGAATTGCATCCAGGTGAACAATATACGATCGAACCTGGCACTAAACACTGGTTTCAAGCAGGGGATCAAGGCGCGGTTGTTTCTGAATTTTCCAGTACTAGCCGGGATGAGTATGACATCTTCACCGATCCCCGAATCGAGCGGATACCAGTTATAGAAGAATAAGCAGTGAAGTTCCTCAAAGCGCATCCGTTGAGATTTTGGCAAGCTTTTGAATTACTTGGTCCACTTTATGAATATGCTGTGACATCTTTTCCGCTGCAAGCTGCTCATCTTTCATCTCGATGGCATCAACGATATCGCGATGTTCCTGAAGGAGCTTCTCAGCGGAAGCACGTTCAGCAAAAAACCATAGACGGCGAGAAGCCTTCATACTTTGCTGCAACCGCTCCGTCAAGGACTCCATCATCCCGATCATGAGGGAATTGTGGGAGGCTTTGGCGATTTCTAGGTGCAAGCGAATGTCGGCTTGCTCGCTTTCTTCTTCGTTTTCTAGCGAGGCTTCCATCGTGCTTAGAATCTGCCTGAGTGCCGTCAAATTTTCTTCCGTACGGCGACTTGCAGCTAACGAAGCACAACCTGCCTCTATGAATCTTCGTACCTCCTGCACTTCCTGCAGCGTTTGGCCGTGATCGAAGAGGCTGCTGCTATCTATTGGCAAAGGGTTCGTAACGAAGGTGCCTCCGCCATGTCGAATATCTACCCACCCCATTGCTTTTAATCCGCTAAGCGCTTCTCTAATCGTAGAACGGCCAACCTGAAAGCTAGCTGCAAGTTCAACAACAGTTGGAAGTTTCGAACCTGGTGCATAAGTACCCGTCTCGATTTGCAATTTAATTTGCTGAAGGACGATTTCCGAGCCCTTTTGCGGTCGAATCTGCTGAAATGTCATATAATTCCCCCATGAAGTATCTATACATCTATTCAATCATAAGTTAAAATAGAAAAAAAGTCATCTGATCACATGATCAATTTGAAATGAGTGAGTAGTCCATGGGAGGTATTTATGCTGGAAAGCCGCGTAAGACAAAAACTGCAGGATATTGTAGGCGAAGCATTTTTCAAAGATGATATGGAATCTCTTGTTACGCATTCCTACGATGGAACACCAATGCTCCAAGCGCTGCCTGAAGGTGTGATCTATCCCAAAGATACGGCGCAAGTATCTGCAATTATGAAGGTGTTAAATGAGCATCGCATACCATTGGTCAGCAGAGGTTCAGGCACGAATCTTTGCGGCGGTACGGTCCCCGTTCAAGGAGGCATCGTGATGGTTATGCATCGCATGAATGCGATACTTGACATTGATTTGCAAAATTTAACGGCAACCGTTCAGCCGGGTATCATTACGAAGCAATTCATTGAACATATTGAAAATCTGGGCTTATTTTATCCACCAGATCCAAGCAGTATGTCGATCTCGACGATAGGCGGAAATATAGCAGAATGCTCCGGAGGTCTTCGCGGCTTAAAATACGGCACGACCAAAGATTATGTGATCGGATTAGAATGTGTCCTAGCCTCAGGCGAAATTATGCGTACTGGCGGGAAGCTGATGAAGGACGTGGCCGGCTATGATTTAACGAAGCTGCTTATTGGCTCGGAGGGTACATTAGCAGTTATTACTGAAGCCACGCTTAAGCTAATACCGCCTCCCAAATATAAGAAAACGATGCTCGCCATGTACAAAGATTTATATGGAGCAGCTCGTACGGTATCCAAAATCATTGAGAATCGCATCATTCCGGCTACCTTAGAATTCATGGATAATCCAACGATTCGTGTTGTAGACGATTTCGCCAAATTGGGACTTCCGCTCGATATGGCAGCTATTTTGTTAATCGAGCAGGATGGAGATATGGAAACCGTTGAGCGGGACATCGAACGGATCTCGGAAATTTGCCGCGAGGAGCTGGCGGATGAAGTTAGCATTGCGAGCAATCAAGAGGAAGCCTTGAAGCTGTTAACGGCTAGGAGAAGCGCCTTTACCGCACTCGCTCGTCTACGCCCCACAACGATATTAGAGGATGCGACCGTTCCACGCTCTAAGATTGCTGATATGGTCCTAGAGATTAATCGCATAGCCGAAAAGCACCGCGTGCAAATTTGTACCTTTGGACATGCAGGAGATGGCAACCTCCATCCAACCGCGACGACAGATGCCAGGGATCACGAAGAAATACATCGTGTCGAACTAGCCTTTGAAGAAATATTTGAAGCCGCTATCGGGATGGGGGGGACGATTACTGGCGAGCATGGCGTTGGTTTAGTCAAAGCCCCTTTCTTGGAATGGAAAGTGGGGAGCGCCGGAATCGCTATGATGAAAGGGATTAAGGAAGTTTTCGATCCTCACCATCTGTTAAATCCCGGTAAAATGTTTGCCAAAGAGTCCCGACGCAGGGTGGTGATTGATCGTGGCTAAGATCGCAGCAGCAACACTTCAAGAAACACTGGTACAGAAGCTGGACTACGAGCAATTAACCAATTGTATGCGCTGCGGTTTTTGTCTGCCTGCTTGTCCGACATTCAAGGAAACCGGTGTGGAAGCCGAGTCCCCACGTGGACGAATTTCGCTTATGAAAGCGGCCGTGGATGGTATTATGGAACCAGGTATCAGCTTCGAAGATCAAATGAACCATTGCCTGGGATGCCGCGCCTGTGAACCAGCCTGTCCGGCAGATGTGAAATATGGACAGTTAATTGAGCAGGCCCGTGATGCGATTGAGACGCATACGAAGCAGCACAGATGGTGGGTAAGCGGTGTACGTAAGCTGGTGTTCAAGGAGCTATTCCCTCATCAAAAAAGAATGAGTTTGTTGGGATCGGGCCTTCATTTTTATAAAAAGTCAGGGTTGCAAACTGTCGTTAGGAAAACAGGCGCTGTAAAGATGTTTTCCAAGCACTTATCTGATATGGAAACAATACTCCCTGACGCTTCCAGCAAAGGGATCGTGGAGCAATTGGGTACCTACATTCCGGCAAAAGGGGAAAAGATTGCTACGGTCGGCATGTTCCGCGGCTGTTTAATGGATGTTTTGTTTACCGAAACGAATATCAAAACGGTAAAGCTACTTTCTGAAGCGGGATTTGACGTAGTCATTCCAGAGACGCAGAATTGCTGCGGGGCCCTTCATGCCCACAGCGGTGAGAGTGATCAGGCGAAAGCTTTGGCCAAGAATAACATTCGCGCTTTCCAAGAAGCTGGTGTAGATTATATCGTGTCCAACGCGGGGGGCTGCGGCGCCATTCTAGTAGAGTATGATCATTTGCTTCATGAGGAGCCGGAATGGAAAGAAGCCTCGACTTGGTTCGCTGCGCGAGTGAAGGACATCAGTACGATTCTTGTTGAGCAAGGACGTCCACTCCAGTTCGCAGAGACAGTTGACGGTGGAGCCTCCACCCGCGTTACGTATCAGGACTCTTGTCATCTGCGCAATGTCATGAAAGGCAGCAATCCTTCCAGACAGCTTCTGAAAGAGGTAGGCAACGTTGCCTATATCGAAATGAAAGATGCAGGCTCCTGCTGTGGTTCGGCCGGCATTTATAATGTCACGCAGCCCGTAATGGCGAACCAAATTCTTGAACATAAGATGGAAAATGTGAACGCTACTGCCGCTCAATATCTGGTTACAAGCAACCCAGGTTGCTTGCTGCAAATGAAGCTGGGTATTGAAAAGCACGGGCAAAAAGACCGCATGGAGGCCGTCCATATTGCCGATTTTTTATATGATAGAGTCGTGAAGAATTAAATCTCAGCCAAACAAAAATAGAGACATTATCTGGAGCTAGTTCATCTAGTTCGAAATAATGGCTCTTTTTATTTGTTATTTTTTCATTCTAACTACACGGAGGAGATCTATAATATAATAAAACTCAAGTGGAGTGATCTGCTTTGTAGCTCATTTACGCTATCATGATGGGGGCGTGCGCTTATGAATATTTTAGTAACCGGGGGAGCCGGATTTATCGCTTCACATATTGTAGATCAATTGATCAATTCGGGGCATCACGTACATATTTTTGATAACTTATCAACAGGTCGTAAGGAAAATTTGAATCCCCTTGCTGTTTTCCACCATGGAGATTTGTTAGATAATGAATTAGCAGAGGCTTTCACCGCTGCACGCCCAGAAGTCGTGATTCATCATGCTGCACAAATCGATGTTCAAACTTCGCTCAGTAATCCTTTACTAGACGCTAAAATAAACATTCTCGGTACCCTTGCCGTTTTGGAACAATGCAGGGAGCACGGCGTCCGTAAGCTGATTTACGCTTCATCTGCAGCTGTGTATGGAACCCCGCACTATTTGGGCGTTGATGAGAAGCATCCGATAAAGCCGCTATCCTTCTATGGTATTTCTAAACATACACCGGAACACTATATAGAGAGCTTCTCTTCTCTTTACGAGCTGGATTATACGATTTTGCGATATGCGAATGTATATGGGATTAGACAGGATCCAAAAGGTGAGGGAGGCGTAGTCTCCATTTTCGTAGATAAACTTCTAGCGGGCAAACAACCATTGATTTTTGGTGATGGGGAGCAAACAAGAGATTTTATTTATGTGAAAGATATCGTTCGCGCAAATATGGCTGCACTGAGTAAGGGCAGCCGAGGGATATACAATGTCAGTTGGAACGAGCAGACGAGTGTTAACGCTCTTCTTAAGGAAATGTGCGACATCAGCGGGATGAGCTTCAATCCTTCCTACGCACCCTCTCGAGCTGGGGATATCGTTCACAGCCGATTGGATAATCGCGCTGCGCTTGCCGGTTTGGATTGGAGTCCGGTATATACATTACGAAGTGGCTTGCAGGAGACCTTTGACTATTACAAAGAGCAAAATTAGTTATATCTAGTTGACTATTTCCGTATAACCATTAGGTGCGTCTATATGTAAAAATTTTAGTTTACGGGCTTCTCTACCAGGGGAGCCCTCTTTATTTAGATGGATGGAAAATATGGTTAAGCCCTTTTTTTGTTCCTTTCGCAGTCTGTCCACTCTTGTTTTCATCCAGGCATCCTCTTTCCAATTCGCCCTCCAGTCCTCCCATAGCAAACCATCAATATAAGGCAGCGCATAGTCGAGTGTATCAAAGCCGCGATTCTGAATCATGGAAAGCTCAGGGTATTGGTCGCTGACTTCTTGTAGGAAAGAACGGTAAGCTTCTCTTGTTTGGTTTTGAGTAGCTGGATCTTGAATCCAGTCATCGATATCCCCAACGGTATCGAGGAACAAACCATCCAAACCTTTGTCTGAGATCGAAGTTTTGATTTCTGACAACAGCAGCTGACGATAGTGTGATTGCCGCAAATCCATCAAATACGAGTCCCATTGCTTGAAATGGACACGCTCACCCTGTTTCAATAAATAGTCCGAAGACATTAGTTCTTTCAAACGCAGCTGATTCCAGACAGGGGTTTCCATAACGCTTATATAACCTATAACCATAGTGCCATTGGATTGAATGTCTTGTATCTGCACTTTTGAGAACAATTGAGGTTCAATAATGATAAGATCTTTGGACTTTAAGTGAATGATCGCTTGTTCAGTAGGTACACCATAGTAGAGGGAGTAGTTTTTCACGTTTTGAAAAGGTTTAGAAGCTTGGACTTGCTTCTTAAATGGGAAAGAGAAAAAGACCATGGAGACGATAATGGCAGTTGTTAAACGAGATGTCTTCATCGCTTTTCACGGACCTCCCTGAAATTTGGATTAGCTTCATTATATGATAAAATATAACCTAACAACATTCAAACTTATCCTTTAACATACGTAAATTTATGACTTATGCAGCTAGATAAATGTAAGGAGTTGACAGCATGAATCACCTAGCTATCGTGGACGACGATATTGTCCTACTGCACATTTTGCAGGATTTATTCGAAGTGAGAGGTCTTCAAGTATCTGCCTTCAATGACCCTGTTGCTGCGTTAAAAGCGATAAAGGAATTGAAACCAGACGCTGTGCTGTCGGATGTTCTGATGCCGAATTTAACGGGATTTGAACTATGCCGAGAGCTTCGATCAGACAAATCCTTTGCAAAAACACCTATTTTTCTGATGAGTGCCAAGCATTCCATCGGCGAATTATCGAAGTCTATGATGGCTGGAGCCGATGAGTATATTATTAAGCCTTTTCAAATAGATGAAATCTATGAGCAATTGAAACAGTTTTATAAGAAGAAAAACAACCCCATTATTATCAGACCTTTGGATAGTTAAAGTTTGGAGGAAACGTGATTGATTTTTCGACAAAACCGAAGCTGGTTAGCCTGGTGTGAACTGGCTATATTACTGGCCGTTTTATTTATTATCCATATGGTGTACAACATGGATTGGTTGAATTGGTCACCCAATCCATTTATATTTGTTGTTCTTTACTTTTCGCTCCGCTATGGAACACGTATAGGTGCAGCCTCGGCGGTAGGAGCCAGCTTGCTGCATATTCTAACGTACCTCCAGATTAACGGTGATTTATATGGGTTATTTGATCAATGGGGTCAGGCAAAATGGTTTGTGTGTTATTGGGGGATCGCTTTATTTGTAGGCCACGTTTCCTCCGATTTACGTTTTCGATATGCCATTCTGGCGGATGAATTTGAGGACAATAAACAGCAGCTAGCGAAAATGGATACCAGCTATCATGATCTTCTCCTTGTTAAGAAAGCTTTGGAAACGAAGGTAGTCGGTGCTCAAGAAAGCATGTATACCCTCTATAAGATTGCCAAGGCATTAGATTCCGAAGACTCGGAAATTATTTTCACGGATGCTGTGCGCTTATGCAAAGATTTAATTCAAGCGGGTTCCATCGTCATCTATCGAATGAGTCCAGGCGGTGATGTACTGAGGTTGAAAGTCTATTATGGTGCAGAAACACATTATCCGTCCACCGTATTCCTAGATCAACCATCTTTGTATACCCAAGTATGTAAGGAGAAAACGGTTCAAATACGACAGGAGGGAGAGTCGGCAGATATTCCTATGCTCGCAGGACCTCTTTTGGATGAGAACAAGCAAATTATAGGCATTATAGGTTTGAACGGGCTTGATTTTGTTGCCTTGAACAAGCATACGATGGATCTGTTCCGACTTATTCTCACTTGGATGGGTGAAAGCTGCGTGAAAGCGTTCCAGAAGGAACAGAAGTTGAATGAGCAGCGTTATTTCCCCAATACCCGCGTAATGAAGCCGGATTATTTCTACGCCAAATTGAATGAAGAAACGATACGCGCAACCGATTTTGCTCAAAAATTCCTATTGCTGCAGATTCCAATCGAGTTTAGCGACATGGAAGAGACAGATGCGCTGATAGAAATCAATGGTTTGACACAGCAGATGCTGCGTGAAGAAGATGCGATGGCCTACGATTCATTCCGCGGAGAGCTGTTGTTTTTGCTTCCTGCCACGTCACCAGAGCTGGCATCACGTATTGAAGACAGGATAAGGGATCGTTTCAATAGGGGGGCTTTGGAATGAGAGTCTCTCGGAATGTCCGGCATTTTGATGTTTCTCCTCACGCATGGATTGCCGTGGCAGTCAGTCTACTATTTGCAGTGTTAGATGGACTGCAGATCTTTGGGCTTTCATTTCATTGGACAAGCTTGCTGCTTCATCTCGTCCTTGTGCTCATGTATAATAGGCTGTTCCATATGATCTCCTTCAGAGTCGAAGATCGACTAAGTGCCGGGTGGGTGCAAACCATCATCCTTTTCTTTCCTGGCGTTGGATTTCTGATAGGATCATTTGTTTTTATAGGATTGTTGCTTTTTCGCTTTCGGCACGACTTTTACGAAGAATATGAGAACTACGTCTATTATTCTCCGCATTCGATGGAAAGCTATAATATAAATGTGGAAGCGGAATCGAACCGTTTGCCATTCCGGGAAATCCTGATGTCAGGCGAACCTGTGGGCAAGAAGGAGGCTTTATTTTCTCTCCTCCAATATGAAGGCAATAATAAAGTGCAGTTGTTTAACGAAGCCCTGCGCAATGAGGATCCCGAAGTGGTTCATTATGCAGCAACTAGTTTGAACTATTTAAATGAGCAATATATACGAAATATCAAGAAATGGACCTTACTTCTGCAGCAGGACGAAAAAAGCTGGGAGTCATGGAAAGAATTATTAGAAACCTACCGACTATACTTGGGGAGCCACTTATTGACCGAAGAACTCGCTATGGAAGTTAGACAGACGTTCAAACAATGGATAGGACGAGGACTTATTCAATTTCCTGATGAACCCCGGTTTATCGCAGAGCTATGCAATCTGGCACGAATGGAAAAGGATTACCAGACGGCCATCCGCCTCGCTGGGCAGCTTTCCCATGTAGGAGATTATCGTTATATGATTTATTTAACTCAAGCAGAAAAAATGTATGCAGAAGGAAAACTTAACGATCTTAGTCTATTTGCACAGCAATGGTTGGACAGCAGCATTGAGGTTCCAGACGAGCATCTGCCTGCGATCCAATTTTGGAAGGAGCTGAAGGAACAAGGTGTCCCGCAAGCTGATCATCTTTACATGCGTTATCGTTAGTGTGCTGCTGCTCGGTGTCGGGCTGCAAACCGTACGCACCGTCGACTTGTTTCCTTTATCTTCAGCAAGAAATATATACCAAGAGGCGCAGTTTCCAGTGAAGAGCTCGGCCCAATCATCCGTAGCAGGTGATAAACTCAGTCTGTATATGTATACAAATCCAAAAGATTCAGAAGGCAATAAGGTCAAAGTCAACCTACAGACAGCACTGGGGCTTGCCAAATTGCAGGCGGATTCCATAACGGCCGACGAACTGAGGACAATTAAACCAAGCCCGTGGACTGTCATTCTACTCACTGGCGAAGATATAAGCGAACTGGATCAGACCGTTATTCAGTCCTATTTGATTGAAGGCGGTCGGCTTCTTGCCTATACGCGTTTCTATGCTCCAGAATGGAATGACATGCTGGGGATAGAAAGTAATAACGGATTCATTGAAAGAACGATACATGGCATAGAAGTCAACCAAACTGTATTTCCCGGCTATCCTAATCTTCCGGCAAGCAATGCGCTATTTTCAAATAGTATGTTGGATATTAAGCTTAAGCCGCAGGTTAATATTTATTTATCGGCCGAAGGAACGCCTATGCTCTGGAAAAATAACTATGGGCAGGGAAGCGTCGTGTTCTGGAACTCAACCAGCAGTATCCAGAAGGTAGGTCGAGGGCTTATGGTACAATCCATTGGTCTGGCTCTAGACAGCCTGGTAACTTCACAAGTAGCAGTACGAAGTCTGAATATTGACGATTTCCCGTCCCCCGTACCGCTTGTTGTTAATCCGCTGATTCGTCAGGAGTACGGACTTAGCACACCTGCATTTTATGAGCGGATTTGGTGGGCGGATATGGCACGTTTCGCTAAGCTCTATGGGTGGAAGTATACGGGCCTCATGATTGGGAATTATCAGAATCAGACGAGTTCGCCTCTCCCAACACTTCTCGGGAACTATCCGAAGATCATGCCGTATTTTGGCAGTAAGCTGCTGGGTCTAGGTGGAGAGATTGGTCTGCATGGCTATAATCATCAATCTCTGGTCACTCCAGAGGAGCCAATTAACAGTAATCTCGGCTATGTTCCTTGGTCTGATAAAGCATCCATGGTCGAAAGTCTTCAGCGTATGGTAGAGCTCGCGAACACCTTGTTTCCCGGGCATGAGTTGAAGACATATGTGCCTCCGTCCAATGTGCTGAACAAGACGGGGAAGGCAGCGATCGCTGAAGCAGTGCCCTCCATTGATATCATTGCTTCCCTTTATTATGCGGGGGAAGAAGAGGGCTTTCTGGAGCAGGAATTTGGGGTGGACAGTGAATTTCCGCAATTCACGAATTTCCCCCGTATTTCATCCGGTTACTGGCTGGACGACAGCACGAGGTTTTACGTCAATGATGTTATTGCTAATTTTGGTTTGGTGAATCACTTTGTACATCCGGACGATGCACTCGATATCAAACGTTCCTCGGGAAAAGGCTGGAAGTTCTTGAGTGAGCAATTCGAAGCATGGATGGCATCACTCAATAAAAGCTATGCGTATCTTCAACCTTTAACGGTTAGGGACGCGGTGAAGAAGCTAAGTATCTACTCGGCCGGGAAGGTTGACGTTCATTACAGTCAAGACGTAATAACGATTACAACCAAGGATGAACTGGTCCCCATGCATTACACCGTCCGTGTGCCAAATAACCGAACACCAGAGATTTCCAAGGAAGCCGGCGTACTGACACGTATGGAACATACGGATGGACTGTGGCATTTGGAGGCTCATCAACCTACTGTGACCCTACAATTGAAGGAAATGAAGCCATGAAAATCGCATTGATAGTGGAAGGAAGTTACCCTTACGTGTCAGGCGGGGTAGCGAATTGGATTCAGATGTTGGTCTCGGCCATGCCAGAGCATGAATTTGAAATCATCGCGATTTCTTCATCTCGTAAAGAGGCCTCAAGCTATAAGTACAAGCTTCCGCCCAATATTTCAGGCATTCATGACGTTTTCATGATGGATTACCTGAGTCTAGAGGAGGGTAAGCCTCCACGATTAACCAAGAAAGAGGCTGCATCCTGTCTGGAGTGGTTTGCTTTTCAGAAAAATTCCGAGCAAACTATTCCCTGCATTGCTGATCCTATAAGGCTGGGAAACCCGATCTCTTTTATGAAAAGTGAAATATTTTGGGATTTCCTGGTTGCATCCTATGAGCAAGAAATGCCGAATCATTCGTTTAATAGCTATTTCTGGACGTGGAGATCCATGTACCTCCCCGCCATTTATCTGCTGCAGCAATCCTATCCGATAGCCGATGTATATCATGCTGTTTCAACCGGATATGCTGGCTTGATCGCCACCTATCTGCGATTGAAGCATAAGAAGCCATTCCTGCTTACGGAGCATGGCGTTTACGCACGTGAAAGGGAAGAAGAGATTTTGAAATCAGTGTGGGTAGATCCTCCCTTCAAAAAAAGATGGATCGCCTATTTCTATCATATGTCTCAAGGCGCTTATCACACGGCTGACCGAACCATTTCTCTATATAAAGGTACGCATCAAATTCAGCTTGAGCTCGGACTTCAGGCTGAGAAAGCAATGATTATCCCCAATGGCATTGATTATCACAGATTGTCAGTGCTTCCAAGACATCCAGGTACCTCCGGTGGAGGGATCGTCTTCGGCGCCTTAGTACGTCTCGTACCCATTAAGGATATTAAGACGATGCTCTATGCTGTTCGGCTTGCCAGTCATGACATCCCTGACATGCGTCTTTGGATTATGGGGCCTACGGATGAAGATCCTGATTACTATCAAGAATGCGTAGCCTTAACTCGCAATCTCCATTTGGAGGAGATTGTTACTTTTATGGGAAAGGTAGCCATTGACGAATATTTACCCAAGATTGATGCGCTCATACTGAGCTCGATTAGTGAAGGTCAGCCCCTCGCCGTTCTGGAAGGAATGGCCGCAGGCATACCATGGATCTGTACGGAGGTAGGCAGCTGCCGCGAGCTGCTGGAGGGGAAGGATGAGCACGATGTCGGAATAGCCGGCTATGTCGTTCCTCCTGTTAATCCAAAAGCCATGTCTGAGGCTATGGTGAAAATGTATACACTCCCGGATGAGCGAACATACATGGGACAAGTAGGACGCAATCGTGTGGAAACCTACTATCAGATTGATCATTTTATTGATGCTTATCGGCAGTTATATGATGAGGTGGTTACCTAATGGCGGGAATCGGATTTACCCTACAGAAGTTGTTCCGCGATGACTATCTTACACTTAGAGTTAGGGCTTATGCCTACGCTTCTTTCATTGCTGCTGGTCCATGGATGCTATCTGTCGGCAGTATTGCTTTGATAAACTTTATTCTTGTTCAATTCGGTCATGTAGATGATGCTCAGCGTCAATTGTTTATTGTTACGGTATCGTATTGTTTCATTTTCTCGCAAATACTTTCCGGGGGCTGGCAGCTGAGTGTTACAAGGTATTTGGCCGATCATTTTTTTCAAAATCGTCTTGAGGTCGTCACACCGACCTATGTGGGTATAAGCAGGATCATACTCGGTATTTCGCTCATTGTTGCTGTGTTTTTTTATTGGTCGTCCCCATTATCCATGGTTTATAAAGTGACGAGCGTTTTATTGTTTTTTATGATTGGACAAATTTGGCTGGCCATGGTCTTTTTAACCGCGGCTAAGGATTATAAGATTATTTCATATTCGTTTTTGGCGGGTGGACTGGTCTCGATTATCGGTGTTAATGTTATGCTGAGGTACCCGATTGCTTTCGAGCAACATGAGCAGGCAACCAACATTTTAATTGGTTTTAGCTGTGGTATTCTACTTACCATGAGCATGCTGGTATTTGTGCTGCTGCGCTCGTTTCCGGCTAAAGAAGCGTCTAATCCATATGGTTTTTTACATTATGTTGATAAATATCCTTCACTCCTTTGGATCGGATTTTTGTATAACATGGGCGTCTGGATGCATAACATCATCATTTGGTTAGGACCATCGGGAGTCCGGATTGAAGGGACGTTTATGTATAGCCCTATCTATGATACCCCAGTCTTTCTAGCAAATCTGACGATCATTCCGTCACTCGTTCTGTTCATCGTTTCCGTGGAGACGCAATTTTATGATAAATACAAAACGTTCTACGGCTATGTGACCCATGGCGGAACGCTGGAGATGATCACCAAGGCGAAGAAGCGAATGGTTGAGGTGCTCTGGCGTGAATTGTATCGTCTGACGAAACTGCAAGGCATTTTGACGTTATTTATCATTTTAATCAGTGATTTGCTCTTAGAAAGGCTTGGCTTACAAGAAATCGTAATTGACATTTTTAAGATGTGTGCGCTAGGAGCACTGATGAATTCCATCATGCTCATTAATATCTTAATCATGCTGTATTTCGAAGATCGTAAAGGGGCAGTCATTACCGGGGGAATCTATTTCACCTTCAATGTGATACTAACTTTCGCACTTCTGCCTCTGGGTTTCGATTATTATGGATTTAGCTACTTTATGGCTGGGCTTGCTGCTTATAGCTGGAGCGGGTTTCGACTGCTGACGTTCTTGAAACGGATCGAGGTTCATACCTTTATCTCACAAAGTATTATTTATAAGGAAGTACGAGGATTCTTCACTCGATTAAGTGAAAAAGCTTACTGGCGATCCTAAAATTAATAGGCTGCGGCTTAGACTGAAACAACTTCTATAGATATCTATGGAGGTTGTTTTTTTAATTGTTTCCGCATCTATCTAGCCGACCTTCTAGCTGCCGCGGGAGTCATCCCGAGTACTCTTTTGAACATGGCATGAAAATGAGGTAAGCTCTCGAAGCCGCACATTTCTGCGATGATGCTAATGTTGAGGTCGTTTTCGCTAAGCAGCTGCTTCGCTCGGATAATTCGTTTGGTCATGATATAGGCGGTAATATTCATCCCAATTAACTGCTTAAATACCCGGCTGAAATGGGCAGGTGTTACGGAGGCTTGCTTCGAAAGCGTCTTAAGGCCGATGTCCTCACAGAAATGCTGATCGATATAGAGCAAGATTTCCCTCATCCACATAGGGGGAGCAATGGAATCCCCTGTGTTCGTGCCAGTTCCCAAATCACGATTCAAAAAAAGCAGGAGTTGAAGGAGCTGCAGCAAGATAGCTTGACGGTGACCCCAATTGGGATGGTTGCATTCATATTGAACAGATTCCAACCACACATCTAGGTGTTGACGCTGCGGGAGTAGCGTTTCAAACTTGTAATTGCGGTGTTCTGCGGCTTGCTCGAAGCAATGCAAATAAGTGAAAGAGTCACCCAAGTGAGGAGCCTGTACGATGCTAGGGCTGAAATAAATCGCTGTGGACGTAACAGGCATCTCTCTATCCGGCGTTGCCCGGTGAATCGTATTGCCAGGGATGAGGAAGAGATCGCCTTGCTTCATTTCATAAAAAGTATGATCGATAAAGAAGGTTCCTTTTCCTCGATACACATACACAATTTCATACCAATCGTGGAAATGCTCAGGGAGCTCGCTTTGCGAGCTCTTTGTATTTTTATAGGCAAATGAAAACGGGAAGGCATCGTTCGCATCAAACACTTTACGTACGGGATGCATAAGCTTCCTCCTTCAGATAATTCGTAATTCCATGATATCAAAAAACTGTATAAAGATGCTAGATATCGTTATTTCATATGATTTATTTGGTGATACAATAGAAGAAAGCGATACCAAATATGGATGATGAAGAGGAGAATCTCAATGCGGATCGATGCACATCAGCATTATTGGAAGATGGATCGGGGTGACTATGGGTGGCTTACACCGGAGCTGTCGTTATTGTATCGGGATTTTCTGCCGAACGATTTGTTTCCTCACCTGCTCAAGCACAACTTGGATCAAACCATTGTTGTTCAAGCGGCGCCGACATTGGAAGAAACGGATTATCTATTATCTCTAAGCGAGGAATCAGATACGATTGCCGGTGTCGTAGGTTGGCTCAATCTGAATGATCCGGACTTTCATATTCATTATAAAAGGTTTAGCCAGCATCCCAAATATGTAGGCTTTAGGGTCATGATTCAAGAAATGCCGGATGCTAGTATTATACTTGAGCCGCATTTTGTAGATGCGTTCCGTTATTTTGCTGAAAAAGACGTACCCGTTGATCTGCTTGTCGTTTCCCATCAATTAGATCCGGTGGTTCAGCTTTTGAATTTGGTTCCGGGTTTGCGAGCTGTTATTGATCATATAGCTAAGCCGCGAATTGCGGATGGCGTTCTTGAGCCTTGGAAAAGCCAAATGGCGGCCATTGCGAAGCATCCAAATATATATTGTAAGCTATCTGGCCTGGTAACAGAAGCCAATCATACGGAGTGGAAGCGGGAGGATTTTACGGCTTATATCCAGCATGTGCTAGAGGTATTTGGTACGGAACGCGTTTTATTTGGCAGTGATTGGCCGGTTTGTTTGCTCGCAGCCGAGTATGATGACGTTATTGATGTGCTTACTCAAGCATTGCCAGGAAATTGGTCGGAAGCAGATAAAGCTCGCTTATTCGGATTAAATGCAAAGGAATTTTATAAATTATGAAATATCGTAAATTAGGCAAAACCGGGCTTGACGTCTCCGTGCTGAGCTTTGGCGCATCCTCGCTAGGATCTGTATTCCGTGAAACGAACGAAGAAGAAAGTATTCGCACCGTTCATACCGCGATTGATATGGGCATTAATCTGATTGATGTATCTCCTTTTTATGGGTTAACCAAGGCAGAGACCGTACTAGGTAAAGCGATAGCCCAATTGGAGCGGGATCGTTTCATCCTGACGACGAAGGCAGGGCGGTACGGAGCAGAAGCGTTCGATTTCTCGAAGCAGCGAATTCTGGATAGTGTCGATGAAAGCTTACAACGGCTTCAGACGGATTATATCGATATCTTATATTTACACGATATTGAATTTGTCCCATTCAACGAGATTCTTGAAGGCGCCTTTCCTGCGCTGGATGAATTGAAGCAATCAGGCAAGATTCGTTATTTTGGGGTATCCGGTTTACCGGTAGCTATATTTGAAAAAGCATTGGCTCACAAAGAACTAGATTCCGTCTTGTCGTACTGTCACTATTCTTTGAATGATACTTCATTGCTGGATCTAGTTCCGCTTCTGGAACAGCATGGGGTCGGTTTGGTGAATGCATCACCATTGTCGATGGGGCTTCTGAGCACTAGACCGGCAGCGGAATGGCATCCAGCCTCAGGCGAAATTCAGCGTCTATGTAAACAGGCAGCTGAACACTGTGCAAGCAAGGGAACTGACATTGCCAAGCTGGCTGTGCAGTATGCAACGGCGAATGAACGCATCCCTACGACGCTAGTTAGCACAGCGAACCCTGACAACATTCGCAATAATATTGCGTGGACAGATGAACCCATCGACATCGAGCTGCTTCATGAGGTGCTGGAGATCCTGACACCCATTCACAATAAGTCTTGGATTAGTGGAAGACCAGAATATAACGAGAAGACCTATATGTAATCGGACAGGGGGAAACCAAGTATGAGAGCAATTTTATGTGAACAGATCGAGAAGTTTAAGCTAGTAGAAGTACAGGAGCCTAGTCTAAGTGCAGGTGAAGCTATTGTTCGCATCAAAAGGATTGGCATTTGTGGAACGGATTTGCACGCTTATAAAGGGAATCAGCCGTTTTTTAGCTATCCGCGTGTTCTCGGGCATGAACTGGCTGGTTACATTGAACAGATCGGTGAGGGTGTCACAGGACTGCAAATCGGTGATCAAGTAAGCATCGTCCCTTATATGCACTGCGGGACTTGTATTGCTTGCCGTAACGGCAAGACGAACTGCTGCACAGATATGAAGGTTCTTGGCGTACATATCGACGGGGGGATGAGAGAGCTGATCTCCTTGCCAGTCAGCCATCTCATCAAAACCGATGGGCTGACGCTGGACCAAGCAGCTATGTTAGAGCCGCTCAGCATCGGAGCTCATGCAGTGAGAAGATCCGAACTTCGCGCCGGTGAAAACGTGCTCGTGATTGGGGCTGGTCCAATCGGACTCGGCGTTATGATCCTAGCTAGGCAGCGCGGAGCAAACGTTATTGCGATGGACGTTAACGATGAGCGCTTGGCCTTTTGCCGTGATTGGGCAGGCATCGACCATACGGTTAATGCTTTGCAGCAGCCGAAGGAGCAGCTAGCCGCGCTTACGAACGGCGAATATCCTACTGTCGTCTTCGATGCGACAGGGAACGCTAGGTCGATGACCGAGTCGTTCGGACTTGTCGCACATGGCGGCAAACTCGTGTATGTCGGACTTGTTAAAGCCGATATCACCTTCCATGATCCCGATTTTCATAAACGGGAGCTGACCTTAATGAGCAGCCGCAATGCGACCATGGAGGATTTCAACACCGTACGTGCCGCCATGCAAGACGGCCTCATCGACATCGCGCGCTACATCACGCACCGCGCGACATTCGAGAGCATGATCGAACAGTTCGAGACCTGGCTGAAGCCAGAGTCGAAGGTCATTAAGGCGATCGTTAGTTTGTGAAAAAGGCGTGCTCAGTTTGGGCTGGGCGCTCCTTTTTTTGCGTTCGGATGGGGTTTCCTTGCCAACGCCCAGCCCGTGAGCCGGCAGAACCCAGAGCACCCCAGCATCCCAGTGCACTCAGCACCCGAGCTGATAGCACCCTCAGCATCTTATAAGCACCCCAGCCCAGCCTCATTTACCTGTTGTTTTAGGGTGGTCCATCAAGTTCTGGAGCCTGAAAGGGCACTAAGGTTGTAGGTTTGGAGTTTTTGTTCTTGTTAGGAGCTGAAAAGCGAGCTGAGAGCGCCTTTTTGGCGCTCTCAGGCAGCGTTGAGGTTTGTTCAGGTACCGACTCCAAGTTATGCTCACCTCGGCTCAATCCCCGGGGCTCTCCAGCTCTGCAACGAAAGCAGAGGCTGCGGTTGATAGCGGCATATTTTTCAAAGTGATAATACCGATCTTAGTCGACGGAATGGTAGCGTCAATATTCACCTCAAACAAGCTTCCGTCTGCCAGCTCCTTCGCTACAAATTCTTTGGTTACGAAGGAAACGCCAAAGCCGATCTTAGCGAATTCAATGAGCAAATCCACGCTGCCGAGCTCAATTTCCGGTTCCAGCAGCAAGCCGTTTTCACTGAACAGTCGGGTGACGAATTTCCGTGAGGAGCTATTACTCGAAAATAAGATGATCGGATAGGTTAGCAGCTTAGCAAGGGAGACTTTTCCCATTGACAGCTCGCGGTATTTTGGCCCCGTCACAAAGCAATCCTGAATAGTAATGCCTTCTCGCACCTGCAATTGATCATCTAGAATCGGCGTCCTGACAATGCCAATATCAATCTTGCCTTCCTTCAGATGCTTCACAATTTCCGGTGTCGTTCCGTGGACTAAGTTTATCTGCACATGCGGATACTGCACGTGGAATGACTCCAAGAAAGGGAGCAGATAGTGTTTACACAAGGAGTCACTGCCGCCAATTTTTATTTCTCCGCTAGAGAAATTTCGCAGCTCACTTAATTTCTCTTCCGCGAGTGAAATGAAATTGTACGCCTGCTCGATGTAGGAATACAGCACAGAGCCTTCCTTGGTAAGTTCGACACCTTTGGACGTCCTTGCAAACAGCTGCAGCCCAAGAGTTTCCTCCAACAATTTGATCGAGTGAGAGACGCTGGGCTGGGTAATGTACAGCTCTTTTGCTGCTTTAGATAAGCTGCCAGTTTTGGCAGTCAGATAAAATACTTTATAAAGCTCAAAATTCACCATATAGACACCTTCTATAGCGAGTATCGAAACTATCAATTATTTGAATGCTTCATCTATCCTTATAATAAAGAGTAGATGAAAGTAATACAACCAAATTGATGGAGGCGAATCTCTTTTGAATCAGACAACTGTTGGCATTGAAGAGTTAAGCATCAATACAATTAGAACGCTTACAATCGATGCAGTCGAGAAAGCGGCTATGGGTCATCCGGGTATGCCGATGGGCGCGGCGCCTATGGCGTATGCACTTTGGACACGGCACTTAAAGCACAATCCGACGAATCCCAAATGGGTTGATCGTGATCGATTTGTTCTATCCGCAGGACACGGCTCAATGCTGCTTTATAGCCTACTGCACCTAAGTGGTTATGATGTAACCCTTGACGACATCAAGGAATTCCGTCAATGGGGAAGTCGCACACCCGGACATCCGGAGTATGGTCATACGGCAGGTGTTGAAGCGACAACGGGACCACTTGGCCAAGGGGTTGCAATGGCTGTCGGTATGGCAATGGCCGAAGCTCATCAGGCATCCGTTTACAATAAACCGAACTTTCCAATCGTTGATCACTTCACGTATGCTATTTGCGGAGATGGCGATTTGATGGAAGGTGTTTCCTCCGAAGCTGCTTCATTGGCAGGTCATTTGAAATTGGGCAAGCTAATCGTACTGTACGATTCAAATGATATTTCGCTCGACGGCGAGTTGAACATGTCGTTCTCTGAAAATATCCGGACGCGTATTGAATCCTATGGTTGGCAATACTTACGTGTGGAAGAGCAAAACAACGTCGAGGCAATTTCCGCCGCGATCGAAGAAGGCAAGGCGGATTTGGGTCGTCCAACCCTGATTGAGATCAAAACAACGATCGGCTTCGGCAGTCCGAACAAAGCCGGCAAAGGCGGCCACGGCGGCACGCATGGCTCGCCGCTCGGCAAAGAAGAGCTGCTGCTGACGAAGCAGGCTCTGGGCTGGCCGCTCGAGCCGGACTTCTACGTCCCGGCCGAGGTCTACAAGCACTTCGCCCAGCACAAGGAACTGGGCGCTCAAGCCCAAACCAGCTGGGAGCAGCTGTGGAACAGCTACCAGGCTGCGCACCCCGAGCTCGCTCAGCAATACGAGCTCGCGAACCGCGGCGACCTTCCAGCAGACTGGAACGCCGATGTGCCGCGCTTTACCCCAGAGAGCGGCGCTATCTCAACGCGCACAGCTTCGGGCAAAGTGATTAACGGCTTGGCGAAGCGGGTACCTCAGCTAGTAGGCGGATCCGCCGATCTAGCGAGCTCCAACTTCACCATGATTAACGACGCCGCGGCATTCAGCGCCGCCGATTACAGCGGCCGCAACTTCTGGTTCGGCGTCCGTGAGTTTGCCATGGGAGCAGCACTGAACGGCATGCTGCTGCACGGCGGATTGCGAGCTTTCGGCGGAACATTCCTCGTGTTCAGCGACTACTTGCGCGGCGCGATACGCTTGTCCGCGCTCATGAAGCTCCCTGTTGCGTACGTGTTCACGCATGACAGCGTCGCTGTCGGAGAAGACGGCCCTACGCATCAGCCGATTGAACAGATCCCATCCCTGCGGATGATTCCGGATCTGACACTGTTCCGTCCTGCGGACGCTAATGAAACCGCAGCAGCTTGGGAGTATGTTATCCAAGCGAAAGAAGGCCCGTTCGTATTCGCGCTTTCGCGTCAGAATTTGCCGGTGCTTCCCGGCACGGATCATCTTGCTTATGCTCATATTCATCAAGGAGCTTATATTTTATCCGATGTTGATGCATCAGCCACCCCTGATATTCAACTCATCGCAACGGGCTCTGAAGTGAGCTTAGCACTTGACGTGAAGAAGCAGTTGGCGCAAGATGGTATTGGGGCTCGTGTTATTTCCATGCCAAGCCGTGAATTGTTCGAGCAGCAGCCTGAAGAGGTGCGCAATGACATTCTTTTACCACAAGTAAAAGCAAATGTTGTCATTGAGATGGCCTATCCTGCTGGATGGGAAGAGATTACGGGAGGCAATGGCTTCGTTGTTGGCATCCGTAAATTTGGTGCATCAGCGAAGGCAGATCGAGTAATTCGTGAATACGGCTTTACAGCAGATGCAATCGTTCAACAAATCAGACAGAAGTATTTCCAATAAGAGCCCACAAAAGGGAGAAAAGGTAGGGATACAGGATGAAATTGTTTATCGACACAGCCAATGTAGACGAAATTCGCAAAGCTCACGCGTTAGGTGTTGTAGCGGGAGTAACGACCAACCCTTCACTTATTGCTAAAGAAGGTAGAGACTTCTTCGAAACAGTAAAAGAAATCATCTCCATCGTCGGTGATGTACCGATTAGTGCAGAAGTCGTGTCACTGAAAGCAGACGAAATGGTTGAGCAAGGCAAGAAACTTGCTAAACTAAGCCCGAATGTTGTCATTAAGCTTCCAATGACATTGGATGGACTTCAAGCGACTAGCGTATTTAGATCACTCGGCATCCCTACGAACGTAACCTTGATCTTCAGCTCGACGCAAGCTTTACTTGCTGCACGCGCAGGAGCAACTTACGTATCACCATTTATCGGACGTTTGGATGATATCAACCAAGTGGGTATGAATCTAATTAAAGAAATCAGCCAAATTTTCCAAGTACACGGTATTAAATCCGAAATCATTTCTGCTAGCGTTCGTCACTCCGCTCACGTGATTGAAGCTGCGCTTGCAGGCTCACATATCGCTACGGTGCCTTACAAAGTTATTGAATCCATGAGCAAGCACCCGCTGACAGATGCGGGGATCGAGAAGTTTTTGGCAGATTGGGAAGGCGCAAACCAAGAAAAGTTTTAAACTTTAGTAATAAAACAGCTAAGTAACGTTCACACTGTTCGGGGGATAATTCACCGTCAATGGTGTGAACTTTTTTCTAATTTGTCACGTTATCATGTCATTCTTTAACGGATTAGCTTAGCTTCGTGTTTGGTTTGACACCAATTTGGCAACAAAGGTTAAAAAGGAGGAATTTGTGATGCCGACAATTCAAGTTGAAGGAAAAGGTGCATTCGAGGTTGAAGAAGGGAAAAAGCTCGTTCTGTCCCTCATGGACCAAGGAGTAGACATTCTGCACCGCTGTGGGGGTAACGCCAGATGTGCAACCTGCCGTGTTGAAATCATTGAGGGGGATGCTGGTCCCATGAATGAGATAGAGACTGCGATCCGAGAGACCAAAGGAATTACAGAAGACAATATCCGCTTATCCTGCCAAATTCATGTACATGCGGAGCTCACGGTTAAACCGTTAATGACTGCATCTGAAACAGGTATGGATCCTGGCCCTCGTCCTGCGGATTAATCTCATTATTTTCAAGACTCGCTTTGTAAAAAACGGGTCTTTTTTCTTTTCATAGGCTATAGTAAATGTAGCATTTTATTCCGTTTATCCAAAAGGAGTCATGTATCGAATGATCATTAGCGACGTGAAGCATTTTGAAAAAGAACGCCATCTGTGGCCCCCAGCGGTTGGACGGGGTATCGATTACATTTTGAATCGCAACTTAGGTGAAGCGGAAGCGGGCAGATATGACCTAGAGGGTGATAACGGCCATCTGATGTTCGCCAATGTGCAGGAGGTCGTGACCCGACCATCTGAGGAGCAAATACCTGAATCCCATGTGATATACACGGATATTCAGTTTCTAGTCAGCGGAGAGGAAAAGCTTTGTTTTTACAAGCTGCATCCAGACGCCAAAGTGGTCGATAATAAGTTCGACTCGCATGATATCGCCTTTTATGAATCGGACTCTTCACAGCAAGAAACGGGAATTCTTCTGAAGCCCGGCATGTTTGCGGTTTGCTTTCCTTCCGATATCCATCGTCCGAACTGCTCTATTACGGAGGAGACGACGAACAAGAAGATTGTTATTAAAATACATAAAGATCTCTTGCAGCTTTAGTCAATCAGTTCAACTGAACTTTCCTAGCCTCTCATAAGCTTGGAAAGTTTTTTTAGTACCCAGAGGTTCCCCTTTACTACAGGTGATATAAGGCCTGATATCCGCGCTGGGTGTGGCTTGTAACGATGTTTTACATCGTTACAAAAGTCTCCGCCGTGGCTGTCGCGCGCTAGAACGATGATTTTCATCGTTGCAGATGAAAAAAGTGCTGGCACCTTAATGTTCGGCTGTGTGTTCATTAATGATGAAGCCCATCGCACGCTTACGCCCGGCATCACCCTGTTTAAAGGGTTATACATGACCGATTGGGGAAGTATCATGGCTGCTTCTGTCTTATCTGTGCTGCCGGATAGACCTTCCCAAGTCATCACGAATGGCTTCGGAAGGTTTTTCAATTTTGACATGATAATCTGCCTATTCACTCCTGTAGTCCGTTATCATGAAACTGTATTATAATTAAAAGTACGACAAATTTCTCGCGCTGAGTGGTGATGACGATGCTCCAATACTTCATGAAGAAGACGAACAATATTCGGATTAAAAATAAAATTATTCTCGCGTTCCTTTTGGTCGTGGTCATTCCCGTACTGATCGTGGGTGTGTTCTTGACGAACGCCTTTCGGCAATCGGTGCTGGGCGATGCGATTGGACAGACGTCCAATAACGTGGAGAAAATTAACAAGCGTGCATCCGATATTCTCCGGATTCCGATTGAGATTTCGAACAAACTGATGATTGATCCGCGGTTGGAGCGTGTAGTGAACACGCAATATCAATCCATTTATGAAGTTGTAAGCGCTTATAAAGAGTTCCAGGATTTCACCGATTTTGTGAAGCTGTATAAAGAGGTTTACAATATCCGGTTCTACACAACGAATCCAACAACGCTAAACAACTGGAATTTCATACAGCCTTCCCCCGTGGTTTTGGATTCTTTTTGGTACCAGGAAGCGATGAGCAAAAAAACAGAGAAGATCAGCTGGTACTTTATCGAGGATGAAACGAAAAATAATCGAAAAGTGCTTAGTTTGGTTAAAAGAATTTATTTCCCTAATTATCGAACCAGTGGTGTGTTGGTGATTGATGTTAACCCTGACGAAATGAATGCGATCGTTAGTCAAGAGCTTTTTGATACGATGATTTTGGATGGCAAAGGTAATATCGTGGCTGCCAAGAACACAGAATGGGTAGGCAAAAATGTAAGCGAATTGGATTTCGCCAAAGATTTTCTCAATAAGCCAGAAGGCACGTACCAGACGCGGTTCAAAGAAAGAGATTCTAAAGTTCTCATCAATGACCTCATCCCGACGTTAAGCGATAGGGGCTTACGAATAGTATCTGTATTCACAGTAGAGAGTATCGTTGGCAAAGCCAACAAGATCAGCTATATGGGTTTGTACATTACGTTAGCGAGTTTACTCATTGCCTTTGTCCTTATTTATTTCTTTTCCAACATGCTGACATCCAGAATGCTTCAGTTGAACAAACAGATCAATAAAGTGGCGCTAGGAGATCTGCATGTTTCTTCGGAAATTGATGGGTATGATGAGGTTGGCATGCTCGCAAGACAGTTCAATAACATGGTCCGGAGCATTCGGGAATTGATGACCGAGGTCCATGAATCTAACCGAATGAACCATCAGTTAGAACTGCGGCAAAAAGAGATTAAGTTGAAGATGATGGCGAGTCAAATTAATCCGCATTTTCTGTTTAACGCGCTGGAATCGATTCGCATGAAAGCCCACCTGAAAGGCGAATCAGAAATTTCCGGCATCGTTCGAACGCTGGGCAAGCTAATGCGCAAAAAGCTTGAAATCATGGGGAGTCTAATTCCACTCAAGGATGAGCTTGACATGATTCGTTGTTATTTAGATATACAGCAGTTCCGGTTTGGAGATCGGTTGACGTATGAAATTCATTTGGATCAGGGAGTTAGCGACATTATGATTACCCCTCTGATCGTACAACCACTTGTTGAAAATGCGGTCATTCATGGTTTGGAATGTATGGAAGATAACGGAATTTTGAAGGTTCATGCAACGATTGAAGGTCAACATTTGCGTATAGAAGTTGTCGATAATGGGGCTGGTTTCAGCGAGTCGAGACTGAGGGAGATTAAGGAGTCGATGAGCGACACCCAGGACAAACAAGAGCATCGCATTGGCATGCGTAATGTGCACCAAAGGCTTAAATTAATGTATGGCGACACCTATGGCTTAACGATTATTTCCCAAGAGGGCATGGGGGCGCGCATTTACTTTTCGATACCGATTCAGGGGTGAGATCATGTACAAAGTATTAATTGTTGACGATGAACCTATGATTCGCGCGGGTCTGCAGACATTAATCGATTGGGAGCATTATGGCTTCCAGGTTGTAGGCGATGCGATGAACGGCCGAGAAGCAATGAGCAAGTACGCGGAGTTGGGGCCGCATTTAATTATTATTGACATTCGTATGCCGGTGATGGATGGGCTGCAGGTCATTGAGGAAATTCGCAAAACGGATGCTTCGTGCCGGTTTCTTATCCTCACTGGATATGCGGATTTCGATTACGCGAAGAGAGCAATTGTCGGACAGGTGGATGGCTATGTGCTTAAGCCTGTGGATGAGGAAGAGATTGTGGTTGAATTAATGCGCATTTATAAGTATCTTCAGAAGCAAGAGGAGTTAACCCAATTAGGTGTAAAAAGTGATTCGCAGCGTAGAGAGGAATCCATACAAGCTTTATTAGCAGCGGATGTTGATCAGCAATCTATTCCTCATGATGTTGAAACTCTAATTGGAGCATCTGCGGAAGGGTATCAAATACTGCTGCTCCAGCTTGCCCAGTCACAAAGGGCTGATCTGCGTATATACGCCGTGATCCAACAACGTTTAACTGTTTTGTTTGAGACTAATAAGCATAGAGGTATTGTCTTTGCAGCGAACCCCTATATCGGTGTTCTCCTAACGGAGCCCATAGTGGATGAAGGAGCAAGGAGTCGTGTTTACAGTGAGATTAAGGCAGCTTTGCCTGATTATATCTTCCATGGTGCCATAGGTCGTGTAGTTAAGCAGAGTAAAGAAATTAGCACTTCCTTCGGAGAAGCAGTGAACTTGCTAACGAGCCATTTTCTCTTTGGTGATGAACTTATTGCCAAGAATGATATCAATCGATCTAGTGAGCAACCGGCTAATTTAGATATCGTCTCCTTAGCTGAGAAGCTTTACTACTCGATGGATATGGGGAATAAAGAAAGCTTGGTGTACTGGCTCCAAGTTGCAGGAACAGAGTTCATCGCCTGTGATAGCAGCGAACATGGCTTAAAAACGAACTATGCACAGCTGATCTCGATGGTATTGAACAAGCTGGCTGGACAGAATGATAAAACGTATACAATCGTGCAGAATACTATGTCCATCATTGCGCAAATTTATGAGCAGCCGAACTTGTCCGCCATCCAAAATCATATCCGTCAGCAGTTGTGTGATTTAACGAACCAGATAAGCGTCTCTAGTAATGAACCTCTATTAAAGCAGATCATGGATTTCGTCGAGCGGCATTATGCTGAAAATTTGAAGCTGGATACGTTAGCGGAGTTGTTTAATTATACGAGCGGATACTTGGGTAAAATCTTCAAAAACTATACCGGCGCACACTTTCACACCTATCTGGATCAAATCCGCATCCAGAAAGCGATCGAGCTGTTGGGCGAAGGGCACAAGGTGCATCAGGTTGCTACGCGTGTTGGATACCCTAACGTAGACTATTTTCACAGCAAGTTTAAGAAATATGTAGGCGAATCGCCTTCCTCGTATAAAGGGAAGAAGAATTGAACGGATTGCCTTCCTTTCTAGCCTGAGAGCTGGATAGGAAGGCAATCTCTTTTATTTCTTCCCTGTTAAACCAACGATTTGAAAGCGCTGTTTTGACATGATTTGAAGCTGAATTTGGATGGTTTTTTGAATGGGAATGATCCAGTATGATAGAAATATAAGACAAACGGAGGGATTCTATGAAAACGCTATCTACGGAGACGACCATCCCCCTTACGGATCGGAAGAAGTCTACGAAGTTTTGGAAAACGATGGTTCAACAGCGTTATCTCTATATGATGTCGATCCCTTTTGTCATCTACGTGATCATCTTTAATTATGTGCCTGTGTGGGGTTGGCTTATGGCTTTTCAGAAATTCAAGCCTGGGAAATCGATTCTGCAGCAGCAATGGGTCGGATTCGATAACTTCAAACAATTGTTTATGGATGAGCGGTTTTACAACGCATTAAAGAATACGCTAGGTATGAGTATCATGGGGCTTGTCGTTGGTTTTACAGTACCTGTCGTGTTTGCCATTCTGATGAATGAGCTCAAGGGGCAATTGTTCAAACGTTCCATTCAAACCGTTTCCTATTTGCCTCACTTCGTATCTTGGGTTGTTGTAGCCAGCTTGGTAACCAAGATGCTGTCTATTGACGGAGGTGCAGTTAATGAACTGCTTATGAAGTTTCATATCATCGATCAACCTGTGCAGTTTATGGCCAAAGGCACTTGGTTTTGGGGGATTGTAACCGCTTCGGATATGTGGAAGGAAACCGGGTGGAATTCAATCATTTTCCTTGCCGCCATGGCGGGTATAGATCAGGAGCAGTATGAAGCAGCCACCGTGGATGGCGCGGGTCGATTTCGTCGCATTTGGCACATTACGTTGCCAGGTATTCGTAGCACATTCATGGTTGTATTCATTTTGTCGATTGGCAATTTGATCAGCATCGGTTTTGAAAAGCAGTTTCAGCTGCAAAACTCGCTCGTTTTCGACTATGCGGAAGTGTTGGAATTGTATGCGCTTAAATATGGGATTCAATTAGGACGATTTTCGTTTGGTACCGCGGTTGGTATTTTCAGTTCAGTCGTAAGTATTGTTCTTGTCATAACAGCCAATACCATCTATAAGAAAGTTACTAAAGAAACTATTATCTAGATCTTATGCTTAAAGATGCAAATTGTACGAAAGAAAAACCAACTGGAGGTGGGAGCATGCAGGCATTACTCAGGAGAAACTACTTCGATATTGTTTTCGATCTGTTTCTCTATATGGTTATGATTTTAGCAGCAATTGCTACCTTATATCCTTTCTTGAATGTATTAGCTATATCTTTTAATGATTCTGTTGATACGGTGAGAGGCGGTATACATATTTGGCCTCGCGCTTTCACCTTGCAAAACTATCAGTCTATCTTTCGTTTTCCAGGTCTAATCAAAGGCTTCGAAAACTCCGTGCTGCGTACAGTAATCGGTTCCATTCTAGGTGTAGGTAGTGCATCGATGGTCGCTTTTGTTTTGTCACGTAAAGATTTCCAAGCTCGTAAACCGGTTTCCATGTTGTTTGCACTTACACTCTATTTTTCAGGCGGCTTGATTCCTAGCTATATGTTGATGCGTGATCTGCACATGATTAATACGTTCTGGGTCTATATCATCCCTGGTATCCTCGGAGTTTGGAACGTATTCATAATCCGATCTTATATGGATGGGCTGCCTTATGCTTTGCAAGAATCGGCAAAAATCGATGGAGCCAATGATTTCACTATTTATTGGAAGGTTATATTGCCGCTCTGTCAGCCAGTACTAGCAACGATTGCTTTGTTCATTGCTGTAGGACATTGGAACTCTTGGTTTGATACATTTCTATATAACAGTTCGAATGAAAATTTGACCACCCTGCAGTATGAATTAATGAAAGTACTCCAGAGTACACAAAGCGGCAACGAATCACACGATCCCAATGTTATGCATAATGTGGCGAAGGTTTCACCAGAGTCCGTTAAAATGGCGATTACGATGGTTGTCTCCGTGCCCATTTTACTTGTCTATCCATTTTTACAAAAATATTTTGTTAAAGGGATTACGCTTGGTGCTGTAAAGAGTTAAATGGTTGTGGTAATAACAGGGTTTCCTGTGATTCAATAGATTGTACATATAAAGGGAGGACAACAAACCATGAGAAAGAAAGCCGCGACAATAACAGCAGTCTTGCTTACTGCAGCTATCGTAACCGTGACGGGCTGTTCCAAAGACACTTCAGATCTTGCATCTTCAGCACCAGGCAGTACGAAGGATGCTGGTTCAAATGAATTGGCACCGATAACTTTTTCTATGTTTAGCGCTGATCCGAATGCAGATTGGGACGATATGCAATCCGGAGTTGGCAAGAAAATTAAAGAAGAAACCGGAGTAACGCTTAAACAAGAATTCCCGGTAGGTGCTGCAGATCAAAAAATTGCTCTAATGGCTTCCAGCGGTGAATACCCTGATCTGATAAGTGGGAAAGGTGATGTGCAAAAGCTAATCGATGCCGGTGCTATGGTGGATCTTGCGCCTCTCATCGACAAATACGGTCCGAACATCAAAAAAGTGTATGGCGATTATTTTAAAAGGCTCCGTTACAGCAATGATAATCACGCTATTTATGTGCTTCCATCCGCAGGAGTGAACCAAAAGTATTTTGATGCTGGAGGTGGATTTGAACTTCAGCATCAGGTTTTAAAAGAGCTTGGTTATCCGAAAATCAAGACCGTGCAGGATTATGAGAACGCTTTAAAAGCTTACAAAGAAAAGCATCCAACCATTGATGGAAAACCAACAGTCGGACTGTCTTTGCTTGCAGACGACTGGCGTATTCTGATCTCTGTGACGAACCCGGCGGTCACCACAACAGGAGCTACAGATGACGGCGAATTCAATATCGATCAAAATACGTATGATGCCAAGTACCATTTCCTGCGTCCTGAAGAAAAAGAGTATTTCAAATGGCTTAATCATATGAACAGTATTGGACTGCTCGATCCGGAAAGCTTTGTGCAAAAATACGATCAATATAAGGCGAAAGTAGCCAGCGGCCGAGTGCTTGGTCTGATTGACCAAAATTGGGAGTACGGCGACGGCGAAAACGTCTTAAAGAAAGACGGTAAGTTGGATCAAACCTATGCGCATTTCCCAGTAACTATGAATGAAAATATTAAAGATCACTCCTTCCAGGATACAGGTTATTTAGCAGGCTGGGGAATCGGTATTACAACGAAAGCGAAAGATCCCGTTCGTGCGATCAAGTTTCTGGATTGGTTGGCGTCGGATGAAGGCCAAGTATTGGTTAACTGGGGCATTGAAGGCGTCGACTACAAGGTGGAAAATGGCAAGCGTGTACTTACACCTGAAGCTCAGGATAAAAAAACCAACAATCCGAGCGGCTATAAGAAAGAAAATGGAATCGGAAACTACTTTCTGTCCGCACGCTATGGTGATGGAGTTAAAGATCCTACCGGCAACTACTATACGACTAATTTCCCTGAACAAATCCAAAAGAACTATACAAAAGCAGACCTTGAAACATTGAAAGCTTATAATGTTACAACTTATAAGGATCTGTGGCCAAAAGATGGTGAATTCCCAGTTAGAAAGTACGGCGCTGCTTGGGGAATTTCGATGCCAACAGGCTCCGACATACAAGTCACATTCCAAAAATCCGAAGATATTATGAAAAAACGGATCCCAGAGGCGATTCTAGCGAAGCCGGAAGACTTTGATAAAGTATGGGATGCTTTCATGGCAGACCTGGAGAAAGTCGGCGTGAAGAAATTGGGTGAACAATTCACACAGTTGGTGAAAGATAGAGTGAAGCTCTGGAACGAATAGATTTTCGTGACAAAAAAAGTCTGCCTAAGCCCTAAACTGGCTCAGCAGACTTTTTTTAGCCCCTATTCGTAAGCATCCTCGCCTGCTTCCATTTACCAAAGCGATAATAAAGCAAGTTCAATGCAGCCGCTACACTGAAACTAACCGGAAAGCTCCACCAGATCACATCAAATCCATATTTGTTCGCCAGTATAGTAGCTAGCGGAATTCGTACAAGCAGCAGAGCAATAAAGGCAACAATAAGCGGGAACACAACGGCCCCTGCAGAACGAACTACGCCAGCAACAACGTTAAATACGCCAAATATAATAAATGACCATAGCGTTATATTATTAATATGTACCCCAATTGCGATCGCTTTGCCCTCAGGAGGAAGGAAGAAACTGACGACCTCACGGTTGAACAAATGAAGAAGAGCAACAATCAGTCCCGTCATCATGATATTAACCCCAACACCGGTCCACGTAATTCGATTCACCCGATCCCATTTCCCAGCACCAATATTTTGCGCGGCCATGGAAGTTACAGCCCCTCCAATCGCCATAGCTGGCATTTGCACATAACTCGATATTTGCATCGCAACGCCGAAGGCAGCGGTCGATTCAGAACCATAGGAGTTCACCAGATGGATGAGAATTAAGTTGCTTAGGGAAACCACGACCATATTTAATCCCATCGGCAGTCCTTTTTGAATCAGCGTCCGTATGATCATCCAGTTAATGCGGAGCAGGGGAATATCCTTTTTCGTAATCCGCAGAAAATACTTTTTCTGATACAAATACACAATCAACAGCACGAAGCTGATTAGTTGTGCCACAAAGGTAGCGACAGCCGAGCCGGCTATTCCCATTTTCGGAAAAGGCCCCATGCCTTGAATGAGCAATGGATTCAACGCAATGTCCAGAACGGCAGACAATAACAGGAAATAGAAAGGAGTCTTGGCGTCGCCTGAACCCCGTAATATGGCCATAATGAGATTAAAGCCGAACATAAATGGAACACCGGCGAAAATGATTCGCGTGTACGTAACGGCAAGGTCCTTAACATCCGCAGGTGTATTCATCCACCCCAGAATGGTATGGGAGAAAAGCAGCCCGAATAAGGCAACGACGATGGAAAGAATGAGGAAAAAGACGGCGCTGGTGCCGACAACTTTTTTAGCTTCTTCTACCTTTTGTCCGCCGAGATTTTGACCAATCATGATAACGGCGGCCATTGCAATGCCGAAAATAGAGCTAATTAAGAAGAACATGATAATGTTGGCATTGGATGTCGCCGCAAGCGCACCTTCACCAAGGTACTTGCCTATCCATACGGCATTGATAGAACCATTAAGCGTCTGGAGCACATTACCTAACAGAATCGGTAAAGAAAATAAGATCAACGTCTTGGCAATCGGGCCTTCCGTCAAAGACGGGCGTGGCTTCTTAGTGGTATTCTCGCTCATGTGGAATCTCCTTGTTATTCATTCAGATACAAGCATTTAAAGTCCTTCATTTATTATACCTTCTTCCATCTCATTCCAAAAATAATTGCGTATTTTACTAATGATCCCTCTATCAATTGGACACAAACTATTTTTTTTAGTAGAGTAGAGGATAAGTCTGGTTGACATATAGATTGTGGGCTTATATAGGTGGGGGGGAATTCAGATGCTTCGTCTTGGTGAAAAAATAATAGTAATTGCCGATAGTTTAGAACAGAATCTGCCAATAGGCGGATATGGATATATTATTGCTTACGACCGGAATAACGATAACATTTTCGATTACGTCGTACGTGTCCCCAAGGATAATAAACACTATTACGTACCTGCGTCAGATATCGAGCTTGAAGAAGTTCTTCTCCATCAGCAGGCGGACCAAGTCGAGAGAGAAGCGTTAATTGATTTCGCACTTGCAACGAAGAACGAAGAACTGTTTCGTAGAATTATGAACGGTGAGACAAATGGACAACAGGAAGTAGAACGAGACAAAGATGTCCAATCAACTGAAGACTTCATTAAACAAATCGGCCTGAAGGCCTGGATTTAATACATGTTTCATCAAACACCCGCCTAGTGCTGACTAGTGCGGGTTTTGTTTTTTAATGATGTTGCTAAAATCATGAAATGGTGGTACATTAATATCCGAACACAAAACTATTTTAGTATTTTAGTTCTGAGGTGCGCATATGGATGCCAAAAAATTGTTGATTATGGAAGCAGCGAAGAAATCTTTTTCACTTTTTGGGTACAAAGGTACAACGATGGATCAAATCGCCAAAATTGCCGGTGTCGGCAAAGCGACGATCTATACGTTTTTCTCCAATAAGGAAGATCTTTTGCATGAAATTGTACAGTCATTAATTGCCGAAATGAAAGCAGTCGCCGATAAAGCAATTGCAGAAGGGGCTACACCCTTCGAGAAAATTCATAGTGCGATTTATGGAGTTCTCGTTTTTCGCAAAGAACATGAGCTGCTCATCCAATTAGCTCACGAGGTTCAACAATTTGGCAGTCCGGTAACGATTGAAGCGATGGCCAGTATCGAAACAGAAGTGATCCAGTTCATGAGTGAACATATGGAACGCGCGATACATAACGGCACGATGAAGAACTGTGACCCGAAAATGACTTCTTTCATTTTATTCAAACTGTATGTCGCTTTAGTTTTTGATTGGGAGAAGCAGAAGCAGAACACGCCATTAACCGACGAGCGGATTATGAGCACACTGCAGTTGTATTTTGCTAATTTTCTGATCCAGTAATTTTTTCATTTTTATTTCATGGAGGGGTAATTATGCGTTTTATTAGACCAATGGTTTATTCCGCGATGGCGATTGTCATCGGAACGAGTGCATTTCTTTTAACAACCAAACAGGCAACTAGCCAAACAGATGTCGTTAACCAGCTGCATCCTACGGCTTATATTGAATCGAACGAAGTAAGCGCCAGCTTCAAAGTAGGCGGAAGAGTCACCGAAATCCTCGTGAAAGAAGGGGATGTCGTGAAAAAAGGGCAAGTGCTGGCCCGTTTGCAAAGCACCGAGATTGAGGCTAAAGTCGAGCAGGCCAAAGCGGCCGTCGCGCTCGCACAAGGCAAGATCGCAGAGGCGCAAGGAGCCACCGCGACAGCTCAAGCGAAAAAGCAGCAGGGCATTGCCGGTGTCAACGTGACGGCTGATACAGCCGAGCAGCAAGTCGAACAGGCGAAAGCGGCAGTTAGCGCGGCACAGGCCAAAGTTGACGGGCTTCATAATGGGGCGCGTCCGGAAGAGAAGAAGCAAGCGGAGATTCAGTTCCAAGCGGCTTCCGAAGTATACACCATAGCTGAGCAAAACTTGAATCGGATGAAAGCGATGCTGGAGCAAGGGCTTGTTGCTCAAGCTGATGTGGATAAAGTGAAGGTGAGCTACGAAGAAGCCAAAACGAAACGCGATCTGGCACAGCAGCAGCTAAACATGGCGAATCAAGGACCGCGGGAGGAAGAAATTCGCGGAGCGGAAGCTTTGCTAGCCCAAGCGCAAGCGACCTTGAAGCTGGCTGAGGCCAATCGCGGAAATGTGCAAGTGAGACAGGGCGATGTAGCGGCGGCAGCGGCAGCTGTACAGCAAGCTCAAGGTGCAATTCAATCGGCGCAATCCGGTGAACAGCAAGCGAAAGCGGCTCAGCTGGAAGCGGAGACTTATTTGAGCTACACAGAGTTGGTTGCACCAGCCGATGGAGTCATACTTACTCAATCTGCACAGGTGGGCGAGCTTGTAGGCTCCGGATTCCCCGTTCTCTCGGTGGAGTCGACGGAGAAACGTTGGGCTAAGTTTTACTTGCCGGAGACATCTATAGCAGGACTGAAAGTAGGCAACAACATTAGCATGACCATGCTGTCAACGGGCGAGAAAGTCGTTGGTACCGTTAAAGCCGTAGCGGCTGCGCCGGATTTCGCAATCAAGAAAGCGACACAAACCTCAGGCGAAACGGACATTCGTTCGTTTGGGATCAAAATCGAGCTGAACACATTGCCAGACACAGCAACAACAGGGATGACCTTGCAATGGAACGGTAAAACGGAAGGATGATGAAGGAGATGGATCTTCAGATTGGCAAGCTAATTACAGAAGAATGGAAGCACATTCTGAAGGACCGACGTCTTTTTCTGATCTTGTTCTTCGTTCCGATTCTTTATACGGTGCTGTTCGGATCGATTTACTTACACCATAAAGTGACCGAAATGGCCACTGTTGTTATCGATGAAGACCAAAGTCCTCTTAGTCGTCAAATTATTCAAGCCTTCGAACAAAGTGAAACGTTCCAGATCAAGAAGGAATACCACTCGGAGGAAGAGGTGAAACAGGCGCTTTCAACGGGAGAAGCCAAGGTAGGCCTTGTCATTCCCTCTAATTTCGAAGCGAAGCTGAAGCATGGCGAAACGCTGCCGCTGCTTACACTGATCGATGGCAGCAACATGATGATTTCGAACTCCGCTACCAAAGGAGCCAACGAAGTGATCACAACTTTCAGCATGGGGTACTCACAAAAAAAGCTCCAACTAAAGCAAGGTCTTCAGAATGAAGAAGTGATGAACACACTCTCTCCAATTCCTTTCCGCTATCGCATTATGTACAATTCAGCTTTCAACTACAGCGACTTTATGTTGTACGGACTAGTTGGTGCGATTTTGCAGCAAGTTCTGTTTCTTGGTATTGCCTTAACCATCACTCGCGAGAAAGATGCAGGAACGTGGCAGCGGTTCGAGGCATGGAGAAGAAATCCGTGGCGCATCGCTTACGCGAAGACAGCACCTTATTTCTTAATCAATTTCTTTAACACAGCTGTTACCTTTGTCATCGCATTGTATGCCTTTGGTGCACCCATGAGCGGCAGTTTGCTTGTCGGCTTGGCCATCATTGTAAGCTTTACTTTTGCCGTCAGCGGTATCGGTTATTTAATCAGCTTATTCTCGAGCAATCAGCTTGGGGCGACGCAAACAGCGATGTTAATTGCGGTACCTTCGTTCATGCTATCGGGATTCACTTGGCCATTCGAAGCCATGCCTAAGGTGCTCCAGGTGCTCGGGCATATGCTTCCGCTCACTTATTTTTTAGATGGCGTACGCAACGTATTTGTTAAAGGAAATGACTTTTCTGTCATTTGGCATGATTGCGTTTCATTGATTTTGACCGGTGCACTCACTTATTTCATTGCTATGTTGTTAACTCGTTTCGTTATCTTCTCTAAAAAGAAATCAAAAGATGCCGCTCCGGGCACGCAAGCTGTATTGCCATCCGGATCGAATATCACGTTATAATCGAAGAGGAAGGAAGCGATTTTTTTGAAAAAAACGCTCATAAGTTTATCTGCAGCCCTGTTACTCCTTTCAAGCACAACGCAAGCTCTCGTATTCGCCGATAATGTCCAAGATCCAACTCAAAATGTATACGTCAACGTAGACGTTCTGGAAACCGTATCTTCCGTAGATTTGACATATGTGCTGGATAAAGCACTGAAAGATTCTCATAACCTTGCACTGCTAACGCTAAAATACGCTGCTCAAGGCAGTAAAAAGGGTGACCTGGAACAGCAAATGAACGAAATGGGTTCAGCCTCGATGACGCCAGGTCATTTACCGAGCACTCCAGCTGAGGTGACCAACACGGGGAATCCACAGCTGCCTAATCTAACAGACCCAACCGATATCGCCTGGACTATCATGCAAAATAATGCGATGAATCAGATGATGCAGGGGATGGGGGCTCTCGCTGGCGGTATGAATAAAATCATATCTTCCCAACGTGCGCAAATGAGCACAGCAGCGCATCAGCTCGGAACAGATGGGCGGAACTCGCTGCTGCAGTCAGATGAAGCTAAGGCGGGCATCCGCCTGCAAACCATCGCGCAATATGTGCAGCTATTAGCACAGAAGAAGCAGCTGGATTTCATGAATGAATACGAAGTCGTGATAGAGAAGGATCTACTTAAAGCTACACTTTTCGCGCAGCAAGGGTTAGCTTCACCTGATGATGTGCAAACGGTGCAGAAAGCGATCAATAAGCAAAAGGACGATATCGCAACGCTGCTTAATAACTATCGATTGGGGCTAGTACACCTTTCGACAGACATTGGGATTTCCTACGACCCGAATCTAGTCATCAAGGATATCGAGTCCATGTCACTGGATCCCATTTCGGAAACAGATACGACCACGTTATTGAAGGCTTCCTATCAGATGAAAGCTTCCGGCAATAACATCGACGAAGCCGTATGGGAAACGGGTCACACGGTTACCCAGAACACGTATGGTGAAATGTATCAAGGCGTAAATCTAGCCATTAATGGGCAGAAAAATGAGCAAACCAAGCTTGAACTAACCAAGAAAATACAAGCGACGTACAACGATGCTAAGAATGCGTATCAAGCCGTTCTCACAGAACAGCGGAACTTGAATGATGTACAGGTCGATTTGACTAAAATGAACTTTCGCTATAGCGTTGGCGTCATCTCCAAGCATGACCTGAATAAGTTCGAGATCAAAGTCCGTCAAAACGAAACGGCCTTAGCTGCAGCTAAGCTCAAATATTACGTGTTAAAAGAAAAAGCGAAAGCAATGGATACGGGATTTATCCAATAATTCTTGACCATAAATTCAACCACAGCTTCTTTTTAGCAACGGCCTCCAATCCAAGCTGAAAAGAAAGCTGTGGTTTTTGATTTGTGGTTTTTTCTGGATTGAGTTCGTAAAATATCTGGGATATAATGAAAAGAATGACTAAATGCTGATTAATTAAAGGGGTGTAGAAAACTTGAGCATAACGAAAACAGATGTCGAGCACGTTGCGAAGTTGGCTAGACTCGACCTGAGTGATAATGAGAAAGAACTATTTACCGAACAGCTAAATGCCATTTTAAAATATGCCGAGCAGCTGAATGAACTGAATACCGAAGGTGTTATTCCGACAAGCCATGCCATGCCGTTAGTCAACGTCATGCGTGAAGATGTCACGAAGCCATCGCTGCCTATTGAGAAAGTGATGCTGAATGCGCCCGATCACGAAGACGGGCAATTCAAAGTCCCAGCTGTTCTAGAATAAGAACCATTATGAAAGGAAGTGCCTGTCGTTGTCTTTGTTTGATTTAAACCTACAGCAAATTCACGCGAAGCTTCAAGGCAAAGAACTTAAAGTTGCCGATCTCGTGGATCAATCCTATACAAGAATTCAGCAAGTGGAAGACAAGGTTCGCGCCTTTCTTACCTTAGATGAAGAGAACGCCAGACAAGCTGCCGCCAAGTTGGACGAGCAGTTCGCGAGCAGCAGTGAACGTGGCCATTTATTCGGCCTTCCGATTGGGATCAAAGATAACATGGTCACCGAAGGCTTGAAAACGACCTGTGCAAGCAAAATCTTATCCAATTTCACGCCGATCTATGATGCAACAGTGGTTAGCAAGCTCAAGGATGCTCAAACCGTTACGATCGGCAAGCTCAACATGGATGAATTCGCCATGGGCGGCTCCAATGAGAACTCCGCTTTCCATCCGTCCCACAATCCGTGGAACACGGATTACGTGCCAGGCGGCTCCAGCGGCGGCTCCGCTGCCGCAGTAGCTGCAGGCGAAGTCTACTTCGCGCTGGGCTCAGACACAGGCGGCTCCATCCGCCAGCCTGCCGCTTACTGCGGTATCGTCGGGCTGAAGCCGACATACGGTCTCGTGTCCCGCTATGGCTTAGTCGCGTTCGCATCCTCACTCGACCAGATCGGGCCGCTGACGAAGAACGTTGAAGACTCTGCCTACCTGCTGCAAGCCATCGCCGGCTACGACCCGAAGGATTCCACGTCTGCGAAAGTGGATATCCCTGATTACCTCAGCGCATTGACCGGTGATATCAAAGGTCTGCGCATCGGCGTACCCAAAGAATACATGGGCAATGGTATCGACCCTGCCGTCAAAGAGAAAGTGCTTGAAGCGCTCAAAGTGCTTGAAGGCTTAGGCGCTGTATGGGAAGAAGTGACGCTGCCGCATTCTGAGTATGCGGTAGCGACTTACTACTTGCTCGCCTCTTCCGAAGCGTCCTCGAACCTTGCGCGCTTTGACGGCGTGCGCTACGGTGTGCGTTCAGACAACGCTCGCAACTTGCTGGACTTGTACCACATGTCGCGCAGCGAAGGCTTTGGCCCCGAGGTCAAACGCCGCATCATGCTCGGAACCTATGCGTTAAGCTCAGGCTACTATGATGCTTACTACTTGAAAGCACAACAAGTCCGCACCCTGATCAAGCAAGATTTTGATCAAGTGTTCGAGAAATTCGACATCATCATTGGACCAACGGCTCCGACACCTGCTTTCAAAATCGGTGAGCAAAGCAGTGATCCACTCACGATGTATTTGAACGATATCATGACCATTCCGGTCAGTTTGGCGGGCATTCCTGCGATCAGCGTACCTTGCGGATTCGTGAACGAACTTCCCGTTGGCCTGCAAGTCATCGGCAAAGCGTTGGATGAAGCTACCCTTCTGCGTGTAGCCCACGCTTTCGAGCAGCATACAGATCACCATAAGCAGCGCCCGCAATTGTAGGTTAATAGTTCATGAGTAACGAAGGAGGCATTCATTTTGTCGGCAACAGATATCCAATTTGAAACTGTAGTCGGTCTTGAAGTTCACGTAGAGCTTCATACCGCTTCCAAAATATTTTGCGGTTGTGCAACCTCATTCGGAGCACCTCCGAATACGAATACATGTCCGGTTTGTTTAGGTCACCCGGGAGTACTTCCGGTACTTAACCGCCAAGCAGTCGAATATGCGATGAAAGCCGCTATGGCACTCAATTGTACGATTTCTACACATAGTAAATTTGACCGTAAAAACTACTTTTACCCGGATTCACCGGACGCATACCAAACTTCGCAATATGATCAGCCGATCGGATTGAACGGTTGGATCGATATCGAAGTGAATGGAGTAAGCAAGCGGATTGGTGTGACTCGCGTTCATCTAGAGGAAGATGCAGGAAAGCTGACACACGTTGATGGTGGTTACACCTCACTTGTAGACTTGAACCGTGCGGGAACACCTCTGATTGAAATCGTATCCGAGCCTGATCTGCGGTCTCCGGAGGAAGCGCGGGCTTATTTGGAGAAGCTCAGAGCGATCATGATCTATTGCGACGTTTCCGATGTGAAAATGGAGGAAGGGTCGCTGCGCTGCGATGCTAACATCAGCTTGCGTCCTTTCGGGCAAGAGAAATTTGGCACGAGAGCCGAACTGAAGAACATGAACTCGTTCCGCGGCGTCCAAAGAGGACTCGAGTACGAGGAATATCGCCAAGCCGAAATTCTCCGCAGCGGTGACGAAGTTGAGCAAGAGACCCGCCGCTGGGATGAAGCGCAAGGCAAGACGTTACCCATGCGCGGCAAAGAGGATGCGCATGATTACCGCTATTTCCCAGATCCGGATCTCGTTAGCCTGCATATCGACGATGCTTGGAAAGCTAGTGTCAAAGCCTCTATCCCTGAATTGCCTGACGCGCGTAAAGCGAGATACAGCAGTGAGTACGGGTTACCGAGCTATGACGCTGATGTAATCACTTCATCCATGAAGCTGGCTAATTTCTTCGAAGAGAGCTTGCAATATACTCAAGATGCCAAAGCGGTCTCGAACTGGATCATGGGCGATCTGCTCGGTTATTTGAACGCGAATAGCCTGGAACTATCCGATGTGAAAATCACAGGTAAGGGCTTAGGCGAGATGATTGGTCTGATTGAGAAAGGCACAATCTCCACCAAAATCGCCAAAACCGTATTCAAGGAAATGATCGAATCCGGCAAAGAGCCGCAAAAGATCGTTGAAGAGCAGGGACTTGTACAAATCAGCGACGAAGGTGCTATCAAGGCCATTGTTGAGCAAGTTGTGGAGAACAGTCCACAATCGGTAGCGGATTTCAAAGCGGGCAAGGAAAAAGCCGTGGGCTTCTTAGTCGGGCAAGTTATGAAAGAAACCAAAGGCAAAGCAAATCCGGGACTCGTCAACAAATTAATTGTGGAGTGCCTGAACAGTAAATGATTAAGTTTGAAGTGGTGATCCGATGTTATGGACGCCACTTTTTTCAGTTAATTAGCATGTATCATGAGAGGGGAGAACTCTGCATGTCCATTCAACGACTTCTATTGGAAACTAACGAGGATATTTTGGTCCTATTATCTCTACAAATCGCTTCCTATCGCGTGGAGGCTGACCTTATTGGCTTCGATGACATCCCGCCGCTGAAGGATGGGATCCACTCCATACGCGAAGCGGAGGAAACATTTTATGGCTTTTACGTTCAGGTGAATGATGAGCCCACGCTTGCTGGAGCCATCTCCTACTCCCGAGAAGGCTGTATCGTCACGATCTGCCGCATGATGGTGCATCCGAATTTTTTTCGCCGTGGGATTGCTAGGTCACTTTTACAACATATACTAATGGATCAACAGTTAAATGGAGCAACGCGTTTTATTGTATCCACCGGAACGGAGAATTTACCTGCGATTCAGTTATACGAGAGTTTCGGTTTCGCCGTACGTCGAGTATTCACAGTCCCACCGGGAGTTAGCTTAACCACTTTCGAACGGCCGGCCATCATCTCCTAAATATTAATTCCGTAGTTCTCACTATCATGTGTGATACAAGGTACTATCAGTATGAGAAAAGGGAGCGATTACATGATGAGCAATCCTTGGGTTATTGATCAACTTCATATTACGATACGTTTAGTTCTGGCACTTTTTCTAGGCGGCTTAATCGGGTTTGAGAGGGAAGTTAGCAGTCATGCAGCAGGCCTACGTACACATATTTTAGTATGTGTGGGCTCTGCCCTTGTTATGTTGCTTTCCATGTATGGATTTAGTGCTTTTGTGAACGAAGTGAATGTCCGTATAGATCCTTCGCGTTTAGCTGCACAAGTTATTAGCGGTATCGGATTCTTAGGTGCTGGAACGATTATTTTTAACGGGAGATCGATTACGGGTCTGACGACAGCGGCATCCCTTTGGGTTGTTGCGGGGATTGGCCTTGCCATTGGGGCTGGTTTCTATTACCCGGCTGTTCTTTCTTGTTTCATGGTGCTCATCTCCTTATGGATATTGAATAAAGTGGAACATAAATATTTTAATGGGAAGAAAATTCGTATTCTCAAAATACTGGCGATTGATCAACCAGGGACGCTTGGACTTATTACGGCCCTACTTGGTAAACAGAAAGTTGACATCCGTAAGATCTCAATGGAAGAACAAGAGAGCGACAATAAACCGAATCATGTTCAAATTACATTCCACGTCACTATTCCTAAGCCGTCCATTATCGGGACGGTTCTTGAAGAAATCAATCAAATGAAAGGGGTTACAGGCGTTACCCTCGAAAAAAGTAAAAATTGAAGGGGTCCGCCCATAAGAAGCGTCTAAGCTTTTGGACGAACAGAAAGGGGGAAGTCAGGCATGGACAAAATGACGGATGAGCAGCTAATCGACCGGGTCCGTCAAGGTCACTCCGATGCTTACCGTGTATTGGTAGAACGGCATAAGAGCTACATCTATACACTGGTATACCGCATGGTCGGGCATAAGGAAACTGCTGAAGACTTAACTCAAGAAGTGTTCGTTAAGCTGTTTCGTTCATTAGCTCATTTTCGGGGCGATGCGAAGTTCACAACTTGGCTGTATCGTATGACAACGAATCTAGTGACAGACTTTCGGCGTTCTCAGAAGCGTAAGCCCTATGAAGCACTGCTCGATAAAATGAAGGGCTGGTTTACAGATGCCCGTGAGCAGCCCGAGGAAATGGCTATGCTGAAGGATGAGCAGGAGCGTATGCAGGCTCTGCTTTCCGAACTTCCAGACAAATATAGATTAATTATGTATTTGTTTCATTATAAGCAGCTCTCCTACCAAGAAATGTCTGAGGTGACTGGGTTGCCCATGAAAACGCTGGAAACTAGACTCTATCGGGGAAAGGCAATGCTAAAAGAAAAATGGTTGGAGGTGAATGCATATGAATCCCAAACATCAGGAAGACACTCGGCTCACGCAATACCTAAATAAACTGCTGGACGAGATGCCGCTTAGCGAACCAAGCCCGATGTTGACGGATCGTGTGATGCGCAGGGTACAATCTGCTGAAACTCCTGAGATTGTAGAGAATCCTCAAGTCGGCAGAAGAAAACAATGGGTGAACAGTTTTGTTGCGATAGCAGCGACTGTACTCCTCATGCAATCAGGGATTATAAACAAAATTATGCATATAAATTCGGGGATCACTCAGATCACAGCGTATATCCAGCAAATAACACAATACTTGTAAAAAATAGATAGGAGGCTTTCACATGAATCTACCCCAAGACAATCCGCACATTCCAGAGTATTCGCCAAATCCATCTTTTCAGCACTATCCTCCGTATTATCCTGCTCCAAGAAAACGCAAATGGGTCGCAGGCGTACTATCGTTCATTGTCCCGGGAACAGGACACTTTTACTTAGGTCTTATGCAGCGCGGTCTATTTATTATGATGCTTCTCATTCTCGACATTTTTATTATTACATCATTCACTACTCGGTCCGACACAAGTGTCCCAATGGTAACGCTTTTTGCATTGTTCATTCCGGTGATTTACTTCTATAATCTATTCGATGCGCTTCAAACCACAGATAATGTGAATCGGCGCAATGAGCTTGGCGAGTTTGCAGCTGAACTCTATAACAATGAAGATCCTTTACAGAAACTAATCAAAGGCACAAACTTAGGTGTTATTCTCATTGCCGCAGGTGTATTGTTTTTTCTTCTTAGCAACAAACCTCGTTGGTTTACAGGGCTCTTTGATCTCATGGGCTCGTATATTGGATCAGTGATCCTCGTCCTTGCGGGTTTGGCTATGTATGTACTAGATTCCCGTAAAAATAAATAACCAAAGGGTGCTATATGCGCAACCATCATTGACAAAAGTCAATTAACACACGTACAATATAATGTAAGGTTTTAATGACTAACATCAGGTGGTGAGTACCATGGCAGCACAATTAGAACAGGCTTTAGCTAAGTTGAAAACAACAGGTGTTCGGATGACGCCGCAGCGGCATGCTATTCTATCCTTTTTGCTGGACTCCATGACTCATCCGACAGCAGATGACATTTACAAGTCTCTTGAATCGAAATTTCCTAACATGAGCGTTGCGACTGTTTACAATAATCTTAAAGTATTTATTGAATCGGGACTCGTTCGGGAACTGACCTATGGAGACAGCTCGAGTCGCTTTGATGCGGATATGACGGACCATTATCATGCTGTTTGCGATATGTGTGGGAAGATTTCGGATTTTGAGTATCCTCCACTTTCGGATATAGAGACTACCGCTGCTGAGCAAACAGGTTTCCGTGTTGGCGGTTATCGACTAGAGGTTTATGGCGTTTGCCCGGATTGTACAGGGATTACCAAGCATTAACTTAAGCAGAATTCCTCATTATCTGTGCCTATGATGTATAATGAAACGTGATCCTACCTTTCAGATGTAGAGAGGTAAGAACACGTTTTTTTCTTTTTATATCGCATAAAGGAAGTGAAACCTTGCATTCAACACCTATAGATCAGCAACCGAAACGCAGAAGATCTATGAAGAGAATTCTCTTATTATTTGGTCTTTGTATTGGCATGTTTGCCGCGGGTGCAGCTGCTTTCTTATGGCAGCAGTTAGCGCCTAACCGGACGAAGGTAGAGCTGGAATATCATGAGTTAAGCAAGCCGGTTTTTTATCAAGGGAATTATTATAAGACAAGCGCGATTGGGGAAAAAGAGGGACTGAAACTTCCGCTGGAGCTCATACAGGAGTGGATGGACCCATCGATTATATATGAAAAAAGCAGTGATTCCGTTATTATCACAACAAAAGATAAAGTATTACGGTTAAAGACTACGGAGCTTTCAGCTCTAATGAACGAGAAACCAATCACCTTATCTTTTCCTGTTGAAAAGAAAGGGAATGACATTTACGTGCCTATCGAGCCTCTTCGTCAGCTGTATCCTTTTGAAATAAGAGAGTCCGAGAAGTCAGGTGCCATTCTTTTATTCAAAAAAGGCGACCTCGTCAAGTGGGGGAAGCATGTGGGTACCGAAAATGCTCAGCTGCGGACATTTGCTTCTATAAAAGCACCGATAGTCTCCACGATCACAAACAATGAGCAAGTGATGATCCTATCCGTAGAGGGAGAATGGTATCGCGTACAGCAGCAGAGTGGTCCTATAGGCTTTGTACGTAAAGCTGATATTTTGGAGGATCATGAAGAAACGATACCAGCTCAGGAACAGGCGTCAACTTATGTACCTTGGAAGCCGCTTAACGGTAAACTAAATCTCACTTGGGAGCATGTCATTACGAAGAATCCCGACACTTCTAAACTTGGAGATATGCCCGGCTTACATGTTGTTAGCCCTACCTGGTTCTCTCTGGCTGACGGTGAGGGGCGCATTAAGAACTTGGCTGACGCTTCCTATGTCAAATGGGCGCAAACACGCAATTATCAAGTTTGGGCGTTGTTTAGCAATGGCTTTGAACCCGACCGAACGTCTCAAGCGCTATCGACTTATGATCGTCGTATGAAAATGATCAAACAGTTGCTCGGCTTTGCACAAACGTACAATTTGCAGGGGATCAATATTGATTTTGAAAATGTGCATCTCAAAGATAAAGAGAATTTGGTCCAATTCGTCCGCGAATTGACACCTTTTATGCATGAACAGGGTCTTGCTGTTTCCATTGACGTTACACCGAAATCAACGAATGAGATGTGGTCCATGTTTTATGACAGACCTGCTCTTGCCGAAGTTGTTGACTATATGATGCTGATGGCTTATGACGAATACTGGGCTTCTAGCCCCAAATCCGGCTCCGTTTCATCGCTGCCATGGACAGAGCGGTCTGTTACCCAGCTCTTAGGAAGCGAAAAGGTGCCACCATCTAAGCTTGTCCTAGGTGTGCCATTCTATACGCGTCAGTGGACCGAAGAGACGAAAAGTGGTAAAACAACAGTTACCTCCAAAACTTTAACGATGGAAGCCGCCCAGACGATTATTAAAGATAAAAAACTAACTCCTACTTTCTTGGCCGAAACAGGGCAGAACTATGTGGAGTACAAAGATGGAGAGAAGCTCATACGTATTTGGTTAGAAGATGAAACATCAATAAAAGCTAGGCTTGAACTCGTGAAAAAGTATGATTTAGCAGGAGTGGCCTCATGGAGAAGAGGCTTTGAACAGCCGGCAACGTGGAAAGTCATACAAGATTCTTTGCAACAAACTAAGCAATAACAAAACAAAAAGCCGAACCCAAGAGGGTTGCGGCTTTTATTTTTCAATCAATGAGGCTTATGTTCGTGAGCTCTGTCCACTTCGACTTGAACTGCTTGTGTGGCGGCTGTTTCGTTTTCGGCCGTTGTGTCGTATTGTGGATCAACAGTTAAAATAGTTTTACAAAACATACAACGATCCGTTTTCCCAAGCATCTTCGTTCTTCTTCCGCATTCCGGACAATCAATGACAGTCGCCGATGTGGAAAGCATTCCTGCCCAGAAGTATATACCCATACTTACCATCATACTTATCATACCGATGATCATGAAGACCACAGCGACGATTCGCCCAGCCTTCCCCCAGTCAAAAACGATGCCCGCTAGTCCTATAATCATAAGCAGCATTCCACCCATGGTCATGGCGAGACCCCATAAGCGGAACTCATTTACTTTACTTGATCTGAAACGCACGCGTTGTTCCTCCCCATTTAATAGCTATCATGTTTGTATGAATTGTCACAGAAATCAGCAGGAAACTCCTTCTACGATGTAGAAATAGATATAAACAATTTGGAGACAGGAGCTTCGGATACCCATGGGAATCGATAAAGAGCAGTTTTTGCTTAAGTTCCGAAATGACCAGAGAATCATTAGTGTCATGGCGGTAGATAATCCTAAGCAACTTCCTTCACTGACAGATGGTTTTGATACGCTACTTCTAATAGTAACGAACGACCTGAGCCTGAACAATCATACGACTAATTATATAAGAGACGATTCGAGGATACAAGAAAGATGGGTAGATCCGTCTTCCATAGAGCAATGGATACGTCATGGCGTCAACCGAAATATCCTTCACTGGCTGCTAAAAGGGGAGATACTTCTGGATCAGAATACTTATTTAGAAGGCTTGCGTCACCGAATACTCGAGTTTCCGGGGGACTTACGTGAGCACAAACTACTTGTTGAATTCTCCCTTTTTCTACGTAAATATCTTCAGAGTAAGGAATACATTTTAGATGAGCATTTGCTGGATGCGTACAATAATATTCTAGAAGCGCTTCATCACTGGGCTCGTATTGTTATTATCGAAGATGGCTATCACCCGGAAATTACTGTATGGAGGCAGATCCGTGCGATTAATCCTGGCGTGTATAAGCTATATGAGGAACTGACAATGAGTAAGGAAACGTTGAAACAGAGAGTTCAGCTCGTTCTACTCGCGTGTGAATTTTCGGTTATGTCGAAAATGGAGCGTTGCTGTGAGGTGTTTATTCAAATACTAAGAGAAAATGAACAACCATTAAGCACGGATGAACTGCAACAGCATCCTCAGTTAGTTGAACTTAGAGCAGAGCTTCCTTTGCTGTTGAATAAGCTTGTCAAAAAAGGATTGATTAAAGAAGTTGCCGTTCTTATTGATGAAGAGAATTCAGAAATAGAGTTAAGATATACGAGCGTTTAATCGAACCAAACCCATGAAGAATCAGGTATTATTCTGGTTCTTTTTTTATTCTTATTTTATTGCTTGACTTTGATTGCGATTCTATGATAAATTAACTCTCGCCGCTAAAAACGGTTCGCATTCGAAAGCCAACGCAGTACCAAGACGTAAGCGAAGTAAGAAAAAAAGAAAAATAAAAAAAGCTTGCATTGAGTAGCCTAGATGTGATATATTATAAAAGTCGCCGCTAAACGGATGGCGAAGAAATACGAAAGAAAATTGATCTTTGAAAACTGAACAACGAGTGAGTAAGCACGAACGAGAAATCGTTCAAAAAAGAGATTGCAAAATCTCGCTAGCAACGCAAATGAGCAATTAAGCTTTCAG
>NZ_JCAUAS010000035.1:0-57517 GCF_059692075.1 Paenibacillus sp. J31P190 | reverse complement strand
TCTTTTTTGAACGATTTCTCGTTCGTGCTTACTCACTCGTTGTTCAGTTTTCAAAGATCAATTTCTTTCGTTCACTGCCGTGTTACCGAAGCAGCGAGAAGTAATATACCACAGCTCGTCCATCAATTGCAAGCACTTTTTTTCTTGTCAATCTCTGCCGTTCTCTGTCGGAAAGCTATAGTAACATAGGTTGTTGTTTGAATGCAAGTTCCATTTAATGACTCATGGTGTTTTGCCGCTTCAAAGCAACGAGGAATAATGTAACACGTAGAGAAACCAATTACAACCCCTTTGGAAATGTTCCACAATTGCAATTGTTTTGAATTGTTCCTACATACAAATCTAAACAAAAAGGATGCAGTCCTCTGCATCCTTTGAAGCTCCATTAGTATTCCATTCTATCTATTGAAGGAAAATTCAATTGGGAATCTACAACTCTAGTAAAAGGATTGTATTATCTAGCAGATTATTAACGATTCAACGCGTAGACTGAAAGAATTCGATACGCTCTCCGTCTAAACCATTAAAGAAGAAGTACCTGGAGCCATTCGGAAGGGTCGTAATCTCAGTATCCAACTGATCAACTGCCAACCCTTTGATTCTTATAAATTCCGCTTCAATATCATCCACAGTAAAAGCCAAATGGTGAACTTTGCCCTCTTGCGGTAAACCTGCGTTATAACCCTCTACTAATTCAACTTCAGTTTCATTTAATGCTTCAAAACCGAGAAAACCAAGTTTAATCACACCATTCGTATGTAACAAAGTACCTTTGTGCTTAAGTCCAATTACATTTTCATAGAAACGAATTGATGCTTCCAAGTTCGCTACCATCACACCGACATGCTCCATTTTCAAAACTGCCATCTGTAGATAACCTCCTCCATTCATCTCCTTCTATTGTAACGAAAAGAGCATGAGAGGACTAGAGCGACTTTAAGAGATACTGAGCGTTTCCATTTCGCCATCCAGCGAGAAGAGCGTCACTTCTTTGTTCGTAATATTCACCAAACCAATATCATCAAATACTTTTCTCACCTGAGCATTGGATAAATGCTTCATTATGGTTTGAGCCGCTATCTGTAAATGATCCTGATACATGGATTCAAAAAACATAAGAACTTCTTTTTCCCCAACTAGGATTTTTGCGTGCATCATCCCATCAACACCCCCGATATCAATGAATCAATTGTATATATTGGAATCTAGGAAAGTGTCAGAACTTTATTAGGTTTATGTTAGGTTCATAGATTTCGCCTTAGATATAAAGTCAGTGTATACTAGAGTAAAGAAGATGTGGTAGGAGGGTGCAAATATGAGATTACTAAAGCTTCTTCAAATTTATGAAGTGGATGGGATTACACCCAAGCATCGATCGGAACGATTTGATTTTGATGAAATTCAAGGGCAAACATTTCGTGAAATGAACCCTACTGAGGTTGGGTGCCCAATGATCCTATCAGGCGTCAATAGGTACATACCTTTCAAAACAACTAGAGTTCAAGCCATAGATCGGGACGGAATGGATTTCCGGGTACTCACACGCAATACCATTTATCATTTTGAAATTTATACAGAGCGACAAGCCACGTAACCTTTGGAAGGTTAAGGGCTTTTTTTGTTGTTTCATCTAATAATAATTTCTTTACTTCTCAAAATCTACCATTTCCCCTTATACTAATAGATGGGTTTATTAACCGAAGTTCTATTAATTTGAAGGAGGAATTGTTAACACATGAAAAAAACATTGACCACCCGCCTTACAGCACTCGCTCTTGTTACTGTTCTTACTAGCTCTTTCGCTAGCAGTCTAGCATTTGCCGAAACAGCAGCACCCTCTTCTTCCGTTTCAATGAAATCAGATATGCGTCTTGCGATTGATAACGGCGCTATTGAGGGCTACGGGGATACAGACTACCGTGGTGCAAATGCCGCTACTCGCGCTGAAGTGGTAACAATGATTAACCGTGCCGCCAAATTGAAAAGTGCAGATCTTGGTTCTGTCACGTTCACAGACCTTGCAAATTGGCAAAAACAAGCGGTTGCGAATGCTGTTGCAGCTAAACTCATTAGCGGCTTTGCTGACGGTACGTTTCACCCGAATGCTGCCGTTACTCGTCAAGAGCTTGCTGAGTTGATCGTTAAAGTCGTAACTGGCGGCCAACTGCCAAAAGTGAACGAGAATGTGTTGAACTACTTCAAAGATTCCTCCTCCATCGCTAAAGAATCCCGCCCTTATGTCGCTTATGCCGTCATCAGCGGAATTTTCACACCTACCCTTGACGGTAACTTCAACCCTACTGCGGAAGTAACGCGTGATGAAGTAGCTAAGGCGCTTAAACCTATTTTATTTAAAGTGGTTGATATTTTAACAACAAATGATATTCACGGTAAAATCGAAGTCGGCTTCGATAAAAAGCGCAATCAAGGTCAAGGCGGTATCGAAACACTCGGCGGTATCGTGACCGATTTCCGTGCTGTAAATCCAAAAGGAACGGTCGTTGTTGACGGCGGTGACGCATGGCAAGGTACGTTAATTTCCAATACGACAAATGGTCAATCCGTGATGGATACGATGGCGCAAGTGCAATATGATGCCGCGGCTATTGGAAACCATGAGTTCGACTTCGGTCGTGACGTTCTGATCGACAACATTAAGAAAGCAAAATTCCCTATTCTCGGGGCTAATATTATCGATGATAAAACAGGTAAACGCGTTGACTGGACACAGCCCTACGTGATTGTTGAAAAAGATGGCCTGAAAATCGGTATCATCGGCTTCGCAACGCCACAAACGACAACAACAACGAAATCAACAAACATTGAAGGCCTCTCCTTTGTTAATCCGGTTCCTATGGCTAAAGAATTGTCCGATGAGCTTCGTGCTAAAGGTGTCGACATCATTATGGTTACCTCCCACCTACCTGGTGAGCAAAACCAAAAATCTGCTGAAATCATCAGCGAGCTCGCTGATCTTGCAAAAGGCACTGGGAATGGTACCCTTGATGCGATTGTCGGTGGTCACTCCCATATGCGTGTTGCCGGTATCGTGAATGGCATTCCTGTTGTTGAGGCTCAAAGCTGGCTTTATGCGGTTGGGCACATTCAACTGTTTGTAGACAAATCCACAAAACAAGTCGTATCCTCAAATGCAAGCTTGCTTGAAACATATACGAACCTGACAACAGCTGACGCGAAGATTCACCAAACGGTTGAAGATTATAAAGCCAAAATTTCAGCGAAATCCGGAGAGGTTGAAGTCGTTGCTGCAGAGCCGCTAACTCGTAAATCTTTCCGCTTTGCTGTCAATGGCGGAGTTGATCGGGATGGCGCTTCCCAATTAGGGAATAGTATCACTGATGCCATGCGCGCTTCTGAGAAATCAGACATCGCCTTCACTAATATCGGCGGTATTCGCGCTGATGTAGATAAGGGTGAGCTGACATACAGCAAAATGTTTGAAGTGTTCCCTTTCGGCAATTACAACGTTACGGGTACAATGACTGCTGCACAAATCAAAAAAGCACTCGAAGTTACGGACAAGTATACCAATCTTCCAGCTATTCAATTCTCGGGCTTGAAAGTAGAGTGGGACAGCACGAAGCCACTCGGTGAGAAATATTCCAAAATCACTCTGGTAGATGGTACTCCTATCTATGTCGATGGCAAGTTTAATACAGACCGTACGTTCAAAGTAACAACCAATGATTTCATGGCTACTGGCAGCGGCGATGGCTTTACGGTATTCGGTGAAGTGAAGGATTGGAAAGATGGCTCCATCATGCTGGACGCTTGGGTGAATTACGCTAATTCTCTGAAAGCTGCTGGTAAAGAACTATCTGTGCAGGACGATGGTCGCGATGTGCGTTTGGATTTGAAGAAATAAGCTATCATTAATTATTAATCTCACAAGGATAAACGACTCCGTCGTCCTTCTGGGACGAGCGCGTTTGTCAAGACTGATGACGCGAAGTGTAATAAAACTTATACTTTCCTATCTACTAAAATAAAAGACCTTTGACCGCATCCAAAAATGGATAGGGTCAAAGGTCTTTTTATTTGGTGAGCCATACCCGCATCAGGGATAATAACTGACTTAAATTAAGCGGTTTGCTAATATAATCGGAGGCACCAGCTTGCAAGCAAATGTCTCTGTCCTGTTTCATAGCTTTGGCTGTCAAGGCAATAATCGGCACTTTCTCAAATCGGGTATCTTTCCTAATCATTCGCATGGCTTCGTAACCATCCATAACAGGCATCATGATATCCATAAGGATGAGATCGATATCTTGATCTTTCTTCATAATCTCCAAACATTCTTGTCCATTATGGGCAACGCTAACTAGTATTCCTTCTTTCTCAAATGCATTGCTTAGAGCGAACACATTCCGAACGTCATCGTCGACGACAAGTACTTTTTTTCCGCTGAAATTGTTCCTCTCTGCTGGGTCAGCAGCTTTCTTATAAGCATCCCTAAGCAGAAAGTCACTTATCATCGGGGAAGACGCAGCTGCTGCTTCCTTCTGCATGGCTTCAGTTTCGTTATAGACCTGCTCCAATGATGGAACATAAAGCGTGAAGGTACTGCCTACTCCCTCTTCGCTTTGCATGATAACCCGGCCGCCGAGAAGTCGGGCTAATTCACGGCTTATCGATAAGCCAAGGCCTGTCCCTCCATATTTACGATTCGTTGTCCCATCCGCCTGGCGAAACGGCTCAAAGATCAATTGCTGCTTCTCAGGAGATATCCCAATCCCTGTATCTTTTACGGATATGACCAGAACTTGTCTATGTTTAGCCAATGGCAGAAACTCTTTAATCTGCTCTTCGCTGCACGTACTCAAATTCACCTGAACGGAGCCCTTATGTGTAAATTTAAAGGCATTAGAGAGTAAATTTTTAATAATTTGGCTTAATCGTTGTTCATCCGTATAAAAAATGTCTGGAACCTGTGAATCGCGCACGATGCTGAAAGTGAGATTTTGCTGTTCGGCCACCTTTGCAAATTGACTTCGCAATATATCTGGAAGCTCAGATACATTCATTTCACCGACATGAATATCTAATTTGCCAGCTTCGACTTTGGATAAATCAAGAATATCGTTAATCAGATGAAGAAGATCATTCCCTGAAGAATGAATAACACGGGCGTACTCCTGCTCTTCTTTGGTCAATGAACCCTGTTTATTTTCTTGCAGCATTTGAGAAAGGATAAGCACACTGTTTAATGGGGTACGGAGTTCGTGTGACATATTCGCTAAAAATTCCGATTTATATCGAGAACTTTGCTGCAGCTGAATCGCATGTTCTTCAAATGATGCTTTAATATTCTCTAATTCTCGTGACCTTTCTTCCGCATAACGATTTTGTTCCTCCAACTGTTCATTCGTCATGTGCAGTTCTTCTTGCTGCGTTTGAAGTTCTTCCGTTATGATCTGATATTCTTTTAGAAGCCTCTCAACTTCAACACGCGTTTGCACACTATGTACAATTGTACCTAATACTTCGAGAATATCTTCAAGCAGCTCAAGCTGCAGCGGAGTAAATTTATCAAAGGAGGCCAGCTCCATGACAGCAATAACTTCATTGTTATGTAAAATGGGTACGATCAGAACACTTTGCGCCTGCGCCGCTCCGAGTCCAGACGATAGGGTAATGTAACTAGCTGGTACTTTGGTTAAGTGAAACATTCGCTTCTCTACCGCACATTGACCGACAAGTCCTTCACCCAATTGGAAGCGATGGACCCCAATGTCATCACTTCCCCCCATGACGGCATAAGAAGCCAACTTAATCATAGAATCCTTGCCTTCATAGGAAGAACGAAGATAAAAAAGACCGAAAGAAGCATCAAACAGCTCAGCTGCTTTACTAATAAAGGACTTCCCTAGTGTTTCCAGGTCCGAAATCCCTTGAAGCATATGTACGACTTCCGTTAATTTGCGCTGCTGCCACTCCATCTCTTCTTGATTCTCAAGCAGAAGATTCGTTGCATCCGCAAGATCTTTCACCTCATCATTCATGGTAACTTGTATACGTTTAGAACGATCTCTTTTCGATGAACTTAAGTTCATAATACTTCTTGTTACTTGTTTAATCGGGCCTACGATAGATCGGGAAATTAATAGTGCAGCTGCTATTGAAAATATAACAACAAGCGTTAACATAACGAATAAAGACATAGTAAGCATCTGATTCTGTGCATCTAAATGCGCCGATCTTTCCTTAGTAAGTCCCATTTCTACGCTTCGAAAGCGATCCAGTTGTGAGCGTATATCATCAATAACTTGCTTCCCAAGTAAAAAATTATAATCAAAATACGTTTCGTTATTAACGTTATTTCTCATTGAAGATAGGGACTTTCCTCCACTCTGCTGCAGCCATCGTTCGATTAACGCCTTAATGGAAGAAAGATTTTGCTCCTGTATGACGTTATCCCGAGTTAGCTGACTGAGACGACTGTAGGATTCCCGCCATTTCGACGCTCCTACGTTGTAAGGTTCTAAATAGCTGAGCACACCCGTAAGTAAATAGCCCCGCTGCCCGCTTTCCATATCCATCACATATTTTTCGATACGATTCGTTTCATTATGGACGGCAAAATCATGCTCGATGATATAATTTCTATCTTCCTGCATGGAGGACACTTGGTAATTGACTAATACAAATGAAATGGTTAAACAGACAATGATGAACATATACCCAATCATAATCTTGGAACGGATACCAAATCTATTTTTCCCCATCATGCTGCAGTCCCTTCCCCTAGTATAAATTTTCCTTATTCGTTTATTATACTATGTTCTCCAAAAAATGGGATACGGAGATTATTTATACTTTACTGCATTAACGAGTTAATGTATTATTATAGTAACGTGTTAAATTAGACTTACTAAAATGAATTAGGAGTGATTATTATGAGTCGGACAATTAAACACATTCGCCCTCGCAGTGTCCTTTCACGCATGAAGCCTTACTCTCCTGGGAAACCCATTTGGGAAGTTCAACGAGAATTAGGTATCGAAAAGGTCACCAAGCTTGCTTCTAACGAAAATCCTTTAGGCCCTTCACCATTGGCACTAACAGCCATTCAATCTTATTTGACCGATATCCACCGCTACCCAGACGCCGACACAGTTGATCTTAGGGGGGCAATAGCGGAGAGATTACAGTTTTCTTCTGATGAAATCCTTATAACCAATGGGGCCGATGAACTTATTACGCTTATTTCGGAAACTTTTCTGGAACCAGGGGATGAGATTATTGTTCCTTCTCCAACTTTTAGCGAATATGAATTCGGGGCTAATTTAATGGGTGCTCGTGTCGTGCAAGTACCGCTTCGCGAAGATTACCGTTATGATGTTGACGATATACTCGCTGCTGTAACGGAACAAACCAAACTGCTTTATATTTGCTCACCTAATAATCCAACAGGCACTTATATGAAGAAACAGGATTTACATCGGCTTATGGATGAGCTCCCTTCCTATGTTCTTGTTATTTTCGACGGGGCTTATAGTCACTTTGTAACAGCGGATGACTATAGTGATGGGTTGGAGCTTGTACGTTTGGGCTACCCCATCGTCGTCACACAAACCTTTTCCAAAATATACGGATTGGCTGGTATACGTGTTGGGTATGGCATCGCGTCCCCAAGTATTTTGCATAGTATCCGTCAGGTTAAGGAACCATTCAATGTGAATGCATTAGCACAAGTTGGCGCTACTGCGGCGATTAAGGATGATCAGCATCTTAATGCAACACGGGAGATGAACGCTCGCGGAAGAGAGCAGTTATATGTAAGTTTGCAGGAAATGGGATTGAATTTCATACGCAGTATGAGTAATTTCCTATTGGTTGAGCTTGGCCCGGACGCTAAAAGCATCTATGAAAAGCTGATGAATAAAGGAATTATTATTCGTTATGGCGGAGCTTGGAACCTCCCTAATCATGTACGGATTTCAGTTGGGACGTCTGAAGATCATACGGTATTCATCGAGGCGCTTCGCGAAATATTCATTCATCAAACCTGACTTAGTCGCCAAAGTTCAAAAATGCCTTGAAGGGTATGCCGAGACCTGCCGCCAATTGTTTGCGTGCAATCAAATATGCTACAATATGAACAATGATTGTCTCATGGGGGTAAGCGAAGCGATGCTGAAGGAATTTAAAGATTTTGCGTTCAAAGGGAATATGGTAGATTTAGCAGTTGGTGTAATTATCGGGGGCGCTTTCGGGAAAGTCATTACGTCGATCGTGAATGATTTGATCATGCCGCTTGTTGGGCTGCTAATTGGTAAAGTGAAGTTCAATGATCTATTTATTTCATTAAATGGCGTTCATTACAATACCCTTAAAGATGCGGTTGCAGCCAGTGCGCCTACCTTTAATTACGGACAATTTATTTCGACTTTCCTAGACTTTTTAATTGTTGCTTTTGTCATTTTCCTTGTTATCAAACAGCTTAGCAAGTTCCGTAAAAAAGAAGAGCCGAAAGAAAAAACAGTAACATCCAAATCTTGTCCGCACTGCTTGTCCGAAATTCCCGTACAAGCTACACGCTGTAAGTTCTGTACTTCAGAGCTGTCATCAGGTACTGCTGTGTCAGGGAGTATTCAATAAGGTATGGTAAAAAGCCCGAATCGGATTATATCGATTTGGGCTTTTTGGTGCGCAGATCGGCGATCTCGCCTTGCGCGAAAGCGTTTGTCTGCAGCAGGTCGAGCAGCTGCCTCGCGGTAGCTTCGGGCGATTGCAGCTCGCCCTGCTCTTTGAGCTGGACGAACCTGCTCACCTGCGGGAAGTCCACTTCTTCAGCAGCGCGGATCTCCCGCTGCATATCCGTGTCAACCACACCCGGCGCGATGGAGTAAATCTCCACCGGGTGCGGCTCATTCATCTGCTCGACGCCCACGCAGCGCGTCAGCATATCGAGCCCGGCTTTGGCGGTGCAGTAAGCACCCCAGCCGGGGTAGGGCTTCTTCCCCGCGCCCGAGGAGATGATGGCGACCCGCTTCATGATCGGCCACGCCTGCGTGAGCCGAATGAAGCTGTTCGTCAGCAGCGCGGGCGCGATGAGATTGACCTGCAGGCTGCGCTGCAGGTCGTCATGGTCTGCTCGGCCGATCGATGTCATCGGCTCGAGCATGCCAGCATTATTGATGAGCGTGATGGAATCCGCTTCATCCACCGTGCAGAGGATTCGCTCCATGAGCGAATCCAGGCCTTGCGTGTCCGCCAAGTCGTAAGCGTGGAAGGTAAGTGTACCTTCCGCGCGCAGCGCCTCTTGGCGCAAAGCTTCACTATAGCTGCGAGAAATGCAGTGAATCGCAGCTCCCTGTTGTAGAAGCTGCTGAATGATCGCAGCACCGAGTCCTTTTGAACCGCCTGTAATAATATACGTTTCCATTTACGGCACCTTTACGACAAACGGAACTGTTATCACTTGACCATCCCGTTGAAATTCGCCCCATATTTTATAAATTCCACTCTTCGGAAATGATGTCTTGAATTTGGCTTCCGGCCCTGATGATTTCTCATCTACAGGATGAACATGCAGATATTGGTCTGCTTTCTCATCAAGAATAACCACATGTCCAACTGCACCTAAATAGGGCTGCAAATTGGTTATTGGGGCTTTCGTAGCTGCATCCTTAAAGGTATAGGTCAAATTCACGTCCATTCCCGCCATGAGATGATCAGCCGCAAGTGATATCTCCATACCATTCACCGTTGAGGTAAGCTTGCTGTCTGGCTGCAAGGATATGGCTGGCGCAGCTTCTCCACCTGCTTGGATAACGTGACTTTTGACGATTTGCGCTTGCCCGCTAGGTTTAAAGTCAGCGAACAACTTATAGTTGCCGCCTGCAGGAAGTGCTGTACGAATCGTGAATAGTCCCTTACCTTGGTAAGTCGGGTGAATGTGTTTGTAATAGGAAAGATCTTGGCTAACCAGAATAAGATGCATCTTTTTCTCATGGTTTAGGTCAAAATCATCAACAGATTTCCCATCTTTATCAAGGATCTGTATCGTCATCTCAGTTTCTTGTTTGGCTTGTACGGGGTCAGACGAAAGCTTAAATACGGCCTGAGTACCGTCTTTATCCGCCGATTCACCACTGCCATGGCCGGCATGTTCCTGTTCTTTATTTTCTGAATGAGCTGAATGTTCGGTGGTTGTTGCTTTGCCACAAGCACTCAATAATATAGCCGCTGTGAGGAGAATTACGCCTATTTTCTTCATTATTGCACCACATCGTAGCCTTGCTCTTCGATCGCATCCTTGATCGCTTCCACGCTAAGCTTACTATCATCAAACTGTACTTCGACTTCTTTGTTAGCCAGATTCACTTTGCCTTCTGCACCCAGCTCCTTCACCGCTTTCTCAACCGAATTCACACAGTGATTGCAGGACATTCCATCAACTTTCAAAATAATAGCAGACATTCCAACACTCCTTCTATTATGTTAAATGATCTCATTAGGGTATTCATTGTTTGAGCAGTTCATCCACAACGGCCATGGGCTTCTTTGAATACCGCTATTAGATTTATAGTATACCCCCCTATCCTATATTGTCAAGTCTCATAAAAAAAGAACCCGCTGCCTGATCGCAACGAATTCCTCTCTCATTAGACTACTAGTTGAGCACGCCCAAACTACTCATTTCCTCTTCCATCTCTCGTCTTAACGACAGCTTATCATGATCTTCCATAAAAGCGGCATCTACGCCATTCATGATCAGTTTAACCAGCTCCGGTGTTGTAAAGCCAAATCGCTCTTTGAGTACCCGGTATTCATTCGTAATATTGGTTCCGGATACACTGGGGTTATCTGTATTAATCGTTACGACCAGCCCTTGCTCCAAGTATTCGCGAATCGGATACGTTTCCCAACCGGAAACGGCCTTCGTTTGGATGTTGCTGATCGGGCACATTTCGAGCGGGATACGGCGATCCTTGACCATTTCCAATATGGACCTGTTTTCCTTCAATCGAACACCATGCCCAATTCGAACAGCGCCGAGATTCGTAACGGCTTCAAACACGTTCTTCGCTCCCGCTGCTTCTCCAGCATGGATTGTGACTGGAATACCAAGTCTACCAGACTCCGCAAACACCTCCCGGAAATATTCCGGCGGATACGACGCCTCATCACCAGCTAAATCGACAGCGACTAAGCCTTTCCCTACATACTTAGCAGCCGCTTCGATCACTTCTAGATTGCTTTCGCAAGAATGATTTCTCATGCAAATTGCAATGACGCCGACTCTCACACCAAAATCGCGCTGTCCCCGCTTCATTCCCTCTACCACATGATGAATCGTTTCCTCAACCGTCAAACCGGTATTCCGGTGCAGCTGCGGTGCAAAACGAACTTCTACATATCTGCAATTATGCTCAGCAGACTGTTCGACAACCTCATAGGCAACCCGCTCCAAGGCTTCAGCAGATTGTAAAAACCGTGTAGTAAAATCAAATTTGCTTAAATATTCAATGAGACTTCCACACTCCTCACCTACTCGCATATGTGGAATGAGTCCATCTTTATCATAAACAGGGAGTTCAATACCATGCCTACGAGCGAGATCCAGAATCGTCTCTGGCTTCACACTGCCATCCAAGTGCAAGTGAAGATCAACCTTGGGTAATCTTGCTAATAGATCGTTAGCCCGCGTGTTATTCATCTTCCATCTCTCCTTTTTCTTTCATTCTCGTAACGCGCTTTTAAAGAATTTTAATAACTTTACTCGAATGTCATGATTATGTCAATATACATGACAAATATTTCATTTCGTTAATATATGCGTCAGGTATGACTACATTGCATGAATTTATGAAAACAAAAAAAGATCCACACAAGGATTTATTCATTCCCCACTGTGGATCTCCTATTTCATTTTTCCTTACGATGAATCACTTTCAACGCTTCCCGCACACTTAGCGGCGAAAGCTCTGTACTTGCAACGAAAGACTGCACCGCCGCAGGGTCTGTCTTCGAATACTCACGAAGCGCCCAGCCTATTGCTTTGCGGATAAAGAATTCCTTCGAATCGGCCATGCGCCTGATACAGCTAAACAGAAGCGGTACATCCGTCCGTTGTTTATATTTTAGTTGGAACAATATCGCCGTTCTTTGCAGCCACATATGATCCGAAGCCAGCCACTTATCCACATAGGATGGAATCAACTCCGGAAACCTCTGCAAATGAAAGCCAATTAAGTGATCAGCGATCATATCCACGGTGTCCCACCACGATTTGGTCACAACGAAATGCTCCAAGACATCGATATGCTCCCGTTCTGCGGTTTTCCGCAGCCCTGTAAGGACCAATAATGCCGTGTAGGCAAACTCGCGCTCCGGTAATTCCCAGAGCTCTTTGGCAACTCTGACCCCCTCCTCACCTTTAGGGATGCCATGTTCCTTGGTGAATTGCTTGGTCAATGCAACTCGTTCTGGATTTCGGATCCCGAGAAATGGAAAATGATTTTTCATGTAGGCTTCCATACTTGGCGCATTTGCCGTGTCGCGGTGTGCTCTTAGCCAAGCCTCAAGCTTGTCCGTATAAGGGGATGCCATCCGTTACGTTCCTCCTTTTTAACCAATCAACTATAGGCTTTATTGTAGCAATTCCAAAGTAATTCGGGTATGCTTATAGCAGAATTTTTCATATAGACTACTTATCGGATCGGAGAGAACTACATGACTTACAAACTAGTTGCCGCTGACTTAGATGATACGCTGCTGCGTGATGATCTAACCATCTCACAAGAGACTATTGATGCTATGCACCAGGCTGTTGCCAAAGGAGTAACCGTAACGATTGCAACGGGAAGAAGCTTCCCATCCGCCGCCAAGATTGCCAACCAGATCGGACTTAATGTTCCGATTATCACTTATCAAGGCGCTTTAATCAAAAATCTACTTGATGAGGAAGTCCTCTACGAGCGTACAGTACCAGTTGAAAGCGCCCGCCTCCTGCTCGATTTCTGTGAAAAACGCAACCTTCATTTACAGCTTTACCATGGGGATGAGCTTTATGCAGGTGAAGATAACGATAAGATTAAAGCCTACGTGCGTCTTTCCAAGACGCCTTATATCATCGGTGATCTGCGCCAATGGATTGATATCCCGCAACCTAAGATGCTTATCATCGATACGCCGGAAGTTTGCGACCAACTGCGCGAAGAGCTGCTGCCTCTGCTCGGAGACAAGCTGCACATTACGAAATCCAAACCGCATTACTTGGAATTCATGCATAAGGAAGGTACCAAAGGACATGCGATCACTTTCCTTGCTGAGCATATCGGCTGCTCTTTAGATGACGTTATTGCCCTGGGCGATGCTTGGAATGACCGTGAAATGCTGGAAGTCGCTGGACTTGGCGTTGCCATGGACAACGCGCTGCCGCAGCTCAAGGAGCTGGCGAACTACGTGACGAAGAGCAATAACGACGATGGCGTCAGACATGTTATCGAAAAGTTTATTTTACATACGTAAGAGTTGATAGAGTTACACCGATTCCATCTGCATGGTCCACATGCGCCGGAGTCGGTTTTTTATTTACAATCACTTGTTTTTTGGACATATCTAGTCCCTCCGGCTTATATATTACAATAGAATCAGACAATCTCCGGAGGTGTCTCCACATGGAAAATTTCCCATTAACGCTGCGCTCTCTCTTTGAACGTTCACAAACCTTGTTCCCCAAAAAAGAGGTTGTTTCACGTACAAGCACCGGTATCCATCGGTATACGTACGCTGATTTCGGGAGACGAGCGAAGCAGTTATCCAGCTCCTTGCAAGCACTTGGTGTAAAACCCGGGGATCGGGTTGCTACTTTTGCCTGGAATCATCACTGGCATCTAGAAGCTTATTTCGCCATCCCCTGTATGGAGGCTGTGCTGCACACCGTCAACATCCGACTCCCCGCTGAGCATATTGCGTATATTCTTAATCATGCGGAAGATCGTTTCCTCTTCGTTGATGAGACCTTACTCCCTATCATTGAGAAGATTCAGGATCAACTTACGACGATAGAAGGCTATATTTTGATGACGGACAAAAAGGAATTGCCGCCTACTTCTTTACATCCCGTCTATTTATATGAGAACATGATAGAGGGCGGCGACCCTCAGTATATATACGCTGCCGATATATATGAAAGCGCTCCCGCAGGCATCTGTTATACATCTGCGACAACGGGTAATCCCAAGGGTGTGGTGTATTCCCATCGCGGGATCTACCTGCATTCCCTCTCCATTGGCTTGGCGGATACACTAGGACTCTCTGAACGCGACACCGTTCTGCCTATTGTGCCGATGTTTCACGTTAATGCTTGGGGACTTCCATTCGCGTCTGTCTGGTTCGGCAGCAAGCAAGTGCTTCCGGGACCTTCGCCGACACCGGACATCCTGCTTCGTTTGATCGCTGAGGAGAAAGTAACGATTGCTGCTGGTGTTCCAACGGTATGGACAGCCGCACTTAAGGTGCAGGAATTACTGCAAGTGGACTTATCATCCCTTCGTGCAGTTGTCTGTGGCGGATCTGCTGCCCCGCGCAGTCTGATTGAAAGCTACGAGCAGCGGCTCAAGGTTCCATTCTATCATGCCTATGGGATGACAGAAACGTGTCCTCTCGTTACCGTCGCCCGCCTCAAAAGCTATCAGGAAGAGGCCTCATACGATGAACAGTACGATGCGAGGGCTACTCAGGGCCTGCTAGTGCCTGGGCTTGATATGAAAATCGTCGGACCTCGAGGTGAGGTTGCTTGGGATGGGAAGGAAATGGGCGAAATCCTACTGCGCGGGCCATGGGTAGCTACGGAATACTACAAAGATGCCCGAACGCAGGAATCGTTCCAGGACGGTTGGTTCTATAGCGGAGATATCGCGGTTATTGATCCTGAGGGATTTGTGAAGCTGGTGGATAGGGCCAAAGATCTGGTCAAAAGCGGCGGGGAATGGATCTCGTCTCTCGACTTAGAAAACGCATTAATGGCGCATCCGAATGTGTTCGAGGCTTGTGTCATCGGCGTACCGCATCTCAAATGGGATGAACGGCCTCTCGCCTTCGTCGTCCTGAAAGACGCTGGATTACAAGCGGATGACGTGAAAGAAGATTTACTCGCCTTTTTGGCAAACAAATTCACGAAGTGGTGGATTCCGGACAATGTTGTGTTCCTCCATGAAATACCTAAATCGTCGGTCGGTAAGTTTATGAAACGCGAGCTTCGTGAGCAGTATCAAACCTACTTTACAGGAGACTAGATCGCAATGAACAATTTCGAATTAGAGGGCTTCCGCTTTTATACACCAACGAAAGTTCGTTTCTGTGAAACCGATGCGAACGGGCACCTGAGTCACCTTTCTTCTGTCATTTACATGGAGCAAGCCCGCTGTGAGTATATGAACGGTTTGGGTTTATTTTTTGCAAATGCGGATGGTAATCTGGCTGATAAAACCTTCTTTCTCGTCAGCCAAAGCGTCGAATACAAATCTCAAGCGCATTTTAACGATAACCTCGATATTTATATGAAAGTGAGCCGGATCGGTACTTCATCGATTGAAACTCAGTATGCCATTGTTAAGCGGGAGAATAAGCAGCTAGTGAGCTTCGCTACCAGCACTGGCGTCTATGTCGATGTTCATACACAAAAAGGCACCCCGCTTCCAGAAGATTTAGCAAGCCGGATCGAGCAATTCGAAGCTACGTTCCTAGAGCAGCAGCAATAGAGCAGCATTCACAGCATTAATTATTAGCAGCGTAAACTGATGATGGAGGGCGCGATGGATATGTTCGATACAACCTTGCTGAAGGATAAAGTTATTCTTATTACAGGCGGCGGTACCGGTCTGGGACGTGCAATGGGCGAGAAATTTCTGACGTTAGGCGCAAAACTCGCGATTACCAGCCGACGCGAGGAGGTACTCGCTAAAGCAGCTGCCGAAATGGGCAGTGATGGCAAAGAAGTATTCTACAAAAGCTGTGACGTGCGTGACCCGCTTCAAGTTGCCGAGATGGTGGCCGCTGTGGAACAGCACTATGGCCGTATCGATGTATTGATTAATAATGCAGCCGGCAACTTCGCCAGCCCGACAGAACATTTATCTCCGCGAGCCGTGGATGCGGTGCTGAATATCGTCCTTCACGGGACGTTCTACACCACGTTAGAAGTGGGCAAAAGATGGATCGAGCAAGGCGTCGGCGGTACGATGCTGAACATCGTCACCTCTTACGCCTCCACCGGCTCGGCCTTCGTTGTACCGTCGGCTGCGGCCAAGGCCGGCGTGCTTGCGCTGACGCGCTCGCTTGCCGTTGAGTGGGCGCGGTACGGCATCCGGCAAGTCGCCATCGCGCCGGGACTCTTCCCGACCGACGGCGCGTGGAGCCGACTGGCTCCGACGCCTGAGCTGTCGGAGAAGCTCTTGAACCGCGTGCCGCTGCGGCGGGTCGGTGAGAAGGATGAGCTCGCGAACCTCGCGGCTTATCTAATTTCGGACTACGCCGCCTACATTAACGGCGAAGTGGTCACGATCGACGGCGGCGAATGGCTGCAGGGCGCCGGGCAGTTCAACGATCTGCTCGAGGTGACCGAGGAGCAGTGGGTTGGGCTTGCGGAGATGACGCGCAAGGGCAAGTCATGAGTGGTATGTAGGATCATTTGCTTAATCGTTTGCGTAATGTTGTACTTTGTGCAACATTACGCAAGTTAATCCGTGTTTTTCCCGTGAATGTTGCAAATAATACAACAATTTTAGCCGAATAGCAGCTTTTCAGCGAGGAAAAGGCTACATTGTTGCACGATGTACAACTTGCCTTCCTATTTCCCTAGCCCACAGGATAAACTTGCTTCGGGATCTTTTATGCTTCATTCAAGCAGATTGATTCGAACAAACCAAATTCCTACCAGATGATTTGGCTTTATACAGAGCCTTATCTGCTTCTTCAATGATATTCTCATTGGTATCGGGGTATGTGGCAACGCCTACAGATACCGTAATCTGTATGACCTTCCCCTCATTCAGCAGAAATCCCTGGTTTTTGACAGCCATTCTAATTCGCTCCCCAATGATTAAGGCATGTTTATGTGGACAATCGTATAGCAAGATAGCGAACTCTTCCCCACCGATACGTGATACGATATCGAAAGAGCGAGAGGCATCTTTTAACAATTTCCCCAATTGTTTTAACACTGTATCACCATTAGGATGACCGTAGGTATCATTCACTCTTTTAAAATGGTCAATATCAATGATCATCAAAGTCAAGGCTTCGTACTTATCCTTTGCTTCCAGCAATAAAGAATTGAATGCCTCATCAAAAGTACGATGGTTATTGAGCTCAGTAAGAAAATCAAACGTAGCTGCCTTTTCAATCATTTGGAAATGGGTTTTCGCTTTAATCAGAAATTGTGTCAAATAAGCTGTTAACGTTCCGCCTAAAGTCATCATTATCAAATAGATAAGGGACGGAATCGTACCCTTATTCCCCATATTGATATGAAAAGTGATGATCGTAAAGAGATTGTTAACCAATAGAGCATACGTCCATTTTTTCCAATAGGATAGGTTCCTTGTACAAACCAACCCAATCATAATCGAAATTAAAAAAGTGTTTGAAGCAGCGAAAATGGTAGCAGAACTTAGTGCGCCAAATGCCAATAAACGCATAAGGGAGATAATGATCCCCGTAACTATGGCAGAGTAAACTCCACCGAATAGTGCCGCGATCGTAACTGCCAGATGTCTAAAATCCAAAATCGTACCGTTCAGCTCAACTGTAAATTCCATAAGGACAATACCTAAAATGCCAGTTAAAACGCCTATATGAAGTCTGGTATACAGAGTAGTAGGCGTACCTAAGTTCCAATCCTTATAAATCACTTGACTGGTCAAAAATAAATAAGCGGTGACGATAGAGAAATTGGCAATCAAATCCTGTAATGTTTCAAAAGTAATGTCTTTCATGCTATCCCCCCTCCAAAATCGTAGCATAATTTTGTTAGTAAACTATGAGGACGAGCTTGAGGGATGGTCATGTACACAAATAAAAATCGCCACCCTTAGGATTCTTTTTCGGAATCCAAGGATGGCGATTTTAGTTATCCTTTGACAGCACCAGCCGTCATTCCCTTCATGATCTGCTCCTGGAACAGCAAGAACACGATAATGGTTGGCAGTACGGCAATGGCAAGTGCAGCCATCGTCAATTCGTAATCGGTCATATACCCTGTAGCAAAAGCAGATAAACTCAGCGGAACTGTCTTAAGCGCAGGCTTGCTGATAAAGACTAGCGCGAACGCAAAATCATTCCAAAAACGTAAAAATCCTAAGATCGCAACCGTAGAGAGCGCTGGCAAGCTAAGCGGAAGCATCATCCGAAAGAAAATGCCCCAATAGCCAGTGCCATCAATTAACGCCGCTTCTTCAATTTCTTTGGGAATCGTAATTAAATAAGCCGCGATGACGAAGATAGCTAATGGCAGTTCAAAGGCCGCATAAGGTAAAATAAGTGCACCGTACGTGTTCAGAAGGCCGATTTTTTTCATAATAATAAAAAGTGGTACGAGTGTGCTATGGATCGGAATGAGCATTCCGAGTAGGAATAAGCCCATAAAAAATGGCTTCCATTTAAATTCAAAACGCGATAAAACAAAGGCTGCCAGCGCTCCAATGACTAGGGTCAGTACCAGTGAGGCCACCGTCACTACGGTAGAGTTCCAGAGCGAAAGGCCCATACCAGATACTTTCCATGCCCGAACGATATTGTCCCATTTCCAAACAGTCGGCAGTAAAAAGGGCCGCGAATGAAATTCCTCATTGGACTTTAAAGCACTCATAAATAACCAAATCAATGGGTACAGCGTGACAAGTGCATACAGGGTCAAACAGACGTTGATGACACCGCGCGCCCACCCTCTTCGCTTCTTACCTCCAGCGGGAAAACCCGTCTGCATCGATACTACCTGCTCCATAGATGTCCCTCCTGAGAGAATTTATTACCTAACGATAGTCTCGTTTCATGAGATATTGGCTGCCAACGATTAAGAACAAGCTAAGAATAATAATTGCCGTGGAAATGGCGCTGCCAAAACCGAAACGATACACATTGAATGTGCTGTTGTACATATAAGATGCAAGCAGTTCCGTGGAGTGCGCCGGTCCACCGCCCGTCATGACATAGATAAGATCGAACGCCTTCAAGCTTCCGGATATGCAAAGCACAACGGCCACCTTGACGGTATCCCAAATCATAGGCAGTGTCACTGCAAACAATTTGCGCACCGGACCCACGCCGTCCAGTTGAGCGGCATCTTCAATCTCTGGTGAAATATTCTGTAGTGCGGCAATGAACATAATCATGTAGGGACCAATATAATTCCAGATGATCGGCACCATGAGCGCGAACATCGATACTTTCGGATCGGAGAGCCAAGATTTCTTCCAGCTATCAAGCCCGATGCCCTCTAGTAAGAAGTTGAGAATACCGATTTGCGGGTGGTAAATGTATCCCCAGATGATCCCGACAACAACCGAGGATAGCACCATGGGCATAAAGACAGAGGCTCGAATAACACGTTGAAATAGCGTACTGCGCATGAGGAGAAGCGCTAGTACCATAGCAATCGGTACCTGACCGAAAACGGAAGCTGCAACGATAAGCATGTTATTTTTAAAAGCTTTCCAGAAGATTGGATCTTGGATCACTTCTGCGTAGTTGTCAAATCCGATAAATTTGGCTGCTCCGATACCTTTCCAATCGAAAAAGCCGTAGTATGCCGACCAGAAAATCGGTACAATGACAAAAAACAGATAGAGTACTAAGGCCGGAAGCAGCCCTATGGTAATGAATCCTCTGATTCTTGCGGATACGGTCATAACTTCCCTCCTTGCTATCTTTTTTGAAAAAAGGCTCCAGCCGGGCTTTGGCTGGAGTCCTGTGGCCATACATTATTTGCCGACGGCTTTCGCTTGTGCGTCTTGAATTTTCTTGGCAATGTCCTCAGGCTTGCCGCCCATAAGGAGCTCTTGAAGACCATTGTTCACGACATCGGCACTAGCGGAGCTAAGCTTGCCATCGTAAACTGGCGTTTTCTTGACCGTGTTCATCATTTTGTACACTTCTGCAAACAAGGAAGATACTTTGGTTGTATCCAAATCTACTTTGTAGCTAACGAGCTGGTTGCTTTCCAAGATGGCTTTCTGTGCTTCTGGGCCAGATAAGGTATAGATCAGTTCGTAGGCTGCGGCTTTCTGAGCGCCGGTAACTTTCTTACTCATCCCAAGTCCTGTTCCTACTACGCCTGAAAGGGTGTTTGGATCACCTTTGCCGTTAGGCACAGTTGGCAGAACGGTAACAGCCATGTTAGCTAATGCTTCTTTGGACGTATTCGACGCTAAGTTCGGTAATGCCCAACCACCATCGATCATCATGGCCGCTTTACCTTGAGCGAACATTTGTTCCATTTGTGTATTATCAATGCTGTTGAAGCCTTCTTGGAACGCGCCAGCCTTACCAAGCTGTTGAAGATACGTCAAGGCTTGTACGAATTCTGGATCCGTAAATTTAGCACCATTCTGATCCACTGCTTTCAGGAACCATTCCGTACCTGTTACTCGGTCTGCAAGTGAGCTGAGAATGCTGGACTGTGCAACCCATGCCGCTTTGTTACCAAGTGCGATTGGTGTAACATTATTCTTTTTGAACGTATCCACCAGCTTCATGAGATCGTCCCATGTCTTAGGCGGCTGTACATTATATTTGTTAAAGATTTCTTTGTTATAGTAAAGGATCGAAGTAGGAGATAGAGCCATCGGTGCGCTGTAGGTTTTGCCTGAGATCGTGAAGTCATCAAAGGACCCTGGCATAAAACCGTTCTTCCATTCCGCTTTGCTATCCAGCAGCTCATTAATCGGCTGAATCAAGTCACCACCGACGAATTCCTTGGTCATAACACCTGGCCACATCACGAAAAGATCTGGCATTTCATTAGCGGCAGCAACAGTTTTCAACCGCGGACGGTAACCATCGGGCGGAATTCCCTGTATATCTAATTCGACATTCGGGTGATCCTTCTTGAACTTCTCCATATATTCACGCATCGTTTTGGCGCGAAGATCTTCGCCAGTATAGTTGTGCCAAATCGATAATTTTACTTTCTCAGCTGGTTTGGCTGCATCCGTCGATTTGGGAGACGTGGTACCCGCTGCCCCCTCTTTGGTTCCACTTGAACCACAACCGGCTAATAAAGCTAATGACATCGTAGCAGCCAGTGTAACGATCAATGACTTTTTCATTTGTTTAGACCTCCTAAAGTTTTCTTAGATACATAAGCTCAAGCTCTCTCTATGAACTTTAGTATAGAGGACATATTCAGGAGGGGGTACGGGAGAAACTTCGGCGCAGAGGGGGACATTATTCAGTCTTTATTCCCATGTCGAAATTCAGACGGCGTTCTTCCTGTATACTTTTTGAACTGCTGCGTAAAGTATTTGATATCTTCATAACCCACTCTTCTGGCAATATCGCTGACTTTGGTCTGAGTGCCCTGGAGGATATCCACGGCGCGTTTCATCCGTTCCTGAGTGACGAATTCGATATACGTACAGCCTGTCTCCCGCTTGAATACCTCACTAAAATGATTGGGATTCACATGGACGAATCCAGCCACCTGTTGAAGTGAAATCGGCTGATGCAGATTATCCCGGATATAGGCAATGGACTTGTGAATATAGGCGTAGCGATTCTGATCCAAGCCTTGATGAAAACGCGTCATTACGGCAGAAAGCACCTTAAAGACTTCTTCTTCCGGACGCCCTTCCCCCTCGTAGGTAGGGAGTGTGCTAAGAGGAACCGTCCCCTCTTGAGAAGAACTGGCCCTTTCAAGCCATCGATGACCCGCTATGATCATTGACTGCAAATAGCCCTGCACCGTCAGCGGCGTCGCTGCGGCATCTTCCATTAGAGCCCGCACCTTCTGGTTCACCCAGTGTCTCAGTTCTGTAGCATTGCCGCTCATCAAGATCGCCGTAAGCTCCGATTCTTCCTTCTCGGTGCAAACCGTACGACCTCCGCTGCGCTCCTTGATATCTTCAACCGTAAACAGTCCTTGTGCTCCTAGCAGCCCTTGGTAAGTAAAAACTTCTTTCGCCGTACGATAAGATTCCCGTAAGCCTTCGTAATCCTGCGTTACAGTTCCAAGTGCTGCAAAAGCCGAGCATTTGAGCGTTTCGGTAACGCGTTTAAGAGCCTTTGTCAGCCCTGCTTGATCAGTAAGCCCGACTTCGTGACGCACAACAAGCAGCAAATGGTCCTTTTTCATCAGCGTAACGCACGGGAGCAGCTCGAAAAGGATATTCTCTGCGGCTCCTTGCAGAAGCTCCAAGATAGGCGTCTCCCCCCATCCGGATACAGAGATAAGGAGAACTTGCATCGCTGCAGACTCACCTGACTCTGGGTGAACATCTACACCATTCTTGCGAAACCATACTTGCAACTGCTCCTGGGCTTCCCTATCATCGTTCAAGCCCCTTTCGAGCACCCGTTCCAACAACTGATTACGCAGTGCAGCCTGTTGAAGATTATCCTGTTTAATCGACTCCCATTTATCCATAATGTTCTGCTTCGCTTTCAGCGCAGCTTTAATAATCTCTTCCGGACGACTTGTCTTCAGCAAGTAATCGGTCACACCTTCGCGCAGTGCCTGCTGGGCATAACTGAAGTCATCATAACCCGTCAGGATAACGATCTCCGTATCCGGCAGTATCGCTTTCACCTCGCGTGCAAGCTCGATACCGTCCATACCTGACATACGAATATCTGTCAGCACGATATGCGGCTTCTCTTCAGGAATGCGCTCCAAGGCTTCTTCAGCGGAAGAGGCGGCCGGAAGCAGTTCTAGACCGAGCTCTTTCCAATCAATGACGGTACAAAGACCTGTTCGTATAATAACCTCATCGTCTACAATCAAGATTCTCATGTCGCTAGTTCTCCCATCCAAAGAGGAATTGAAAATGAAATGCTCGTCCCAACGCCGGGCGTACTCTCAATAATAAGCCCAGAGTCCGCTCCATAATGCAGTAATAATCTCCGGTGAACATTGATGAGTCCGTAGCTAGTAACAACTATCTTCGATTCTTTAGCGACTTCGCTTAGCATGCCCAGTTGACGATTGGCCAAAGCGAGCTGATCTTGAATCGCGCGTTGCTTCGTCTCATCCATGCCTATTCCAGTATCTTCAACAACGAATTTCATTTGACTATCCTTCAGTTCTCCGTGCACATAAATATGACCCTTCGCTTTTTTCTTCTGGATACCATGAATAAGACTGTTCTCAATCAACGGCTGTAGAAGCAGCTTCAGCATCGAGATTTGCACCATCGCGGGATCGATAAAAAATTCAATCTCAAACTGATCAGGAAACCGAATAGCTTGTATATAGGCATAATTCTGTGCATGAGAAATTTCCTGCTGAACGGCGCAAAACTCCTCGCCCTTATTCAAACTAAATCTTAAGAAATCACTGAGCGCACCCACCATTTCAGCAATTTGTCGATCCTTATTCATCAAGGCAATCCAATGTATGGAGGAAAGTGTATTATACAGAAAGTGCGGATTAATCTGCGCCTGCAGAGCCATAATATCCGCTTCCTTTTTCATCGCTTCGTTCAGCTGTACTTGATCCTTCAGTCTACCAATCCGTTCACTCAGCTTATTATAACTGTGGACAAGCAGTCCGACTTCATCGACACTTTTCACCTCATAGGTAGGAATCGTCTCATCTGGATTCAGATCCTTCAGATATTTGGTCAGCTTTATCAAAGGCTTCGTTACCCATTGCAAGAAGTAGAGCACCATTCCCATTGCGAGCAGCAGTGCAATTACAATCGTAACAGCTGTCACTGTAAGCACGTAACCATTTTGCTTTTGATAGATCTGTGTAGGGATGAAACCAACCAATTTCCATCCTAACCGAGGAATCGGATTAAACAGAACCGTGTGCGGCTGTTCGTCTCTTTGTACGTTGAGCACACCGCTTGTCTCCGTTAGCTCACCCATTTTCGGAAAAACCTCTCCGACAGTTCGTGCTAACCAACTCGGATCGCCACCCGACATGATCTGATCATACTGATCTAACAAAAGAACGAACCCGCTGCTTTCCCATCCTGCACCTGTCAAATAACGCTCGATTTCTGCCTGATCGAGCGAAACGGTAAGCGTACCTAAAGACTTGAAAGTACTGACATCACGGATGGGTCTGACGAGTGAAATGACCTTCTTCGGTCCGTCCGATGTTTGAATTTCATACAGGGGAGACCACCATTTTGAAGCTGGCTTGTAAACGGATTCATATTGCTGTGAGAGAGGAAATAATCCTGAATTGGTTATGGTCGTTGTAGAAAGTGCAGGGTTGCCGTTTTTCGGTGTAATCGTAATGTTGGAGATGTATTTTTTGGAATACGATAAGTTCCATAGGGTGCCTACGATAAGAGAATAGCTGTTGACGTCCCCTTCTTCGTTATTGAGATACGTTTGAATATCTTTTTGCCCGATCAGAAAGACCGACATATTCTCAACGTCTTGAATAACAAAATCCAGCTTATCCGACATTTGCTTCAGCGTGTTCATGCCCGCCTGCTTCGCTTTGTCCTCCGTCACCGATGTTGCGATGCTATAGGAAACGATCCCCATTGAAAGCAGCGGTAATACAACCGCGAACAAAATAAGCAAAGACAGTTTACGTTTCAGGGATTTGGCAAACCAGCGTCTCATGGGTGTTCCCTCCTTCGGTCTTGCAATGATCTTTTTTACATAGTACCATGAGCATCGCCAGAAAATCATACTTTTTTTTAGTTCAACAAACTTTTTGTTTGACATTCAAACGGTTTGTGTTACCATTTTGCTCAGATAACCTTACAAAGGGAGATGACAGGCGTGGAATCAATTCAAGATGAATTTGGTTTTTTGACCGATCTTGTGACAGGACTTGGCGCTCAATTCGGTGACAACTGTGAAGTCGTGCTGCATGACTTGACGGGTCCTTACGACAGCTCCATCGTCGCGATTGCGAATGGTCACATCACAGGACGTAAAGTCGGAGATCCTGGAACGAATCTCGGTTTGGAGCTGCTGCGGGGTAATCATGTCAACGGCAACAAGTTTAACTACTTAACACAAACCAAAGATGGACGCATTCTGCGCTCCAGTTCGATGTATATGAAAAATAAAGCAGGCACTATCGTTGGCTCGCTGTGCATTAACTACGATATCACAGAGCTGATGATCGCTGAGAAAACACTGCAGACGCTTATACGTCCTGGGGAACAAGCAGAAGTAAAGGAATCGTTCGTTACCAGTGTAAGCGATCTGCTCGATGCTCTGATTCAAGAGGCGCAAGAGCAAGTAGGCAAACCCGTGGCAGTCATGACGAAGGAAGACAAAATGCGCATGATTCAACTCCTGGATGCCAAAGGTGCTTTTCTGATTAAAAAAGGCGGCGAGAAGATTTGCACTTATTTGAATATTTCAAAGTATACCCTTTATAGTCACTTAGAGGAAGGCAAAAATGCCGTGAAAGAGAGTGTGGAGGGATGATGAAAACGATGGAGAGCTTGGAAACATTGGAGACAATAGAAACATTAGAGACACCTTGCCTGCTTATTGACGCAGATCGCATGGATCGTAACATTCAAGCAATGGCTAATGTTATCAGTCAACATCATGTGAAGCTGCGTCCGCATGCGAAGACGCATAAGCTCCCATCCGTCGCACTTCAACAAATTGCGGCGGGTGCAGTCGGTATCACGGTAGCGAAAGTGTCCGAAGCAGAGGTTATGGCGGCGGGCGGCGTTACCAATATTTTCATCGCATACCCTCTTGTAACCACTAGCAAGATTGAAAGAGCGATTCGCTTAAGCGAGCAAATCGAGCTAATCGTCGGCGTCGATAGCTTGGCAGGTGCTCAGCAATTAGAGCAGTGCGCTAGCCGACTTGGCCACTCGCTGCAAGTCCGGCTGGAAATCGATACCGGCTTTCGCAGAACCGGTGTACTTTACGAGCAGGCCTCCGCGCTCGCCGCGGAGATCGCCCTCATGCCGCATTTGCGGCTGACCGGCATCTATACGTTTCGCGGCTCCCTGCTGGCAGGGAAGCCAACCCTCGACGTGGCGGCAGCCGGCCAAGAAGAAGGCACACTGATGGTGCAGTTGGCCGAGCGTCTTAGAGCGCAGGGCATCGCTATCGCAGACGTTAGCGTCGGATCCACACCGACGGCCGCTTCCGCCTCTGCGGTAGAAGGCGTGACGGAGGTCCGGCCAGGCACCTACGTGTACTACGATCGGATGCAGGCCCGCTTAGGCCTCTGCGGCATCGAAGACTGCGCAGGCAGCGTGTTGGTCACGGTCGTTAGCCGCCCGGCGGCGGATCTCGCGATCATCGATGGCGGCAGCAAAGCCTTCGCTACCGATGTGCAGCCGGATACAGACCCGCTTCAGCTGCGGGGCTTCGGGCACATCATGAACCTAGAAGATGCGATTCTCGTTCGCATGTCCGAAGAGCATGGCATGCTTGATCTTGGGCCACTCGCCCAAGCAGCCAACATACAGGTAGGCGACAAGCTGCGTATTATCCCTAATCACATTTGCAGCACCGTCAACCTGCATAATCAGGTCATTATGCAGCGCGGTGATACATATGAGCGCCTTCCGGTGCTGGCACGAGGTATGTTGGAGTAAGGCGTCTTAAATTGAAATCCATCGCCCACCACTGGTAGGTACGACTTAAAAAGGTACAATGGAGTCATTCATCCGTTTTGTGATTGGTTTTGGGTATTGTGGTTACCAATGTTGCATTTTCTACAACAATTCACAACCCAAAGGGCTATTTCGCAACTTGAAGTTGCAGTTTGTACAACAATTTGAACCCATTTGATACGAAATGACCTATTTAGGACCAAATTGTTGTACATTATGCAACAACGAAGGGTGAACGGCGAGGTTTAGGGAGAAATTGTTGCACTTTTTACAACATCAATCAACCGCGAATATGGATCCATTCATCTGAAATCCTCAAAGTGAGCACATAGGTAGAAGGACTCCGATTTAAGACATCTCTTGTGCTCAATTTCATATAGTAGTCGCTAAATGACTTAATAACCGAAAACTGGCGACCATGGATTCTGAATAAAGAGGCATAACGAATGAAATCGACAGCCTCGATTTAATCATCATATAACTTGGAGGTCAACGCATGTCCCAAATTGAACAACGTCTACAAGAGCTAGGTCTCACGCTTCCCCCATCCCCAGAGCCGCGTTTCACTTATATTCCTTGCAATCAGACAGGGAATCTCATTTATTTATCCGGTCAAGATTGCCGCATTAACGGTGAACTTATGTACGAAGGAAAAGTTGGCCGCGAAGTCACCATCGAGCAAGGACAAGCTGCAGCCCGTCAAACCATTATCAATTGCTTAGCGGTAATGAAAGGCTATCTTGGAGATTTGGATCGTGTTGTCAAAATCGTGAAAATGCTCGGTTTCGTAAACAGCGCTCCGGGCTTTGGCGATCAGCCCTATGTCATCAACGGCGCTTCTGATTTGTTAGTGGCTGTGTTTGGTGAGCAGGGCAAGCATGCTCGCTCAGCGATTGGTACGAGCGATCTGCCTTTCCACACACCGGTGGAAATTGAACTTATCGTGGAAGTGCGAGATTAGTATCGAGCTCAACAAAATAAAGGACCTGAGGCGCTGCCTCAGGTCCTTGTTTTATGCTTGAATGTTCCGAATGCAAACGGAAAGTAGAAGCCTTATTTTGACGAGAAACGCCAGTTTCACCCGCCCCGAGGAACGAGGATTCGCTATTTCGCTGCTTTGCGTCCTGAAGAGCTCTATTTTCCTAAAATAGAGCCCTCACGTTCCGTTAGATTCGACTTTCAGCACATTCTCCCCAAAATAGCGGCATGTCGTTCTTCTTAAGCACTCTTAAGCACTCTTTAGCAAACTCATGCACTCTTAAGCGCTCAAAAGTAGCCAACTTAGCCAGCTCATCCTACCCAACCGAGGAATCCCCCAAAATTTGGAGTCCGCTATACGCCTCACACTCGGAATCTTCCGATTAAGGTTTGCAAATCAGCAGCCATGCTGTTCAGCACTGTCGCTGAGGAGAAAATCTCCTCCATGCTCGCGTACTGACCCTCGATGTTGGAAGATACATTTCTTGCTCCCGCAGCAGTCTGTCCGGCGACTTCATCGATCGCGCGAATCACATCCACGGCTGCGCGTGTTTTCTCGGATATAGCGGCCGAACTTCCCGCCACTTCCTCGATCTGCCTCGCAACTTCGTCCATCGCATCGCGAATACGTTTGAAGGTATCTCGCGCTACGCCGACCACCTCAAGCCCCGTCTGCACCTCTCGGCTCCCTGCCTCGGTGGAACTGACAACCTCTCTTGTTTCATCCTGAATGCTGGAAACAAGATGAGCGACTTCTTCCGCCGCTGCTCCAGTCTGCATAGATAACTTGCGGACTTCGTCGGCGACGACCGCAAAGCCTTTACCAGCGGCTCCGGCACGCGCCGCTTCAATGGAGGCATTGAGCGCGAGCATGTTCGTCTGCCGCGCAATACCTGCAATCATCGCGTTCGCATTGACGATTTGTTCAGAACGTTGACCGAGCCTCTGTACCGATTCAGCAAGTTCCATCATCTTCTGATAAATAGCATTCATCTGCGTTATCGCTGTCTCGACAGCCGCATTGCCCTCGCCTGCCTCTTGCTGAGCGAGGTAAGACTGATGGTTAGCCGACTGCGTGACGCTTGCAATTTGAATAACGGCTGCTGACATTTCCTCCATGATGGAGACTCCCAAGTGTACACTTCGCACTTGCGCATCCGTACCCATCGAAATCTCCTGAACTGTGTATGTAATACGCTCCGAAGATTCGCTAACTTGTTCAGAATTGCTGCTTAGCGCTTCCGAGGCAGCAGCTACGTGCTGGGCACTGCTCCCTACCTGACTAATTAAGCTATGCAGATTGGCTTTCATTTGATTAAAAGCGGTGGCCAAATGTCGTAATTCGTCCCTATTCTTCACGTTAATGTCACCAACCGTTAAGTCGCATGCTGCGATTCGTTCGGCTGCCTGTACCATAGAACGTATGGGATTAACAATCATGCGAGACAGCAAGAGGCCGATGGCCAAGGCGAAAAGAAAGGCTGCTACACTGACCCAGATCAACGTTTGAACGGTCGAAACAACCACATCATGATTGCGGTCCGAAGCTTCCTCTTGAACGTTCCTTTCCAGTTCTTCAATCTTCGCGGCAGCCTGCGTCAATGTTTCCGTTGTCGGAATAGCCCACTGCATCGCTTCCGCTTTGGCTAGAGCCACATTCCCTTTGTCGGCGTATTCCGTCACTTTCTTCACTAAGCGAGCAAACGTCATGTTCGAATCTGCCATAGATTGGATAGCACTTTGCTCATCCTCGTTCTTCGAAACTTCTCCCATCTTTGTAATGATCGAAGAAAGTGTTCCATTCATTTCTGTCAAAAGCTTCTCTTTGTCCTTCGTAGGGTCTAAAACGTATCCGAACAGCATACTGTTCTGTATTTGCGTTTTCTCTTTGATCTCTGACACATTTCGAAGAATCGTGACATTATCATTTAGGAGCTTGGAATAAGAGCTATCCACTTTATTCAAGTATGTATACGACATGCCGCTAGTTACTGCAACGAGTAAAGATACAATAATAAATGTGCCTACAATTTTGCTTCTCAAGGAAACTGATAATATTCGCTTTCTCCAGCTAGCCGAATTATGATTTGCCATGACTATGCCCTCCACGTCAGTAATCGCTTTCATTTAATACAGGATAACAGGCTGTCGTTAAATCGCGACAGCCTGTTTCACATTATTACCTATAACCAAATGATATAAAGCGTCTTGGTGTTTTCTGTCTTTATTTGGAGTTCATGTATTTACGCATATCGAAGGCAACAGCCGCGACGATAATTACGCCTTTAATAATCAACTGCCAGTAAGGACTAATTCCGATAAACGTCAAACCATAGTTGATAACGCTGAAAATTAAAACCCCTGCAAGAACACCAGGTACAGTCCCGATACCACCGGAAGTGGATACGCCACCGACGACGCAAGCTGCGATCGCATCAAGCTCGTACATATTCCCGTAGTTATTCGTTGCGCCACCTGTTCTTGCTGCTTCCAGCACCCCTGCTAGACCATATAAAGCACCAGCAAGCGAATAGATGTAGATGAGGTAACGGTTTACGTTAATACCTGAAACAACTGCTGCGTGAATATTGCCGCCGATGGCGTACATATATTTCCCCAGCTTCGTTTTATTGAACACAATCCAAACGATGATAGCTACGACAATGGCAATAATGACAATGTAAGGAATAGAATACGTCGAACCAGTTCCGATCGCGCCTGTCCCCAGTTGACTGAAATCTGATCTCAATCCGCCAATCGGCTGTGACTGATTTGGTTTCATATCAAAGTATAAGGAGTTAGCTCCGTATACAGCTACCATCGTACCCAAAGTTGCGATGAACGGCGGAACCTTGAATCTTGCAACAATGATCCCATTGATCAGACCTACCAATAGACCGGCTGCGATCGCAAGAAGGATCGGCACGATCAATGGCAGCTCCGGCAAATTCGGGAAAAATCTTCTTCCATACTCCTGCGTTTGCAGCATGGAAGCGGAGATAACGGCCGTCAAACCGACGATACGTCCTGTCGAAAGGTCCGTTCCCCCTGTGATCAAGATGAATGCCGCACCCAATGCGATAATAACGCGCGTGGATGACTGCAGTAAAATATCACGAAGGATATTTACGGATAAAAAGCGTGGATCATATATCGCGATACCGATAACTAACACGACTAGCACGATGTAAATTGCGTATTTGGTCACGAACCCACTAATATCTCTGGATTTCAATGTTTCTGTCTTCGTACTCATGGTTCTTGGCCCCCTCCATTATGCCATATGCTGTGCAGCAAGGCGCATGATCTCTTCTTCAGTTGCTTTATTTCCTTCCACAATGCCTGTAAGGCGTCCTTCACACATGACCATGATTCGGTCTGACATCCCTAACAGTTCGGGCATTTCAGAAGAGATCATGATAATACTTTTCCCCTGCTTCGCAAGGTCAGCGATGATGGAGTAAATTTCGAATTTAGCACCTACGTCAATTCCCCGTGTCGGTTCATCAAGCAGAAGCACGTCCGGTTCTGTGAGCAGCCATCTGGCAAGCAGCACCTTTTGTTGGTTGCCGCCTGACAGGTTCTTGATCAGCGCATGCATATTCGGCGTCTTCACCCGAAGCATTTCGATACTTCGTTCGACTTCTACTTTACGTTTAGCTTCGTTAATGAACCCCAGTGGATTCATATATCTGCCCAAGTTCGCAATCACGGTGTTCTCAAGAACAGATAATACGGGGAAAATACCCGTAACACGACGCTCTTCCGTGAGCAAAGCGATTTTCTGCTTAATAGCATCGATCGGCGACTTGAGCTTCACTTGCTTGCCATGCATGGAAATGCTGCCGGAAGCAACACCTCTCATCCCGAACAAAGCTTCAATTAACTCCGTCCGCTGAGCACCAACAAGACCGCCGACTCCAAGAATCTCTCCTTTACGAAGATCAAAGGATACATTCTTAAATGATCTTGGAATGACAGATGTCAGTCCTTCGACTTTCATTAATACACCGTTCGGCACATTGCTGCGCTCAGGGAAACGCTCCTTCAGATCTCGTCCGACCATCTTCGAAATAATCATGTCGGTCGTTAACTCCGACGATGCCCACGTACCGATCTTGGTACCGTCGCGCATAATCGTCACTTCATCTGAAATTTCGAGAATTTCTTCCATTTTATGTGAAATATAGATGATCGAAACGCCACGACTTCTCAGGTCGCGAATGATGCGAAACAGCTGCTCAACTTCGTTACCCGTTAGGGAAGAAGTCGGCTCATCCATAACAATGACTTTCGAATTGAATGACACAGCCTTAGCAATTTCAATGGATTGCACTTTAGAAACAGATAACGTCCCTACCAGTGTATCCGGCTTAATTTCCATCTGGAGCTGTTTAAATAAACTCTCTGTATCTTTACGCATCTTCTTGTGATCCACTAATTTCAAAGGTCCGATCCCTTTTAGCGGAAATCTGCCAAGCCAGATATTCTCCATTACGTTACGATGAGGAACGGGATGAAGCTCTTGATGGATCATGGAAATACCGTTCTCTAAAGCATCTTTCGAACTTTGAATGGAAACGACTTCGCCATTCAATTTGATTTCTCCACCATCCGGCTTATAAATACCGAACAAGCATTTCATCAGCGTCGATTTGCCCGCACCGTTCTCTCCCATCAGCGCATGTACGCTTCCCGGGCGAACTTTGAGGGTAACGTTATCCAGCGCTTTGACGCCGGGGAATTCTTTGGAGATTTGATTCATTTCCAATAAATAGTCATGTACAGTCATGGTAACTCCCCCTACAGCTCACGATAATCCCCACAAAGTGAAGCCTTTCTTCATTGTCTCTTTACCTTTGCACGGGTTCCCAAATAAGGAAGGCAAGAGCGCCCGCGTATGATACATCGCTGCTCTTGCCCGCTTCTATTCGGATTACTTCGCTTCGTTCATGTTAGCTTTTGTAATCTTTTTGTAGGAAATCCATACATACTTACCGTCTGTTACATCGTAGCCTGTTGTTTCTTTGCTTGGTGTTTTACCGTTAGCAAGTGCTGCTGCTACATTCGTTGTTGCTGCGCCTTGGTTTTTCGCATCGTTCAGAACTGTTCCGAGCAATGTGCCATCGCTAAGCGCTTGAAGAGCTGGAGCTGTAGCATCTACGCCAACAACCGGTAAGAATTTGTTATCTTTGAAATAGCCTTTTGCTTTCAAAGCTTCGATAGCGCCAAGAGCCATATCATCGTTGTTCGCAAGAACAGCTTCGATTTTGCTTTCGCTGGAAGCTAGGAATGCTGCCATTTTTTCTTGACCTTTAACGCGGTCCCACATAGCTGTATCTTCCGCTACTTTTTCTACACCCAGACCAGCATCTGTGATCGCTTGGATGGAGAACTTCGTGCGAAGCTCAGCATCTTGATGTCCTGGCTCGCCTTTGAGCATAACGTATTGGATTTTACCGTCTTTGTTTTTATCCGCTTCTGGGTGAGCTTTGAAGTAGTCAACCAACAGTTGGCCTTCCATCGTACCGGATTGCTCTGCTTTAGCGCCTACGTAGTAAACTTTATCCCATTTCTTCATGTCGTCAGCAAGTGGCTCACGGTTCAAGAAAACAACTGGAACGTTTGCAGCTTTTGCTTTATCGATGATAACGCCTGCCGCTGTACGGTCAACAGCGTTAATTGCTAGAGCGTTTACTTTTTTCGTGATGAAAAGATCGACTTTATCATTTTGTGTTGGTTGTGAGTTCTGGCTGTCTACGATATCAACTGTTGCTTTATCTTTAGCAGCATCAGCGATCGCGGCACGAACACCAGACATAAATGTATCGTCAAATTTGTAGATGGCTACACCAATTGTTGGTTTTTTAGCTGTGTCTGCTGCTTTTGGAGTTGCTGCTGCACCGGTAGTTGCTGCTGGAGCTGGTGTAGTTGTTTCAGTTTTATTGCCACAGCCTGCTACGGTTGCAACCAAAGCGCCTGCTACTGCAAGAGTAATCAATTTTTTCAAGGTAAGACCCTCCCTAAAAGGTGTGTTGTTTATTATTTACATTCCCTACTATACGGGATCAAAGCACCAAAACAAATGCAATATCCTCATGTGTTCTATCGAAATTCTCATCACTTTATAAAAGGGAAAAGCAGCTTCTGATTATCCGGCCAGAACATATTACCCAGATCAATGGCTTTAATCCCTGTATCCACGCGGCTGGGCACCTTCTTCCCTTTCGAAGCTTCAACTGCGTTCTTTACACCTAAATATCCGATACTGAATGGATTCTGAATGATTGTCGCTTGGATGACACCCTCCTGCAGCAGCTCCAGCTCTTCGGACGTACTATCAAATGTGATGATTTTCACTTTGTCCTGAAGATTCATACTCTGAATCGCATGCGCAACGCCAATGGACGAGATTTCATTCAGAGCAACAATCCCGTCTAATTGGGGATACTTCTCCATCATGTTCCGGGTTAGCTGCGCAGCAAGCTCATAGTCCGTCATACTGTAAACCTTATCAATCACCTTAACATCCGGATATTTAGATAATTCTTCTAGAAGACCCTGTTCCCGAAGCTCTGTATTGCGCTCTCCTTGCATAAAGCTAACAATAGCAATATCACCGCTTGTCCCAGCCAGCTTGATGAGCTGTTTGCCAGCCAATTGCCCAGCCTCATAATTATTAGCTCCGATGAAGCTCTTGGCTTTGCGTGACTCTACTTCAGAATCGATCGTGATAACAGGAATTCCCCGCATTGACGCATCATCTACAACCCCAGATAATTGCTTATAACTGTTGGGAGCGAGCACAATGGCGTCCGGTCCGCTGCCTATCGATTGCTCCATTAGAGCGATTTGTCCCTTCACATCCGCTTCATCGCCTGGTGCACGGAAATCCAGCGCTACATCAAATTCTTTCGCGGCCACCTCGGCGCCGATCTTCACCGTCTTCCAGTAATCCCCGTTTTGACTTCGGAGTACAACCTCAAAATGTTTTTTCTGCTCGGTTGGTGTGGTCTCCTCCGTTTGTTTGGAACAGGAGGACATGGAGATGACGGCTACCAGGACGGCAAATAGTAGGGGTCTTACTTTCATTGTTTTATCCATGGCTTCTCCTTCCTATTCATCTTCCAAGAATACTGGAATCCAAACCTTGACGGTAGTTCCTTCTTCCAGCTCACTTTCAACCTTAACCCCATATTCCGAACCGAAATATAACTGGATCCGCTCATGTACATTTCGCAGCCCTACCCCTGACCCTTTTTCACTTTTCACATGACCGGTCAGGATGTTTTTGAGCGTTTCTTCCGACATACCAACACCGTTATCCCTAATTTCAAATAAAATCTTCTCATTGTCCTTGCCGACCGATATGTGAATGAGGCCTTCGTCTACCATATATTCAATGCCATGATAAAGCGCGTTTTCCACAAAAGGTTGTAAAATCAGCTTCAGCGTCTTATAGGTAAGTACCTCTTCCTCCACCTGAATCTCGTAATCGAACTTATCTTTATACCGCATCTTCTGGATAATCAAATAATTCCGAATGTGCTCGATCTCTTCCCCGATTGTAATGATATTCTTGCCCTTGCTCAGCGATATCCGAAAAAACTTCGACAAGGACGTGATGGTTTTGACGACGTCTTCCTTCTTCCCATTACCCACCATGCGAACAACGGAATTGAGTGTATTGTACAAAAAATGCGGATTAATCTGAGACTGCAGGACCTCCAACTCATTCTTCCTCTTCGTCTCCTGCTCATGGATACTTTGATCCATCAGCTCACGAACCCGTGAGACCATCAGATTGAATCTTCGCGAAAGCTGCTCCACTTCATCAGCGCCCCGAACATGAATATAGGTGTCAAAATGGCCCTTTTCAACCATTTCCATCGACTTTTTCAGTCGCTTAATAGGCTGCGAAATACGCGCAGACATGAAGGACGAGATTAACAAAATGAACACAAGGACAATGACGAGAAGCCAAATCATGAACGTACTGATTTCCTTCCGTGTTGTAACCATTTCATCCATGTAGGAGACGCCAATAATTTTCCAACCGATGTTATTAACCGTCCTGACCACGTTGAGCCGCGACTCGCCATCGCTGACATCCATGTATTTTCCATACGAAAATTTGAGCGCTTGCTCCACATTTTCATACTTCAAGCCAATATAAATCAGCTGCTGCTGCGGGTGATAGACAATGTTACCGGCAGAGTCATCGATGATGTAAACATAGCCCTTTTTGCCAAGAGAAACCGTACGAAACACGTCATCCAGCGTCTTGAAATTAACATCTACGAGCAGCACAGCCTCCACCCATTTCCCATCCTTTTCAATGGAAACACCTTTGCTCATGGATACGACCCATTTGTATGGATCCTTGAACAAATTCTGTATATGCGGTAGGGAAAAAGTGAGATGGTTCGGATTATCCAGCGCAGACTTAAACCACGACTGCTCGAGCAGTCGCGTATTTTTACGCATCTCGGTCGTGGGAATGCCGGTTACTAGTCCGCCATCTGCTGTAAAAAGATGAATAGAGACGATATCCTCGCGCGTACTCGCGATCGTTTCCAACTGCTCGAGCAGCTTGTCCGTAGGAATGCCGCGGCTCTTAGCAATTTTTGCATCGACCACCTCGAAAGTGTCCGCCATGCCTTTAATATAGTGCTCCAAGTTAAACTGTACCTGCTCAATCACCTGCTGCGTATTCAGAAAAGCGCTCTCTTCCGCTGTTCTAGAAAATTTATTATAAAGCACCAGCGAGACGATCAGCATGACGACCACCGTAATCAAAATAAAAGACATCGTAATCGTAAATTGAATGCTCTTCACTCTCATTGTGTCCAGCAGTACGTTATACAAGGCCTCGAATAGCGTTCTCACTTTACGTTTCAAGCTTTACCACCCACTCCTTTAACACTAAAGCCCTTTGGAACTGTTATTACGGTACTCTTTTGGGGAAACCCCGACATTTTTGCGGAACGAAAAGCTAAAATAATTGGCATCGGCATAGCCAACCTTCTCCGCAATCTCCAATGCCTTCATATCCGTGGAACGCAAGAGCTCCTTGGCTGCTTCCATACGAATATGGTTCAAATAGTTCACAAAGGTCATTTTCGTCTCTTTTTTGAAAATACTGCTGAAATACCCCGCGCTAATATGCAGGTGGCCGCACACTTTATTAATCGTGATATCTCCTTCGTGATAGTGGCTCTTCGTATAATCCTTGGCCATTTCGACCAGATTTTTGTACGTATATTGACGATCCGTCGCGATATGATTCATCATGCTGGCACATAATTCTGCAAGCCAATGCTTGGCTTCTTCCAAAGATGTGAATTTATTTATCTCCGTAAAAGGAATAAAATGATCGCCAAATACCTCATCGACGTTAAGATTCGAGTCCTTGGCCGCTTTCAGGATACAAGTCAATATTTCAAGTAGATAAATTTGGTAGTCCTTAACAGAAACACCGCCCTCAATCCCTTGAAAAAGCTCATCCATCGTCTCCCGAATCTCCTGACTCGTCCCGACCTTAATGCAGCGCGTCAAGGCATGCTCCTTCACATCGTCAAAACGAATCTTCTCCACGTTTCGCTTCTCCACATCATCAATGTAGATCATGCGGTTGTTGCCCAAAATAAGCCGGTAATCCAGCGCCAACACGGCGTCTTCATACGAATAGCTAATCTTGGTTACGTCTTTCATAACGGTTCCAATCCCAACGGTAAGTGTAAACTTCAAATATTTCTCAACGTTCTGGCGCACTTCTTCCAGTACCTTCATCGTTTCTTGAAGCGCAGCTTCTCTATCTATACTCTCCCTCGCGGCGAGCACAACCACTTGATCGTTATGCATGAAAACAAGACCAAGACGCCGTTTATCGGCGATCTCCTCCGTAATATTCAGCAAGGCAAAATATTTCAGCGCCTGATCCTCGGAGTATTTCAAAGAAACGGACTTCGCCAGCTCGCCGCGATTCTCCAAATCCTCTTCATGAATGAGCACCCCGTCGATACTAAGCACCGCTACAACATAGCTATTCCCACTGAGCTCAATACCATAGTTTGCCGCCTTCTCATACACTTCATCGCGCGGGAGTTTCCGGTTCATCAGGGTCGCCAGGAAATTTTCCTTAAGCACAGGCATGCTCTTGCGGTAATGCTCTTTGAGCAGCTGTACATTTTCCCGATGGGACACTTCCTCCTGAATCTGTTCCTTCACCTTCAGCAAAGCATTGATCAGCTCTTGCGCGGAAAAAGGCTTCAGCACATATTCATCAATATGCAGCTTAATAGCCCTTTGAGCATATTCGAACTCATCATGCCCCGTAAGAATGATAAGCTTAATCGTCGGAAAACGCTCACGGACCGCTTCAGCTAGTTGGAGCCCATTCATGAACGGCATCTGAATATCCGTCACAACCACATCCGGCTGCAGCCGCTCAACCATTTCCAGCGCTTCCCTGCCGTTTTCCGCCTTCTCTACCACTACAAAGCCAATAGCTTCCCAATTTATCTCACGGACGACACCTTCCCGCACGTCCTCTTCGTCATCCACTAATAGCAGCTTGTACATGCTCTTCCTCCTAAAGCTTTTCGTATAAAAAGCTTACTTCGCAAACACTTCTCGTAAGCGTATTCTTAATAAACATCATTGTACTAACTGCCTATGGAATACACAACTGGTTGACACTCTAATGACGAAATAATGGTAAAAATCACCTTTTGTCTGTTAAAATTAAGTGAAAGAAAGAAAACCCACTAAAAAGGACATCAATCTAGGACAATCTCCTGCTTAGCATGGTGCAGTTTTAAGGAATAAACATTCGCGAACAAGCTCCATTCAGCCGTCGCTGGACTGGGACTTTGCAAACAAACTTCACTCAGCCGCCGCTGGACTGGGACTTCGCGATCAAACTCCACTCAGCCGTTGCCGGACTGGGTCTTCGCGGTCAAACTCCACTCAGCCGCCGCTGAACTGGGTCATCGCAATGATGAAGGGAACCTGAGTACGCTATTTCTTGCAAAATGCTCGTTTCCATTCCCCAAAGGGAACTACGATGCGTTATTTTGTCAAAATCGAGGAATTCTCGGCGATTTTCAAGGAATAGCGGAACGAGGTTCCGCTTAAGCCCCTGAAAACAGCTAAACGAAAGAAATAACGAATCGACGTTCCCTCATTGGACAGGAATTGTAGTAAAACTGCTTACAAGACAGCAATTACAATAAAACTGCTCACACAAACAAGGAGGAAAACCCATTGGATTTCGCACAAATAGGACGAATCTCTACACTTATTCAAGCAAACGTAGGTAAAGTCATTGTTGGCAAGGACAATACCGTCGAGCTTATGGTCATTGCCCTCATTGCTTCTGGGCATGTGCTGCTTGAGGATGTTCCCGGTACAGGGAAAACGCAGCTAGCCAAAGCGTTGGCCCGTTCCCTCGACGGCACAATGAAGCGCATCCAGTTCACGCCCGACTTGCTGCCGTCGGATGTAAGCGGCATCAATTTCTTCAACCAGAAGCTGGGCGAATTCGAATTCCGCCCAGGTCCGTTATTCGCTCACATCGTGCTTGCCGATGAGATTAACCGCGCGACCCCGCGCACGCAGTCCAGCTTGCTGGAAAGCATGGAGGAACGCCAAGTGAGCATCGACGGTGAAACGCGTATGCTCGAAGCTCCGTTCCTCGTCATTGCCACGCAGAACCCTGTCGAGAATCAGGGGACATTCCCCCTCCCGGAAGCTCAGCTCGACCGCTTCCTGATGAAGCTCTCGCTGGGCTATCCGTCCGCAGCCGAGCAGGTCCAGATCTTGAAGCGCTACCAGCAGCATGATCCACTCGATCAGCTGCTGCCAGTTGTGGGCCGTGCTGAGCTGCTCGAAGCTCAGCACTTGTTCACACAGGTGCGCGTCAGCGACGAGCTGCTGCAGTACATCGTGCAGCTCGCGGAAGCGACGCGCACGCATGCGGATGCCGCGCTTGGCGTCAGCCCGCGCGGCGTTCGCGCCTTGATGAAGTCGGCGCAGGTGTACGCGGCGCTTCGCAGCCGCGACTACGTACTGCCGGACGACATCAAGGCGCTGGTAGGGCCCGTCTGGGCGCATCGCATCTTGCTGCGCACGCGATCGCGCCAACAAGACCAGCAGGTGCATGCGCTGCTGGTCAGTATCCTTGCAGCTACCCCCGTTCCTACGGAAGTAAAGCTGGGGTAGCCGATGAGCATTAGCTGGATTCTCATCATCACTGTCGCTCTGTTCCTCCTCCAGCATCAGCTGTTTGCCCGCTGGGGGTTTCGCGGGCTTCGCATTGAGCGAGCCTTCAGTACGACGCATTGCCATGCCGGAGACGACATTGTCATGATCGAAACGATCGTCAATCGCAAGCTGGCTCCAATTCCTTGGCTTCGCTTGGAATCAACTATTCACGCGGGGCTTCATTTCGCGAAGATGAGCAATCTCGCAGTGAGCAGCGGAGCTCTTTTCCAGAATCATCGCAGTCTGTTTAGTCTTATGCCTTATACAAGAATAGTCCGACGCCACGGGGTACACTGTGTGAAGCGAGGTTGGTATAAGCTCGAAACGGCAGCCGCTTCAATGGGTGATTTGGTGGGGGTGCAAGCTGCTTCTTCGATCCACCGCATGCAGTTGGAGCTCCTTGTTTACCCTCGCTTGGTAAGCAGAGATGAGATCCCACTCCTCTCCAGCCGATGGCAAGGCGAGATCACCGTCAAACGCTGGATCATGCCGGATCCGTTCCTCGTTTCCGGCGCACGGGAATATCGTTTTGGGGATACAATGAACAGCATCCACTGGAAGGCGACTGCACGCAGCCAGAAACTCCAAGTATATAATCGAGATTTCACTGCTGACCCTAGGCTGCTCCTAGCCGTAAATACGCAAATAACGGAAACGATGTGGGATGCTGTGACCGATCCCGATCTTATTGAGAAAGCACTCTCGTACGCAGCTACACTTGCTGAATATGCCACGAGTCAAGGTATTCCAGTTGGTTTTGGCTACAACGGCTCTCTGCAGGGTCAACCTGGAGTTCCCGTGTACCTCGCCCCCGAAGGTGGTTGGCCACATTTGGAACACCTTTTTGAAACGATGGCCAAGCTTACCATCTCCTGCTCTCGCTCCTTCGAAGACTTCCTGGATCATGGAATCGAGCAAGAAGGGAACGCGATGGACATCATCCTGCTGACTTCCTTCGTGTCTAAGGGGATCGAAGAAAGTATTGCGCGACTTGAATCGCTAGGACATTCTGTTTTTATCATCCCGTTGCAGCATGGCCTTCTTGAGCTGAACGGAGAGGAGGTAGGTGTTTCCAATGTTAACGCCTATTCAAATGCCTTCTCAACGAGCTAATTTTCTTGTGAGAGAATTCTATCTAGCTATCTTGTACGGTTTACTCGAACTCATTATTTTCTTTCCGATTATAGTTCTTATCCAGGTCTATGTGTCTGAGACCTTACTCTGGATAACTTGCTTACAGTTCTTGCTCTGTTATGTGTTTGGCTGCTTTTTTGGACGTATAAAATGGCTAACTCGCACTCTCTACGAGTTAATGCTCTGTGCGGGAGCAGGTTTAACGATAGCCTACCTCCTGCAAGGCAACAACTGGCATGGCTGGACCTGCGCAGCCATTGGGTTATTACTTGCTTATCGCGGAATTCGCTGCACCAAGGATGGATGGCTCTCGCTCTTCCCTGCGAGTATATTTGTTACCGCAGGATTGGTTTATTTCGTAGGAGTCCCCATTATGGCACGGTTGGATCTTTTCCATCCGTATATAGGTTGGATGAATGGATTCGGGTTCTGTTCGCTGGTCATTTTTTTCTTAGCTGCGAATCGCTCTCAGCTCCTTAGCGCCACGTTAGCAGGCAATGAACGCGCTGCAGCATCGTCACTATCTGAGTCAGTGAAGCGTTCAAGCCGCATTTGGCTAATTACATTAATTGCTTTTATCGCAGCTGTTGCCTACTTTCAGCAATTGCAGCAAGGAATCAGCTCTCTACTTCGTGCTTCGATCGCTTGGCTGCTGCGTCTTTTGTTGTCCGAACCGTCGTCTGATCAGCCGCTAGAGCCAAGCTCTTCAACACAACCATTGCAGCTTCCACCTTCTGCTCCCGCTAGGGAACCAAGCTGGTTTGACATGCTGCTTCACTATGCCCAGGTCATTTTCGGCTATCTCATAGTTATCGCTCTTATCCTTTGCGCCATCTATATCATCATTGCCAAGCTGACACCTGCTCTGGTCTCGCTTATCCGACGCTTGATGAACCGTTCATATAGAAGCAAGAAAGGCGAAGGAACTGAAGGTTTCACGGATGAAAAAGAGAATCTTCTAGCTTGGAAAGAACTACCGCGCATGTGGTGGCAGCAAACGATGAAGAGTTGGTCGAAGGGGAAAGCAAATGAACCAAAATGGTCACATTTGCCGAACAATCGGGAGCGCATCCGTTTCCTTTATCGTGTTTTGATCCAGCAAGCTGCTGAGGAAGGCTATACTTACAATAAAGCCCATACCCCAAATGAAACAGAACGGGAGCTATCCAACCAATATCAGCTGTCCAGCCAAGCCATTCATGCCATTACATCAGCTTATAACCAAGCACGTTATAGAGATGACGATGTATCTGATTTAGAGCTTGATCAAGTACTGCAAACTCTTGATCCTCTCATTCGAAATCAATTAAAATGAATACCTTAAGCCCTAACCTGCTCACCCAAACCTGTCATCTGCAAAACAAAGAGGCTGCGCAGCAAACAACTGCTCAGCCTCTTCTCTTCTAAACACCGCTAATGACCATTTATCCGCTTCTTCGCCAACCCAATCTGCAACCCAGCATTCACATTCAAAAAAACAGTCACACTTTTGCACACGGCTGCATATACATAATTGTTTGAATACATTCGACTGAGGTGGTTTTGAGATGTTAGCATTAAAAACCGGTTGTGAAAAAGAAGAAGTTGTTCACACATTATGTGAAATGGGCTTGGACCAAATCGCAAAATGGATCATGGTATTACCTGAAGACAGGTGGGAAAGCATGTTTCTTTCAACATGGCCAACACTTGCTAAAAAATGCGGCTTCAACAGATAAGCTGCTTTCTTTTACATAACATACGAAAGTCCCTGTTGGCATTCGCTCTATGCAATCCTTTGCATAGAGCCTTTTTTGTCGTCATGGCAGTCAAACTCATTTATTTGTTTGGGGACCATCTTTTTAGCTTAGGAATATTTCGAGTAAAAAGGCCTGTAAGAAACCGCGGAAAGCCAAACTCAACCAGCTTCTGCTTCACCCGATCCTTCATCTGCTCTACGGTTAAATCAGGCAAAGTGAATTCACCATTTTGGTAGCAATGACTGCAGTATACCTTGCTCTTCATGCCAGACTTCTCTGTTCCTCCGCCTTGCTCATCACGAGCGAGCGGCATCCCGCAGCTTTGACAATTTTTATAGGTGTCCATGTGTTTTTACTCCTCCTAAGTTCTTCTTCTATTATCATAACAACAAAGCATTCAATTGCAACGAAAAGCTGACTATTATCTATTCAAGCGCTTTCATAGCAGGATAGTAGCCACCCTCAAGCGAATCTACTAGAGATAGATTGTCAATATCAATTAGAATAGTAAAAGTAAAACTTTAAGGAGGACTGTTGTGAAGCCCGTCACAGTGAAAGATTTGGCCCAGCGCTTCTCGCTCGAAGTACTTGCCGGACATTCGGAACTGCACCGTCCGATTACCAAAACAAAGGCACATCGCCCTGGCCTTGAATTTGTCGGCTATTTTGAATACTTCCCGCAAGCGCACGTTCAGCTGTTAGGCAGGAAAGAAATTACCTATTTGCACAGTCTCAGCGAGAACGAAAGAAATCTTCATATCGGTAATATTGTCAAATATCACCCGCCTTGTTTCGTCGTGACGAGAAACCAAGAAGGCTTGAAATATTTAACCAAATATTGCGAAGAAGAGAAAATCCCGCTCCTCCGTACGGCTTCCTCCACGAGTAAGTTTCAGGACTTAGTTGATTTGTATTTGAGCAAATCGCTCGCACAGGAAATTGCCATTCACGGTGTTTGCGTCAATGTCTCGGGGATTGGCATTCTGCTTCGCGGGAAGTCTGGGGTTGGCAAGAGTGAAACCGCCCACACCTTAATTCGCAGAGGACATCGCCTCGTTGCCGATGATATTGTCGTACTGAAGAAGATTAGCCCCGAGACCCTGCTCGGTACCCATAATGGGAAGACGAAGGAATTCTTGGCACTGCGCAGCATCGGACTGATTAACGTCTCGCGGCTTTACGGCCGCAAAGCTTTCCAAGACGAAACACGAATCGTACTCGATATTGAGCTTACGAAGTGGCAGGAGCACGCGCTCAACAACGATTTGGAGCTTGAACCCTGTTTCACCGAGTATATGGATATTAAAATTCCCCATATCGAAATCCAACTGCAGCCTGGACGAGATGTTGCCGGACTCGTTGAAGCCGCAGCCAACAACTGGTATTTGCGTCAGCAAGGGTACCGTGCTGCTGAGGAATTCATGCAGCGTCTGCAAAATGACACCGATTAAAAGAAGCCGCCCATCCTAGGATGAGGCGGCTTACTTATTTAGCTTTTTCTCTTTTCGTTAACCAAGTCGGGGTACTGATCCTGACCGTGATATCATCGTGGTCGCCGAGATGCATACTTTTCCAGCCCCTCTCTTGCCATAGCTGATACGGATACAGGATAAATGAAAGCCCTACCATGATGAGTAAGATGTGATAGTGCTTCACACTGATAAGATCCGCTATGCCTAGCTTTTCCTCAATCCGATGAAACACAAAGGCATAAAAGGCATCTAACAACAGATTAGCAACGACATATAACCAAAACCGCCCAAATGTAAAGTGAAAAACCCACATCGTTCCGACAAGAAAAATCCCATAGGCAAAGGCTGTATTTGTCACATAGCCCCATGGAACGATGGCATCTTTTAATATCCACAACTTATATGTATAGCCAATCTCATACACGATCGTAACCAAAAGAGCCGAGAAAATACAGACAGGCACATACCTATAAATACTTTTCTTCTTCATCAAAAATAAAGATAACCAGGGCAGCACAAATCCTGACCAAAGCAGCAATTTATTGAGTATGTTGACAACCTCCCCTGCGGTTTAGTTGATTTTACCATTGCCTGATTTCGTCCATCTTATGCATGGTTTAGGCTCCCTCAGCTCTATGTTTGGCTTTTCGACGATGCGGGGTACCGTCCTAAAACAATCTTTCGGATCGAAAGCTGTTAGTGGAGGTGCTTCTTATGCGCAAAAGATTAACAATCACGATATTATCTATTACACTAGTCGTTTTGATGCTTTGTGGGTGGACGGCCTATGCGGCAACTTCACCTAACACATCGATTTCGACTTCCGTACTGGGGACTTTTAAATCCATCGCTTCGGATGCTGTCACTATAAACACTAATACCGGTGATCAAACAATTCCATTAGCCAAATCCGTATGGGTTTACCGAAATGATCAAAAAGCCCAACTGGCTGATTTAAAGCCTGGGGATCAGATCGAATTAATCGTCAATAGCAAGCAGCAGGCTGCCTATGTGAAAGCGACCTCAACGGGTGCAACGGCACCCGTGACTGAAGCCGTTCCTGTGACACCAGCGAGCCCTGAGCCAACATCGACACCAGCACCGTCAGCAACGAGCGGGCAACCTGCAGCAACTGTGCCAAATGAACCTGTATCCAGCACACAACCCCCTTCCAAACAGAACAATGAGGTTTATCCTAACTTGGAGGACATCGACCTGAAGGTGGATGGCAAGCATTTCAAACTCCATATTACACAAACCAAGGATGCGAATAGCATCTTGTATGATCTGAATATGAAGCCTGAAAATAGCGGTACGATTCATCTCAAAGGGGACCAAGCCGCTGCATGGATCAAAATGCTGCTTGCTTCCGTTGACCTCAAATCTTCAAATGCCGAGCAGGCAATAACACAGCTGCTTGCCGAGCACTATAACTTGGATGCAAGTAAACTAAATATCCATATGAAAACAAAATGGGAACAAGAACAAGCGCCCAATACGCTAAAGCAGCAGGATTCCCACGAAGTTGAGAACGCGCAAAAAGATGATGACGAAGATGAGGATAAAGACAAGAATAAAGACAAAGACGACAAAGTTAAATCTAAAGCACACGGTAATAATGAACATTCAGGAAAAAAAGATGATCACAAAAAGAGTGAAAAGCAGAATCACAGCAGCCACAATGATGACTAACTCATAGAACTGGCCCATCATCACAATAAAAGCCGCCGATATCCATTAAGGAATGTCGACGGCTTTTTGCTGCCTATCTATTTTTTCTTCCCCTTGCCATGTCCGTGCTGACTTTCTTTTTTATCTTCCTTATTGTCCTGGTCTGAGTCTCCAGATGAGGACGATGAGTTCGAATCCTTACCAGTTTGAGCCCCTGCCCCCACAATCGGCATATCAAAAGGAACAATAGGTGTTTGGGCCAAGGCCCTACTCATCATCTCGCGAAATAAAACAGCAGGAACAGCTCCGCCGGATGTCGTTAAGTAGTGCTCTTTATCCGTACGGTCATAACCGACCCACACCGCAGCCGTTAGCTCCGGTGTGTAACCAACGAACCATGCATCTTTAGCGCTTCCGCTGCCTAAGCCTTCGAATTCCTTCGTCTGCGGCAGCTGCGTTGTGCCAGATTTACCTGCAACAGGGCGATTCATAGCTGCGTTCTTGCCTGTTCCCTGCGCAACAGCCACTTGCAGCATCGTAGTCATCGCATACGCTGTTTCCGGCTGCATCACGGGAGTCCCCTTCGGATTTGCCCCAACGAGCAAATGACCGCTGCTCGTCTCGATCTTCGTAATGGTATGCGCTTGATGCAGAACCCCCTTGGCGGCGAAGGCGCTGAATGCTTGCGCCATCTGAAGCGGCGACACCCCTTCAGAGAGCCCGCCAAGTGCGATGCCAAGCTGACGATCCTGAGCTGGTAAAGTAATGCCCAGGGACTTTGCAAATTGGAGTCCGCGATCAATCCCTATCTCGTGAAGCAGCCACACGGCTGGCACGTTCCAAGAAGAAACAACAGCCTCTTGCATCGTCACCTGTCCTCTCGTTTGGTGATCCCAATCTTGTGGCTGGTAGCCTTCGATGTTTAATGGACCATCATATAAGAGGGAAAATGGCTTATAGCCTTTCTCTAACGCGGGTCCATAGACAACAATCGGCTTAAAAGATGACCCTGGCTGTCTCTTTAACTGCGTGGCACGGCTAAACCCACGGAAGACTCCTTCTCCTCGTCCTCCAGCTAAGGCGCGAATTCCACCGGTTCGCTGATCTACAATTGCAGCGCCGCTTTGAATGAGCTGATCTGGCTTGCTTTCTGGAAATAGACTCTCGTCTTTAAAAACATCAGCAACTGCGTTCTGCACCGAGGGATCTAGCTCCGTCGTGATTCGCAAGCCACCCGTCAACAGCTGTTCTTCTGTAAACCCATATTCATGAACAGCTTCATTAATGACCGCGTCAACGTAAGCCGGATAGCGTCCCTTCAACTCGTTGCCTTTATCAGACTTAACGACACCTAGCGGTGAAGATTTGGCTTTCTCGTAGTCCTGCGCGGTGATTTTACCTTCATCACGCATCAATACAAGCACAGTATTCCTTCGCTCGAGTGCCTGACCTTCATCATTAAACGGTGAGTACCGACTAGGAGCCTTAGGAAGGGCGGCAAGAACGGCTGCCTCAGGCAAGGTTAGATCCTTCACATTTTTGTTGAAATACGTTCTAGCTGCTCCCTGTACCCCCCAGCTCCCTTCCCCGAAATAGATGCTGTTTAAGTACATCTCCAGAATTTCATTTTTACTGTAGGTTGTATCTATTTTAATCGCATAAGCAGCTTCTCTCAGCTTTCGGCCAAGTGTTTTGTCCGCATTGAGAAACAGATTACGAGCCAGCTGTTGTGTGATTGTACTGGCTCCTTCCGAATAGCTGCCTCGCAGCACATCACGAGCGACTGCACGGAAGATGGATCTCATATCAATACCCGTATGCTCATAGAATCTTCTATCTTCTACAGACACAACTGCATCTGTCAATGCCTTCGGCAATTGTGAGAACTGGACAGGCTCAATTTTTGAAGCAGATAACTGTGAAGCTGGTTTACCGTTCTTATCCAGCACAAGTGTTGACTCTGGCAGTGGCTGGCTCAACTTCGATACATCGAGTCCACGAATGTAGGAATAACAAGCCACGAATACAATCACACTACTCATCAGTACAACAACGCTGAAAATTTGCCAAAACCTTTTTTTCTTCCATAATGCTTTAAACATCTTACCTTCCTCCTTACGTACGCTTATATATATTCGCAGGATTCCTGCAGTTAGCGACGCACGAGGAAAAGGAACTCTTACCAATTTAAACGACGAATAAAGCCCCCAGCATATAAAAACAACTGAAGGGCCCCTATTTAAAATATATTATTTTTAAGCGATTGAGGTCGGCGCTCCGAAAATACTGGTGTATCCGCTGATGCTGCCCAGGATACGCTCCGCTTCCTCATCATTCATGGAGCCATATCGCTCCACGGCATCGACGATTTTAGGAAACAAATGAATGTCTCCTGCGCTTGCGAATCCGCACACACCAGGGAAAGATAACACAAAATGCACACAAGCATCTATCATCTGCTGCTGGTCAAAAGGTTCATACCATGTCGCATAAGGGCGCTTCTCCCCTTCTACCCATGGAGCCTTAGCAATCGCTTTGATGACCCTGACAGCTGCATTTTGCTTATTGGCTTCTTCCATGAGTGCATCGAAAGCTTCCCGATACTCCGGCAAGCTATACATATAATAATTGAGCGGCAGGAGAACAGTTGCGAAAGGAAAACGCTGTAACGCTTCCAAATGTACACTCGGAGCATCATGCCCATGTCCAGTTATGCCAATCTCCTTAACAATACCTTCAGCTTGCGCTTCTAGGGCTGCTTCCAAAGCTCCACCTTTTTCTGTGCACCGGTCTAACTCCTCCATAGAGCCTACCGCATGCAGTTGAAGTAAATCTACAGAATCAACCCGCATCCGTTCCAGAGAGCGATAAATTTCTTCTTTCGCTTCCTTCTTCGTTCTTTGCCCTGTTTTCGTAGCTAGGAAAATATCCTTGCGAATTTGACTGATTATAGGACCCATACGTACTTCGGCATCCCCATAACTAGCTGCGGTATCAAAATGGTTAACCCCATGCTGCAAGGCAAAAGAGATGGATGCATCCGCTTCCTCTTGCGTCACATTTCCGAGACTTGCTGCACCAAACATAACGACTGAGCTTTCGTAATTCAAACGACCTATTGTTCGTTTCAACATGAATGAAGTGCCCCTTCCTTATTGTTCTTACTCTTCTCCACCATATCATTTACTTGGCCAAGAATACAGTTCTTCGCTGAACTAGATGCAAAAAAAAGCTTTTGGCTACATACATCCAAAAGCTTTTTTTTCCTACGTCCATTTATGCCAATTAATACGTTGCCCCTTGCAAGAACTTAACCCTTTCACCCATTGGCGGAATTTCGTTGCCATCCACAATAACTTCAACAACCACAGGCCCTCCATGAGAAAGCCACTCTTGCACATGCTCTCCCTGCAGTTGATCCAAAGATCTAACCTCGGCATGACGCAAGCCAAGCGATTGGGCAACACCTGCTATACTAACTCTCTCTTGCGAGAAGTCTTCCAGACATCTTTTGTACTGCAGCATGTGACCATGATAAACCATCCCAAGTCGGGCATTGTTAATGACAACAAAAAGAATCGGAAGATTGTATTCCTTAGCAGTTAGCACTTCGAGACCATGCATGAAGAAACAGCCATCGCCTGTAATACAAATTGTTGGTCGAGTCGGTTCTGCTAATTGTGCTCCTAATGAACCCCCGATTCCAGAGCCCATGCCTCCGAAATTGATATCAATATCGAATTCTTGTCCGCTCTCAATCAATAAGTTTTGGATCGAATAGGTCATGAATTCACCGATATCTAGGAAGAACCGAGCATTCTTCGGTGCTGTTGCACTGAGACGACGGATCGCCGACAACGTATTCCATTTCTCTTCGCCTTGTTCGGAAGCTGCTGCTGCTTCCCTTAGCCCTTGAAATGCCTCATTTGCATATGATCTATCTTGTCCATCGGCCGAAAGTTGATCTAATAATTCCGCAATGACAAGCTTGATTTCACCATGTACAGGATACTGGGTTTCGTAGCACTTTCCTAACTCACTTTGATCGTAATCGATGTGAATGAGCTCTCTACCCGCAACCAATCGCGATTCCCAGTTGCTTGTGGCTAGCTCGCCTAAGCTTGAACCGATGATCAGCAGTACCTCATGATCGTTACCGTTCAAGTACTCACTCGCTTTGATATTCGCTGATAAGCCATATATTCCTAAGGAAAGCGGATGATTTTCGGGAAAGGCCCCTTTACCGCGTGGCGTTGTTGCTACTCTCCACTCAAGTGTTTCAGCCAGCTGTACGATACTGTCAGAGGATGCTTTAGCGCCATTGCCCAGCAGAATCGCTCCACGTAGACCTGCTGCTTTAATCCGCTTAGCAGCTGCCTGAGCTGCTGCCAAGTCCATCGTTGGTTGTTGAACTGGAGGTAACACCGGAAGCTCTCTATCGCCAATATCCGTCATTTGAATATCAATAGGAATTGCCAAATGCACAGGACCTGGCACGCCGCTAATCGCTGTGTGATAGGCCTCTGCCAGAATCTCTGGCAGTTGATTAGGGTCTAGAACCGTTCGGCTCATCTTCGTAATCGATGCAAAGATCGGCTCCGCATACAGCTCTTGCGCACCCCCCTTGCCCATTTTACCAGATGGCACTGAGCCTGTGATGAATATAACAGGAAGCTTCTGCTTCCAAGCATTCGCAGCCGGAGTCACGAGGTTCGTCGCTCCTGGTCCGCTAGATGCCACGCAAATCGATGGGAGACCAGTAATTCTCGTATAAGCACCTGCCATGTAACCTGAGCTGTTCTCATGCTTAGCTACAATCGGCTTAAGCTCAGAAATGTCCAAAAGGGCGTCATAGATCGCATTGATTGAGCCTGCTGGAATACCGAATACATATCGCACACCTTGCTGCACTAAAAATCTCAATCCTACTTCAATCGCCCGCATATTGGTTACTCCCTTCCTTTAGGTAAAGTAAATTTGAATACCGAACCTTGACCTTCGGTGCTCTCGAACCAAATTCGACCGCCATGCAGCTCGATAAGTTGTTTTGAAATCGCAAGACCTAGGCCTGTCCCATTAATTTGATTATTGGCTTGATAGAATTTCGTGAAAATGTTTTTCTGCTTCTCATATGGGATACCGATACCGCTATCATGCACTTCAACCGTAAGTACCGTTTCTTCGAATATCGTTTTAATGGTAATCACACCCATAGGAGGCGTAAATTTAATCGCATTGGAGAGTAAATTCAATAGAATCTGCAGAATGCGTTGTTTATCTACGCTTACAATCGTATCCGTTTCTGCATCTGATTCAACAACAAGAATCAGTTTCTTCTTATTGATCAGTGACTGTACAATAGTAACAGATTCCTTAATGATTTCTTTGAAATCAGCTTCGGTATATACCAATTCAAATTTACCGTTTTCCATTTTAGCGAAATCCAGCAATTCATTCACTTGATCCAGCAAACGCTCGATCGACTTGGACGCTATATCTAGTAAATCCTTCTGCGAATCGTTGAGACCCCCGAGAATCCCTTTGCTAAGAATGTCTACAGATCCTTTAACCGCTGTTATCGGCGTACGCAGCTCATGCGAAAGTGTCGCGATGAAATCGCTTTTCAACTCATTCAGATGCTCTAGTTCACGTACTAGCCCCTCTAGCTTGAAGTTAGCATGCTGCAGCTCTATAGAACGCTCATTGACGGAATGATCCAATGTCTCCGTATGCTGAGCATTCGAAAGTGCTGTAGCTGTAGCATCAGAAATCGATTGGCAGAATTCCAATATGCTCGCTTCATACTTCCTTGGCTTCCCGATAGAGGGAATCGCCACGACACCGTAAACGGAACCTTTGGCCACGAGCGGGAATACCATAATACTTCGAATATCAAAAGAGACGAATGCTTTATGATTAGGCCGCGGATCTGCGTACACATCCTCAATTGCCGCTGATTTCTTCTGAGTAATGACTTCATACAAAAGGCGGTCATTCTCAATCGTTAACTTGACTTCTCTGTGCTTAACCTTCCATTCGTCAACCGTTACATTCTCAGATGACAATTGGTAAGGTTCAATCGTATGCTCTTTTTCATTATATAGATGAATACCGATATCCTTAGATCCACTGGCTTTACGCATGTAATGGAAAAAAGTGTTCAACACATCTTTGACCGACAATGACTCCGATAAAGCTTTCGTCGCGTCAAGAAGAAGCTGCTGCTTCTCCATCAGAAGCTGCCGTTGCTCGAACATGCGAATGTTGCGAATCGCTACACTGGCCATGTTAACAAAAGCTTCTGTAACTTCCATCTGCTCTTGGGTAATATTCATCGGTTTTCCGAAATCGTGGACGAAGACAAGCCCAAACACGTCATTTTCTACTATGACGGGAATCCCGAGGATCGATTTAATTTTTAACAATTGTCTTTTGGATTGATCCAATCTCAGATCGATACTCGTATCCGAGATATAGTCGCTAGCTTGGTTGCGTAAAATATCCCTAACAAACTCATCTTCCTTAGGATCAATAAGCAGCTCCGTTATATCCACAGGCAATTTATTGCCTTTATATCCTTGAAAAGTACCATCCGGCTGTTTCAGGAAAAAACCAACAAGATCTGCTTGCGTAATCTCTCCTGCTATCGCGTCAACGAAGACCTGCAGGATTTCAGACATTTCAAACTGAGAATTAATGACCTTCGTCATTTGAAATAACTTTTGAAAACTTTTTAATTCCATGACCATGCCCCACCCATTCCCCTTTTATTATCGAATCTTTATTTGATGTCTTCCATTATTCTTGGCCCCAAGAAGTGCAGAATCAGCTTGCATAATGATTTGATCGAACGAGGTAGGGTCGAAATTATTCGTCAACCCGATGCTCACTGAAAATTCCTGTGATTTATGCGGTGCTAGGCTAACCTTTAAACCATCGACAGCCTTAATAATGCTGTCTGCAATCTCTACACAGTTCGCTTCATTTTGGAGTAAGACCAAGTACTCGTCCCCGCCATACCGAAAGGCTAGATCATGCTCGCAAGAGATTTTCGACGATATGATGGTTGCTACTTCTCTCAATACTTGATCTCCAACCAAATGACCATAGTTATCATTAATGTCCTTAAAATAGTCCATATCGACCATCATAGCGGCTTGAAACTTCTTGGTTCCCTCTTTGATCATCCGAATGGTAATATCCAAGTATGCTCGATTATATAAACCAGTTAGCGCATCTACATACACCAATTTGGCTAATTGTTTATTGTCTTTCTTCAAGTTTTTAACCTTCGCTTTTTGGTGGAGGGCAATTTCAACCTTTCGTTCCAGCACATCCAGATCGAAAGGCTTGGTCAAATAATCAATGGCTCCTAAGCGTAGTCCTTGTAAAATGTCTTCCTTCTGCGCATTTGCAGATAAGAAAATAATCGGAATATCAAAATCGCTTTCGGCTATTAATTGTTTGCATATTTCAAATCCACTCACTTCAGGCATCATCACATCAAGTAAAATAAGATCAGGTGCTGTCTCTTTGACCATAGAGAAAGCCTCTTTGCCATCCTCAACCGTGATGATTTCATAGTGTAACGAATTTAAAAATATACGCAGTATATTTAAATTATGGGGTTCGTCATCGACGATAAGAATGCGACATTTCATTAATCTATCCCAGCTTTCATTCCTAAAATAATTGCATGTTGATAAGTTATTATCCATTCATCTGCATCTGCTCATCGATGATACTTAAGAAAATTCGCACCAATTTCTCATCAAACTGCTTGCCTGCGTGAATAAGAAGTTGCTCCCTGACTTCATGCACGTGCAGCGAATCTCGGTATACTCTCGTAGAAGTCATCGCATCAAATGCATCTGCAATACTTACAATGCGGACAAGCAAGGGAATCTCTTCACCCTGCAGATTGTCTGGATATCCTCTCCCATCCATCCGTTCATGATGCCATTTTACAATAGGCAGAAGATGCTCAACATCCGGCAAATCCTTTAGCAGCTCATAGCCAATTATAGGATGCTGGCGAATAACGTTAAATTCTTCATCTGATAACCGCCCAGGTTTCATCAGAATATGATCAGGAATTGCTATTTTACCAATGTCATGCAAAAGAGCCCCTAACTTCAATCGTTCCAGTTCGGCCTCGCTTACCCCCGCTTTCGCTCCAAGCAAAGTAGAGTAGAAAGCGACATTGTAACAATGATCAACCGTGAAGCTATCTTTAACCCTCAACGTATTAAAAAGATTCTCGTAGGCTTTCTGTTTCAGTACTTGTCTCCGGAATTGAATCTTTTTAATCAATTGTTCCATATGCAGCTTAATGAGGTTGCATAGATGCAATTGATCCTCCGTAAGTTGAATATCTGTAGGAAATGAGAATAATAAAGCCCCGTAAGAAGGACCATGCTTTATATGAAAACCGTATATGCACTCGTATTTACTCATAATTAGATAATTTTTCAAATGACTTTCTGCCTTATGTACAGATAAACGTATACCATCGGGATTTCGGAAAAAAAACTGTGTTTGCAGCACTATTTGCTGTAACTGGTCCATGACTGCCGTACTAATATTAACCGAATAAGATGCTGGGGTGCTCTGATGTTTCTCGTCTATAAGAAAAAGAGAGATATGTTCGCAGCCAATTGTTTTCTTGGCGATATCACTCAATTGTCCGATCGATTCGAAGATGGAATCAGAATTTATCACATTTTTAAAAAACAATGAATTCTGCATAGATGTACCTCTTATTCTTCTCAAATAAACTTCCCCAACTATTTAATTAGTACTACTTCTTCTTAATAAGGAGATTCTCCTCTATTATAAATAAAAATTTCCATTATTTTAATATTTTTTTACTCATTTGTTTATATAATTACTCACTTTTTGTTAATTTCTTGGATTATTATCTCGATTGCTGTCAGATTACTTGCGTATATCCCGAAACAAAAGGAAAAGGCCAGCCTATTTCTAATGAAATAGACTGACCTTAAATAGTTATAAAGTTCTAGTTAGCTGACATAATCGGCTTAATGAGTGATAATAAGACCTGTGTGTCCTCTTTACTAATTTGGGAGAAAGGGTTGGACGGGTTGTTGAGAGTTAATAGAATCTGCTTGATGTCGATTGCTGTAATTCCAGTGAAGTATTTTTGCTTAAGCGCATATTGTACGCTATAAGAAGAATAATTGTCTTGAATATAGACCGGTGAGCCATAAAGTGACAAGTGATTATTATAGTCCATGGTATAGATGGATATAAAATTTGCTCCTTGCGGAATCATGATAGACGTCGGAATAGATAGCCTCCATGGTGCCCCTTTAGTTACATGACCTATTTCAACAGAACTCACATTATACCCTGTAAAATAAGCATAGTATGCCTTAATGTTTGACTCATAGTTGTCCTGATTCCATGTGATATGTCCACGGATACTACGAGAGTGCTCGTCCCAATCTGTGAATTGAATCGTTGGGGGAAGCGGATAATAGGCAGGTATGTCATTCTCTTTGCCACTTTCTAGCACAGAGTATATCGCAATCTGCGTTGCGCCATTCGGGATTATGATAGGCTCGTTAATATTTAAACCGTTGTAATTCATATGGTTATCTATGATAGGAGGTTTCAAGGCAGAGCCGATCAACTGTAATTTTGTTCCATTTGCATCGGTAAAATAAATCGTTTGACCAGCTAGTTGAAGGAGAATATTACGATCTGAGGAAACTTCCCATCTTAGCCAACCAGCTATTCTCCCCGCTTGCGGGTAATACAGTTGCCCTTCGAAATTACTCGGCACAGGTAAATTCGATGTTATAGAGACAGATGTTAAGGGATCCGATAAACGATTATCATACATGAATACAATGGGCCAACTTCCAGGTTCTTCTCCATTGCTGTTAGTTACTACTACCCCGATTTCTACGACATCTAATGGCAGCGTTGGCAGAGTAAACTGATAAGCTTTATCTGCCCTTTTTCCGACGATACCCAAATGATGGTATACATTTAATGCATTCTTTGTACGATAGTATACACGGTACCCTGTAACTTGAGATTCATTCGTAGAACCAGTCCAATTCAGCACTCCATCAATAACTCCACCGGTTGGATTGGTATCTTTGAAGAGTAATTGACCAGGCGAATACAGGGACGATTTCCATATTGGACTTGTCACTTGAGCCAAGACAGATGATTCTGACTTCAACTCCAAGCCTATTCTTGTCGCTCCCGCTGGAATGGGTATTGCCGTTGGCAAAGTAAATTGATTAAGCGTCGCAGTAATATTTGAATACACGTTACCAACTACCGAATTATAGCTGTCTAAAAATTTTATATCTATTTGGCTATTGGCGGGAACCGTTCCATACGTATTCCATGTTACCCTTCCTTGAATTTCCGTTAATGAAGAGTATTCAAGATTATCTTTAAAGTTAAAACTCTCAAAAGCGGTATAACCGCCTCTATGTTCCAACGTCACATTATGCGAATAGTTACCACTCACTTGACCGCCGATATATGTATCATTGAAATATCCAGGAGCTGAGATATAGATGCTATAATTTGCAACTGGTAAATTTTCTAGTTTACCATGACCGACTCCGTCTAACTGAATTCGTAATGGAAACGGTAAGCTCTCTGAGGTAACAACAACCTTAGCTGAGCTAATTGGTTGTGACTCAGTATTTTTCACGGTGACATCAATAGAAGCGACTGAAGCATCTGAGCCACCAGGCAAAACCGCAGCAGAAGCTTTATCAAGATGAGGTAATGTTACCAATAATATGATTGTAACGATCAAAGCCGCAATCCATTTTGAATGACTTACTTTCATCAAACTCTCCCCTTAGACCAATAAACTGTTCATATTTCATTCGACATGATATGACATTTTCCTCTATTTTATAGGTAAAAATAACCTCTTTCTCAGTTTAACGTACAACTGGGAAAAGGTTAATGACTGCTTCGCTTCCTTAATGCCATTAACCTTCAACAATGAAATTAAACGTTATCGTTGAATTATAGGAATACAAAAAAAGCATAATCTAGCAGTGGATTCACTGCTAGATTATGCTTTACTATGATCGGGACGACACGATTTGAACATGCGACCCCCTGCTCCCAAAGCAGGTGCTCTACCAAGCTGAGCTACGTCCCGAAAGTATTATGTATTTCTAAAAAAAATGGCGCGCCCTGAGAGATTCGAACTCCCGACCTTTTGATTCGTAGTCAAATACTCTATCCAGCTGAGCTAAGGGCGCTTATTAAATGGAGCGGAAGACGGGGATCGAACCCGCGACCCTCGCCTTGGCAAGGCGATGCTCTACCGCTGAGCCACTTCCGCATAGGGATCCCCAAGCCGTATAGTACGACTTGGGGATGATTGATGCGCGTAGAGGGACTTGAACCCCCACGGTCACCCGCTAGATCCTAAGTCTAGTGCGTCTGCCAATTCCGCCATACGCGCATGCTGTAAATAAGGCAAAGTGAGTCA
>NZ_JCAUAS010000034.1:0-61099 GCF_059692075.1 Paenibacillus sp. J31P190 | reverse complement strand
ATGGCGGAGGGGACCCACGCGTTCCCATCTCGAACACGACCGTTAAGCCCTCCAGCGTCGATGGTACTTGAACCGCAGGGTTCTGGGAGAGTAGAACGTTGCCAAGCACAAGAAAAAGCCTTTTTGAGAGTAATCTCAGGAAGGCTTTTTTGTTTTTATTTCGAATAAAACTGTAGGTAAGGTCAACAATAGTAAGGTTCACTTTTGGTTATCGGATCATTAAGGATTTGATTTTTGGAGCAGTACTTGTCAAAAAGAAAGGAAATGATTATAATCTAGTTAAGGTCAAAGAAAGTCAAAGTCAATTTACTTCTGGCAATCTGGGAGGACGAATTGATGCGCAACGTATCAGAAATTATTGAACAGTATTTAAAACATGTCCTGCAGCAGAGTTCCGAAGGGGCCATTGAGATTCAACGCAATGATCTAGCTGATCAGTTCCAATGTGTGCCTTCCCAAATCAATTATGTGATCAGTACAAGGTTTACCTTGGAAAAAGGTTACATTGTGGAAAGCAAGCGCGGCGGTGGTGGATACATTCGTATCCAAAAAATCGAACTCAAGAGTCACGGGTCCATTTTAGACCACATTTTTCGCACGATTCATACGCACATTGATCAAGTTACTTCTGAAGGACTCGTATACCAACTGCAGGAAGGCCACTATATTTCAACACGAGAAGCTAACCTGATTCGGGCAGCAATTTCGAGAGATGTGTTGACCTTCAAGCTCCCGCTGCGCGATGAAATTCGGGCTAAGATTCTTAAAGCAATGCTGATATCCTTGCTTAGCAGATGAGGAGGCATATGAAATGATTTGTCAGGAATGCGGGAAACGACCGGCGACTCTTCATTTTACTAAGATTGTGAATGGAGACAAGAACGAGTTCCACATTTGTGAGAATTGCGCTCGTGAGAAGGGTGAAATGATTCCCGGAACATCCAACGGATTTTCGATTCACAATCTGTTGTCAGGATTACTTGATTTCGAACCATCATCTCTATCCGCTGCAAAGTCTCAGGCGATCCGTTGTGAGAGCTGTGGCCTTACGTATTCTCAATTTAGCAAATTAGGACGTTTTGGTTGCGGATCTTGCTATCAAAGCTTTTCAGAAAAATTAGATCCTCTCTTCAAAAGAGTGCATGGAAATATCGTTCACGTCGGAAAAGTGCCCAAGCGAAGTGGTGGCATCATCCAATGTAAGCGGGAAATTGATACGCTCAAGAAGGATATGATGTCCTGTATCGAACAAGAAGAGTTCGAACAGGCTGCAAAGATTCGTGATCAAATTCGTGAAATTGAGAAGAAAATTGCGGGTATGTGAGTTTGTAAGGAGGTGTGAATCCAGTGACATCACAGCGGTTTACAGCAGATGCATTAAGTGAATGGATGAAAGGCGAAGGGCCTGAATCGGATATCGTCATCAGTAGTCGGATCCGCATTGCTCGCAACCTTAGGGACTACCCTTATCCAATGCTAGCGACGAATCAACAATCACAAGAAGTACTGGATCATTTGTCCGGGGTGCTTGAGAATGATGAGTTGGAGACGATAAGCAATTTTTCGCTCATCCCGTTGTCGGATCTGAATGAGCTTGAGCGAATGGTTCTGGTAGAAAAGCATTTAATTAGTCCTAATTTAGCTAACGAATCCAGGAATGGTGCCGTTATTTTAAGCGAAAATGAATCCATTAGTATTATGATCAACGAAGAGGATCATCTTCGCATACAATGTTTATGTCCCGGTTTTCAGATTAAAGAAGTATGGGATTTGGCGAACCAAATCGATGATATTTTTGAAACACAGCTGGATTACGGGTATGACGAAAAAAGGGGTTACTTAACAAGCTGCCCTACGAATGTCGGTACCGGGATCCGAGCTTCGGTGATGATGCATTTACCGGCGCTAGTGCTAAGCCAACAAATTAATCGCATTTTATCAGCTGTTACGCAAGTTGGGTTGACAGTTAGAGGATTATACGGGGAAGGCAGCGAAGCTTTAGGAAATCTGTTTCAAATATCGAATCAAATTACGCTTGGCCAATCCGAAGATGAGATTATTGATAATTTGCACAGTGTGGCAAGGCAAATTATAGAGCATGAACGTGCTGCGAGACATAAGCTGATTCAAGAGTCCCGAATGCGGATAATAGATCGTGTGAACCGTTCATTAGGAATTCTATCTTATGCGGGAATTATGGATTCGAAAGAAGCCGCGCAGCGTTTATCAGATGTGAGACTTGGCATTGACCTTGGAATTATCAACAACGTCTCATCGAATGTTTTGAATGAATTGTTGGTGATGACGCAACCTGGTTTTCTTCAACAATATGCCGGTGAGAAATTAAGTGCCGAAGAGCGAGATATACGCAGGGCTGAGTTGATTCGCGAAAGATTTGGTAGGGTTTAAGAAGAGGAGAGACTTTAACTCCGTTAAAGATCCCTATATTAGATTCATCCTTTAGGATTTCTATAGATATACTAATTTTGGAGGTGTTCTCTATGATGTTTGGAAGATTTACGGAACGTGCGCAAAAGGTGCTCTCTCTTGCTCAAGAGGAAGCTGTTCGTTTAGGGCATAACAATATTGGTACGGAGCACATTTTACTTGGTCTTATTCGTGAAGGGGAAGGCATTGCCGCTAAAGCGCTCGTTGCTTTGGGCTTAGGTCTTGAGAAAATTCAAGACGAAGTTGAGTCACTGATTGGCAGAGGACAAGAACAGCCTACCAACATTGCGTATACGCCTAGAGCGAAGAAGGTCATTGAACTTTCGATGGACGAAGCGAGAAAATTAGGTCACACGTATGTGGGGACTGAACATATTTTACTCGGGCTTATTCGCGAAGGAGAAGGTGTTGCTGCAAGAGTACTTAATAACTTAGGTGTCTCTTTGAATAAAGCACGTCAACAAGTCCTTCAATTGCTTGGAAGCAGCGAGACGGTGTCACCAAGTCATGGTAGTAATCCGAATGTAAACACACCTACATTGGATGGTTTAGCGAGAGATTTGACGGCGTATGCCAAAGAGGGTCATTTGGATCCTGTGATTGGGCGCAGCAAAGAAATTGAGCGTGTTATTCAAGTATTGAGTCGCAGAACGAAGAACAATCCGGTACTGATCGGTGAGCCAGGTGTTGGTAAAACAGCGATTGCTGAAGGCCTTGCTCAGAAAATTATCAATAATGAAATTCCGGAAACGTTGAAGGACAAAAGGGTAATGACCCTCGATATGGGCTCTGTTGTAGCAGGGACTAAGTATCGCGGCGAGTTCGAAGATCGTCTCAAAAAGATCATGGACGAAATTCGTCAAGCGGGCAATATTGTACTATTCATTGATGAGCTTCACACTTTGATTGGCGCAGGCGGAGCGGAAGGCGCAATTGATGCCTCCAACATCCTGAAACCGGCTCTAGCTAGAGGCGAACTGCAGTGTATTGGTGCTACAACGTTGGATGAATATCGTAAGTATATTGAAAAAGATGCGGCTTTAGAGCGTCGTTTCCAACCTATTACAGTAGATCAACCATCTCCTGAGGAAGCTATTCAAATCCTTTATGGATTACGTGATCGTTATGAAGCTCATCACCGTGTGAAAATTACGGATGCTGCGATCCAAGAAGCTGTAAAACTTTCCGATCGCTACATTACGGACCGTTTCTTACCGGATAAAGCGATCGATTTGATCGATGAGGCGAGCTCCAAAGTAAGACTGCGTTCTTACACAACACCGCCTTCATTGAAACAGCTTGAGAGCAAGCTGGATAACATCCGTAAGGAGAAAGATGCAGCGGTTCAAAGTCAAGAATTCGAGAAAGCAGCTGGACTTCGTGATACGGAACAAAAGCTTCGCGAAGAGTTGGATACAACGAAAAATGATTGGAAAGAGAAGCAAGGTCGCTTGGACACAGAAGTAACGCCAGATGATATCGCGCAAATTGTGGCGAGCTGGACAGGAATTCCGGTAAGTAAACTTGCTGAAGAAGAAACAGAGCGTCTGCTCAAAATGGAAGATATTCTTCATGAGCGTGTCATTGGCCAAGAAGAAGCTGTTAAAGCGGTAAGTCGTGCCATTCGCCGCGCTAGAGCAGGTCTGAAAGATCCGAAACGTCCAATGGGCTCCTTCATATTCCTCGGACCAACGGGTGTTGGTAAAACCGAATTAGCACGCGCATTAGCAGAATCTCTTTTCGGTGATGATAACGCAGTAGTTCGAATTGATATGTCGGAATACATGGAGAAGCACTCGACTTCTAGATTAGTAGGGGCGCCTCCGGGTTACGTTGGATACGAAGAAGGCGGTCAACTCACGGAGAAAGTTCGCCGTAAGCCATATTCGGTCGTACTGCTCGATGAGATCGAGAAAGCACATCCAGAAGTATTCAACATACTACTGCAAGTGCTGGAAGATGGTCGCTTAACAGATTCCAAAGGACGCACGGTTGATTTCCGCAACACATTGATTATTATGACATCCAATGTTGGCGCGGATATGATTAAGAAAAATTCTTCGCTTGGCTTTACGGCTGCTGTCGATGCAGGTAGAGATTACACCAATATGAAGGATAAAGTCATGGGCGAGCTCAAGAAAAGCTTCCGTCCGGAGTTCCTTAACCGGATCGACGAAATTATTGTCTTCCACTCCTTGGAGGAGAAGCATATCGCAGAAATCGTCACATTGATGGCGGACGATCTTCGCAAACGCTTGAAAGAGCAGGAGGTTGATTTCTTGCTGACAGACAAAGCGAAAACGTTCCTTGCCAAAGAAGGGTATGACCCGACTTACGGCGCAAGACCGCTTCGCAGAGCGATTCAGAAGCATATCGAGGATCGCTTATCTGAGGAACTTCTCAGAGGCAATATTGCCAAAGGTGACTCTTTAACCATTGATGAGAAAGATGGCGAACTTGTCGTCCTGAAGGGCGAAGGCGTAGCCGCAAAATAATGAAAGCAAAGAAGCATTTTGCTCCATCCTGTCTAGGGTGCAGCAAAATGCTTTTTTTTGTCACAGCCCCCATCAAATGAGCAATTCGACATTATTCATAAAGAGCTGTCTAATCGACGGCATTGAATATTATAATTTTGGAAGAGTTAAAGAAGTAAAGATTAAAGTGAAATGTGTATGATAAGAAGCTGATCAAGAAAGATATAGAATATGTAGCAGATAATAGCTCATTTGCTACTTTGAACGTAATAAAGTTTGTTAAAATAAATAAATAATGTATCTCAAATGGTATAACCATTGATAAATATGTAAGAAATGCATAAAAAAATGTATGATAGAACGTGGATGTAGAAATAAACAAGAGTTATCACCTAGTTGGCTGTATAAAAGACTTGAAATAAAGCAAGAAGAGCAAAGCATTGACGATTCCAATAGAAAAAAATTAAGTTATTGGAAGAGTTTGCAGAACTATTTGATTATTGGGGAAGTGAATCTTAACTATGAAAAAGAAAACCATATATAAATGTACCAGTTGTGGTCAAGAACATCCAAAATGGCAAGGTTCGTGCAGTAGTTGTCGTGAGTGGAATACCCTTGAAGAAGATGATGTTACAATCGCTCCTAGCGGTGGTCAGAAGGGCATAATCAAAAAGAAGAATGTTATCATAAACCGTCTTACAGATACCGTATCCCAAAACAGTGATAGGATTGTTACCAAGTACAATGAATTTAATCGTGTAATGGGTGGAGGAATCGTTAAAGATTCTGTTACGATTATTACGGCTGTTCCAGGTGCTGGAAAATCCACACTCTTATTGCAAATATCAGATGATGTGGCAAAGCAAGGATTGAAAGTGCTGTATGCTTCAGGTGAAGAAAGTGATAGTCAGATAAAGAGAAGAGCAGAGCGAGTCTTGCAAGATATTCATAAAAACGTTTGGGTTTATTCTGATAATAGTTTGAATAATGTCTTAGGTTGTATTGACCAAGTAGACCCTGACCTCATTATTATTGATAGTATTCAAACTTTTGTATTAGAAGAATATCCGCAAAGACCTGGTTCACCTACGCAGACGATGGAATGCGCGAATACTCTCTTAAAGGTCGCAAAAGATGCACAAAGACCAAGAGCCATTATAATGGTTGGGCAGATGACCAAAGATAACGAATTAGCTGGGTTAAGAGCATTAGAACACTTGGTAGATGCTGTTCTTGTCCTCGAGGGGGAGGAAGGCGAGGAGCTAAAACAGCTATTTTCGACTAAAAATCGCTATGCCAGCACAGGAGAGCTTGGATTTTTCACAATGGGTGAGCAAGGATTAACACCTATTGATAATCCCTCAGAGTTCTTTATGACACAAAGAGACGAGAATGATGTAGTTAGTGGAAGTGCATTAACAGTCGTTAAAGAAGGTACAAGACCCATCATTTTGGAAATAGAAAGTCTGGTATCAACCACGTTCATGCCATACCCAAGCCGGATTGCTGAATGTTTAAAAAAGGACCATGTGAATACACTTATCAGCATCATGGAGCAAAGAGCCAATATCCCTCTTCATGATAAGAACGTGGTTGTTAAAACGACAGGCGGTATTCGTTTAAAAGAACAATCATCAAATTTAGCCGCGATAATGAGCATTGTTTCTTCCTGCAAGAATCAAGGTATCCCCAATGATACTGTATTTATCGCAGATATTGGATTAACGGGTGAATTAAAAAAAGTACCGACGTTAGAACTAAGAATTAGAGAGCTTGAAAGAATGGGTTTCAAACGTGTCTATATTGCGCTCAATGGATTGAAAAGCACAACTACGTTTTCTACAATAAAGGTAATCCCGTGTAAGACATTGAGTCAAGTCATCCACTCTGTATTTGGCGCTTCTTCTAAAGGCAAAGAGGAGAAAGCACCTTGGGATGAGGAAGATAATTAGAACTGATCTTTCAATATATACAACTTCTTTTAAAGGAATGAATTTTCCGTTATACTTAGTTGTAAGGATTTAGCAAATGAACTCCATCCAGTAGTACAGTTCGGATTAAGGGTGTTAGGTTGGATCAAAGCAGCATGAATTTCGAATGTGAAATGTATTATATATGTATGGGATTGTTTTAAGAAGAAGATTATAGACGGGACTTGTTCGGTGAGATCGGGTTGACCGGAGAAGTCAGCGGTGTATCCCGGATTAATCAACGTGTGAAGGAAGCGGAAAAGCTTGGATTCCGTAGAGTAACTATGCCGGAAAAAAGTTTGAAGGGATGAACTCATCCGCCCGGTATGGAGATTATCGGAGTGAACACGGTAGCAGAGGCATTGAAAGCGGCACTGGGTTAACTCGTGGTCATTCAACCTGCAAGCCTTCAGGAGGAAAATGATGAGCAAAGAAGAGATAAAGCGAGACGTCATGAGCCAACTGCTGCAAATGGTAGCACCTGGTACACCGTTCCGTGATGGGTTAGAGAATGTCCTACGCGCCAAAACGGGTGGACTTATTGTAGTTGGATATAGTACAGAAGTAACGGAAATCGTCGATGGCGGTTTTTCCATAGATTGTGATTTCTCCCCCAATTATTTATATGAGCTTGCTAAAATGGATGGTGCGATTATCCTTAGTGAGGACATCAAACGCATCCTATATGCGAACACACAATTAATCCCAGATTCCTCTATCTCATCATCGGAGACGGGAATCAGGCATAGGACTGCCGAACGTGTTGCGAAGCAAACCAATAAGTTGGTTGTTTCGATTTCACAGCGGCGTAACGTCATAACACTTTATCAAGGTAATTTGCGTTACGCGCTGAAAGATATTGGTGTTATCCTGACTAAGGCGAATCAAGCGATCCAGACATTGGAGCGTTACAAAGTTGTATTGGATCAGTCGCTTACCAATCTAAGCGCATCCGAGTTTGAAGAATTGGTAACATTGCACGATGTTACCAATGTCATTGCTCGGTTTGAGATGGTGCTGCGCATTAAGGCCGAGATTAACCGATACATTAATGAGCTTGGGAATGAAGGCCGCCTCATTAGCATGCAGCTTGAAGAACTTGTCGGGAATGCGGAACTTGAAGCGCGTTTGATCGTAAAAGATTATGTACGTGATTTATCGGAAGACCGCGTCAAAGAAATGCAAGCAGGCTTAAAGCGGTTATCCTCGGATGAACTGCTGGAGCCGCACCAAATCATCCGATTGCTTGGATATCCGCATACGAATTCAATTGCAGAAGAACCGGTGTCCCCTCGGGGGTTCCGAATTTTAGGGAAAATTCCGCGGCTACCGTCAATCATTATTGCCAATCTGGTCGAAAAGTTTGGTTACCTGCCTCATATGATGATGGCGACAATTGAAGAATTGGATGAAGTTGACGGAATCGGAGAGGTGAGAGCCCGCGCCATTAAGGAAGGTCTCAAAAGAATTCAAGAACAAGTGTTCATTGACAGACATATTTAAACTAGATACAATCATAAAGTATCATTGTTGAGGTTTTGTTAAGGCAAGGCAGTTTTATGCAGTCGAGGTTTTATTAAGTCGAGATAAGGGTATAGTAAATCCAGAGGTGGACAAAAACATATGTTAACGAAATCAATTCCCAGTCTTTTTACAGTAGGGAACTTATTCCTAGGTGTATTGTCAATTATTCTTGCTTTCAGTGGTGAACATGGAGTTGCAGCAGTACTTGTCATTGTCGCTATGTTGCTTGATGGACTTGACGGACGTGTAGCCAGAGCTTTGAACGCACAGAGTGAGTTCGGTAAAGAGTTAGATTCGCTGTCCGATGTCATTTCATTCGGTGTAGCACCCGCTTTTATCATGTATGTGGTTGCATTTAATGACCCGAATGTGATTAGTCCGGCATTTGCTTGGATTGTTACAGCGATCTTCCCGATTTGTGGAGCGCTCCGTTTAGCTCGTTTCAATGTTGTTGCCGGTACGCCTGGCTATTTTATCGGTCTTCCGATTCCAGCCGCGGGCGGAGTTCTTTGTACACTAGCTTTGTTCGTGAACGAAATTAATGTATATGTTTTGTTAGTGAGTACTATCCTGTTGTCTTACTTAATGGTAAGTACAGTGAAGTATCCAAACTTCAAAAAAGCGGGTATTCCGAAAGCAGCGATCTGGATTACGCCAATTATTGTTGCTGTAGCTATTTTGATCGCTATCAAGTGGCCAGAGTCTATTTCTAAAATGATTTTCGTACCCCTGTTAGCGTACGCGCTATATGGCCTAAAAAAAAACGTTGATGGGTTCTTCATCCGTCTCCGGAGAAAGAACAAAAGACGAGGCATGGACGACACGAATTCAGTGAAATCGGACGTTTAACACAGGTTTCGAAAATAAAAAGCATTTATTTTCTTCTGATGATTCAGAGAGAAAATAAATGCTTTTTTTCGTTTTCATGACATGTTGAATAGTCCCAGTGTTGTGCATTTCTTCGATTCGTTCTCAACGACTTGCTCCAAATTTACGTCTAGGATGTTACTAAGTGCAGACATATAGAAGAGGTTTCTACCCAGTTCCGTACTTACGACCTCAATGCATTGTTCACATAAGTGACCAGATACATGAGTGCCGAGTACATCCTTAGCCTCATCCAAAGTCATCTCAGGATGATACTCTTGCTTAGCTGCATGAACCTGAATACATCCACATTCCGTAATAGATTTCACCACGGAACGATTAGTAGCTGCGCCTGACTGTTGAAATTTGGATAAGACGTCAAGCAGACTTCGGTGACGGAGTAACAATTCAGATACTTGATCCTGAAACTGCTTTAAAGTCAAGGAGCTCATTCCATCCACCTCGGGTGTGTTGGTAACTTCTAATTTCATTATAAAGGAAGCCCTCTAATATTTCAATTTTCCATGTAAAGAAGTGATTAACGTTGGAGAAATTGGAACATAATTGTAATAAGGCTTAAAACAAGTTTGATTTAGGGGGTGAATCTGTGATGAGGAAATGGGTACAAATCATTTTGGCCATCATGGGTGGTAGTTTAGGTTATAGTTGGAGTGATTCGATCCTTCGAAAGACAGTGTTAATGAGTGATGCGGGACAAGTTATTTGGATTAATAGTTTATGCGCAGTAGGTATGTTCTTCCTTTCGTCATGGGTTGCTAGTCAGGGAATGAAACTGCTTATGAGAGGCGAAAGGAATGTAGCGGATATCCCGGTGTCCGATTTACTCTCAGGTACGTTAGGCTTAGTCATTGGACTGCTTATATCCGTATTGGTGTTCCCTGTACTGGAGCAGGCGAAGTGGGCTAGTCCCTTTTTACCGTTCATTGTGTCTGCGGTATTAGCTGTTATGGGGTTCCGTATCGGTTACAGCAAGCGGGAAGAGCTGGTTCAGATCATTGCAAAGAGTCGATCCACAGGCCCCGAGAAGCAGACACACCGTCCTTATGAGGAGCATAAGATTCTCGACACTAGTGTCATAATTGATGGCAGGATCGCTGATATTTGTAAAACAGGCTTTATCGAGGGTACCCTCGTTATTCCCGAATTTGTCTTGGAAGAGCTGCAGCACATTGCCGATTCATCGGATTTACTCAAGCGGAATCGCGGTCGACGCGGTCTGGACATTTTGAACAAAATTCAAAAGGAACTTGAAGTGAAAGTGCTCATTTACGAAGGAGATTTCGAGGAAATATCTGAAGTAGATAGCAAGCTAGTCCGACTCGCAAAAGTACTGCAAGGCAAAGTGATTACGAATGATTTCAATCTAAACAAAGTATGTGAACTGCAAGGTGTTTCTGTACTCAATATCAACGACCTCGCGAATGCAGTGAAGCCTGTTGTCCTACCGGGTGAAGAAATCATAGTTCAAGTCATTAAGGATGGCAAGGAGCATGGACAAGGTGTAGCTTATCTGGACGACGGTACGATGATCGTGGTGGAAGGCGGGCGTGAATTCATTGGGATGACACTCGAAGTGATGGTCACAAGTGTTCTGCAGACATCGGCGGGACGTATGATTTTCGCTAAACCGAAACTATTGGAAAAAGCACAGTAAAACCAGTATGATAAGGAGATGTAACATAGCTCTATGGGCCTATGCTTACGAAGAAAGCTTTCTTTTGAAAGCACTTAGTTGGAGGTCTTATGGGGAAGCTAGGAGTTATCATCGTGGCAGCGGGCAAGGGCTCGCGAATGGGAACGGCTGAAAGTAAACAATACTTACAACTGGGACACAAGCCAATTCTGGTACATACCTTGCAATTATTTCAAAACATACATGAAGTGGATGAAATCATTCTCGTTGTTGGGGGAACTGATGTAGATCGCTGTAGAGGCTTTGTGCAGGACTACGCTCTTTCCAAGGTCACTCATGTGCTAGCAGGAGGCGCCGAACGTCAAGATTCCGTTAGACGGGGTCTGGACTCCTTACAGAGGGATACAACGTGGGTACTCGTTCATGACGGTGTTAGGCCTTTTGTGAAAAAAGAACATGTGTTCGATTGTCTTGTGAAAGCACAAGAACAGGATGCAGCTGTACTGGCCGTTCCTGTTAAAGATACGATCAAAATCGTAGATACCGAGAAACGAATTCAATCTACACCCGATAGACGAAGCTTGTGGGCGATCCAAACGCCGCAAGCTTTTCGGCTTTCTCTTCTACAGGAAGCGCACGAACGGGCTCTTCAGGATGATTTCATGGGGACGGACGATGCGATGTTGGTTGAACGAATAGGAACAACGGTGCATGTGGTCGAAGGGGACTATTATAATATTAAGATTACGACACCGGAAGATTTGCCATGGGCAGAATGGATACTATACAACGTAAGGGGAGAGGGACAGCTATGATTCGCGTAGGACAAGGATTTGATGTTCATCAGTTGGTGGAAGGCCGTAAGTGCATTATTGGAGGCGTGACGATTCCTTATGAAAAAGGGCTGCTCGGTCACTCCGATGCGGACGTACTGCTGCACGCTATTAGCGATGCTATTTTAGGCGCACTGGGCTTAGGCGATATCGGGAAGCATTTCCCGGATACAGCTGCAGAGTTCAAGGATGCGGATAGTCTAGTACTGCTGAAGCAGGTATGGCAGCTGGCTAAGGACAAAGGTTATCACCTTGGGAATACGGACTCTACAATCATTGCGCAGAAGCCCAAAATGGCGCCGTACATCCCGCAGATGGTAGAAATTATTGCCGCTGCGCTAGACGCTAAGCCAGATCAAGTCAATGTGAAGGCTACGACGACGGAACAGCTTGGTTTCACGGGTCGAGGTGAAGGAATTGCTGCGCAATCGGTTGTTTGTTTAATTCGAGATGTGCTAGAATAGCAGGTAATATTGGGGAGAAGAGGGTACACACATGAATCAGCCTTTACGTGTGCGTTATGCACCTAGTCCGACTGGACATTTACATATTGGCGGTGCTCGTACAGCACTGTTTGATTATTTATTGGCGCGTCGCCATGGCGGTGCGTTCGTTGTTCGTTTTGAAGATACTGATCAAACTCGTCATAAAGAGTCTGGTATCGAGGATCAACTGAATGGCCTAAGATGGCTTGGTTTAGAGTGGGATGAGAGCGTAGATATCGGAGGTCCATACGGTCCTTATCGTCAGATGGAGCGCCTGGATATTTATAAGACGTATCTCGATCAATTGGTTCAGAGCGGCCACGCATACCATTGTTATTGCTCGGAAGCGGATTTGGAGCAGGAGCGGGCAGAGCAAGAAGCACGCGGGGAAATGGGCGGTTATTCAGGTAAATGCCGTAACTTAACACCTGAGCAGATTGCTGCTTATCAAGCTGAAGGACGCAAGCCTTCCATTCGTTTCCGTGTTCCAGAAGACCGGATTATCGGCTTTCAGGATAAGGTGCGAGAGCATGTTGAATTTGAATCCAATGGGATTGGTGATTTCATCATTGCACGTACCGATGGTATTCCAACCTATAATTTTGCTGTCATTGTGGACGATCATTTGATGAAAATCAATCTGGTTATTCGCGGTGAGGAGCATCTATCCAATACACCAAGACAAATCCTCATGTACGAAGCACTGGGACTTCCTGTGCCTGACTTTGCTCATTTAGCGCTTATCTTGAATCCAGATCGCAAAAAAATGAGTAAACGGGATGAATCCATCATTCAGTTTATCGAACAGTACAAAGAGCTAGGCTATCTGCCTGAAGCTGTTGTTAACTTCATTGCTCTGCTCGGCTGGTCTCCTGGCGGCGAAGAAGAAATGTTCACGAAAGAAGAACTTATTGCCCAGTTTGACCTGGATCGCGTATCCAAAAGTCCGGCTGTGTTTGATATGGATAAATTGAATTGGATGAACAATGCTTATTTGAAAAAGGCGCCGCTCTCCCGAGTGGTCGAGTTATGCGTGCCTCATCTGCAAAAGGCAGGATACATCCAAGGTGATTTGGATGCCGCAGTTCAAGAGTGGGTAACGGCTCTGGTAGGCCTCAATCAAGAGAGAATGCGTTTCGCGGCAGAGATCGTCGAGCTATCCAGCATCTTCTTCAAAGAAGAGTTGGTCATCGATGAGGAAGCAGCTGCTGTTTTGAAAGAGGAGCATGTGCCTGTTGTGCTAGCTAGCTTCCTCACGCAAGTCGAGCAAGCGGAAGCTTTCACCGTAGAAGCCATCCCTGCTTTGCTGAAACAAGTGCAGAAGGATACGGGCTTCAAAGGGAAACAACTATTCATGTCCATTCGTTCTGCTCTAACGGGGCAAGTGCACGGACCTGACTTAAATGTGTCTCTTTACTTACTTGGCAAAGAAAAAGTCGCATCACGTCTAAGGAACTTATTGTAAAGCGGGTTTCTTTTCGCTATACTTAGTTCAATATCGAATGCAATGATCAGGAGAGTACGTTTAACTAGGGATTTATCAGAGAGGATAATCGAAGCCGCGAGGCTTTGGCTGTGAGTTATCCAATTCCTGTAATCGGAAATGCACCTGGGAGCTGCCGCGCCGAATACTCGTAAGAGTAGGGTAGGCGCAGCCGGAATACCCACGTTACGGGAACTTAAGTTGGGAGACTTCCGAGTCACCAAGCAGAGTGGAACCGCGATAACTACGCCTCTGCAGCCATATGGCTGCGGGGGCTTTTTTTGTTTTAGAAGAAGAATCCTTGTATGATTTCTACGAAGAAGGTGAGAACATGTGGGCAACGATCAAATCTGATATATCCGCCGTATTCGATAACGACCCGGCTGCACGCAGCTGGTTTGAGGTTGTTTTTACGTATTCTGGTCTTCATGCGATTTGGTCCCATCGAATCGGTCATTGGTTTTACAAGCGAGGAATGTATACGATTGCTCGTATCGTTTCGCAGTGGAGCCGGTTCATGACAGGGATTGAGATTCATCCGGGTGCAACTATAGGGAAGAGACTATTTATTGATCATGGCATGGGTGTTGTTATCGGGGAAACCTGTGAGATTGGTGATGATGTCATCCTATACCAAGGGGTAACCTTAGGGGGGACGGGCAAAGAAAAAGGTAAGAGACATCCAACTATTGGCAATAATGTAGTTATTGGCTCTGGTGCCAAAATTCTTGGTTCTTTCCTTGTAGGCGAAAATTCACGTATTGGTTCTAATGCGGTAGTCATTCAGGAAGTTCCTTCCAATAGCACCGTCGTCACGATCCCTGCTAAACTTGTTAAGCGGGACGGGGTTCGTGTAAATCGTCTGGACCATGGGAACTTACCTGATCCTATTGTTGATATATTTCAGGAATTACAGAATCAGATTAATGATTTAAAACAGCAACTTGAACAAGAACGCCTTAAGAATGGAGAAACGAGAGAACATGACACTCAGAGTGTATAATACGCTAACGCGGAAAAAAGAAGAATTCGTTCCAATTGAACCAGGCAAAGTGAAGATGTACGTTTGCGGGCCTACTGTGTATAACTATATTCATATTGGTAACGGCAGACCGGTAATTTTCTTTGATGTTGTACGTCGCTATTTGGAATCTCAGAAGTATGAAGTGACCTATATTACGAACTTTACCGATGTGGACGATAAAATGATTCGTAAAGCCGAGGAGTTGGCTGTTACCGTTCCAGAGCTTGCAGAAACATTCATTCAAGCCTTTTTGGACGACGTCAAAACGCTTGGCGTTCACGATGCTACTTTGAATCCGCGTGTGACGGAGAACATCCAGGAAATTATAGATTTCATTGTCGCCCTAGTTGAGAAAGATTTTGCCTACGAAGCCGGCGGTGACGTTTATTACCGAACCAGCAAATTTGCGGAGTATGGCAAGTTATCCAATCAAAATCTGGAAGAGCTCCAATACGGTATCCGCATTGAAGTAGACGATCGCAAAGAGAGTCCTCAGGATTTTGTTCTGTGGAAAGCAGCCAAACCGGGAGAAATTTATTGGGATAGTCCATGGGGCCAAGGCCGTCCAGGCTGGCATATCGAATGTTCCGCCATGGTGCGCAAATATTTGGGTGAAACGATTGATATTCACGGTGGCGGACAAGACTTGACGTTCCCGCATCATGAATGTGAAATCGCTCAGACTGAAGCTGTAACGGGGCATCCGATGGCTAATTATTGGCTGCACAATGCCTTCCTTAACATTGACAATGAGAAGATGTCCAAGTCACTTGGCAACGGAATTCTTATTCGTGATCTCGTTAAACTAATCAAGCCGCAAGTATTCCGTTTCTTTATGTTATCCGCGCACTATCGCAATCCGCTGAATTTCAGCGATGAAAGCTTGAAACAAGCCTCTAACGCGTTAGAACGTATTCAGAATGCTTATGACAACTTGAAGCATCGACTTACTACTGCTTCTGCGACTAGCGAAATAGAATCAACATTAACGGATCGCCTGACTGCGATTGCGAGCCAGTTTGACGATAAGATGAACGACGATTTCAATACTCCGGATGCAATTACAGCGGTATTCGACCTTGTTGCTGAAGCGAACCTGTACCTGCAACAGGAGCGGGTAAATGCCGCCGCGCTGCAGCTTTTCTTAGATCAGCTGCAAGCGTTCGACCAAACCTTAGGGATTCTTTCGCAGCAAACGGATGAGTTGTTGGATGAAGAGATTGAGCAGTTGATTATCGAACGGACGGAATCGCGTAAGTCGAAGAACTGGGCTCGCGCGGATGAAATCCGTGATCTGCTCACAGAGAAAGGGATATTCCTTGAAGATACACCACAGGGAATACGTTGGCGACGTAAATGAGCGAGTCTATCCATGACGGTGCAAACCTTTTTATTTTTCCGCCATCTAAAAGTCCCCATTTACTGAATCCGCTTGTACTGGCATATATAGGGGATGCTGTGTATGAAGTATACATCAGGCAATATGTCATATCTGGACCTAACCATCGGCCGAACCATTTGCACAAAGCATCGACGGGATATGTCTCAGCCAAAGCGCAATCCAAATTGTTGGAGGCTTTGATGCCGATGCTATCGGAAGAAGAAGTAGACATGGTAAAGCGGGGACGCAATGCCAAATCAGGAACTACAGCCAAAAACGCGGAGGTGCTGGAATACCGGCACAGCACCGCGTTTGAGTGCTTAATCGGATATTTGTACTATAAACAATCTTTTGAGAGATTGAAGGAAATATTAGACTTTGCGATTACTTATAAGCAGAACAAGTAGCTTAAGCTAACGATGATTGTATTGTTCAAGCAAAACTTTTAGGAGGAACAGGAATGGATGAAGAATATATCGGCGGGAAGCACTCCGTTCTGGAGGCGCTTCGTGCAGGTCGGACGATTAATAAAATATGGATTGCAGAGAGTGCTCAGAAGCAATTCGCGGGTCCTATTGTAGCGGAAGCCAAAAATGTAGGCATTATCGTTCAGTTTTCGGACAAGCGCAAGCTGGACCAAATGGCTGAAGGACTTCAACACCAAGGGGTTGTAGCGCAAGTTGCTGCCTACGAGTATGTCGAAGTAGAAGATATTCTAGCTAAGGCTAAAGAACTCGGGCAAGAACCTTTTATCTTGATTCTTGATGAGATCGAGGATCCGCATAATTTGGGTTCGATCCTGCGAACTGCAGATTGCACAGGTGTTCATGGCGTCATTATTCCCAAACGTCGTTCCGTCGGACTTACAGCTACAGTTTCCAAGACTTCAGCTGGGGCTGTTGAATATGTTCCCGTTGCGCGTGTGACGAATATCGCGCAGACGATTGAGAAATTGAAAGAGCAGGGAGTTTGGGTCGCTGGAACGGATGTAACCGCCGCTCAAGACGTGTATAAAGCCAACTTTAGTATTCCAATAGCACTTGTTATTGGCAATGAAGGTAAAGGTGTTGGTCGATTAATTAAAGAGAAATGTGACTTCTTAGTTAAGCTTCCGATGGCAGGGCATGTGAATTCCTTGAATGCGTCCGTTGCCGCGGGGGTATTGATGTATGAAGTGGTTAGACAGCGTAATAAGAGTTAAATGAAATGGAACAGTTTCTGATTGTTGATGGCTACAATATTATTGGCGCTTGGCCGGAGCTGAGTAAGCTGAAGGACACGGATCTGGAGGGCGCTCGCGATCAGTTAATTCATATGCTAGCGGAGTATCAATCCTACTCGGGTATGAAGGTATATCTTGTTTTTGATGCCTATATGGTACCAGGACTTGGTAAGAAATATGTGCAGAGTAAGCTTACAGTACTCTATACCAAAGAGAAGGAAACGGCAGATGAACGGATCGAACGCCTGGTCACGAATCTGATGGGAAGGCGTAAGCAGATCTACGTAGCCACCTCGGATATGATTGAGCAGCATGTCATATTCGGTAAAGGAGCTCTTCGGATGCCCGCTGGTGAACTGCTAGTCAAAATCAAACAGAATCGCAAAGAAGTGAGAGAACGTATTCATCCTGAAACCTCATCCAAGCGTAATCCGTTCGAAAGTAAACTGAGCCATGAGCTCAAAGAGCAGTTCGAGCGGTGGCGAAGAGGAGAGTGAATCCTCCAAATGCTAGAAATGGTGCGGTTCCCCGTTGACGGTGTGAGTTTTCTTCATGTATACTTAACCTAAACTTTTATAGTGAATCTGGGTAGTCCTGCAGGCCGGAGGGATTGTTGGTGAGTGTCGACCTCAAAGAACTGAGAATGTATGATTATGACCTCAAGCCAGATGAAGACATCGTCGAAGCAGTTCGTGAAGGCAGTAGCGAAGCGTTGGAATACCTTATCAATAAATATAAGAATTTCGTACGTGCCAAAGCACGTTCTTATTTTTTGATAGGTGCAGACCGAGAAGACATTGTGCAGGAAGGTATGATAGGTTTATATAAATCTATTCGCGACTTCCGAGGAGACAAGCTTGCTTCATTCAAAGCCTTTGCTGAACTGTGCATCACTCGACAGATCATCACGGCTATCAAAACAGCAACGCGTCAGAAGCACATTCCTCTTAACTCCTACGTGTCACTGGACAAGCCTATCTATGATGAAGATTCTGATCGTACGCTGCTTGACGTTATTAGCGGTTCCCGGGTTACAGATCCTGAGGAGCTTGTAATCAATCAAGAAGAGTTTACGGGCCTTGAAGATAAAATGGGAGAGATATTAAGTGACCTAGAGCGCAGGGTGCTGATGCTCTATCTCGATGGCAGATCGTATCAAGAAATTGCCGTTGATCTCGATCGTCATGTGAAGTCTATTGATAATGCTCTTCAACGTGTTAAACGCAAACTTGAACGTTATCTAGAAGTCCGAGATTTGTAGGAAGTACCCGCGCCGCTTAAGCTGTGCGGGTGTTTTTCTTTGGGGGAATGTTTAACAATTGTCTAGAGGGTCTATACTGATGATACTCTCGCATTTATGAGACTTCTGCCTTGACACCCTATTACGGGTTGTGATAAAGTATTTCAGGTAGCCCTAAAAGTCGCTTTCTTTTTGACGCGCTTAGAAGGGCTTTAATTAGAAAGTGTCTGTAGGAGGTGTACATCATGCGGGTCATCATCACATTAGCGTGCACAAATTGCAAACAAAGAAACTATGCATCCACTAAAAATAAGCGCAACAATCCCGACCGTATTGAGTTGAAGAAATATTGCAAATTTTGCAATGAACATACTGCTCATCGCGAGACTAGGTAGTTCTTTGGAGGTGTAGTTTGTGGCGTTCTTGGCTAGAATGAGACAAAGCTTCGGATCCACTTTTTCCTTCTTCACCGACAGTTGGTCAGAACTCAAAAAGGTCAAGTGGCCAAGTCGCAAAGAAATGACTACCTATACGCTTGTCGTTATTGGTACCGTAACTTTTGTTGCCATCTATTTTTTTGTGCTGGATCTAGGAATTTCTGAGTTGCTGCGCCTTGTTTTTAAATAAACAGGACTATAGGTGAATTTATTCATGGAAAAAAGATGGTACGTCGTACATACCTATTCAGGGTATGAGAACAAAGTGAAAGCCAACCTAGAGAAACGCGTTGAATCTATGGAAATGACGGACAAGATCTTCCGTGTGCTTGTGCCTATGGAAGAAGAACTGGTAAACAAAGACGGCAAGAAAAAAGTCGTCATGCGTAAAGTTTATCCGGGTTATGTCCTCGTAGAAATGATTCAAACGGATGACTCTTGGTATGTCGTGCGTAATACGCCAGGAGTAACTGGATTCGTAGGTTCTACAGGATCCGGCTCTAAGCCGACTGCATTATTACCTGAGGAAGTTGAATCTATCCTGAAGCATATGGGTATGGAAGAGCCGAAGGAGAAAATCGACTTCGAACTCAAAGAAACCGTACGCGTCAAGGTAGGACCTTTCGCAAACTTTGTCGGCTCTGTTGAAGAAATTGTTGCTGACAAGGGTAAACTTAAGGTACACGTCAACATGTTTGGTAGAGAAACCCCGCTTGAGCTCGATTTCGACCAAGTGGAAAAGCTATAAAACAAGAAAACCAAGGGTTTCTACCAGGTCTATTCCTCGGGATAGACCTTCGTTAGTGGGATGGCAATGAGATCCCATATTAAAAGCAAGGAGGTGTCTATCATGGCAAAAAAGGTTATTAAAATCGTGAAGCTTCAAGTTCAAGCTGCGAAAGCAAATCCAGCACCACCGATCGGTCCAGCATTGGGTCAAGCAGGTGTGAACATCATGGCTTTCTGTAAAGAGTTTAACGCTCGTACTGCTGATCAAGTTGGTCTTATCATTCCAGTTGAAATCACTGTATTCGAGGATCGTTCCTTTACATTCATCACTAAAACGCCTCCGGCTGCAGTTCTTCTTCGCGTCGTTGCTGGTATCGAAAAAGGATCCGGTGAACCAAACAAAAAGAAAGTTGCAACTGTGAAACGCGCTAAAGTTCGCGAAATCGCTGAACAAAAAATGCCTGACCTAAATGCTGCATCCGTTGAGGCTGCAATGCGTATGGTTGAAGGTACTGCTCGCAGCATGGGAATCGTCATCGAAGATTAATTCCGCAAGGAATGCGGTTAAACGATAAGCGCAAGCTGTCGAAGTGGGTTTTCTTCGAGAAAACTCTTCAGCCGCTCGGTGGGAGGATTATCCGCTAATACCACTAAGGAGGATATTTAAAATGCCTAAACACGGTAAAAAATACCGCGAAGTATCTCAGCTTGTAAATGCTGAAACTTTGTATGATCCGTCAGAAGCAATCGAGCTTGTTAAGAAAACAGCTCCTGCTAAATTTGATGAAACTGTAGATGTTGCAGTTCGTCTGGGTGTTGACCCAAGAAAACAAGATCAGGCTGTTCGTGGTGTTGTTGTACTTCCACACGGTACTGGTAAAACGAAACGTGTACTTGTATTTGCTAAAGGCGAGAAAGCGAAAGAAGCTGAAGCGGCTGGTGCAGATTTTGTTGGTGATGCTGACATGATCAACAAAATTCAACAAGGTTGGTTCGAATTTGACGTTTGCGTAGCTACTCCGGACATGATGAGCGAAGTTGGTAAACTGGGTCGTATCCTCGGGGGTAAAGGTTTAATGCCAAACCCTAAAGCAGGAACAGTTACTTTCGACGTTACCAAAGCTGTTCAAGAGATCAAAGCAGGTAAAATCGAGTACCGTCTTGACAAAGCAGGCCAAATCCATGCTCCACTTGGCAAAGTATCTTTCGATGCTGATAAGTTGAACGAAAACTTCAAAGCATTGGTTGATGCACTTGTAAGAGCGAAACCAGCAGCTGCTAAAGGTGTTTACCTGAAAAACATTGCTGTATCCTCCACAATGGGCCCAAGCGTTCGCGTGAACCTGCAATCCTTCAGATAAGTAAAAGCTACCAGTTGACTTCGGTTGCTGGGCGTGATACTCTATCAAAGGTCATAAAAATGAATATGCAAACCGTAGACAGTAGGTGCCAACGTGCTTAATTTCCTACCGAGGTGTTATGATATATATAGCGATTTCTTTGTACATCAGGGAAAAAGTGAACACATCATGCCTTCGTAGCGTCTACGAAGGCATTTCTTATTTTAGATAAGGAATGCTGATGCTCCTACTGTTTGCGATCTTGAAAGATAAATGCATAAGAAGTGAGGTGTACTATGGCAAACGCGAAAATTCTTGCACAGAAAGAACAGGCAGTAGCTGAAGTAACTGAAAAGTTTAAAGCTAGTGCTTCTACAATCATAGCAGACTACCGCGGTTTGAACGTAGCTCAAGTAACGCAGCTGCGCAAAACCTTGCGCGAAGCTGGTATTGAATTCGTAGTTCTCAAGAACTCGTTGGCTAGACGCGCATCGGCAAATGCTGATTTAAGCGCATTGGATGAGTACCTAACAGGTCCAACTGCAATTGCTTTCAGCAATGACGATCTAGTCGCTCCAGCGAAAATCTTGACTGAATTTGCGAAAAAGAATGATCAATTGAGCGTAAAAGGCGGCGTGGTCGAAGGCCGCGTAGTTGGATACGATCAAATTAAAGCACTTGCTGAACTTCCATCCAGAGATGGTCTTCTCTCCATGTTGCTTAGCGTTCTTCAAGCTCCAGTTCGTAACTTTGCACTTGCTGTTAAAGCAGTTGCTGAGAAAAAAGAAGCTGAAGGTCAAGCTTAATTTTGTTTTACAACAACAACCACAAAATATATGAATGATAATGGAGGTTTAACCATGAGCAACAATGCAACGATCCTAGAAGCAATCAAAGGCATGACAATCTTGGAATTGAACGACCTGGTTAAAGCAATTGAAGAAGAGTTTGGCGTAACAGCAGCAGCTCCAGTAGCAGCTGGCGGTGGCGCAGCAGTAGCAGTTGAAGAAGCTCAAACTGAGTTTGATGTTATCTTGACTAGCGCTGGCGCATCCAAAATCAACGTAATTAAAGTAGTTCGCGAAATCACAGGTCTTGGCCTGAAAGAAGCGAAAGACTTGGTTGATGGCGCTCCTAAAGCAGTTAAAGAAAAAGTTAGCTCCGAAGAAGCAGAAGCTGTTAAAGCTAAGCTTACAGAAGCTGGCGCTTCCGTAGAAGTTAAGTAATCTTTCAATAGGAAACCTCTTGAAGCTTGACTTCAAGAGGTTTTTTTAACCGTTATAAGATGAGGTTTTTTACCCTTAGGAAAGCCTTAGGAACGCTCTCGTTATTTGATTTTCCTAAAGGTAAAAGTGAAGGAGGAATTCATAACGTGTCAGAGCATTACTATACGGAGCGACCGACGGTTAAACGAGATGTTCATACTATGCAGGAAGTACTGCGTGGCAAAACATATACGTTCCTGACGGATGCGGGAGTCTTTTCGAAAAAAGGTGTCGATTATGGTAGTAAGCATTTAATTGAAACCATGGAGCTGCGCGAGGATGCTAAGGTTCTTGATGTTGGGTGCGGCTACGGTCCTATTGGGCTAAGCGCAGCTGTGATGTGTCCGAAGGGGCATGTGACAATGGTCGACATCAATGAGAGAGCGATCGAGCTTTCTGTTGATAATGCGAAGCGTAACGGAATTACGAATGTGACCATACTCCAAAGTGATCTCTTGGAACAAGTACAGGGGCTGCGCTTTGACGCGGTTTTAACCAATCCGCCGATTCGTGCCGGCAAGGAAGTTGTTCATCGCATCTTTACAGATGCTTATGATTGCTTAGTTGATGGCGGGTCTATCTGGGTTGTTATTCAAAAAAAGCAGGGTGCTCCATCGGCTATGAAAAAACTCGAGTCTTTGTACAGTGAAGTTGCTGAGGTATCTAAAGATAAAGGGTACAAAATACTCAAAGCCACGAAGTAATCGAAAGCTTATTAAAGCAGTATGAAGTCTTTGTTGACAATCAAGGAAATTTGTTTGACTTGACATTTCACATGTGGTATTATTAAAAAATGTCAGTATTAAGATGGGACACATGTCTTTAGTTAACAAAAATGTCAAGTGTTTTTTTCTTCCGGAATGAATAAAATTTGAACTTGTAACGTATAATGTTTGAATTTTAGGAAATTCTAACAGGATGGGAAGAAATATTTGGAAAAGTCTTATTGATTACAGGGAAAAACCTTCCTTCATACAGTCGCTTAATTCGGACGGGCTCCACTAACGGAGGCGTCCTGAGTGTACGTCGGTAGAAGTTTTTCTTCTTCTTTTTATTTATTGAGTAGAGTTGAGGGGTGAATGAAAGTTGGCGGGACATCTTGTTCAATTTGGACGACGTAAACGCAGGACTTATGCACGAATTAATGAGGTGCTGGGCATTCCAAACCTGATTGAAATCCAGCAAAAATCGTATGAGTGGTTTTTGGAAGAAGGACTTCGCGAGATGTTTCAGGATATCTCTCCGATCCAGGATTTTACAGGTAACCTAGTACTGGAGTTTATTGACTATAGCTTAGGCGAGCCTAAGTATTCAGTTGATGAATCCAAAGAACGCGACGTAACCTATGCGGCGCCGTTAAGAGTCAAAGTCCGTTTGATTAATAAGGAAACCGGCGAGGTCAAAGAACAAGAAGTGTTCATGGGGGATTTCCCTATCATGACTGACACGGGAACGTTCATTATTAACGGTGCGGAGCGTGTAATCGTCTCCCAGCTCGTTCGTTCACCCAGTGTTTATTATAGCACGAAAGTGGATAAAAACGGCAAAAAAACATATACCGCAACCGTCATTCCGAACCGTGGAGCTTGGTTGGAGCTTGAAACTGATGCGAAAGATATCATCTATGTTCGTATCGACCGCACGCGTAAAATTCCAGTAACTGTCCTTCTTCGTTCCTTAGGATTTGGTACAGATGCTGAGATTTTGGATTTGCTGGGTGACAATGAATACATCCGTAATACGCTCGATAAAGATAACACGGATTCTACGGAAAAAGCGTTAATCGAAATCTATGAGCGTCTTCGTCCGGGCGAGCCTCCTACATTAGATAATGCTAGAAGCTTGATCGTTGCTCGTTTCTTTGATCCGAAGCGTTACGATTTAGCGAATGTAGGTCGCTACAAAATCAATAAAAAACTTCACATCAAAAACAGATTGTTCAATCAACGTTTGGCTGAAACACTGGTGGACTCCGAGACTGGAGAAATCATTGCAGAAGCTGGGCAATTGCTTGATCGTCGCGTTTTAGATGAAATCCTTCCTTTTATTGAAAAAGGTGCAGGGTATAAAGAATTTACGATTCCTAAAGGTGTAACGGGCGCGGATACGATTCCAGTTCAGTGCATCAACGTATATTCACCAACAGAAGAGGGCAAGGTCGTTAAAGTTATTTCTAACGGTGTTATTGATAAAACTGTCAAAAACATCACGCCTGCCGATATTATTTCATCCATTAACTATTTCATCAATTTGCTTCACGGTATCGGAAATACGGATGATATTGACCACTTAGGTAACCGTAGACTTCGTTCTGTAGGTGAATTGCTGCAAAATCAATTCCGTATTGGTCTTTCCCGTATGGAACGTGTTGTTCGTGAGCGAATGTCGATTCAAGACGCGAATGTGATTACACCGCAAGCGTTAATCAACATTCGTCCTGTTATCGCATCGATCAAAGAGTTCTTCGGTAGCTCCCAGCTTTCTCAGTTTATGGATCAAACGAATCCGCTTGCTGAATTGACGCACAAAAGACGTCTATCTGCACTCGGGCCCGGCGGTTTGACGAGAGAGCGCGCAGGGATGGAAGTTCGTGACGTTCATCACTCTCACTATGGCCGTATGTGTCCAATTGAGACGCCAGAGGGACCGAACATTGGTTTGATCAACTCCTTGTCTACGTTTGCCCGAATTAATGAGTATGGCTTCATTGAGGCGCCATATCGTTGGGTAGATCCGAAGTCAGGACTAGTAACGGACCAAATCGCTTACCTGACAGCAGACGAAGAGGATAACTATGTTATCGCTCAGGCGAATGCACAATTGACAGAAGATAATAAATTCGTTGAAGATGCGATTATCGTTCGTTATAAGGATGACAACTTAACACTTCCGGTTGAACGTGTCGACTACATGGACGTTTCTCCGAAGCAAGTTGTTTCCGTGGCAACGGCGTTAATTCCGTTCCTTGAAAATGATGACTCCAACCGTGCGCTTATGGGTTCAAACATGCAGCGTCAAGCGGTTCCGCTTTTGATCCCGAAAGCACCTCTTGTAGGAACGGGAATGGAGCATAAGGTCGCAAAAGACTCAGGAGTATGTATTGTCTCCAAATTCGATGGAATTATTGAGAAAGCTGCTGCGAATGAAATTTGGCTGCGTCGTCAAGAATTGGTCGATGGCAAGCTAGTTAGCGGCAACATCGTCAAATATAAACTTCACAAATTTATGCGTTCTAACCAAGGTACATGTATTAATCAACGTCCGATTGTTAAAAAAGGCCAATTGGTTAAAGCTGGCGATATTCTTGCAGATGGACCTTCAACAGAACAAGGTGAATTGGCACTTGGACGTAACGTTGTCGTAGCCTTCATGACTTGGGAAGGTTACAACTACGAGGATGCGATCTTGCTTAGCCAGAAACTTGTTAAAGAAGATGTGTACACCTCCATTCACATTGAGGAGTACGAGTCCGAAGCTCGTGATACGAAGCTGGGACCTGAAGAAATCACACGCGATATCCCGAACGTTGGGGAAGATGCACTGAAAAATCTTGACGAGCGCGGAATTATCCGTGTCGGTGCCGAAATCGGCGCAGGCGACATCCTCGTTGGTAAAGTAACACCTAAAGGTGTAACAGAACTGACAGCGGAAGAAAGATTGCTGCATGCGATCTTCGGCGAGAAGGCTCGTGAGGTTCGTGATACATCCCTTCGCGTACCGCATGGTACAGACGGTATTGTTGTTGATGTGAAAGTATTTACTCGTGAGAACGGCGATGAGCTGCCTCCTGGTGTGAACCAACTCGTTCGTGTCTATATCGCACAAAAACGGAAAATTTCCGAAGGCGATAAAATGGCGGGACGTCACGGTAACAAAGGGGTCGTAGCGCGTATTCTTCCAGAAGAAGATATGCCTTTCCTTCCAGATGGTACACCGGTTGAAGTTGTATTGAATCCACTAGGGGTTCCTTCACGTATGAACATCGGTCAAGTGCTTGAAGTTCACTTAGGTATGGCTTCCAAGTACCTAGGTATCCATGCTGCAACGCCAGTATTCGATGGAGCGCGTGAGTATGACGTGTTCGATGCGATGGAAGAAGCAGGTATGCAGCGCAGCGGTAAAACGATTCTGTACGATGGTCGTACAGGGGAGTCGTTCGAACGCGAAGTTACTGTTGGCGTCATGTACATGATTAAATTGGCGCACATGGTTGATGATAAAATCCATGCCCGTTCAACAGGACCTTACTCCCTTGTTACTCAGCAGCCGCTGGGTGGTAAAGCACAGTTCGGTGGACAACGTTTCGGGGAGATGGAGGTATGGGCGCTCGAGGCTTATGGAGCTGCTTATACACTGCAAGAAATTCTTACGGTGAAATCCGATGACGTTGTGGGCCGTGTGAAAACATATGAGTCTATCGTTAAAGGTGAGAATGTTCCAGAACCGGGTGTTCCGGAATCATTCAAAGTTTTGATCAAAGAGCTTCAAAGCTTAGGTATGGATGTTAAAATCCTCTCCGGCGACGAAGAAGAGATCGAAATGAGAGAAGCCGATGACGACGACGAAGTCACTAGCGATAAACTAAACCTAAACTTAGAGGGCTCTGAATTAGGAGTCAACGAATAAAGAACACCACAATAGATCGAGAACGATTCACTGCATAGTGGGTTTAAATTCTTAAAGGAGGGTTGCTCCTTGATGGACGTTAACAACTTCGAGTTTATGAAAATCGGCTTGGCATCACCCGATAAAATTCGCTCTTGGTCCCGTGGGGAAGTAAAGAAGCCGGAAACGATTAACTACAGAACCTTAAAGCCTGAGAAAGAAGGTCTTTTCTGCGAAAAGATCTTCGGGCCTACTAAAGATTGGGAATGTCATTGCGGTAAATACAAACGAGTTCGTTATAAAGGCGTAGTTTGTGACCGTTGCGGCGTTGAAGTGACACGTCAAAAGGTACGTCGTGAGCGCATGGGTCATATTGAACTTGCTGCTCCGGTATCTCATATTTGGTACTTCAAAGGTATTCCAAGCCGTATGGGACTTGCGCTAGATATGTCTCCAAGATCGTTGGAGGAAATTATCTATTTCGCTTCCTATGTGGTAACTGATCCAGGGGATACACCTTTGGAGAAGAAGCAACTGCTTTCCGAGAAAGAATACCGCAGCTATCGCGAGAAGTACGGTTATGCTTTCCAAGCGGGAATGGGTGCGGAAGCCGTTAAAAAGCTTCTAATCGATATTGATATCGAGCGTGAAGTAGATACACTCAAAGAAGAACTCAAAACTGCGCAAGGTCAACGTCGTAATCGTGCGATTAAGCGTTTGGAAGTTATGGAAGCATTCCGTAACTCGAAGAACTTACCGGGTTGGATGGTTCTGGATGTACTTCCAGTCATTCCTCCGGAGCTTCGTCCGATGGTACAACTCGATGGCGGCCGCTTCGCGACTTCTGACTTGAATGATCTGTATCGCCGCGTTATCAACCGTAACAACCGTTTGAAAAGATTGCTCGACCTAGGCGCTCCGGATATCATTGTTCAAAATGAGAAGCGGATGCTGCAAGAAGCGGTCGATGCTCTTATCGATAACGGTCGTCGCGGCCGTCCGGTAACAGGCCCGGGTAACCGTCCATTGAAATCCCTCAGCCATATGCTGAAAGGTAAACAAGGACGTTTCCGTCAAAACTTGCTCGGTAAACGTGTTGACTACTCCGGTCGTTCCGTTATCGTTGTAGGTCCTAACCTGAAGATGTACCAATGTGGTCTTCCGAAGGAAATGGCACTTGAGTTGTTCAAGCCTTTCGTGATGAAAGAGCTTGTAAATAAAGGTTTGGCCCATAACATCAAAAGTGCAAAACGTAAAGTTGAGCGCGTAAGTCCAGATGTTTGGGATGTTCTTGAAGAAGTCATCAAGGAGCACCCGGTTCTTCTGAACCGTGCCCCTACGCTGCATAGACTTGGTATTCAAGCTTTTGAACCGATTCTGGTTGAAGGTCGCGCTATTAAACTTCATCCGCTCGTTTGTACAGCTTACAACGCTGACTTCGACGGTGACCAAATGGCCGTTCACGTACCATTGTCTTCTGAAGCTCAAGCCGAAGCTCGCTTGCTCATGTTAGCGTCAGGTAACATCTTGAATCCGAAAGACGGTAAGCCTGTTGTTACGCCTTCACAGGATATGGTTCTGGGAAGTTTCTATTTAACAACAGACAACAAATTCGCTAAAGGTGCTGGTTCTATTATTAGAACGGTGCATGAAGCAGTTTCTTCTTACCAATCGGGCAAAATGGCACTGCATGCGCGGGTTGCTATTCCTGCAAGAGCACTGAACAAAGTTAGTTTCACTGAGAAACAGCAAAATGCAATTTTGATCACGACGATCGGTAAAATCATTATGAATGAGATTTTCCCTAGTGACTTCCCATTCATTAATGAACCAACCAAAACGAACCTACTGAGCGGGATTCCTGATTCTCACTTTGTTTTCGAAAAAGGTGCTGATCTTAGAGCTATTATGTTGGAACGTGATGAGAACAAAGCGGTAGGTAAAGAATATCTCGGTTCTATCATTGCTGAGTGTTTCCGTAAATACCACACAACTCAAACGTCCATGATCCTTGATAAAATTAAAGAGCTTGGATTCACGTACTCCACGAAAGCGGGTATTACCGTAGCTGTCTCTGACGTTGTGGTTCCTACTGAAAAAGTAGCGATTCTCAAAGAATGTGAAGAGAAAGTACGCGTAGTTACGAATCAATACCGCCGTGGTTTGATTACGGATGAAGAGCGTTATGACCGTGTTATTGCGATTTGGAGTAAAGCGAAGGATGAAATCACAGATATTTTGATGAAATCCCTTGATAAATACAACTCTATTAGCATGATGGTCGAATCCAAAGCCCGTGGTAATAAATCACAGATTACACAGCTTGGCGGTATGCGTGGTTTGATGGCGAATCCATCCGGTAAGATTATGGAGTTGCCAATTAAATCGAACTTCCGTGAAGGCTTAACAATCTTGGAGTACTTTATTTCCACGCACGGAGCGCGTAAAGGTCTTGCCGATACAGCACTTCGTACAGCGGATTCAGGGTACTTGACTCGCCGTCTCGTTGACGTTGCACAAGATGTTATTGTTCGCGAAGATGATTGTGGAACAGATAAAGGCTTCATGGTTAGCAAAATTCAAGATGGTAAAGAGGTTATTGAAGATCTCTATGACCGTATTGAAGGTCGTTATGCTTACGAAACCCTTCGTCATCCGAAAACTGGTGAAGTTATTGTTCAACGCAATGAGCTCATCGAATCGGGTATTGCAGATACAATTATTGAAGCAGGTATCGAGAAACTTCAAATCCGTTCCGTTCTTAGCTGCCGCACCAATCATGGTGTTTGTAAAAAATGTTACGGTCGTAACTTAGCTACTGGCCAGTTTGTTGAGGTTGGTGAAGCAGTTGGTATTATCGCTGCTCAATCCATTGGTGAGCCAGGAACACAGTTGACGATGCGTACGTTCCATACCGGTGGTGTTGCCGGAGATGATATTACGCAAGGTTTGCCGCGTATTCAAGAGCTCTTCGAAGCTCGGAATCCGAAAGGTCAAGCGATCATTTCCGAAATCGATGGTACAGTCAAAGAAATCCGTGAAGCTAAGGACCGTCGTGAGATTGAAGTCCAAGGGGAAGCGGAATCCAAGGTTTATGCGGTTCCTTACGGATCACGTGTCCGTGTCTCACTGAATCAACAGGTCGAGGCTGGAGATGAGCTTACTGATGGATCTATCGATCCAAAAGAAATGCTCCGCATCAAAGGTATTCGCGGCGTGCAGAACTACATTCTGCAAGAAGTTCAACGCGTATATCGTAACCAAGGGGTAGAAATTAACGATAAACATATCGAAGTTATGGTTCGCCAAATGCTGCGGAAAATCCGTATCGTTGACGCTGGAGATACTACGTTACTTCCTGGTTCCTTCGTAGACATTCATGAATACGAAGCTGCCAACAAAGTAGCATTGTTCGCTGGTAGTGAGCCTGCTGTTGCAAGACCAATCTTGCTCGGTATTACTAAGGCGTCCCTAGAGACCGATTCTTTCCTATCTGCAGCGTCTTTCCAAGAAACGACTCGTGTCTTGACAGATGCAGCGATTAAAGGCAAGGTTGATCAATTACTTGGTCTTAAGGAGAACGTTATTATCGGTAAACTTATTCCTGCAGGTACGGGTATGCCTCGTTACCGGAACATCCGTATTACGGATCCGAACGAAGTTCTTGTACAAGACGAGGATCTTGAAAAAGAGACTGTCGCTGTTGAATAGATTCGCGATGTAATCATGAGGGATAGCCACTTTATTGTGAAGTGTGCTGTCCCTTTTGATATACATTTACTAATCTAGTAAGAATAATAAAATATTAGAAGTTAATCCTTGACACCTGAAGTTCAAAGTGCTAATATATCGTAGTGTGCCTAAGTCAATATTCTTTCCTTTTCTTTGAAGGGGGTGCCTTATGTCTTATGATAAAGTCAAACAGGCGAAGAATATAAGTGTAGGTACGAAGAAAGTTACAAAAATAGTCGAACAAGGTAAGGCAGTCGAAGTTTTTGTTTCCAAAGATGCAGATCCGCGATTGACGATAAATCTGGTAACTCTCTGTACGCAGAAGGGTGTACCTGTCACCTATGTAGATTCTATGAAGATGCTAGGTAAAGCATGTGGAATTGAAGTTGGAGCTGCGGTAGCAGCTGTTGTAAATGAATAAACGCTAAAGACGTTTTTGTTAGTGGCTATAGCCTACATAAGTTCTAGTAACTTTTTGCAGCTATCCATGGCAAGGACTTTCTCTTTGCTCATTTATGACTCGCCTGGATCTGTGGGCTTGCAAGAAGATCATCATGTTATGAATGTAGGGAGGAGGTGGCGATATGCCAACAATTAACCAACTAGTACGTAAAGGTCGTCAAGCGAAGGTGGATAAGTCTAAATCACCAGCTTTGCAAAAAGGTTTTAACGCTTTGAAAAGAGAAGCAACGGATTTGAGTGCACCTCAAAAACGTGGTGTCTGCACGCGTGTAGGTACTATGACTCCTAAGAAGCCTAACTCCGCACTTCGTAAATATGCACGTGTTCGTTTAACGAACCGCGTAGAGGTGACAGCTTACATTCCAGGTATCGGTCACAACCTGCAAGAACACAGTGTTGTATTGATCCGTGGAGGTAGAATTAAAGATCTTCCAGGGGTACGTTATCACATCGTACGTGGCGCGTTGGATACTTCCGGTGTTAACAACCGTAAGCAATCCCGTTCCAAATACGGTACTAAACGTCCGAAAGTTAAAAAATAAGAGATAATAATCAGGGATGATTCTTATAAGAAAGGGGGATAACTATGCCTCGTAAAGGTCCAGTTACTCGCAGAGACGTATTGCCAGATCCAATTTATAATAGCAAACTTGTTACTCGTCTTATCAATCGCATTATGGTTGATGGAAAAAGAGGGGTAGCACAAACCATTCTATACAACGCTTTTAACCTCGTGAAAGATCGTACAGGTAAAGAGCCGATGGAAGTGTTTGAAGCTGCTATCAAAAATATTATGCCAGTACTAGAAGTTAAAGCTCGCCGTGTTGGTGGAGCAAACTATCAAGTGCCTATCGAAGTAAGACCTGATCGTCGTTCGACATTAGGCTTGCGTTGGTTGGTAAACTACTCACGTCTACGCGGTGAGAAGACGATGGAAGAAAGATTGGCTTATGAAATCATCGATGCTAGCAACAGCACAGGCTCTTCCGTTAAGAAACGTGAAGATACACACAAAATGGCTGAAGCTAATAAAGCATTCGCTCACTATCGTTGGTAGAATTCTAAATCAATTTCAGAAAGGAGACATAACGACCTATGGCTAGAGAGTTCTCCTTAAAAAACACACGTAATATCGGGATCATGGCTCATATCGATGCTGGTAAAACGACAACAACAGAGCGCATTCTGTACTATACTGGTAAAGTTCACAAAATCGGGGAAGTGCACGAAGGTGCTGCTACGATGGACTGGATGGAACAGGAACAAGAGCGCGGAATCACGATTACATCCGCCGCTACAACTGCGCAATGGGAAGGTCACCGCATCAATATTATTGATACCCCGGGACACGTTGACTTTACCGTTGAGGTAGAGCGTTCCCTTCGTGTGTTGGATGGAGCAGTTGGTGTATTTAGTGCGAAAGAGGGCGTTGAGCCTCAATCGGAGACAGTTTGGAGACAAGCTGATAAATACAACGTTCCACGGATTGCTTACGTAAACAAAATGGATATCATCGGCGCAGACTTCTTGCAAGTTGTTGAATCCATGCGTCAAAAACTTGGTGCAAATGCAGTAGCTATTCAACTTCCAATCGGTGCTGAAAATGAATTCAAAGGCATCATTGACTTGGTTGATGAAGTTGCTTATATGTACAAAGACGATCTTGGTAAGGATATCGAGAAAATCGAAATTCCTGCTGAGTTCAAAGATCAAGTTGCAGAACTTCGCTTGGAATTGATTGAGAAAGTTGCTGAGCTCGATGAAGAGCTTACAATGAAGTATCTTGAAGGTGAAGAAATTTCTGTTGACGAAATCAAAGCAGCTCTACGTAAAGGTGTCTGTGAAGTGAAAATCTTCCCAGTTATCGTAGGGTCTTCTTACAGAAACAAAGGTGTTCAATTGATGTTGGATGCGGTAATTAGTTACCTGCCATCACCACTTGATGTACCTGACATTAAAGGTGTACTTGACGATGGTACTGAAGTGGTTCGTAAGTCTGCTGATGATCAACCTTTCTCAGCGCTTGCATTCAAAATCATGACAGATCCTTTCGTTGGTCGTCTTACTTTCTTCCGTGTTTACTCTGGTACCTTGAACTCCGGTTCCTACGTTGTTAACGCAACAAAAGGCAAACGTGAGCGCGTTGGTCGTATTCTGCAAATGCATGCGAACAGCCGTCAAGAAATCAGCATTGTATACGCTGGTGACATCGCCGCGGCCGTTGGATTGAAAGATACAACGACTGGTGATACACTTTGTGATGAGAAAAATCCAGTTATTCTTGAGAAAATGGTCTTCCCTGAACCGGTTATCCAGCTTGCTGTTGAACCGAAGACGAAAGCCGACCAAGATAAAATGGGTATCGCATTGCAAAAACTTGCTGAAGAAGATCCGACTTTCCGTGCTTCCACAGACGAAGAAACAGGACAAACGATCATCGCAGGTATGGGTGAGCTTCACCTTGAGATCCTAGTTGACCGTATGCTTCGCGAGTTCAAAGTAGAAACCAATGTAGGTAAACCACAAGTTGCTTATCGTGAAACATTCCGTGCAGCAGCTAAAGTTGAAGGTAAATTCGTTCGTCAATCCGGTGGTCGTGGTCAATACGGACATTGTTGGGTTGAGTTCGAACCTCAAGAAGCTGGCACAGGTTTCATTTTCGAAAGCAAAGTAGTGGGCGGATCTATTCCTAGAGAATATATCGCACCTATTCAAGCTGGTATCGAAGAGTCCATGAAAAACGGTGTAATCGCTGGATTCCCGCTTGTGGATATCAAAGCTACTGTTGTTGATGGATCTTACCATGATGTTGACTCCAATGAAATGGCGTTCAAAATCGCAGGTTCCATGGCACTTAAAGCTGCTAAAGAAAAATGTAAACCGGTTCTTCTTGAGCCAATCATGAAGGTTGAAGTTACTGTACCAGAAGAGTACATGGGCGATGTTATGGGTGACCTTAACTCCCGTCGTGGACGTATTGAAGGTATGGATAACCGTCATGGCGCGCAAATCATCCGTGCTAAGGTGCCTTTGTCCGAAATGTTTGGATATTCCACAACACTTCGTTCGAGAACACAAGGCCGTGGTGTTTACTCCATGGAACTTTCACATTATGAAGAAGTACCTAAGTCCATTGCAGAAGAAATTATTGCAAAAGGCAAAGGCGCTTAATATAAAACTATTAGTCACTCTAAGGAGGAATCGTTTAAAATGGCAAAGGCTAAATTTGAACGTAACAAACCGCATGTTAACATCGGTACTATCGGTCACGTTGACCATGGTAAAACAACTTTGACAGCAGCTATTACAACTGTATTGTCCAAAAGATACGGTGGAGCTGCAGTAGCATTCGACCAAATCGATAAAGCACCAGAAGAGCGCGAGCGCGGTATCACTATCTCCACAGCTCACGTTGAGTACGAAACACCTAACCGTCACTACGCACACGTTGACTGCCCAGGACATGCTGACTATGTTAAAAACATGATCACTGGTGCTGCTCAAATGGACGGAGCGATCCTGGTTGTATCCGCAGCTGACGGCCCTATGCCGCAAACTCGCGAGCACATCCTTCTTTCCCGTCAAGTAGGCGTACCTTACATCGTAGTATTCCTAAACAAATGTGATATGGTTGAAGACGAAGAGTTGCTTGAATTGGTTGAGATGGAAGTTCGCGACCTTCTTAACGAATATGAGTTCCCAGGCGATGATACTCCAATCATCCGTGGTGCAGCTCGTGAAGCTCTTTCTAACCCAGATGGTCCTTGGGCTGACAAGATCATCGAGTTGTTCGAACAAGTTGATACTTACATCCCAACTCCTGAGCGTCAAACTGACAAGCCTTTCCTTATGCCAGTTGAGGATGTATTCTCAATCACTGGTCGTGGAACAGTTGCAACTGGTCGTGTTGAGCGTGGTACTGTTAAAGTACAAGAAGAAGTTGAAATCGTTGGTATCGCTGAAGAAACTCGTAAATGCATCGTAACTGGTGTAGAGATGTTCCGTAAATTGCTTGATTCCGCTCAAGCTGGTGACAACATTGGAGCTTTGCTTCGTGGTGTAGACCGTAAAGATATCGAGCGTGGACAAGTACTTGCGAAACCAGGTTCAGTTAAACCACACACGAACTTCACAGCACAAATCTACGTTCTAACTAAAGAAGAGGGTGGCCGTCATAAGCCTTTCTTCACAGGTTACCGTCCACAGTTCTACTTCCGTACAACTGACGTAACGGGTATCATCTCCCTTCCAGAAGGTACAGAGATGGTTATGCCTGGTGATAACATCACAGTTACTGTTGAACTGATCAACCCAATCGCAATCGAAGAAGGAACACGCTTCGCGATTCGTGAAGGCGGACGTACAGTTGGTGCGGGCGCGGTTGCAACAATTCAAAAGTAATACCTATATATAGAAGAAACACTCATCGTTTAGGCGATGGGTGTTTTTTTTATGCATATGCCTAAAATTTCGCTTGCTTTTCGTTTTCAAATTTTATATAATATAAAACGTTGGTCTGTGACGTTGCGATGATGCGAAAGGTTGCCGACACACCTGGCCCCTTTGCCATGGGGAAGGCTGTTGGAGAATTTTCGCGGAGTATGTCCGATACTAAATTGGGCGATAGAAGGAGGGACTTATATGGCAAAGCAAAAAATTCGTATCCGTTTGAAAGCTTATGATCACAGAATTATTGATCAATCAGCTGAGAAAATCGTGGAAACTGCCAAGCGTTCCGGTGCAGGTGTATCCGGTCCGATTCCGCTTCCGACAGAGAAGCAAATCATCACGATTCTTCGTGCGGTGCACAAGTACAAGGATTCGCGTGAGCAATTCGAAATGCGTACGCATAAGCGTCTAATCGATATTGTGAATCCAACACCACAAACAGTTGATGCTTTGATGCGTCTAGACTTACCGTCTGGCGTTGACATCGAGATCAAACTGTAAAACAACTATAGAATGAACGTTTAGGAAGGAAATGAGGTGTCAACGATGAAAGGTATCTTAGGAAAAAAACTTGGGATGACACAGTTGTTTACTCCGGAGGGTAATGTAGTTCCGGTAACTGTCATTCAAGCGGGACCATGTGTGGTACTGCAAAAGAAAGATGTGGATAACGACGGATATGAGTCAATCCAAATCGGTTTTGATGATGTGAAAGCTAGCAGAATCATTAAACCAGAGCTTGGCCATGCGAAAAAAGCAGGGGCAACGCCTAAGCGCTACGTTAAAGAAATTCGTGGCATTCAGTTGGGTGACTATGAAGTTGGTCAAGAACTGAAAGCAGATCTGTTTACAGAGGGCGAATTCGTTGATGTAACGGGTACTTCCAAAGGTAAAGGTTTCCAAGGTAACATCAAAAGACATAACCAATCCACAGGCCCTATGGCTCACGGATCACGTTATCACCGCGGACCAGGTTCCATGGGTTCAATTCAAGCAAACCGCGTTCCTAAAGGTAAGAAATTGCCAGGGCACATGGGTAACGAAACAGTAACTTTGCAAAACCTGCAAATCATTAAAGTAGATGCTGAGCGTAATGTATTGCTAGTTAAAGGTTCCATTCCGGGTCCTAGAAACAGCTACGTTAGCGTGAAGTCTGCTGTTAAAAAGTAAGAAAGGAGGAAGACAGATGCCAAAAGTAGCTTTATATAATGTAACAGGTGCTCAGGTAGGAGAAGTTGAACTGTCTGACGTTGTTTTCGGAATTGAGCCTCACGTTCATGCGATCCACGAAGCTGTTCTTTTGCAACAAGCAGCTGTGCGTCAAGGAACACACAAAACAAAAGGTCGTTCGGAAGTTCGCGGCGGTGGTCGTAAGCCTTGGAAACAAAAAGGTACAGGTCGTGCGCGTCAAGGTAGTATTCGTGCTCCACAGTGGAAAGGCGGCGGTACCGTATTCGGACCGACACCTCGTAGCTATGGTTTCAAATTGCCTAGAAAAGTTCGTCGCTTAGCGATCAAATCCGCTTTGTCCTCGAAACTTATCGATAACAACTTGATCGTATTGGATCAGCTTCAATTGAATGCTCCAAAAACGAAAGACTTCGTAGCTATTTTGAACAACCTAAAAGTAGATCGTAAAGTATTAGTTGTAGGCGTTGCTAACGACTCCAATGTTGCTTTATCTGCTCGTAATATCCCAGGTGTGAAATTTGTTGCTGCTGATGGAGTTAATGTTCTTGATGTCATGTTATATGACAAATTGATCATTACACAAGAAGCTGTACAGAAAGTTGAGGAGGTGCTTGCACAATGAAAAATCCACGCGACATTATCAAGCGCCCGATCATCACTGAGCGTACAAGCGACCTAATGGCTAACAAAAAGTATGTTTTCGAAGTGGATCTTCGCGCTAACAAAACAGAAATTAAACAAGCTATTGAAGCTATCTTCAAAGTAAAAGTTACAAATGTAAACACATTGAGAATGCCAGCTAAGCCTAAACGTTATGGCAAACACTCCGGTTACACTTCCATTTGGAAGAAAGCTATCGTGTCCCTAAGCGCAGAAAGCAAAGAATTGGAATTCTTTGAATCGGTATAACCCATTTCTTGAAGTAAGGAGGAAATCAGAGTGCCAATTAAAAAATACAAACCAACCTCACCAGCTCGACGTGCGATGTCGGTTTCTACTTTTGAAGAAATCACAACATCAACACCGGAGAAATCATTGCTTGCTCCTCTGTTCAAGCATGCTGGTCGTAACAACCAAGGTAAAATTACGGTTCGTCACCATGGTGGTGGACACAAACGTAAATACCGTATTATCGATTTCAAACGTAGTAAAGATGGAATACCAGGACGCGTTGCTACAGTTGAGTACGATCCTAACCGTTCCGCAAACATCGCATTGATTCATTATGCGGATGGCGAGAAAAAATATATCATCGCTCCTAAAGGTCTTAAAGTGGACGATCGTATCGTTTCTGGACCACAAGCAGATATCAAAGTAGGTAACGCTCTTCCATTGGAAAACATTCCAGTTGGTACAGTTATCCACAACATCGAGTTGAAGCCTGGTAAAGGTGCACAACTAGTGCGCGCTGCTGGTACGGAAGCTCAACTTCTTGGTAAAGAAGAAACTTACGTAACAATTCGCCTTTCATCCGGTGAAGTTCGTAAAGTCCTTAAAGTTTGCCGCGCAACAATCGGTTCTGTTGGTAACGAAGATCACGAGCTCGTGAAAATCGGTAAAGCAGGACGTAATCGTTGGAAAGGCAATCGTCCACAAGTTCGTGGGGTCGTAATGAACCCGAATGATCACCCACACGGTGGTGGTGAAGGACGCGCACCAATCGGACGTAAATCACCTATGTCACCATGGGGTAAACCGACGCTTGGTTTCAAAACTCGTAAAAAAGGCAAAGCATCCGATAAATACATTGTACGTCGCCGTACGAAGTAATCTAGGATATATGAATTCTCTTGAGGTTCAAGGAAGGGAGGAACACCCATGGGTCGCAGCTTAAAGAAGGGTCCATTTATTGATGGATACTTACTGAAAAAAGTAGAAGACTTGAACACTTCCAGCAAAAAACTGGTTATCAAAACGTGGTCCCGTCGTTCTACGATTTACCCGCAATTCGTTGGTCACACTTTCGGAGTATATGATGGAAGAAAACACGTGCCTGTGTATGTAACCGAAGATATGGTTGGACACAAGCTTGGTGAATTTGCACCAACTCGTACTTACAAAGGTCACGATGACGATAAGAAAACCGGAAAACGTTAATTTCATTTTTAACCGAGAGGAGGTACTACCATGCAAGCTAAAGCAATATTGAACCACGCTCGGATTGCTCCTCGTAAAGCAAAGCTAGTTGTTGACTTGATTCGGGGAAAAGCGGTAGGTGAAGCGATTGCGATTCTGCGTCACACACCTAAAGCAGCTTCTCCAATTCTGGAGAAACTACTGAATTCCGCAATTGCCAATGCAGAGCATAACTATTCATTAGATCCTAATAAATTAGTGGTATCTGAGACGTTTGTTAACCAAGGACCTACAATGAAAAGGTTCCAACAACGTGCAATGGGTCGCGCTAGCGCGATCAAAAAACGTACCAGCCACATCACAATCGTGGTATCTGAAAAATAAGGAGGGATAACGTGTGGGTCAGAAAGTAAACCCGGTAGGCTTTAGAATTGGTATTATTCGTGATTGGGAGTCCAAATGGTTCGCAGAGAAAGATTTCGGAACTCTGTTGCTTGAAGACGTCAAAATCCGCGAATACTTAAAAAATAAACTTAAAGACTCAGCAGTTTCCCACATCGATATCGAGCGCGCGGCTAACCGTGTGAACGTTACGATTCATACTGCTAAACCAGGAATGGTTATTGGAAAAGGCGGAGCTGAAGTTGAAGTTATTCGCAACTACATCGCTGGCATGTCCAATAAAAAAGTTCACATCAACATTTCTGAAATCAAAAGCCCAGATCTTGATGCTATTCTCGTAGCTGAAGCTATTGCACTTCAATTGGAACGTCGCGTTTCATTCCGTCGTGCTATGAAACAAGCTATGCAAAGAACAATGAGATCCGGCGCTAAAGGTATTAAAGTAGCAACTAGCGGACGTCTTGGCGGTGCTGAGATTGCTCGTACGGAAGGATATAGCGAAGGAACAGTTCCACTTCATACGCTTCGTGCGGATATCGACTATGGTACTGCTGAAGCAGCCACTACTTATGGACGTATCGGTGTAAAAGTATGGATTTATCGTGGAGAAGTGCTTCCGCCAGCTAAGAAAAAGGCTCAGCCGGAAGGAGGAATTTAAATCATGTTAGTACCTAAACGTGTAAAACACCGTAAAGAACACCGCGGTAACATGAAAGGTCGCGCTAAAGGCGGAACGGAAGTAGCTTTTGGCGAATATGGTCTGCAAGCGGTAGAACCGGCTTGGGTATCCAACCGTCAAATCGAAGCAGCACGTATTGCCATGACACGTTACATCAAACGTGGCGGTAAAGTTTGGATTAAAATCTTCCCAGCTAAGCCAGTTACACAAAAACCGCTTGAAGTCCGTATGGGTAGTGGTAAAGGTAACGTGGAGAAATGGGTAGCTGTAGTAAAACCGGGTAAAATTTTGTTTGAACTTGCTGGTGTAAGTGAAGAGGTCGCTCGTGAAGCGATGCGTCTTGCTGCTCACAAGCTTCCAATCAAAACGAAGTTCGTGAAAAGAGAAGAAGTAGGCGGTGAAGCAAATGAAGGGTAGTGAATTCCGGAACTTAACCACTGCTGAAATTGAGCAAAAAGTTAATGGTTTTAAAGAAGAACTTTTTAACCTCCGTTTTCAACTAGCTACTGGTCAATTGGACAACCCGACTCAAATTCGTGATTTGCGTAAAGAGATCGCTCGTGCCAAGACTATTTTGCGTGAAAGAGAATTGGGGATTGGGTAACCAAATCTAGAAGGGAGGGTTCCTTAGATGGCTGAACGCAACGATCGTAAAGTGCAGGTCGGTAAAGTTGTCAGTGATAAAATGGATAAAACCATTGTTGTTGCTGTTGAAACTTACAAAAAACATGATCTCTATCACAAGAGAATCAAATATACGAAAAAGTTTAAAGCTCATGATGAAAACAACCAAGCTAAAATTGGTGACACTGTAAAAATCAGTGAAACTAGACCGTTATCCAAAGATAAAAGCTGGAGATTGGTTGAAATTATTGAAGTTGCTGTTGTTATCTAATATTTTAGACATGAACCCCGAAAGGAGGGAATACGATGATTCAACCATTTACTCGTTTGGCTGTCGCTGACAACTCTGGTGCGAAACAATTAATGTGTATCCGCGTTTTGGGTGGTACTGGTCGTCGCGTTGGTCACATTGGTGATTTGATCGTCTGTTCAGTAAAAGAAGCAACACCAGGTGGCGTTGTCAAAAAAGGTGACGTTGTTAAAGCAGTTATCGTTCGTACGAAGAGCGGTGCTCGCCGTAAAGACGGATCATATATCTCATTCGATGAGAATGCGGCTGTTATCGTGAAAGAAGATAAAAGTCCACGTGGTACACGTATCTTTGGACCAGTTGCACGCGAACTTCGTGACAGAGACTTCATGAAGATCGTATCCTTGGCTCCAGAAGTTATCTAAGAACAGTTACGATGTTTGTTTTCCTAACGGGAAACCTCAGGAGGTGTAGAAGCTAATGCCAAGATTAAAAAAGAGACTAGAATCTCATAACAATAAACTGCACGTGAAAAAAGACGATACGGTTTTTGTAATCACTGGTAAAGACAAAGGTAAGAAGGGTCGCGTTATCGCTGCTTATCCTCGTCAAAACCGTGTGCTTGTAGAAGGTGTAAACATGGTTAAGAAACATGCAAAACCATCTCAACAAAATCCACAAGGCGGTATCTTGAATCAAGAAGCTGCAATCCACGTTTCTAACGTGATGCTAATTGATCCTAAGAGCGGCAAACCTACTCGCGTAGGATACAAAGTATTGGATAACGGAACGAAAGTTCGTATCGCGAAAAAATCCGGCGAAGTTATCGATTAATACAAACAAGCATGGAAAGGAGGCAAATGAGTCATGGCAGTAAGAATGAAAGATCGTTATTTGAACGAAATCACACCAGCGTTAATTCAAAAGTTTAACTACACAACTGTAATGCAAGTACCTAAAATCGAGAAAATCGTTATCAACATGGGTGTTGGTGAGGCTGTATCGAATTCCAAAGTACTTGACACTGCAGTAGAAGATCTTCAAAAGATCTCTGGTCAAAAACCAGTTGTAACAAAATCCAAAAAAGCTATCGCGGGTTTCAAACTTCGTGAAAATATGCCAATCGGCGTGAAAGTAACTCTTCGCGGCGAGCGCATGTATCATTTCTTGGATAAACTCTTCAACGTATCACTTCCACGTGTACGTGACTTCCGTGGTATTTCCAACAAGGCTTTTGATGGCCGTGGAAACTATACACTTGGTCTGAAAGAACAACTCATTTTCCCAGAAATTGAGTATGATAAAGTTGATAAAGTTCGTGGTATGGATATTGTTATCGTAACAACGGCTAAGTCCGACGAGGAAGCTCGCGAGCTTTTAACACAACTCGGAGCGCCTTTCGTTAAATAGGTTACCAGTCGTACCTATCAGGAGGTGTTATATTAAGTGGCAAAAACTTCGATGAAAGTCAAACAGCAACGTACCCCGAAGTTTAAAGTGCAAGCATACACACGTTGTGAGCGCTGCGGACGTCCGCATTCAGTGCTTCGCAAGTTCAAAATTTGTCGGATTTGTTTCCGCGAATTAGCACACAAAGGTCAGATTCCAGGCGTTAAAAAAGCAAGCTGGTAATCACCCTATTTTCGGGAAGGAGGTTTACACAAAATGGTCATGTCAGATCCAATTGCAGATATGCTAACTCGCATTCGTAATGCGAATATCGTACGTCATGAAACAGTTGAAATTCCTGCGTCAAAAGTGAAGAGGGAAATCGCTGAAATCCTTAAAAAAGAAGGATTTATCCGTGACGCTGAGTACGTTGAAGATAGCAAACAAGGTATCATTCGTTTGTTCCTGAAATACGGTTCAAACAATGAGCGTGTTATCTCCGGTTTGAAAAGAATTTCCAAACCAGGTCTACGCGTTTACACTAAATCACAAGAAATCCCTCGTGTTCTGGGCGGATTAGGGATTGCCATCATCTCCACATCTAAAGGAGTTATGACGGATAAAGATGCTCGTCAATCCAAAGCTGGCGGAGAGGTTATCTGCTACGTTTGGTAATACAATTGTAATTGAATGGAGGTGCAAACATGTCTCGTATTGGTCGTAAGCCAATCACCATTCCAAGTGGTGTAAATGTAACACTAGACAATACTCAAATCACGGTTAAAGGCCCTAAAGGTTCCTTGTCCCGTGAACTTCATAAAGATATGAAAGTAAATGTTCTAGAAAACGAGATTTCCGTTGAGCGTCCTTCCGATAACAAACTCCACCGTTCCCTGCATGGTACAACACGTAGTGTTGTTGCCAACATGGTAAGTGGTGTAACGGAAGGTTTCACGAAATCTTTGGATCTAGTTGGCGTTGGTTACCGTGCTAACAAGAGCGGCGACAAATTAGTTCTCAACGTTGGGTACTCCCATCCAGTTGAAATCACTCCTGAAAACGGCATTGAGTTCGATGTTCCTACGAACACGAAAATCATCGTTAAAGGTATTGATAAAGAATTAGTAGGCGCTATGGCAGCTAAAGTTCGTTCCGTACGTGAACCAGAGCCGTATAAAGGTAAAGGTATCAAGTATGAAGGCGAACGCATTCTTCGTAAAGAAGGTAAAGCTGGTAAGAAGAAATAAGATCGTTAGATCGCGGGTAATAGCTAAGAGTTTTCGCATGAAAACTTGCTACGTAAGCATAAGCCTCGCATCATAAGATGATGAAAGGAGTGTAAGTATAGATGATTACTAAAAGCGATAAAAATAAAGCTCGTTTGAAAAGACATCTTCGTGTTCGTAAGAAAATCGAAGGTACAACTGCTCGTCCGCGCTTGAACATTTTCCGCTCTTCCAAACACATGTATGCTCAACTTATCGATGATACAACGGGTATTACTATCGTTGCTGCATCGACTCAAGATAAAGAACTGAAAAGTGATATTGGTAATGGCGGTAACGTTGAAGCTGCTCGTAAAGTTGGCGCATTAATCGCTCAACGCGCGAAAGAAAAAGGTTTAGACAAAGTGGTATTTGACCGCGGTGGATACCTTTATCATGGACGTGTTCAAGCATTAGCTGACGCAGCTCGTGAAGCTGGACTTGAATTCTAGGAAAAACATATATAAGGAGGTAAAAGACTTGCGTGTAGATCCTAATACTTTAGAGCTAACAGAAAAAGTCGTTAATATTAATCGCGTAGCTAAAGTAGTAAAAGGCGGACGTCGTTTCAGCTTCAGCGCACTTGTTGTCGTTGGCGATGGCAATGGCTGGGTTGGCGCAGGAATCGGTAAAGCTTCCGAAGTTCCTGATGCAATCCGCAAAGGTATTGAAGATGCGAAAAAGAACTTGATTCATGTTCCTATCGTAGGCACTTCGATTCCTCACCTTGTAACAGGTAAGTTTGGTGCAGGACGCGTTCTGCTAAAACCAGCTTCCCAAGGTACAGGAGTTATCGCAGGCGGACCAGTTCGTGCAGTTCTTGAGCTTGCTGGTATCGGCGATATCTTGACAAAATCCCTTGGTTCATCGAACTCCATGAACATGGTTAACGCTACGCTTGAAGGCTTGAGCCGCTTGAAAAAAGCGGAAGAAGTTGCAAAGCTTCGCGGTAAAACAGTTCAAGAGCTATTAGGTTAGGAGGGGTAAACATGGCGAAACAATTACAAATTACCCTAAAACGCAGCCTGATTGGCCGCCCTGAAACACAACGCGTTACTGTGAAAACACTTGGTCTTCGCAAGATGCACCAAACTGTTCTTCATCAAGATAATGCTGCGATCAGAGGCATGGTTAATCAAGTGAGCCATTTGGTAGAAGTTAAAGAAATCGAAGCATAGTAGCAAGATATTAAGATCTAGAGGAGGTGTGCAACGATGAAGTTACATGAGCTAAGTTCTGCTACTGGTTCTCGTCACACTCGTAAACGTGTTGGCCGTGGTACAAGTAGCGGCATGGGTAAAACATCAACTCGCGGACATAAAGGGCAAAACGCACGTTCCGGTGGAGGCGTTCGTCCTGGATTCGAGGGTGGACAAAACCCGTTATACCGTCGTTTACCTAAACGTGGTTTCACGAATCGTTTCCGTACGGAATACGCAATCGTGAATCTTGAAGATTTGAACAATTTCGCAGCTGGTACCGAAGTTACTCCACAAGTATTGATGGAGACTGGTATTGTTAAAGCTCCTAAAGATGGCATTAAGATTTTAGGAAACGGTGAAATCACAGTAAAATTAACCGTTAAAGCGAATAAGTTCTCTCAATCTGCGATTGAGAAAATCCAAGCTGCCGGCGGTCAAACCGAGGTGATTTAATGTTCAATACCATAGCCAACATCTTCAAAGTAGAAGACTTACGCAGAAGAATTATATTCACACTCGTCTTGCTAATCGTCTACCGATTAGGCGTTTTTATTCCAGTGCCTAACATAAATACAGATGTTCTGAAACTTCAAGATCAAGCGAATCAGAGCGATGTCTTTGGTTTGCTTAACACGTTTTCTGGTGGGGCGCTCTTTCAGTTTTCCATCTTCGCGATGGGAATCACCCCTTACATCACGGCTTCGATCATCGTACAACTTTTATCCATGGATGTAGTCCCGCGCTTTGCGCAATGGGCAAAAGAAGGCGATGTCGGAAGAAAGAAAATGACACAAGTTACTCGTTACGGTACGATTATACTAGGTGTGATTCAAGCATTTGGTCTTTCCATTGGGTTTAACCGTTTGTATAGCGGACTCGTGATTGACTCAGGCTTCACTACCTTCGCACTAATCGCTATCGTACTGACAGCTGGTACAGCTTTCTTGATGTGGCTAGGTGAGCAAATCACGGAGTTTGGGATTGGGAACGGTATTTCCATTATCATCTTTGCTGGTATCGTCGCGGCGATTCCGACAAGCATTCAACAAATTTACAAATCACTTTTTGCGACCGAAGGGGCTTTGTTCCTGAATATCGTGAAACTGATCATTATTGCTTTGGTTGTTATACTGATTATTGCCGGGGTCATATTCGTGCAGCAAGGTGTTCGTAAGATACCTGTACAATATGCGAAACGGGTAGTTGGTCGTAAAATGTATGGTGGTCAAACCACTCACATTCCTCTTAAAGTGAATGCGGCTGGTGTAATCCCAGTAATCTTTGCACTTTCGTTATTGATGTTCCCTCCTACCATTGCTAGTTACTGGAGAGGAAATGTTGTTGCAGAATGGATAATTAACAATTTAAGCATTAACCAAACTGCACCGCTAGCGATTGTACTTTACGTACTGCTGATTATTGGATTCACTTACTTTTATACCTTCGTACAAATTAATCCAGTTCAAATGGCTGACCAGATGAAGAAAAATGGTGGCTATATACCAGGTATTAGACCCGGTAAGACAACATCGACTTATCTGACTCGCGTAATGACTAGAATTACTCTTTCTGGGGCTTTGTTTCTCTCAGCGATCTCGATTCTTCCGATGCTATTCGGAGGACTTGCCGGTTTGCCTAGTTCGGTTCGGATTGGTGGTACATCTTTACTTATCGTAGTAGGCGTTGGTCTTGAGACGATGAAACAAATCGAGAGCCAATTGATTAAGCGTCATTACAAAGGATTTATCAATAAATAGCTAATAGGTTCTGATGGGGCAATATCTGCGACATCGGCACCTATTGTGCTGTTCGTAATGCCGAGTGCGATGGGAGGTTTTAAGTGTGAACGTAATTTTTATGGGGCCTCCTGGTGCAGGCAAAGGTACGCAAGCTGAAAAAATCGTTAACGAATTTCAAATTCCTCATATCTCAACTGGAGATGCTTTTCGCTTGGCGATGAGTCAAGGAACACCACTTGGTGTTGAAGCCAAAGGTTATGTGGATAAGGGACTTCTGGTTCCTGATGAAATAACGAACGGTATTGTGAGAGAGCGTCTTGCCCAACCGGATTGCGATAAAGGTTTTTTGCTTGACGGGTTCCCTCGAACTGTTGCTCAAGCAGATGCATTGTCTGAAATCGTAGATTCATTAGGCAAGAAGATTGAAGTAGTTATCAATCTTTCCGTTGATCGCAGTTTCTTGCTTGCAAGACTAACTGGCCGAAGAATTTGTAAATCCTGTGGTTCTACGTATCATGTAATCTTCAACCCACCAAAGCAAGAAGGCGTATGCGATAAATGTTCGGGTGAGTTGTACCAACGATCTGATGATACGGAAGAGAAAGTCGGAACTCGTTTGGATGAATACATCAATAAAACGGCTCCGCTACTGGATTACTACCAAAAGAGGGAATTATTGCGTGAGGTTAACGGGGAACAAGACATTCATGCGGTAACCGAACAAATTAGCTCACTGCTACGAGGTCTAGCGTAATGATCATTTGTAAGTCCGAGGTTGAACTAGACCTAATGCGAGAAGCTGGTCGTATCGTAGCCGAAACGCACCGCTTATTGGCAAGGGCGATTCGTCCGAACATTACAACGAAAGAACTTGATCAGATCGCAGAGGAATTCATTCGCAGTCAGGGAGCGATTCCATCTTTTAAAGGCTACAACGGTTTTCCTGGAAGCATTTGTGCTTCAGTCAACGAAGAATTAGTTCATGGTATTCCTGGTCCAAGAAAGCTGACTGAGGGCGATATTATCAGTATAGATATTGGTGCTCAGTATAAAGGTTATCATGGAGATTCTGCTTGGACGTATCCTGTCGGTGAAATTTCTGAAACAGCTCGGCGTTTGTTAGCTGTGACAGAACAATCACTTTATCGAGGCATAGCAGAAGCTAAACCGGATGCTAGACTCTACACGTTGTCGCATGCAATCCAAACTTGTATTGAAGACGCAGGCTTCTCCGTGGTTATAGAGTATGTCGGTCACGGTATCGGAACGGATCTTCACGAAGAACCACAAATTCCGAATTATGGTGTTCCAGACAAAGGTCCTCGTCTCAAACCAGGCATGGTCCTAGCCATTGAACCGATGGTGGTCGTTGGCGAAAGATTTGTCCAAACACTCGAAGACGATTGGACTGTAGTCACTGCGGATCGTACCCTATGTGCTCATTTTGAACATACGATTGCAATTACGGCAGCCGGTTATGAAATATTAACTTTGCCTAGATCGTAGGTGATGATGAATGGATAGCAAGATTCCGAAGGTGGGTCAAATCGTAAAGGTGCTTCGCGGTCGAGATCCCGGAGAATATGCGGTCGTAATTGGAATTGTCGATCATCGCTTTGTCTGGCTTGCCGACGGTGATCATCGCAAATTCGATCAACCGAAGAAGAAGAACCTGAATCATCTTCAGTTACAAGAAACGATTAGCAGTGAAGTGGAGTCAAGCATTAGGGAAACAGGTCGTGTTACTAATGGAAAGTTGCGCTTCGCAATTGCCAAATTCGTTGAACTTATGCAAGATGAAGCACAAGAGAAAGGAGAATGACTGTGGCCAAAGAAGATGTAATTGAAGTAGAAGGTACAGTGATTGAACCTCTTCCGAATGCAATGTTTAAGGTTGAATTGGAAAATGGTCATAAAATCCTAGCCCATGTATCCGGTAAGATCAGAATGCATTTTATCCGCATTTTGCCTGGAGATAAGGTTACCGTAGAATTATCGCCTTATGATTTAACGAGAGGCCGTATAACCTACCGTTTCAAATAAATGTTCGGCTTACATGTAAGTTACTCTCTCAAGGCGTATGCTTACGAAGCAAGTTTTCTAATAGAAAACGCAACATGGTTGCTTACGATGATAAGGAGGGCTTAAAAATGAAAGTTAGACCGTCGGTTAAACCGATTTGCGAGAAATGCAAAGTTATTCGCCGTAAAGGTAATATCATGGTTATTTGTGAAAATCCTAAGCACAAACAAAAACAAGGTTAAAAGGAGGTGCAATCTGTAGATGGCACGTTTAGCTGGAGTTGACTTACCTCGTGACAAACGAGTTGTAATCGCGTTGACTTACATTTTCGGTATCGGCACTACAACTGCTCAGAAAATCATTGCTTCCACAGGTATCGACGCTAGTACTCGCGTTCGTGACTTGACTGAAGATGAAGTGAGCAAGATCCGTGATGTAATTGACAAAACCCTTAAAGTAGAAGGCGACCTTCGTCGCGAAATTTCTCTAAACATCAAACGTCTAATCGAAATCGGATCCTACCGTGGTCTTCGTCACCGTCGTGGTCTTCCTGTTCGTGGACAACGTACTAAAACTAATGCTCGTACACGTAAAGGTCCTCGTCGTACGGTAGCTAATAAGAAGAAATAATAAAGGGGGTTAGAGCTAATGGCAAAACCTAAAAAAGTCGTCCGTACGAAACGTCGTGACCGGAAAAATATTGAGAGCGGTGTAGCACACATCCGTTCAACATTTAACAACACGATCGTAACGATCACGGATCCGCATGGTAACGCAATTTCCTGGGCAAGTTCAGGAAACCTTGGATTCAAAGGTTCCCGTAAAAGTACTCCTTTTGCAGCGCAAATGGCAGCTGAAAAAGCAGCTAAAGCAGCTATGGAGCATGGTTTGAAAACTGTTGAAGTTATGGTTAAAGGTCCAGGAGCTGGCCGCGAAGCAGCAATCCGCTCTTTGCAAGCAGCAGGTCTTGAAGTAAACCTGATTAAAGACGTGACTCCGGTTCCTCATAATGGCTGCCGTCCTCCAAAACGTCGTCGCGTATAATTCAGGATCACTTTGTAGTATAATTATTCCAAAATCGTGAATAATGGTTTGAAGGATAGGAATACTATGAAATTTTCAGGCGAAGTATCCAGAGGGAAACGACGTATTGAATGGAGGGTACATTTCATGATCGAAATCGAAAAGCCAAAAATAGAAACCGTAGCATTAAGTGAAGATGGCGCTTATGGTAGATTTATCATCGAGCCGTTGGAGCGTGGCTATGGTACAACCTTAGGTAACTCACTACGTCGTATCTTACTGTCCTCTTTACCGGGGGCAGCAGTAACCTCTGTCCAAATCGATGGCGTTTTGCATGAGTTTTCAACGATTCCTGGCGTGCTTGAGGATGTAACGGAAATTATCCTCAACTTGAAAGGCCTATCATTGAAAATTCACTCCGATGAGGAGAAAGTGCTTGAAATTGATGCAGAAGGAGAAGGTAATATTACCGCGGCTGATATCCGTGGTGATAGCGATGTGGAGATTCTTAACCCGGATCTGCATATTGCAACCTTGTCTCCGGACGCACGTCTTCACATGAGGATTCATGCGGGCAGAGGACGCGGTTACGTCCAATCGGACAAAAATAAGCATGAAGAACAACCAATTGGAGTGATTCCAATTGATTCGATCTACACGCCTATTACCCGAGTGAACTATGCTATTGAGAATACTCGCGTCGGCCAAGTGACTAACTATGATAAGTTGACCCTCGAAGTGTGGACTGATGGAAGTATTCGACCAGAAGAAGCAGTGAGCTTGGGTGCCAAAATCTTAACAGAACATCTGAACTTGTTCGTCGGTTTGACGGATGAAGCGAAAGATGCTGAGATTATGGTAGAGAAAGAAGAAGATAAGAAAGAGAAAGTTCTGGAGATGACTATCGAGGAACTTGATCTATCTGTTCGTTCTTACAACTGTCTCAAGCGTGCAGGGATTAACACCGTACAAGAGCTGATTACCAAAACAGAAGAAGACATGATGAAAGTTCGGAACTTAGGACGCAAATCACTTGAAGAAGTTCAAGAGAAGCTCGAAGAGCTGGGTTTGGGACTACGTACTGAGGAATAATCTTGTCAGAAGGAGGTTAATTCAATGAACTACAGAAAATTGAACCGCGATTCCAGTAATCGTAAAGCATTATTCCGTGATCTGGTTACAGATCTGTTCATACATGAACGCATCCAAACTACAGAAGCAAAAGCAAAAGAAATTCGTTCTATCGCTGAGAAGTTAATCACTCTTGCGAAGCGCGGAGATCTTCATGCACGCCGTCAGGTTGCTGCTTTTGTTCGTAGAGAAGCTGCAAACGAGAATCAAGATGCGATTCAAAAACTGTTCTCCGAATTGGCTACTCGTTACTCCGAGCGTCCAGGTGGATACACTCGTATCCTTAAACTGGGACCACGCCGCGGTGACGCAGCACCAATGGTTTACCTAGAGCTAGTAGATCGCGCATAAAGACGGATGGGAAAGGGTGGACGGAATCACTAGATTCTGGTGAAGCCCTTTTTTTGCAGTCTTAGCACGCTCTCTAGAAGTGAATTTAGCTAAGGCTAATCACTTAGATAGGAAGGATGACTCATGGAGGAACAAGCCTTGAGAAATCTACGTTTTACCATAAGTTATGATGGGACTGCTTATTCAGGTTTTCAGATTCAACCTAAAGCAGATACTATTCAATATCGTTTAGAGCAGGCTGTTTTCATGTTGACTGGTGAGAGGGTGAAAGTCATCTCATCTGGGCGTACAGATGCCGGTGTACACGCGAAAGCACAAGTTATTAATTTCAGCACGAATTCAAAGATTCCAGTGGAACGTTGGTGTTTAGCTTTAAATGCTAGACTGCCCAGAGATATCGTCGCACATACCGCGGAAGAAGTCCTTCCTTCCTTTCATTCTCGCAAAGCCGCGAAACGCAAAACTTACTGCTTTTCAATTCGCTCGGCGCGCTTCCCTGATGTCTTTCACCGCAACTATGAATACCATCATCCTACGCATTTGAATGTGGAAGCCATGAGAGAGGCGCTCCCTTGCTTGCTAGGTGAGCATGATTTTACTTCGTTTTGTACGGTGAGAACAGATAAGGAAGTAAAGGTGAGAACCCTCTACGAGGTTCGTTTGGAAACGGAAGCTGACGAGTTGTCTACGACGGGGAAAATCGCCAGAATCCGGTTAATTGTAACGGGTAATGGTTTCCTTTATAACATGGTTAGGATCATCGCAGGAACGCTGATTCAGATTGGAGAAGGTAAGAGGCCTAGCAGCGATATGCAGCGAATTCTTGAAGCTAGAGACCGATCTCAAGCAGGTCCTACGGCCGAAGCTATGGGTTTAACGTTATGGAGAGTCGACTATTAAAATCTTAAAACACTACTTGCTTCTTATCGATGTTTCGTGTAAAATATAACTTGGCGTTTCGTGATCGGCTACCCCACAGCCCCTGATCACAAATGGCCGTCAACCATCCATCATTTATGTAAACTAACAATAATAATTATGTATTGAGATATATTTTTAGGAGGATTAAGCATGCGCACCACATATATGGCTAAGCCAAATGAAGTAGAGCGTAAATGGTACATTGTTGACGCTGCAGGCCAAACACTTGGCCGTCTTGCAAGTGAAGTTGCTAGCATTATCCGCGGTAAGCACAAACCGGAGTTCACTCCACACGTAGATACTGGTGATTTCGTTGTTGTTATCAATGCTTCCCAAATTAAGCTAACTGGTAAAAAAATGCAAAACAAAATGTACTACCGTCACTCTTTATACCAAGGTGGTTTAAAAGTGACTTCCGCTCAGGATTTGCTGAACAGCAAACCTGATCGCATGATTGAGTTTGCCGTACATGGTATGCTTCCTAAGAACCGTCTTGGCGACAGCTTGAAAACTAAGCTTAAAGTCTACGGTGGAGCAGAGCACCCGCACCAAGCACAACTACCAGAAGTCTGGAATCTTCGCGGTTAATATAAGGAGGAACGTTTCGTGGCACAAGTTCAATATTATGGAACGGGTCGTCGTAAACACTCGGTAGCGCGTGTGCGCTTAGTACCGGGTGAAGGACGCATCATTATCAATAAACGTGATCTAGATGAGTATTTCGGTCTAGAAACGTTGAAACTGATCGTTAAACAACCATTGACATTAACTGAGACTGTCGGTAAATACGATGTTCTAGTTCTTGCAAATGGTGGTGGAATCAGCGGACAAGCTGGAGCGATTCGTCACGGGATTTCCCGTGCATTGCTGAAAGCTGATCCGGAATACCGTGGATCCCTGAAAAAAGCAGGTTTCTTAACACGTGATTCCCGTATGAAAGAGCGTAAAAAATATGGATTGAAAGCCGCTCGTCGCGCTCCTCAATTCTCCAAACGTTAAGATTGCGCGCCTTTGGCGCTCAAGAGAGACCTTTCCTGCATTATGCCGGAAAGGTTTTTTCTTTTTATGCCAAAGTGAGGAGTTATTCCAACCAAAATTGTAGATTTTAACGAAGTTAATACCAAAATGATAAAAAGTAATTGACACAAAGGAGAACTCAGCTATAATTAAATATAAATCATACAATAACAGTCGGGATTATAAACTTTAGGAGGTATTTAATATGAATCTCTTTGAAAAAGAAGCTTTTGTAACAAAAGCTGCTGAAGAATTCGAAAATCAATCACCAGAAGCGATATTGAAACTTGCCGTTGATACATTCCCAAGCTTAACGCTTGCTTGTAGTTTTGGTGCAGAAGATGTTGTGCTTGTTGATATGCTGCAAAAAATTAATCCGAACGTAGATATTTTCTACTTGGATACGAATGTTCATTTTCAAGAAACATATGATACAAGAGATCGTCTAGAGCAGCATTACGGCACAAAGTTTGTTCAAGTATTGCCGAAGCTAACTCTTGAAGAACAAGCTGAGAAATTTGGCGATGAACTATGGAAAAGCGATGCTAACCAATGCTGTAACATTCGAAAAGTAGATCCATTAACGGATATCCTAAAAAATTATGATGCCTGGATCACAGGAATTCGCCGCGACCAAGCACCTACTCGTGCAAATGCTAAAAAAGTGGAATATGACGTGAAATTTGGTTTAATCAAATTTAATCCTCTTGCTGGTTGGACTTCGGAAGATGTGTGGAATTACATCCGTGAGAATGATGTTATCTACAATCCCTTACATGATCGCAACTATCCAAGTATCGGGTGCACACATTGCACACGTCCTGTAGCCGAAGGTGAAGATCCACGTGCGGGTCGTTGGGCTAGTATTGAAAAAACAGAATGCGGACTTCATAAGTAATCATTGATATTACGGAGGTGACTACGTAATGACGACGATTAAGCCACATGGCGGAGAATTAATTAACCGCTTGGTGTCAGCAGAGCAAAGAGAAGAGCTTCTAAAACGTGCAGCATTATTGAAACAAATTCGAGTGAATTCATGGACCATTTCTGACCTGGATCTGATTGGGGTAGGTGCATTTTCACCATTAGTTGGATTCCTTGACGAAAAAAACTATACTTCAGTTGTGGAAACAATGCGTCTTTCTGATGGAACAGTGTGGAGTATTCCTGTTACCTTATCGATTGATCCGGAAGTTGCAGGTTCCATCTCAATCGGTGAGCAAGTAGCTCTTATCGGTGAAGAAGATAATGTGATATATGCTATCTTAGATGTGACTAGCATTTACAAAGTTGATCAACAAAATGAAGCAATTAAGGTATTTAAGACAGATGATACGGCTCACCCTGGCGTGGATAAACTGTTTTCGCGTTCTTCTATGAATATCGGAGGACCTATTCAACTGCTTAGTAGACCAAAGCCTCAGAAGTTTGAAGAGTTTTATTTTGATCCATCCGAAACACGTCGCATTTTTGCGAAAAACGGGTGGAAAACTGTCGTTGGCTTTCAAACACGTAATCCTGTCCATAGAGCTCATGAATACATTCAAAAGTCGGCCATGGAAATCGTGGATGCACTTTTCCTAAATCCGCTTGTAGGTGAGACTAAATCCGATGACATCTCTGCAGATGTTCGTATGAAAAGCTATTTGGTTTTGCTAGGTAACTACTATCCGAAGGATCGAACTTTCTTAGGTGTATACCCGGCTGCTATGCGTTATGCAGGTCCTCGTGAGGCGATTCTACACGCTATTGTACGTAGAAACTATGGATGTACTCATTTCATCGTAGGACGCGATCACGCGGGTGTTGGCGATTACTACGGCACGTATGAGGCGCAGGAAATTTTCAGTAATTTTACGGTAGAAGAAATTGGGATTACCCCATTATTCTTTGAACATAGTTTCTTCTGTACGAAATGTGGCAATATGGCATCTAGCAAAACTTGTCCGCATAATAAGTCCCACCATATGCATCTCTCCGGCACCAAGGTTCGTGGATTGCTCAGAGACGGTCAATGCCCGCCTCCGGAGTTCACACGCCCTGAGGTCGCCCAGGTTCTTATTGAAGGTCTAAGAGACCCTGAATATCAAGTGTAAGTAAGGTATATTTGTCCACCCTGTCCCATATAGATGTTACAGAGTCTATGGGGAACAGAGGTGGATTTTTTATGCGCAAAAGGAAGAAGAGGCTGGTCGTCTGGCTGACTTTTAACAGTAGTCTTAAGCTTGTTCTCTCGACCTTGCTGGTCGCACTTGTTGTTTTCATCTATGCCTATGAGCTGCCGGCAACGAAGACGTGGTCGGATTGGACTTTACCTTTGTCAGGTAAAACAATTGCTCTGGATGCTGGTCATGGTGGACCTGATGGTGGAGCTTCTAGCAAGGAAGGAGTTGTTGAGAAAGATATCAATTTAGCGATCACACTTCATCTTCGCGATTACTTGCAGCAGGCGGGTGCAATCGTCGTTATGACAAGGGAAACGGATACCGATTTGGCTGAAGCCGGCACGAAGGGATATAGTAAAAGAAAGACGCAAGATCTCCACAATCGTGCCGATCTCATCAATGAGAATAATGCGGATTTGTTTCTGAGTGTGCATTTAAACAGCATTCCTTCTCAGAAATGGAGAGGGGCACAAACGTTCTATTATCCGAATAACCCGAATAATCCTAATTTAGCCGCACTCATTCAATTGGAACTAAAGAAAAACTTAGAGAACACCGATCGTATTGCCAAGCAGGCGGACAAGACCGTTTACTTGTTAAAAACGCTGAAAATACCGAGTGCTCTTGTAGAGGTGGGTTTCCTTTCAAACCCAGAAGAAGCAAGATTGCTTGCGAGTGAGAAGTATCAGAAGATGGTGGCAGCATCAGTCTATCAAGGTATCTTAAGATTTTATGCTGGGGAAAAAGTGGGATCTTAATCAAAATGTGTTATAATTAAGGCCACAATTACAATGTCCCAATAAAGGTATGGTGTGGCTATGATAAACAAAGACCAGCTATTAGAAGCGTTACGACCTCTTGTGGAACCTCATTACAATAAAAGCGTTGTGGAACTTAATTTAGTTAGAGATGTGATGTTTAAAGAGGATAACGTATCTTTAAGCTTAATTGTCACGACCGAGGATGAGGCGTTCAAAGAAAAGGCGAAGGTTTATATTCAGCAAACTTTAGAAAAATTGGGTATAGCACAAGTACATATTCGTTTTAGACTAATGACTGATTATGAACGTAATCAGATTAAAGATGTGGTTCAACCGGCCGCAGAGAAGCAAACCCAACCAGTCCAACCACCGATTGAGCAACCGATATTGGGAGAAGCCTCCACAGTTGAATTTATAGCCGTTGCAAGTGGCAAAGGCGGTGTTGGTAAATCAACCGTAACTGTTAATTTAGCCGTTGCCTTAGCTCGCCAAGGGAAAAAGGTTGGAATCATCGATGCTGATATATACGGTTTCAGTATCCCTGATATGATGGGCATCGAAGAACAGCCGAAGCTTGTCGATAATGTCATTATGCCAGTTGAGAAATTTGGTGTAAAAGTAATCTCTATGGGTTTCTTTGTTCAAGATAATGCACCTGTCGTTTGGCGTGGTCCTATGCTAGGGAAAATGCTTCGCAATTTCTTTAATGAAGTTAATTGGGGAGATGTTGAATACATCCTACTGGATCTTCCTCCAGGTACGGGAGATGTAGCGTTAGATGTGCATCAGCTCATCCCGCAAAGTAAAGAAGTTATTGTAACAACACCGCATGCCACAGCAGCCTTTGTAGCCGCTAGGGCGGGAGCTATGGCCATTCAAACAAACCATGAAATATTAGGTATTGTGGAAAACATGTCCTATTATGAATGCAAAGATGGCAGCATAGATTACGTATTCGGTAAGGGTGGAGGAGCTAAGCTTGCGGAAGATTTGCATAGCGAATTATTAGCGCAGATTCCACTTGGAGCTCCCGACAATCATGTCTCGGAAATCGACTATTCACCGTCTGTCTACAAGTCAGACTCAAAAGCTGGACAAATCTATTTGGATATGGCTGCAAATATCATTACCAAATTGGAAAAATAATAGAAAGGGCATACGGAGAAATCCGCATGCCCTTTTATTTTCATATTTAGGAATCAGAAGCACTAGAGTCATCCTTTTTCTTTCCACTGTCTTGCTTTTGGGAGTCACTAGAATCACTTTTCTCATCTTTCTTTTTGTCTTCTCCGCTATCTCCCTTGCCGCCGCCTTCCTCTTTCTTTTGAGCACTCTTAGCCGTAGGCATCTGCTCGGGCTTACTTTGTTGGGCAATGGCAGCCTTAAGAAGGTCAACCATATGTGCACGGAACAAAGGACTTTGGATGGATTCTTCCATAACCGTCATCATTTGCTGGCGATAGGCTGCTGTTTTCATGACATCCAGCATCATCTTTTCATATTCTGGGTTTTTCATTACATCAACGAGTGATTTTTGATATTCTGGGTCCTTTAAAAGCTCTTTGAACATCTGTTTGGTTTCTTTTTGAATAGCCTTAGCAAAATCGCCGGCAAATTTAGGGTCTTTCATCATATCAGTGAGGAACATGTTATTCTCTTTTGCTGTGAGAACATCCTTCACTGCCATCTGCAATTGCAAAGATTCATTTGCTGACAAAAGCTTGATTTGAGATTGACCAGCTACACCATTGGCGCCCACATCACCATTCATTATGCTGCGGTTTGCTGCACTTATGGCTTTCTTCCCATCCTCTGACTTCAGAATATCAAGAATCATGGTCTTTTGCTCTTTATACGTATTAGCTTGAGATTGACCCTGACCTTGTGATGAACTATCTGATCCACATGAAGCGAGAAGTAAGGCGATAGAAATGAGTGGTAGGACTTGCAGCTTCCTGAACTTAGTTGTTAACATAAAAGCATGCTCCCTTCCCTAACTTAATAGTTGTTAGTATGTGTGGTTCGGGATAGATTATAAGGGCCATTCATTGGCTTTTTACCGTAAACGTTGGTACAATTAACAATTAGAGTTGAAGTATGGGGGTAATTGATCTTGACGCTGCGGAAGTGGTTTCACTTATTTTGGACAACATTGTTATTAGGAATGATTGTATCTATAGGAATTGGACTCATCTTACAATATTCCGACAAAGAATTTTCGGTTATGGGGTTATCGGCAGTAGGTTTTAATGTATTAAATATGTTGCTTGGTGGTGCCACGATAAGCGTGCTGAGCCAAATGGGCTTTTTTGCTTATCTGATTGTCAGATTTATTGCTGCGGGTATTATTCGCTCCAAAACGGTATGGGATCTTTTACAATTGGCTGTCGTTATTGTTGTCCTATTTGATCTCGTATATCTGAGAATGACTAATTTTGAGGGCACAGAATCCGTTTTGAGCTACTCCATTTTACCTGCTATCATATTGGTAATTTCCGTTGCAGTTGCGTATTGGAAGGTAAAGATGACGAATCGGAACGCTTTTATCCCGACATTGTTCTTTATGTGCGCTGTATCCGTCCTTGAAGCCGTACCTGCATTAAAACTAGATAACGCAGCATCAAGTCTATTTATGTTGGCTCCGTTGCTTGTTTGTAATGCATGGCAAATTTTGATTCTACATAAAATATTGGATAACAAAAAGAGCTAATTTAATTAGCTCTTTTTTGAATCTGAGCATAGCTCATTAATTGATTTGTTTCATTGCCTGATCTTCAACTGGTTTCGTCTCTACCTGGGTTTGCTTAATTAGCTCACTTACCGTAACGAATTCGTAACCCTTAGCTCTTAACTGCTCAATGATAACTGGTAAGGCCTCATGTGTTTGCTGAGACGAATCGCTGGCGTGCAGTAATATAATATCACCTGGATGCGCTTTGGTTACTACACGGTTAATGATTGTATCAACACCTTTATTTAACCAGTCTTGAGAGTCGGTATCCCATTGGATGACCGAATACCCTAAATCATCCGCAATTCGAAGCACTCGTTTGTCGAAGTCACCATTGGGAAGACGAATTAGGTTCGGTTCTTTTCCGATCAATTCCGTTAAAATGCCATGGGCTGTAGTAATCTGTTTGCGTATTTCTTCATCACTTAGCGTACTATAATTATCGTGTTTGTTGCCATGGCTTCCAATTTCGAAACCATCCTTCTTGATATGTTCCACAATCTCTGGGTGGCTTTTACTCCACGGAGAGGATAGGAAGAAGGTTGCATTCTTAACACCTTTTTCCTTAAGAATATTCAAAATAGGTTCCGCACGTTTCTCTCCCCATGAAATATCAAAGGTCAGAGCTATAACCTTTCTTTCGGTCTGAACGCTATAAATAGCGGAAGGCTCTGCAGTGGAGAAGACGGATACATTACTTTGTTCCGAATAAACAATAGCGGCAGCGAACACAATGGCAAGCGCGATAAACACATATTGTTTAAACTTACGAGCATTTACAACGAAAAAGTAGTTCATGGATAGCTTGTACCTCCTCTAAGCCTTACATACGGGCAAGGCTTGTATACTCTTTAGTAAATAATGTATGCTCGTACACAGTACTTATGCTTCCGAAATTGGAGGGAACGAAAATGAAATTCCGACAACTGTTCCAACATTTTAAAGAAATGAAACATTACTTCATCGTCGTCGTTTTAGTTTTTGGGTTTAGTTTATATTTAGGTTGGGCGAATTCAGATCAGTTTTCTCACTTCTTAGAAGGGCAGATGAAGGGGCTCAAATCTTTAAGTCAATCTCTGAGCAGTAAGGATAATCCCCAATTATGGTTTTTTATTTTCATCTTTCTAAACAACGCGATTAAGTCAGTGGTCATTATCTTTCTTGGCCTATTACTAGGTATTCTGCCACTCTTTATGTTGATCGCTAATGGGATGATACTCGGTTACGTACTTTCCTTACAAACGCAAGAAAGCACATTGTCGATTGTTCTGAAGGGGATACTTCCGCATGGTATCATAGAAATTCCGGTCATATTAATTGCTTGTGCATATGGGCTTAAATTAGGTTTATTGGTCTGGAAATCCGGAGCACAGCTCTTTGTACCCGATAAAGAGAAGACCGCACGTGCGGAGCTGGTTAAAATACTTCATCTAACTAAGCCATTAATCGTATCCATTGTTGTACTTTTGCTGGTCGCGGCAATTATTGAAAGTACACTTACATACTGGTTGGTGCATCTGTAAAATATTTTCAGAACTTCTGTCATAAAAATGGCAAAATCTGAGCATAACAGTAAAACGGTAAGGAGAGCGGACCGAATAAGGGTCGGCTCTTCTTTCAATCAAACTGTAAGTGCCATAAATCTCTACAGTCGAGAGGGGTTTGGATGGATGTATGCTCGGATTTTTGTTCAATGATCGGGAATGCAGAGAGTTGGATTATGTACTTCGCAAAGAGTTAGATGAAATGTTGTTCGATCTCAATGACAAAAGAATTGATCAAGAGATTAAAGGGGCCATAGAATCCAGATATAAAGTGATCTTCCGGATGTATGCTCGAATAGCGACGCCAAAGGAAATATCAAAGTATGCAAGAAATCGTAACTATCAAGCTCAAAAAAAATAGGGGGTAGGTGCTTGACTTACCCTCTCATCCTATGGTATTTTATAACTCGCCCCTTCGAAAAGAACGACAAGAAGTTGATGAAGAAGATGACTTTCATAATTCTTCAAAAAATACTTGCAATCTTCTAGGTCGATGTGGTATATTAAAAAAGTCGCCGCTAAATGGATGGTGAAGAAATAAGAAAGAAATTGATCTTTGAAAACTGAACAACGAGTGAGTAAGCATGGACGAGAAATCGTTCAAAATAGAGACTGCAAAATCTCGCTAGCAACGCAAATGAGCAATTAAGCTTTCAGATATACGGACGAGCAATCGTTCACTATTATGGAGAGTTTGATCCTGGCTCAGGACGAACGCTGGCGGCGTGCCTAATACATGCAAGTCGAGCGGACTTATCCTTCGGGATAAGTTAGCGGCGGACGGGTGAGTAACACGTAGGTAACCTGCCTATAAGATCGGGATAACTATCGGAAACGATAGCTAAGACCGGATAATTGGTTTTCTCGCATGAGAGAACTATGAAACACGGAGCAATCTGTGGCTTATAGATGGGCCTGCGGCGCATTAGCTAGTTGGTAGGGTAACGGCCTACCAAGGCGACGATGCGTAGCCGACCTGAGAGGGTGAA
>NZ_JCAUAS010000033.1:0-62082 GCF_059692075.1 Paenibacillus sp. J31P190 | reverse complement strand
ACCATAAACGAATAAAGGCAAAACTAAAAGGCATGAGCCCGGTACAGTACCGAACTCATGCGCTAAAGGCAGTCTAACTATATACTGTCTAACTTTTGGGGGTCACTTCATGGCCTGAGCTCCTTTTACATATTACTATTAAAACACAAGACCTACTTTTTATACGGGTTGTCCCTGATAAGCTTTTACCTGTAAGGGAGCATTGAGGAAATTTCCTGCTTTACCAACGAAGGAAGTGAAGTGATCACTAGCATTATGACTGGCAATTGCTGCTTGATCTTGCCAAACTTCAACCATGGTAAACTTATTTTCTACTTCTGTATCTTTGAGCAAATCATATGAAATATTACCATTTTCAACTCTCGAGGCAGCTATTAATGGGTGAATCTCGTTGAGAAAGGCTTCGTGTTTGGCTGGATCAACATTGAATTCTGCGTGAATAATAATCATTGGACGTTCGTCCTCCATTCTTCGATAAAGTAGTGACTAGTTCCATTGCGTGATGGTTTCGATTGGAAGACGTACGGATCTATGACCGCCATCATCTGCTTTACCAATTGAAATAAGCATTACGGGAACATAACGATTTTTATCTAAGCCAAAAGCTTCGGCAATTTTATCTTTATCAAAGCCACCGATTGGATTTGTATCATAACCATGAGCGCGCGCTACAAGCATTAGCTGCATAGATACAAGTCCAGCATCAATAAGGACTGTTTCTTTATTTACAACCGGATCAAGCGCTGCGAAGTGTGGTTTAATTTTCGCTAGTGTCATTTCTTTTACCTCTAAAGGCATATAACCCAACTCGACCGCCTTACCGAAAATTTCATCGGCGTAATCCGAATTGTTTAAATCACCAAATACAGCAATCACAGCTGATGATGTTTCGACTTGAACCTGGTTAAATTTAGCAAGCGGCGCAAGTGTTGCTTTACCTTCGGCACTTTCGATAACAACGAATCGCCAAGGCTGCATATTTACGGAGGAAGGCGCGAGAGTTGCTTCTTTTAGGATGTCTGTCATCTCTTCACGACTAATTTTGACGGATGGATTATACTTTTTTATAGAACGGCGTCCAGTAATAATTTCTTTAAAATCGTTCGTGATTATGGTGTTATTCATTTGTCATTTCCCCTTCAATATTGGCTAATATTCGTTAACATGCGTTGGAGCATTTCGGAGAGCTTATTGCATTCTTCTTCGTTAAAATCTTTAAGCATCTGAGTAATGAATTGTGCTTTTTCTTCTTTAAAGGAAATGATTTCTGTTCGTCCATGATCGGTAAGACGTACGAGAGTGACCCGATTATCGCCAGGATTCATACGCCGTGAAACCATTCCACTTGCTTCAAGTTGTTTCAAATGCCGTGTAACGGCTGCGCTGTCAATGTTAACCTCTTTTTGAAGCGTTGTTTGACTAATTTCATCCACCTGATAAAGCTGATGTAAAAGACGAAGCCGCGACGGGCTAATACCCGTACAACGTTCAAATTTAGTGCTTATTTGTTTATTGAGGCTCAGAAATTTATCAAATAAACCAGTTTCGTTGACATAGGATTGGGTCAAAAAATATACCTCCTTAGCGACTGTCGATTCATTTTGCCTCCTCACAACTGGTGCGTATGCTCCAAAATTCGATTTTAGAGTCGTTCAGCAGCTTTACGAAGGGTTATGGACTATAGTGGTACCAATCAATGTTGTAATTTATACAACAATTCACACGCCAAACGGCTATTTGGCCAGTTGAAGTTGCAGTTTGTACAACATTTCGAACCCATTTGTTGCAAAATGGCCTGTATTGGATCAAATTGTTGTACATTATGCAACAACGAGGGGAAAGAGGCGCTATCTAAGCAGCAATTGTTGTACTTTCTACAACATCATTCAACCGAAACTAGGGATTCATTCATCTGGTATGAGCATATATGACGATGAATTCCGGTTTAAGACGCCTCCATGTAGTACAAGATCGAATCAACGAATCGAGGTCTCCCTTGTCCATTCATGACAAATTGTTGATAAGTCAATTGTTGATGCATCAATCATTGATATATCAATTAATATAGAGGAACTCAGTTAAAACTTCAAGTGTTTCGTAAAATTAAGCCGTAGTAAATTGTGGAATTCTGCTCCACTGCTTACTTTCTATTTCGATGAATTGCCTGGTTTCCGGCCCTATACTGGATTAGAATGGTCAAATCCTCCCGAATTGAATTCACACCAAAACAAATACCCCGCCAATTGTGACATTTATCACGCTTGGCTGGGGTTATTTAATACTCATCACCCTGACTGGGGTATATGTGCTGCTGGCCACTCATAACTGGTATCCTACATCATACTTCGATTGAGCTTCGATATTCAACCACATCCTAGCGAAGATAACTCATTAGCGGCTGGATATTTTGCTTCTTTATACCGTCTACGACCAGCTTGGCAACGGCAATACCGCCTCTTTCCTGGAAATGTGTATTATCCTCTGCGCCTATGGGGAAATTAGGGAACTCACCTGGCCACGCCCACATGAACAATGACTTCGTTTCCTCCGGACCTAGTGCTTCAAACAACTGCCTGCTCTCTTCTGCCAAATCGATCAGAGGAACGTTCTCTTCCTCAGCGAGCTGCTTCATCGCGGTGATATAATCACCATGCGTATCTATGATTTTACCGGCAGGGTCAAAAAATCTTCGCTGCACAGGTGTTACTAGAATCGGGACAGCTCCCCGCAATCTGGCCTCTTGTATGTAAATGTTCAAATACTCTTTATACGTTGTAAAAGGGGATGTTGCCCGCTCCGCATCCAGCTTCTGATCGTTATGCCCAAACTGAATGAACAGATAGTCATTCGCATTCATGTGTTCAAGGATGGGCGCCAGGCGTCCTTCATCCATGAAGCTTTTGGAGCTGCGGCCTGAAACCGCATAGTTGGCTACAGCGGCGTCCGCTTTTATAAAAAGCGGCAGTATTTGTCCCCAACCCGTGTAAGGATAGCCATCCTGCGGTTGATCGGTTACGGTGGAATCACCGACGATATACAAGTTTGCAGCTTGCGGCGCCGAGGTAATTTCTAAAGCATTTATTCGCGGGGCGACACCAGAGAATGCCAGTCTCAGCTGTCCATCTGCCACATGAACGGTAAAGCTGCTAGTAACAAACTCCCCTGCTGTCGTCAGAACATCAGCCAGCACAAGTCTTCCGGGCCCTGCCTTTAATCCCGTACAAGTCGAAGTAATGAGGTCCCCCATGAGTGTCTGAACCGTATAACTGCCATTCGGCACATCCACTACGAAGACTGCATCAACTGGAATGCAGAAATCTTGACGGAGCGCCGCGGGACGCCCACGATCTCGTTCAAACACCGTTGAACCATCCAGAAAGCCGTAGCCCATTTTTTCATTGTAATACGTTTGACCGCTTACTCTCGTGAACCCTTCTTTTGTACAGCTTGAGCTCTGATCTGGACCAAAATCGAACCTAAAGTGTACGCTCATAAACGCTTACCTCCTACCAGTCTTTGCGATTAAGCAAGGATGCTAAGAAAGTAAGCCCTAATCCTTGTCCCCAGCCTTGGATCCGTTTGTAAGGAACCCCTTTATAACCGTCAATGTCTCTCATTACCGCAGTCCCAGCTGAAACATGGGTAACTGTCCCATCTTCCGTGATGCGTGAAAGTATGCCCTGAATGGATTTATTCGTGTATTTGTTATAAAGAGGACCTGAACTGATAAGCGCCGCCGCGATACCAGCTGAACCGCTTGTTTCCAAATAAGCATCCTTGTCCGTCAAGACGGTATGCCAGAGTCCGCTCTCATCTTGCAAGCGGACAAGTGCACTCAATTGATCACGCAGCGAGCCCTCGAGAATCATAAATGAAGGATGCGTCACATGCACCAGTCTCAGCGCACGAGCCATCGTAATCGCTGCCCAAGCATTGCCACGGGCCCAGAATATGCCTGACATATGATTTTGTGCTAGATGATCCCAACCGTGGTAGTAGAGATTTGTTGTCATATCTTGCAAATAATTCTCGTGACCGTGATATTGCTTCAACCCATCTTCGAAATAATCGTCCCGCTTTAGCACGGAACCAATCCGTAGGAGGAAGTAACCTGCCATGAACATGGTATCCACCCAGGCCTGCTGCGGAAAGTTATAGGTTTCCGAGTTCACCGTGTGCTGGAAAATGCCTTCTCCAAAACGCTCAGCCTCATGCTGAAGGAATTCAGCCATTTGTGAGGCAATATCGATATACCGATCTTCGCCAGTTTCTTTGTACAATGTCAGCAAGGAGTGTCCAATGGAGATCCCATTAACGGACAGCTTAGGCAAGCCATCCTCCAGCTTCTCATCGATCCAATCCTTCAGCAGCTGCAGATATTCCTCCTTGCCCGTCGCTTCATAAGCTTCGGTTACACCATAGAAGGCTACGCCGCCCGGCCAATCCCAATTAAAGTCCATCCGGAACGTTCTATGAACAACACGGTCAATCACTTTGCGAATTTCATCTGGATCAAATTGTAAGGCTGGCATCTCTTCATTTCCTCCCTGTAGTTGGCTATTTTCTATGTTTGTAATCATCTTTTCTTATCCTTTCAAACCGCTCGTCGATATCCCGTCAACAATGTACTTCTGGAATATGATGAAAACTACGAAAATCGGGACAAGTGATATCGTTGACATGGCAAACATGCCGCCCCAGTTATTCAAAGACTCGCTATCCAAGAAAAGCTTCAATGCTAAGGAAACCGGATATTGACTCGGATTGTTCAAATAAAGCAGCGGCGTGTAGAAATCATCCCATCTCCAATAGAAGGAGAAGATCGCCGATGTCACGAGTGCCGGAACAATTAAAGGTACGATGATTTTGTAAAAGATGCTGTACTTGTTGCAGCCGTCCATTTTCGCGGCTTCGTCCAATTCTGGGGGAATCGTACGAATAAACTGCATGATCAAGAAGATGAAGAACGGAATCCCAAAGAACTGAGGGACAATAATCGGTTTAAAACTGGATAACCAGCCTATTTTGGCAAATAAAATATATTGCGAAATAATCGTTACGTCTTGAGGTAACAGCAAAGTAAGCATAACCGCTGAAAACCAGAATTTGCTTCCGGCAAAACGAATCCGGGCAAATCCATATCCTACTAAAGCGGAGGAAACCACCGCACCTATCGTCGAGAGAATAACAATAATGAATGAATTTTTCATGAATGTAGCAAACGTATTGCCGGCAAAACCTTTCCAACCCGACACATAATTGTTCCACTCGAGCCGACTTGGGATCAGACTGGTAGCTGTTGTGTAAATTTCATCGTTCGGCTTCAGTGAGCTGGCGACCAGCCACAAAATTGGATAAATCGCCGTTATCGCGATGGTACAAACGATGAGATGATACAGCAGCGTTTTCACATTTTTGACTCGTAAAACCATGGTCTACCCCTCCTAGCTTTCGTAATGAACCCAATATTTCGATGTTTTGAAAATAACTAAGGTAATGAGTCCGATCAGGATCAGCATGAACCAAGCCATGGCTGAAGCGTAACCCATTTCGAAGAAGACGAATGCTCGATGGAATAAATAGAGTGAATACAGCAAGGTATTGTTCAGCGGCCCGCCCTCTCCATTAGAAATAATGTAGGCCGGAGTAAAGGTTAAGAAGCCTGAAATCGTTTGCAGGATTAAATTAAAAAGAATAATCGGGCTTAACAAAGGCAGTGTGATGTGGAAAAATTTGCGAATCGGTCCAGCACCGTCTACACTTGCGGCCTCGTAATAGGTCCCCGGAATATTTTTAAGACCGGCAAGAAAAATCAGCATGGAGGAACCAAATTGCCAAACCGACAGCAGTACTAACGTTCCAAGCGCTGTTGCCGGGAAGCCAATCCAAGATGTACTGGTGTGGATGCCGATGTTTCCTAGAAAAGCATTGATTAGTCCCTTATCTCCGAATATTTGCCGCCACATAATGGAAACCGCTACGCTGCCGCCAATCAATGACGGTAAGTAATACGTGGCTCTGTATAAACCAATTCCTTTTACCGCGCGGTTCAGAAGCATGGCGACGAGCAATGCAATAATCAGTCGCAGGGGAACGGACGTAAGTACATAAGTCAGCGTCACTCGGATCGAGTCCATGATTTTGTCGTCATCTGTGAACATTTTCTCGTAATTAGAGAGGCCCACCCATCGTGGAGCCGAGAGCAAATCGTACTCTGTAAATGAAAAATACAGTGATGAAAACATCGGAAACAGCGTGAAGATCAGAAAACCCAGGATAAAAGGTGATATAAACACATAACCGACTATGTGATCATTTTCACGTAGTTTCATAGTTCCACTCCTTACATTCGTCAATGTCTATTTATTTAGGGAAGGCGGCCTGCAAGAAGCTGCCCTTTTCCCCCTTTGTAAAACTGCTCAAAAAGTTCTTATTTCTTATTTTTAGCAAGAATTGCGTTGGCATCGTTCATAAATCTGGCTGCGGCCTCTTCCACCGAGAGCTTCCTGTACAAGATTTGCTCTTGCATGTCCCGAAGCAGCTTGCTTACTTCTGCAGCCCCCGGCGGATCCGGTGGATCCATAACACTGCTGTTCTGCTGCGCCCAAGCGACGTAATCATAGACTTTCTGATCAGCCTCTGTTAGTAGAGGTTGCAGACCTTCTTTAACAGCAGCCGAAATCGGAATCCCGCGGTCACCATTTATGAGCTTATTTGCTTCCAAATCATTAATAAACCAAGAAATAAATTTAGCTGCTTCCGTTTTCTGCTTCGAGCTTTTCGAAATTGAGAACAGCATCGTCGGCTTCAAATAAAGTCCTTGCTTCCCATTTGGACCCGGCAGCCCAATCATGCTCAAAGACTTCTTAGAGGCCTCCTGCAGAGTCACGAATTGATTGGACCATGCCATTGTCATGAACCCGTCACCGAGTACAACCGGATTCTCCTCCGGTGTCAATTTGGTTAAAGATTCTTTATCCCAGTTTCGCATGTAGCCGGCATCGTACCATTTGAGATACATCGTGAAGTAATCTATAAAATATCGGGGATCGCTATAACCAAGACTCGTACCATCCGAGCTAAAATAGTGCTGATTTTGCGTACGCAAATAGTAAGGAAAGAACTGGTCGAATCGCATATGATCGAGCACTTTGCCTTGTCCTTTCATACGCTTGGCAATTTGCTCCAGATCAGACCAAGTCCAGTTCACAGGAATCGAAGCGATACCGGCCTGCTTCAGCAGCGCTGCATCGAAGGTCGCTCCCATTGCATTCACCCCTAGAGGAATACCGTAAAGCTTGCCGCCAATTCGTCCAGAGTCTATCATTTCCGCTGAAGCTGAACGAACATCAAGCGTTCCGTTGGTCGTAAGCTCATCTAAATCTTCCAGCTGATTCTTCGAGCTATATTGATTTAAGTACGAGATATCCATCTGGATAATATCCGGCAATTGGTTGGCTGCGGCTTGCGGAGCCAGTTTTTTCCAAAAATCATCGAAGCCGGCATATTCGGTATCGATCTTCACGCCTGGATTCTGCTGCTGGTACAACTCTATCAGCTTCAAGGTGTAGTCATGTCTGGCTTGACCGCCCCACCAAGCGATTCGAAGCTTAACGTCATGCTTGCTTTCACTTTTCGCTGTTTCTATCGTTCTTGATTTCCCAGTTCCCCCATTCGCTGATTGCTGACTCGAGCTGCATCCGATTACGGTTAACAACAACATGACTAGGAGCAGGACTGGTATTGGTATGCGTTTCATAGTTAGCTTCCCCCTATGAGTCACCTGCGCTCCACACTTCTTATTATCAGCTTGGAGGAGCGAAAGTTGAATCTAATTTACCGCGATAAATGTTCAAAAAACAGTGAAAACAAGATTTAAAGCGTCAACTTCTTATACTCGGAAGGAGCGCAGCCTGCAATCTTTTTAAACACTTGGGAGAAGTATTGCGGATTATCGCCAAAACCCAGCTGTTCCGCTAGTTCGAACATTTTAACATCATCATGATGTTTAATGATCTCCATTGCTTTCTTAATCCTAACGGTGACCACATAGTTAGAGAACCGTTCTCCTGTCTCTTTCTTAAACAATTTCCCTAGATAATCCGGGTTCATATACAGCATCTGGTGGGCTACCCAGTTGAGAGAAAGTTCAGTGTTGGCTAGCTCCATATTTATAATATCAATAACCTTTTGAACGACTTGCGAATGTTTATTTTTATTTTGTTCAAAATTAATAAGCGTGATTTCGGATGCGATTTGTTTCAGCAAATGGATGCTCGCTTGCAGGGTCTCCAGTTGAGATATTTGACCAATAAGCCCCATGTAATGATTCATTTGCTCTTCCGCACATAGTCGAGTCATGGAAATAAATATTTGAATAACATACGACTTGGTCGTCTGAATATCGAGTCGGGAATTGGCCAGTTGATCGTGAAACGCTTCAATTCTCACTTCAGCTTCCTCCCAATTGCCCGCCCTTATCGGGAACAGAATCCGATCTTCGTCATAGACGAAATCAGCTTTGCTCAATAGGGCGGAATCCAGGATATCACGCATCGTAATCAGTCCGCCTTCACCGAGATAAAAGCGATGCCCCAAACAATCGAGCGCTTGCAGATAAAGACGCCTCGCCTCTACGATATCGCCCGAATCACTTAAGGCAACAGTCGTGTCAATTTTGTAATAGAGCATAAAAATACGCCGTATCTCTTTGATTTGCTCTTGTAATCGCTCCATATCTTCCTGATCCTCAATCATAATCAGAATTTGCTCGGCAATAGTTGAACTTAACAGAGGTTCATCGAGAATGTCCTCAGCAATATTTTTCACGGCAAAAAGATGCTCATATTCGAACTTGTCTTCCAGACGGAAAAGCAATAAGCGCACTTTCTTTCCGCTAACCTGCAGCCCAAATAAATCCTGATAATAATCCCAATCTCGGCTTCCATACGACTTGTTCGTCACGAACTCCTTCAGAAACTGTTCCTTCACATGGGGCAGAACCTTCCGCAAATTCGCCTTCATCGACTGAATAAAGCCTTCCTTGCTCTCTTCCTGCTTGTATTCCGCTGCAATTTCGCTTAAGGCCTTCAGAATGCTGTTCTCGTTGCATGGCTTTAATAAATAATGCTTCACCCCATATTGCATGGCGATTTGGGCATATTCGAATTCATCGAATCCAGAAAGCATAATGAACCGGATGTGCGGATGGGTTTCTTTTACTCGGGCCACAAGCCCGAGTCCATCCATGCCGGGCATGCGAATATCACTAATAATAATGTCAGGTGTATGTTCACACACGAAGGCGTAGGCTTCAACACCATTTCGCGCTGTTCCAATTAACTGTGTATCTACCGATTGCCAGTCCACAATGGCAGAAATACCCTCAAGAATCATCCGTTCATCATCAACTAACAGCACTTTATACATAAGCAGTTACCCTCTTTTCGTAATAGGAATACGGACTGTAATACGAGCACCGCCGCCCGCGCGGTTATCCACTTGGACGCCGAACTCTTCGCCATATGAAAGCTTGATCCGTTCATCAATATTTTTCAAACCGATACCCGTGCCTCTGGATTTACGTTCTCCTGTCAGGATCTGCTCTAAATAGGCCTCATCAATACCGGGTCCACTATCTTCCACGATGAGCAAAAGAGATTCGCCTTCTTCCTGGCCGATAATTTGAATCACACATGGCTCTAGCATAACTTCTACCGCATATTTAATCGCATTTTCCAAAAGCGGCTGCAGCGTCAGCTTTGGTATACTGTTACTTCTTATAGGTTCTGGAACATCGAGTCGAAAATCGAGCCGTTCTTCAAATCTGACCCTTTGAATCGTAATATAATGCTGCACAAGCTGCAGCTCTTCTTCCACGGTGATGATATCCTGCTTCAAACTAATCGACGAACGGAGCAAATAGCCGAGTGATTCAACCATTTGGGACACTTGCTTCTGTCCATTCATCTTGGAGATCCAATTGATTGATTCAAGCGTATTGTAAAGAAAATGCGGATTAATCTGCGCCTGCAAGGAGCGAAATTCGGTTTCTTTGATGATCAACTGTTTCGTGTAGTTCTCTTTGATCAGTTCTTGAATACGCACTAGCATCATGCGATACGTACGCTGCAGCAAGCCTACCTCATCCATCTGCTGTGATAATGGTGCGATCGTCGGCAGTTCGGACTTCTCCAGATCGCTAATTTGCAGGCCGCGCATGTTGGTAATTAAGCCTTCTATCGGCCTTGTTACGCTTCTTGCAACCGTCATCCCAAACCCGACAAGGAGGAAAAAGCTAAGCAGGAATGCGGCAATCATCCAGTTTTTCATCAAAATAATATGATAAAAGATAGTTTGGAAGGGCAGGGTGTTGTAATACGTCCAGCCCAAATAATCAGAGTGAATATGGGAAACGAAATATTTCTCTCCGTCCTGTTCCATGATGCGAAAGCCCTTGGATGCCGACTCCGCTGGATTCCCCTCACTAAGCAAGGATTTCATACTAGCTGCTCGCGGGTAAACTAAATTCCTGTCTGATACAATGACAAGTTCGCCGTCCCTCGTTACGGCTTCTCTTGCGTATTGGTTAACAATTTTGTCTAAATTCACATGCAGCACCAAGGTGCCCAGCTTGTTTAACTCTAATTTGTCGAAGGAACGAATTTGCCTGGCAGCAATTAAACTGTAATCCTGCGCGTCCGGGTTCACCCACCCCAGGGTGCCATTGCCTCGGTCAGCCGTCATTTGAATAAGGTCTCTCCGCTCGGATGAGAGCGTTGTCAAATTTCCGCTGGAATAGCTGCTTCCCTTCACATCGGTTATATCTGCTGCGATGATATACGTCTCCGTATTAATGTATTGTACGAGCCGATCCACAAGTTTGGCACGTGATTGGATACGATTGTAATCGGATTCATCCTCGTTCATCACGATCAAATTTTGCTGAATTTGTTCATCCGACATGATACTAAAGGTCAATCGTTCCACTTTGTTTAACTCGTTCTCAATCAAGGTAGATGATAGATTCAGAACTTGAGATGATTTCTCATAAATTTGCTGATCATAAATCGAATAGGCAATCTGGAGCCCCACTAATGAGATACAAGAACTGACTGCCATAGTAATTGTAATGAGCAGAAAAAGCTTCGCTTTAATACGCAGATTGCGTATTTCATTAAACCACTTGCTTATGCCTGATTTCATGCAACGTCACCACTTTTCTTCGCTGAATAAGGTTCATGTTGGAGAGTGTCTTCGTGATGGAAGTCTCATTTACCTTTAAAGGCAGCAAAAAAGGATGCTGGTATTAATAGCCAGGCATCCTCTTTCTTTTATGAAATTAGGCACTCTCCAATGAATTCTACCGCTTACTTCGCTTCAGAATCCGTACCCCGTAAGGCTGGAGCTGCAAGATAGAATCAATCATCACAGACGACGCGAAATCTGAGGCCAGCATGTCCGTATATGCTTGTTCATCCAATGTGATGGTGTGAGTTTTATTGCTAAAATTCAGGAGGAAGATGAACTCATTCACACCGTCCGTACGAATTTGAGCTGTTACCTCTGCAGGAAGCTCTGTTTGTAGAGCACCATCAATGCCCGCTTCTTTAAGGATCTGCTTATAAAAGCTGCTCTGGAAAGTTTGATCTGTACGAGCTGCGATATAGTAAGCTTTGCCTTTACCAACCGCATTGACTGTAAGCGCAGGTCGACCTGCATAGAAGTCATCACCATAGACGGCAAGAGTCTCTGCACCTTCTGTATGAATCAGCTCACACAGCTCACGAACCTCATATTCACCTGAGATTTGAAGCGCGTTGCCCTCCGTGAAGAGGACACGATTCACCTCATGATCATGCAGTCCGTCGATTTCCTCAGACCAGATACCAAGCGTTTTGCGAAGCGGTCCTGGGAAGCCGCCTTGGAAGCAAAGGTCATTCTCATCCACGATGCCAGACCAATACGTAGTGACGAAGGTTCCCCCGTTCGCTACAAACTGTTCGATTCGTTCGGAGGCACCCGGACGTACCAAATATAGCATTGGAGCGACAACAAGCTTATATTTGCTGAAATCACAGTCCATATCGATGACATCAACAGGAACGCCTTGTTCCCAAAATGCGCGGTAGTGGCTTAAAACCGTTTGTTCGTATTTGATCCCCATATTACGAGGACCTTGAGAATCCTTAACGGCCCAGCGATTTTCCCAGTCGAAAATAAGGGCTGTTTGTGCGGGCACTCGTGTCCCGATGAGATCTGTCAGCTTCTCCAAAGCGCCGCCAAGCTCAGCTACATCTTGAAATACTCGCGTATGCTCATGACCAACGTGATCAATCACCGCGCCATGCAGCTTTTCGCTGGCTCCTCTACTTTTACGCCACTGGAAATATTGCACGGAGTCAGATCCATGTGCCACAGCTTGCAAGGAAGACAGAAGATGCATGCCCGGCTTCTTCAGCTTTGAAACGGGCTGCCAATTCGTTAAGCTCGGTGTACTCTCCATTAGCAGGAAAGGCTTACCGCCCCCAAGCGAGCGAAACATATCATGGTTAAGTGAGAACCATGCGGCTAAATCACTCTGATCCGCCGCATCATGCCAAGTTGGATAAGCATCCCATGAAATGACATCCAGTACATCGGCGAACTTCCAGTAATTAAGACCTTCGTAAGCGTCCATAAGATTCGTCGTTACGGGCAGCTCGGTATTTTCCGCCTTCAGCGGAGCGATTTCATGACGGCAGAAATCAACCGTTTGATCCGTCACGAACCGTTTCCAATCCAAATTCATCGCATGGACCAAATTCTCGCCATGCGGTGCAGGAGATTCAATCTGAGACCAATTCGTATACGTATGGCTCCAAAATGAAGTCCACCACGCCATATTTAGAGCATCCAGCGTTACATATTTACGCTTCAGCCATCCGCGGAAAGCTTCCTGACAATAGTTACAGTGGCATTCCCCTCCATATTCATTGGAGATATGCCAGCCCACTACAGCCGGATGCTGCGCATAGCGCTCTGCCAACTGCTTGTTCATGATTGTGACTTTCTCCCGATAGACCGGGGACGTATAGCAATGATTATGACGCGCACCGAATAAGTTGCGCACCCGGTTAGGGCCTACCCGCAGTACTTCCGGGTATTTCTCTGCCATCCATGCAGGTCTAGCGCCACTCGGAGTAGCCAACCATGCATAAATGCCGTTGGCCGCGAATGTGTCCAACACACGGTCGAGCCAATCGAAGGTGAACACACCTTCCTCTGGTTCAAGCGCTGACCAAGCAAAAATGCCGACAGCCATCACATTACATTTGGCCAGCTTCATCATGCGAATGTCTTCTTCCAGCACATGTGGATCGTGCTGCCACTGATCAGGATTATAATCGGCACCGTGCATGAAAACGGGTAATTTCGGACTTATTGGCGGATATTTCTGTGACAAGATGATCACCTCTAGGATTAATGTATGGACTCATATTGGTTCATTGCATCCAAGTTTAACAGGTTCACCACCACAAAAATACCCGATAAAGTATCGATTACCCGTCATTTCTTGCGATTTACGGTCGAACCATTTGTTCGACCTATCGCTGAAGATCAGCAATATCGACATATCCATCATTATTTATCGGCCATTTTTCAAAATAACCCTCTAAAATATCGTTTACCTGTTCATTCTATCGACTTATAAAAAGGCTTAGGCGTATCCTACTGGGTGATCCCCAATTTGATCCATGCAATGTTGTATGTTGTACAACAAAAAGCTTGAAATACCGCGCTATTCTCTAGATTGCTGCAGAAAATACAACAATTTCTCCCGAAAGCAGCTCCATAGAAGGAAAATAGGCGAAATTGTTGTACACCATACAACATTGACAGCTTTGTGAGAAGAAACAAACGAAATTGTTGTACTCCGTACAACAATCACTCCTATAAACCAAGAAAATAAGGTCAGACTAGACTACTAACCAATAACCGAAAAATGTCTGATGTAAGTCTCCACGGATTCCGACCTCCAGTTAATGAAATAAACAAAAAGAGCCTACCCGAAGGTAAGCTCCTCATAAAAAACTTATTGTTCTTCGTAAATCACGACGGACTTCGTTTCTTCTTCCCATTTAACCGTAGCTTTTAGTGCTTCGCTAATGAAACGAACCGGTACAACCGTGTTGCCTTCAACGATGGCCGCAGGAACTTCCAATGTTACTTCTTTACCGTCAACAGTAGCTTTCGTGCTATCGATAAAGAGCTTAACTGTAATTCCGCCACGAGTAACGGTTACCGAACGTTCTTCGGCGTTCCATGTTACTTCGGCTTTTAAAGATTCGGATATCGCACGGAATGGTACCAATGTGCTGCCATCTTTGATGAAAGGATTTACTTCCAAAGTAGGCTCCTCACCATTCACATACAAAAACACGCCTTTTTTACCAAGCTTTTCAAAAAGTTTGCCAAGTTTCTTGTAGGAATTCAAGTTCTTAATGTTTGCTTTTACGGCTTCCTTTTGAACATAAACCGCATCGGTTACACTACCCTGCTCGTCCAAAACATCAGCAACAGCAGAAAGTGCAGCATCACGATCTTTAATCGCATCAAGTTCAGCCTTTAATTCGTCGCTAATGTGAGCACCGTAGTTAGTCAAAAGAAGATCGGCAATAACAGTTCCAGCTGGCTTATCCTTTACATTCTCGAGCGCGTGAAGAAGACCGTGATACCCGTTTTTCCCTTGATTACCATATGTATCTGAGGTTACAGTTGAATCCTTATCTGCATTAACTTTTACATTCAATTCCACTGCTGGTTTGGACGAATCCGCTTTATCCGCATTGTTGCCATTCTCGGATTTTGCAAAGGCAGATCCTGTCATAAGGCTAGTTACAACAATACATGTAGCTGTGATCATCCAGGGCTTGTTCATTTTCATAATAACGACTCCTCGGTTGTTGGGATTTTATTAACTCCCTAACATATTCGACATCCTTCCTGTTTTTGGAGGGGTCGGGTACTTTAAAGAAAATTGAAAAAGGTCCAGCTCCTGAAATCAGGAACCGGACCTCTTCAACTTATTTTTTTGCAATCAACGGATTAGCTTGATTCTGCATTTCAGCAACAACTTTATCGATACCTGCTTGCTTCAGCTTATCATTAAATACTTTCAGACCATGCTTATCATCGTTAGGATCAACCAAACCGTAGAAGAGCGGTTTACCGTAAGTCTCCATTACGTTGCTAACAGCGGCGACCTCATTTTTCACTTTGGTATCATCAAACGTAAATGTCTCTAAAGGATGGTTGACAGTCACTGTCTTTTTCCAGTTTTCTGTGAATTTTTGCGTTTCAGCAGCTACCGTGGAATCCAAACGTTCATGCAAGGAGTTCCATCCCCACGGATCTGTACCTGACGGAGGGAAATCAGCAGAAGCAGGAAGCGGTTTGAACTGATCATTGCCTACAGGCTCATAGTGTTTGCCTTTAATCCCGTAGTTGGTCAGGTCATGAATTTCTGGATCATAACGAAGTAAGTCAATCGCCATTAAACCGCGTTCGTAGTTTTTGGAACCTGCATGGATGGACATCCCATTATTGATGAACGGATTAGATAGACGTTTTTTGTCTGAACTGAGATCATAAAGCTCCACTTTCCAATCTGGATGTGTGGTTTGCATTTCGGATTTTGCACGCAATAATGTTCCTAAATTCCATTCTACGGAAGCTAGTTTACCATCTTTGAATGCTTGTGTTTTGTCGACTTTATTGGCAATGGCATCTCGGGACCAGGCACCTGTTTTTTGGGTATCATTCATTTTCTTAGCAAAGTCTGCGAACTCCTGCGTATCTACATAGTTGAATAGTTTACCCGAACCATCCGTTACTTTATAAGCAACTGGCAGTTGAGGCACGACGAAGTTCCACTCATTCGGTTGAACCAACTCAATAGCATTAAACTCACTCACACCGATACTTGGTTTGAAATCCTTCTCTTTATCAGCAACCGTTTTCAAATATGTCACGTAGTCATCATACGTTTTCAACTCAGGCAAATTGTACTTTTGACGCAAGTCTCCTCGAATACCGACCATATGGTAACTGTACTCAAAATTGTTTTGTGGAACCATATAAATTTTACCGTTGATTTTGGCTTGCTCCCAAGCTACTTTTGGCTCTTCCGCCCATGTTTTCGGGGCAAACTTCTTAATCATATCTTCTGTCAATTCCATATAGCCATTTTTCGTAGCTTGCTGCGCATAGTAGGACCATGTAGCCGAGAACACGAGATCGAAATCCTCGTTTGCTGCGAACATAAGCGGATATTTCTGTTGATACTCGCCCCAATCTAGGAAGCTAACATCCAGCGTCGCATTAATCTTTTGCTTCATGATTTTATTCACTTCACCATAAACCTCATCAAAAGCTTTTGGTTTGGAACCAAGCAAAACCATTTTCAGCTTTACTTCTTTACTTGTATCAATACCACTGCTTGAAGTTGCGGAAGCGCTTGCTTGAGGTGACGCAGACGCACCTGGTGTTGGTGATGCATCCTTCGTTCCGCAAGCCGTCAGAACAGTACCCATCACGAAAAGTGATGCCAGACTGAGTTTAGCTAATTTCTTGGTGTATGCCATTTTTTTTCTCCCCTTATAAAAGATAGATAATTTATGATAACCGGGAATGTGAATTCCCGGGGTTACCCTTTTACAGCTCCAACGGTTAAGCCTTGCACGAAATAACGCTGAACGAACGGATATAAGAAGATGATCGGTCCTGTAACAAGGATGGCGAGCGCCATTTTCAAGCTTTCACCAGGCAATTCCGTAACCTGCATACCTGTAATGGCCATAACCTTGCGAATGCCTTCGAGATTGCCCAGCATTTTATAAAGTAAATATTGCAGGGTATACAGTTTCTCATTCTGTACAAACAGCAGAGAGTTAAACCAATCGTTCCAATAATTCAGTGCAGTGAACAGTCCAATTGTGGCCAGTCCCGGTTTCGCCAGAGGTAGAATTAAACGGATAAAAATCGTGAAATCCCCTGCTCCATCAATCTTCGCAGATTCCGTAATAGCGTCTGGTATGCTCCGTAAAAACGTTCGTAAGATGATAATATAGAACACGTTTAAGAGCGGAGGCAAGAGCAGCGACCAGAAGGTATTCTTCATGTGTAAATAGTTAACCATTAGGATGTACCAAGGTACAAGTCCGCCATTAAAAAGGGTGGTGAAGTAGAAAAAGAAGGAAAATCCTCCTCGCCACTCAAAATCCTGACGTTGAAGGACATAGGCAGCCATCGCTGATATGAACAGTCCTACAATCGTACCCGTTACGGTTAAAGCAATCGTCAACAGATAAGAGCTGACAAATTGCTGTGGATGTTTGAGCGCAAAAGCATAGGCGTCCCAAGAAAACTCCTTAGGCCATATTCGAAAGCCATCGCTCGTAATCGAAGATTCGCTCGTTAACGATCCGCTAATAATAAGTATAAAAGGAATTAAACAAGCCAAACTGATCAAACTGATAAACACATAGCCAATGATATCCAGCATCCGCTGATCGATTTGACTCTTTTTAACACTCGTCGTACTCATAGGTTCACCCCGCAAATTACATTCTGTTTAAAATAAGGCATTCTCTTTATCCGATTTACGCACAAGGAAATTCGTTACCATAATGGTCGCAAAACAGAGGATGGATTGATAGAATCCAATCGCGGATGACATCCCGATTTCATTGTTGACCAGAAGTGAACGATACACATACGTGTCAATGACATCCGTCGTTTGATACAGCAGACCATTGTTGCCCACGAGTTGGTAGAATAGTCCGAAATCACCGCGGAAAATACCGCCAATCGCTAGTAAAACAAGGATTGTTATCGTTGGACGTAAGGACGGAAGCGTAATATATCGAATCCTTTGAAACACATTGGCACCGTCAATTTCAGCAGCTTCATACGTTTCTCGATCAATACTCAGAATGGATGCCATGTAAAACACAGCGCCGTAACCAACCGCTTTCCACGCTGAGAAAAAGATGAGAATATACTTCCAATATTCCGGAGTCGTATAAATATCAAGCTCAGGAATATGTAGGGAGCGAAGCAGTGTATTCACAGTTCCGTGCTCATAATTAAAAAGATTGTACGCTACAGCTCCTACGACTACCCAGGATAAGAAATACGGAAGAAACATAAGGGTTTGCGCCGTTTTACGAAACAGCTTTGAGCCAATTTCGGCCATCAAGATCGCGACCACAATTTGCAGCCCATTATTAATAAGGATGAAAGCGGCATTGTAAAGCATCGTGTTCCGAGTGACTCTAAACGCATCACCCGTCATGAAGAAGAATTTGAAGTTATCAAATCCCACCCATGGTGAGTTCATAATGCCCAAATCATAGCGGTACTGCTTGAACGCAAGCACGATACCGGCCATGGGCACATAGCTGAAAAGCAAGAAGTAAAGGACTGCCGGAGCAATCATGAACAGCAGTGTTTTCTTAGACTTGAGTCGATACAGGAGTCCTGTTCTCATCTTTATTCGTTCCCCCATCCGGTTCTAGTTGTCTCTCCTGTTACTAAATTAACAGGTTCCATGCAGCGTAGTAACCCGACAAAATATCGATTCCCTGTAACTTTTGCAGATAGCACCTAAGTTAGTGGCTTTGCTATCCAATATGCGCTAATCTTAAGCTACCCTAGGATAAACGGTTCCGCCGTCCTCCAGGACGAGCGCGTTTGTCAAGGTTGTGCAAAGCCAAAATATAAAACTTATACTTTCTTATCAACTCTAGAGAAGCTTACGCTTACATCATAAGTTTCTTCGAAAATTCTTGGGGGCGATTTTAACTATGAAACTTCTTTTCGCAGAGGATGAAAAATTCACGAGAGAAGGTATTCGTAAATCAATTGCATGGGGAGAACTCGGGATTACTGAGCTTGTCGAAGCGGTCGATGGTCTAGAAGCGGTTGCTATTGCTGAGCAATTTCAGCCCGATATTGTGCTGACAGATATTCGTATGCCGCGCATGGATGGCATTGAGCTTGCCACACACCTTCGCCGAAAGTATCCGCTGTGCAAAATTGTTTTTATGAGCGGTTACGCGGACAAAGACTATTTGAAAGCAGCGATTTCATTGAAAGCGGTTAGCTATGTAGAGAAGCCGATTGATATCGAGGAACTAGAAGAAGCTTTGCGAAGCGCAATAGCCATTTGTTTGGAAGAGCAGCGGCATTTGGCGAACGACGCGGTAGCCAGAGATAATAAGAGCTATATCAAGCAAGAAGCAGCGCTTCAGCTCATTCGCGGGGGATTTGACGAGGAATTGCTAGTTAAGCGGCTGTTGGCCGTTGGTTTCGAGGCATCGCTTCACGCCCCAACGGTTACGATCATGTCCAAGCTAATCACGCCTCAACCAACCAAAGAAATCATCAATTCCATCATGGAATCAGCCTTGAACGGCTTCGAAAACCCGTACTTGTATGCATTGAAAGATGACAATCACGTCATCCTTCATTTATTTTCGAGCGGCAAAGAGCCTATAGAAAACAGTGGATTGCATCACGTTTGTTACGAGCTCTCTTCTGCTTTAAAAAAGGAATTTCATTCCTTCTCCATTGCCGCGGGGAAAATAGTACCCACGGTTAAACAGCTGCAGGAGTCGTATACAAGTGCTGTCCTCCGTCTTCAGGAGTCATTTTTCCATAAACCGTGCTCCGTCATTCTGCATGATAGCCATGGCAGCGAAACACATTCCGAACATTATCAAGTTCCGGCTGAGTTATTCAACAGGTTCCAAGAATCACTTGTTGAGGAAAACTTTGAGGAAATCTCTCGTTTGTTGAACACGGTCACCGCAGACATTCACCAGCATCCTGGAACGCTAATTGTCAGCGTCAAAGAGCTCTATTATCGTTTTGCTTTGGAAATGGACAAATTTGCTCGCAGCCGAAATGTGATCCTGTTCGATGTCTCGGAAGAAAATAATGTGCCGTGGAAGCTTATTCTGGAATGTCATTTCCTAGATGATATTCATCGAGTCATCACCCAGAAGCTGGATGAGCTGAAGCAATCCTTCAGGGAACGCGGGAACGGAACCATGTCATCTGCCAGCTCGCGGATCATTCGTTACATTCATCTGCATTTTGCAGAGGATAACTTGTCTGTCCAAGATGTGAGTGATCATATGCAAATGACTGCCTCTCATCTCATCTCGATTTTCAAAGAAGCGACTGGCAAAACGATCAAGCAATACGTCACAGAATACCGAATGGAAAAGGCGAAGGATTTGCTCCGAAATAATCGATTGAAAGTGCTCGACGTCGCCTCACAAGTGGGGTTTAAAGATGGGGAGCATTTCTCCAAAATATTCCGCAAATCTACGGGGATGACACCTTCCGAGTACCGGGAGCGATGCCAGCTATGATGTTTACTTTGATTCAAACGATACGAAAATGGCTGTACAACGCGAAATTACGGCATAAAATCATGGTTACTTATTTGCTGCTGATCATGATTCCACTTGGCTTCTATCAATTCATTGCATCGGATAAAATGTCAGCCATCATCATTAATCATGTGACGTATTCGGCCAAGCAGGGCTTCGACCAGACCTATTCGTTCCTCAGCTACCGCGTACAGCGAATAGCGGAAACGACGAATATTCTGGTTTCCAATACAACCATTTCTGACATTTTAATGGACACGAGTATCACGCAAAATATTAATCGTGAGCTACAGGATTACAGCAATCTCAAGCAACTCCTCCGATCTATGCAGGACAGTCTTGATATTTCTCGGGTCATTCTGTATGTGCCGAAGGCATTTATTTTCTCCAACGAATCGGAGAATTTCCTGCCCCTTGACCAGACCGTTGACAGCCCTTGCTTCGCCCGATTAAACGAACTGCATGCCAAATATTTATGGTGCTCACCACCGGAATTAGGTACTCATGCTACCCATGATAACTCCTCCCTCTATGTGGTTAGGAGCATTCTGGATCCAAATAATTATTCGGTACCCATCGGCCAACTGCGGGTGGATGTACAGGCGGAGACACTGCGCTCCATGCTTAAAAAAGCCAACGTGGTGAAGAAAAGCGCCACCTTCTTAGTCGACCAGAATCACCAGATCGTGCTTGCCTCTGAACCTCTTACTCTTACCGACTTTACCCTGCCGGATATGGCCAGCGACGCAGTAACGATGAATTGGCAAAGCAACAATAACTACTATTTATACCGGCAGCTTCCATCGAATTGGGGTATGGTGACAGTCATTCCGCTGGATGAAGTCGTTCAGCAGAGCCATGAGCTGCGCAATGACTTGCTAGTTATTTTGCTTATTGTCAGCAGTCTTGCCTACCTGTTAGCTTATCTGCTCTCCTTCTCGGTCACTCGGCGCATTTCACAATTGACAAGCCGTTTGCGTGATGTACAGAAAGGCAATCTAATCGCACTGGCTCAAACGCAAGGAAAAGATGAAATTGGAGAGCTGATTCAGACCTACAACTACATGATTGAACAAATTAGTTCGATGAATAAAGAGCATTACCGGTTAGGACAAGAAGTGAAAAACGCGGAGCTGAAAGCATTGCAGTCGCAAATCAATCCTCACTTCCTGTATAATACGCTCGACCTCATTAACTGGATGGCTGACAGCGGTCTTAACACGGACATCAAAAAGGTCGTTAAAGCGCTAGCCCGCTTCTACAAAGTCAGCTTAAGCAGCGGGAAAGATATTATTTCGCTCCGCGAAGAATTAAAGCATGTTTCTTTTTATGTACAGATTCAAAATATCCGATTTGAAAATAAAATCGATTTTCAGATCCATGTGCCGGAGGAGCTGTTAGATAACGCGATTCCGAAGATTACTCTGCAGCCCATCGTAGAAAATGCGATTCTGCACGGTATTCTTGGACGTACTCACCGTGAAGGTACGATTACGATTAATGGCACGAGGGTGAATGACAACATTCACCTGATCATCAAGGACGACGGTGTCGGCATGCGTGCTACCCAGGTTGAAGACATTATGACGGGTACGAGCCGCAGCAAAATCAGCGGCAGCGGATACGGCGTCAAAAACGTCATCGAGCGCATTCGCCATTATTTCGGCGAGCCAGCGAATTTGACGTATCGCAGCGTACCCGGCGAGGGGACGGAAGTGGAGATCACGATTCCGGTTACACCGGGTTCAGAGATCCCATGATAGAATAGAAAGAGCCATGGGAAGCTGCTGCTTTCCATGGCTCTTCTTCTATCTATTTCAAATAAAACACTTCACGCATCGGTTGGATTGGCACCGCTTCGCGGAAGTCGAAGGATCCGACGACCATCTTCGAAGTAATCGCATTCCATCGATTACAAGCTTCGCTTTCTGCTAAATAAGCGAAAGCAGCTTCTACATCATCGCACAAGAAACAATAAAAAAATTGTGCGCCATTTTGAAAGATCGAGTAATCCCTAATCCCGGCTTTCGTGTGTTCTTCCATAATTTCCGGCCATGGAGCCAGATGCATAGTCACGTATTCCTCTAAATCCTCTTCACGTATGGTCCATGTCCAAGCGAATTTCCCACTACTCGTCATACGGTCACCCTTTCCCATTAACATTCAATCAATTGTACTTTACCGCGACAACATCCTCCCGTCAATAAATTCATCGTCCAAGCTTTTATGCAGAAAAGACGACAGCCAATTAGGGCCGCCGTCTCTTATTGCACCGTGTTTATTATTCGATTTTACGGGATGCTCCAATAAACCAAACGAGAAAAGCGCAGCACAGTAGTGCAATAAAGCCATAGCCGCCGAACACGTCATACTTTGAAGCGAAGTAGCCGAAGCCAAGACCTGCGAGAGTGTGCACTAGATTCTGCCCTAACGACTGGAACGAATCGATCGTTGCCCGCATGGAGGAATTGATCCGGTGATGCAAGTAGCCGGTGGCGATCGGCTCCATCACGCCAGAGAACAAACAAATGAAGAGCATCGCTGTGAGTCCGATGAAATCCTTACTAATGGCAACATAGCTGAAGCCGACGGCGAATACAACCATAATCATGAAAATCAACGCTTTATAGCTGAACCAACGTAACAGCACGTGTGCAATCAAATTGCCAGGGAGCTGCAGCAGCATGATCGCGGCGGAAAACACGCCGAAGTATACAACCGGCATACCCAATCTGCTCACGTACAATTGCCAGAATTCTTCAATGTAGCCCATGGCAGCACCTGTCACCATGGCTGAAAGCATCACAAGTGTGACACTTGGATTCGTTCGAAAAAAACGCAGAGACACAGCGACATATGTCTTGAAAGGAATAACTTCTTCGTGAGAAGTGCTGTCTTCTACAGCAGGCTCAATCAATAGCAATGAGAGGACTAGAGCGATTATAGTACTGCCGAGTGATATCCAATAGTTCAGCTCAAGGCCGTATTTACTAGCGAGGAAGCTTCCGCACAAAGCCGCAAGTATCGCGGATACGAAGTCGCAGGCATTCAATCTGCCAAGTTGCTTTTCGAACGAAGAGGCCTTCCCTTGCAGCTTTAAGGAATCGTAAAGCAAGGCATTTTCTGAGCCGCTGCTAGCTGATCTACTTACGCCCGCCAAGAAAACGACCCAGGCAAAGTGCCAAAATTCCGTCGCAAACAGTAGAATCAGAAACTCGCTGCACGCCAAGAGGGCGCTTAGTACTAGCATCCTTTTTCGGCCCCACTTGTCGGCCATAATGCCAGTCGGAATCTCCAGAAGGACGATTGTCAGGGCGTAAATAATTTCGGTATACACGACCATCTGAATGGTCATACCCCGCTCTTCCCAGAAAAGCCTCTCGATGACGTAGGCTGGGATAAGGCTGGAAAAGAAGCGGAGCGCAAATAGTTTGGGGAGATTGGCTGTATAGTCCATGAAGGAGCTCCTTTCCTAAATCTGATTGGCTAATTGGGCTCAATCAATTCAGGGGGCGCTCGCGGTGGACTAGCGGTTACGTCTTAGCAGGGAGGTCGTGCGAAAGCTATCATAGTGAGGTCTCTCCTTTCATTCAGATTATGGTTATCCCCATCATAAGTTGTGAAACAGGGAGCGTCAATGTGATTATTTGAGCTGCTTTTCAATGCCTTTAAACGGATTATCATCCGTATGATGTCCGTGTAGATACCAGGCAAGTATGCCCATTGAAATAACCGCTCCGGCTAATCCGAGTCCCATGTCTTTTTGAGTATCAAAAACATCACCTTGAAGTCCGACATATTCCTCCCCATGTTGCCCAGCTACATAAGCAGCTACCATCTCTATAATTTCGAAACTGGCACTGCAACTAAAAACGACTGCCCCGGGAATGGCATATGACCAAAAACCACGCTGTGCGGCGGCTCGGGTTAGCAATTCACGGAATGGATATGCCCAGAACAAACCGAATGTGAAATGAACGACCCGATCGTAGTAGCTTCTCTGGGACTGAATCGAAGCCTTCAGCCACATATCAAAAGGTGTTCCCTGATAGGTATAATGAGCCCCATAGGTATGTAAGCAGAGAAAAATAAACATGAGTAAATAGGAAGCATTAGAGAAACGGAAAACTTTATAAGTGAAAGCGAGAACAAGCACGACGATAACGGGAAGTATGCTCTCCATAAGCCATTGAATCCGGTCAGTGGGTGCGATAGCCGTGAATCCCCAATACACAGCAAACACGAAAATCATCAAGTGCAAAAGCCAATTGCGGGAAAATGGTATGTCGGTGTTGGTCAGCATGTTGGTCCGTTCCTTTTACACAGGCTGCTAATCATGTAGAAGTCAACCTTTCTTCCGCCTTGTTTTTTTCTGGATATAACAAAATCCCGTTAGCCATTTCGGCCAATGGGAGATTTATGAATGACTTTAGTCTTCTGGGGTACGATCCAAGTATAAACGAGTCACTGAAGTAGCATCGCCCTTCTCAACATCTTCATCGGTCGCTTTTTTTTCAAGTGGATCATGCGTGTTCATACCCGGTGCAATTGTCGGCTCGTTATGGTTGGATTGGGACTTATCTTTCAAATTGATCACCTCCATCAACCATAGTTTGGATAAATATGCCGATTCTATACAACAAATATGTACCTGAATAACTTCAAGAGCCATCGGCGAACGATTGGCCCTTGGCGGCGAGGGCTTGGCGAATCTGATCCAAGGCCTTTGGTCCCATACCATGCAGCTTCAAGATCTCTGCCTCAGTGAGCTTACTGAACTGCTCTAGCCGCAAGTATCCAGCACTAGCAAGCGCTCGACGTGCTGGACTGCTTAACCTCGGAAGGTCAGATTTCTGGTCACCGTTAATTTCCACATGATTAATTTCAATGTTTTTGTTCTTTGGCATATTTTGATCTCCTTTTTTCCTATTAAAAAAGAATAGGGCTGTCTAATAAAATCCATCTTACTACTCTACCATAATATGGTCGATGTTACGGGAGCCGCGACTTTCCCATGTCGAGTTGCTTGATCCGATCTTCTGATTTTCAAAATTTGATTTAAGTTTCATTCAGCTTCCGTTAGGGCAAATGGGCTATAGTAGTTACCTATGTTGTATTTTCTACAACAATGTACACGCCTAAAGGCTATTTTGCAGCTTGAAGTTGCAGTTTGTACAATATATGGTAATAAATACAATAAATTAAATAAATTGTATTTACGTATATAGGCTTTCTGATCATGTCAGCTTTTTTGCATCGGTAATGTACTTTTTGCAACATCATTCAACCGCGAATATGGATTTCATTCATTCAGTCCCTACAATTGGGCAACTTGCAACTTGCCTATCTAAATCCGCATCTTAGTCACAGCGGCAGCTCCTTGTTATGAACAAACAAAAGAGAAAGCCCTCCTGATGAATAACATCAGAGTTCTTTCCCTTTGTCTTATTTCAATTGAATCGCACACTCGCCACGACTGGATAATGGTCTGACGGATAGCGACCGTTGTACACGCTTCGGTCGACGTTGATTGAATTCATTTGAATTTCGGGAGTCACGAAAATGTAATCTATCGGCTCTCCCGTGTCGCCGCCGTTAAAGTCATGCCAGGTGCTGCCTACATTATCGTCCGCGCCATAACCATTACAAAGCCCCGCTTGTGTCAGAAATTCGATCACATCGCTGCTTGGGCCGCAGTTAAAGTCACCCGTCAATATTGTCGGAATCCCGTCTCGGCCGTCCATGGTGCGGATTCGTTCTACAATAAGCTGGATGCCGTTCGTTCTAGCTTTCTCACTCATATGGTCCAAGTGAGTATTGAACACGTACCACTCCTGTCCGTCTTGCTGCCTCAGCCGTACCCAGGTGCATATTCGCGGACAGCCAGCGTTCCAGCTCATGTAACCGAGCCGTTCAGGATATTCGGATAGACCGAAGTTCCCGCTCTCGACTGGCTTCAGCAAACCACGATGATAGAAGATGGCGCAATGCTCGTCTTCGTTCCCTCCCTGACGGCCTTCACCGAGCCAGGCGTAATCCGATAGCAGCGCTTGCAGATCCTGCAGCATAGTGTGCGTTCCCTCCTGCGTGCAAACAATCGCTGCCCCTGCTTTTTTTATGGCCTCTGCCGCTTCATTGATACGGTTCGGCCATGCATTGTCGCCATCCTGCTTGACATTAACCCTCAGGTTAAACGTCATCACCGTTATATCCATTGTTCTCCTCCAATAGTTACAAATGACCTGCCAACTTTGTAAGAATTTGCGCTTGTTCTGTCGTCAATTTTTTGCCGCTTTGGGCTTCCACTTCGTTAAAGAAAGCATGGAGCATGCCTTCCTTTGCCTTTAGATTTCCTCGCTTCTCCGCTTCCTGAGCATTCAGAAGCTTGCTGCAAAGCCCACTTACAATCCCCTGATCATCAGCTATAAACTGACGAATGAGTCCACACACCCCGTCATATGTCACAGAAACCTGAAACGTAAATGTGGCAGTACTGGTATTTCCTGCCAAGTCTGTGGCCGACACCGAAATATCGTGGCTTCCAGGTTCAAACGTATAGGCAGGTTGCCCAACGAGTGAAGATGAACACGAATTCGTAACCAGTCCGGATAATGCGTCTGCAGCTGTGCAGCCAATATAGACCGCTTGTTGTACAGTATACGAACGTTCGCCCGAGAATTCAATAACCGGCGCCGTTTTGTCGATCCGGATATCCATCGTTCGTGGAGTCTCCTTGATACCTGAGAAGTTCGTAGCGGCATACGTCACGCTCGTAACCCCTTCGGCAGATATCGGGAATTGGAGTGATGATCCCTTTACGGTCGTTTGAGCAATCTGCTGCGCCCCCAATGCCGAATAGGTGATGGTGTAGGCACGGTTTGCTTCAATCGTTACGACAGCATCCTTGTTGATCCATCCGCTTTCGTTCGGAGACGGATTGATGCTTGCGACTGAGATTGGCGGGACTGAATCTTTGACACTAATGAAAAAATCATCATAATACGCCGATGAAATATTATAACGGCTCGTTACCGCGATTAGACTAGCGTAAGCTGCGTTGGCCGGCGCCTTTCCTTTGAGAGTCACTTTCTGCCATTGGGCTAATCTGGATTCGTCCAGATGGATTTCGAGTGTGGAGATCGTCGCGTTGTTCTTATCAAAGAAGCGGAACATGAATCCCGGTTGACCTGACTCAATGTACAGATTGACGCCCGCTTGGTATTCTTCCCCAGGTTTAACCGGAATCTTGTCACTTTGTACGGCAACGGAAGCTGTCCGGAGTTTATCCGTGATCTTCAGGCTTTTGGAGCCAGAGAAGCTGCGCTCGCCGCTGATCTCAAACCGGTAATCTGTTCCTGTCGCGAACAAGGAAGTCCAGCCGGGAATGACGCCATTATTCACATTATCTTCCAACCCTGCGTTGCGGACAGGAACTGGGATGCCCGGTGGCTCCTCCACGATTTCCCCATCTACCTTCATTCGGTATAAAATTGTATTGGTCGCCTGATCGGTAAAGTACAAGTTCCCATCCATTCCCAGATCAAATCTTGATGTGTCCGCCAACGTGCGGAACTCCAGCGTTTGCGGATCGATAACGGTTAGTTTGTTATTAAAGAGTACGTAGAGCAGTCCGTCCTCCGACCAGCGAAGCGGATGATGAGCCCATTGGCTAAAGCTCAGACTCGGATAGATTTTCTTACTTTTTACAACGTTGTACGTATTGGGATCTATGGCAAAAATGTACTCGTAAGATGCGCCCCAGATTAAGCCATCCGGTCCGACGGCCAGATCACCGATGAAGATCGGTTTCGTCAAGCCGGGAACCCGAAGAGGGAATTCAGCAATTTTTTGCTCCTTATCGACATCCCATACGAAGATTTTTGCTTCCTCTTCCGTCGGTTCGGAGCCAAGGCCGTTCCGGATTGTAGTGGATCCATATATTTTGCCATTAAGGTAAGCTGTGCTGAGTACGCTTTGATTCTGGACAACGTTGCGGTGAACTTTCGTTTCCCCCGTTGCCGAATCATGTACCGTTAATGAACCGCCTAACGTCCCATAACCGGATATCGTGGAAATAAACAGCTTGCCCTGACCGCCTGTGATATTTACAAGCCGTTCTTGATCATCCCCTAACACAGCTAAACGTTTCGGATTTGAATCGCTCGGTTCAGCTGCCAAGTTGTATGCATACAGGGCGCCTTCCGGATAAACCCCCATATATACTTTATTTCCAACAGGGTATACACTATCCGCTTGACCGATGCTGAAGGGCTTGGCCGTATTATCTGTCAGATTGACAAGCGATGATCGTGCCTGTGACCCAGTCGTGATCAACTGTGTTTCAGAGACGCTCTGGAGTCGGTTCACAACTCCAGGAAGTCCTGGTATAACAGGCGGTTTGAGATAAACCTGCTTCGTTTCGATATTCATTAACGTTACGCCGCCGTCATAACGTACCGTCACCAAGGTTTTGCCGGGCAGTTCAGGGTTATTCGGAATCTCCACCCAATCCGCACCGCGTAAGCCTGAACCATATTCCATTCCTGTCAACGCGACTTCATGCGTCGCGAGATCGAAGGTCTTCAGCTTTTTATCTGACATATAGTACAGTTTTCCGTCTAGTGAGTCCGTGGCATGCAATCCCGTCACATTCTCCAATTGGACGTCCAGCCAAGCTTCTGTCTGCGTATCGTAGATGTAAGCTTCTCCCGGCACCCCGCTGCCATCCGTATAACGGGCAAACAAATATCGGTCATCAATGGTGTCCAAGTCATATACCGTATCATTCTTAACGCTGAGGGAAGCGGCAATATTCGTTTTCATACCCGTTGCCAAATTCACCCTCACAATTTGCTTATGTGCGGTTCCCGCATAAACGTTCCCGCCTTGGTACGCGATAGAACGTACATATTCTTGATCCATTGCGCCAATGACTCGGCCGTAATCCTTGGTCATTTTGGAGGCAGGGTCATACTGGTATACCTTTCCGCCGGGATATGTCCCCACGTAAACACGTCCCTGCTCATCCGTTGTAATACTATTCGGTACGGATTGCCCATCGAATTGGGCTACCTGCGTTGGCGTATGCGTAACCGGCGAGTAGCTCCAAAGCCTGGCCCCGCCACCATCAGCTGCTAGGAATAAGGTTCCGTCAGGGGCGACAGTATGCGCCCAGGAACTCTCCGAAGGGCCGATTGGTATGCTTCGCAACAGCTTATAGTCCTCCAGATCAATGACATTAAGATGCCCCGGTTTCCCTTTGCTCGTCGCATAAAGCACATAATGTCCATCTTCTCGGCCTACAGTGCCGTTGAATACTGCAACCGTATAATTATTCGGAATTAGGAGCTCCTCCGGGGTCCCGTAAGTTTTCTGTGAAAGTCGGCTGCCCTCAGCCGAAACGAAAACAGCACCCCAACTAGTCAAAGTGATTAATAGGACCATCATGAGCACGAACACACGATACTTATTGTTTGGCATTACAAAACCTCCTTAGAGTTATCAGAAATAACCTTCCTTGATTTGTAAGCGTTTTCATATCAAATCGGAACCCGTATGCTTCTTCCTCCTTCATTGTTCTAATACTCCTCAATAGCTTATTTTTTCGTATTTCAACAGTGTTCCTATCACTTTGCCTGGCTGCTCATAATTCCGGTAAGCATCTTCCGCACGCTCCAAAGTGAAAATATCAGATATAAGCGGCTCTACCTTGATTCGCTTCTCCGCCAGCAGACGAACATATTCGCCGATATTCCGGCCTTCTGTCCAGCGCACGTAGCCAATCGGATAATCGCGGTTTTCCAGCTCATATTGAACATCGTACCTCCCGGGACCGCCGGCTCTGGAAATTAGAACCTCTGCTTCCTTGCCGAACATAAGCCCTCTAGAAAACTCAGTCGATAAATCTCCGACAATAACGATCTTACCTTTATCCCTGATCCACTTGAGTGAGCGGTTAATCAGCACTTCACCGGGGCCACTCGCACACAGGATCACACTATCGACGCCATGACCGCCAGTCAGTTGTCCAAGCCTATCTTCTAACTGCTCTTGATCCACAAAAGCATGCCCGCTCCCCTGCTGTTTGAACAACTCAACGCGACTGGCATTCAAATCAATTCCCGCTACTTGAAAACCCGCTGCAGAAGCAATTTGCGCGATCATCTGACCCAAAATGCCTAATCCAACGATAACCGTGGATTCCCCGAATCGTAAATCCGCTGTGCGCAGCGCATGAATGGCAATGGCGCCTAGCCCCGCAAATGCTGCGTCCTCTGGACGGACATGGTCTGGCACAACAGCGGTTAAATTAGCCGGGACAGTCAGCCATTCTGCATGGCGTACATAAGGGGCCCCGTAGCAAGCGACTCTCTGGCCCAATTGCAAACCGGTCACGTTGTCCCCTATCTGTTCAATGACGCCGACGGCGCTGTAACCTAGCAAACCCTGCTGCTCCGAAGCGCGTTTGATATACGTTATTTCGGTTCCGGGACTAATCGCCGAGTACTCGGTCCGTATACGCACATGACCATCGGGTAGGACGCCAAGGTCAATGTCTGTAATCATAATCTTGCCTTTTAGAGCTGCAACAGCCTTCATTCTGGTTCTCCTCTTCCCATCCGAATTCCTAGATTTAATCTTCTGGTTTCTTGCGATATTCACTCGGTGAGATGCCGCAATATTTTTTGAATGTAGTTGTGAACGTGGATGAATTCAAATACCCGGTCTTTTCCCCGATCTCCGCGATACTCAGTTCCGTATGTTTCAAATATTCTTTTGCATGCGACAATCTGACCTTATTGAAATACTCCACATAATTGATGCCGAACGTTTTCTTAAAATAGTTCGAGAAATATTTGGGACTCGTATTCAGTACTTCGGCCATATGATCTAGATACAAGTTCTCCATATAGTGCAGCTCGATATATTGGGAAATGAACTCTGGATTCAGCTTGCTCTTCTGATCATGATTCCGCTTGTTGGCGATGAATCGGACCACCTCTATAAGCGCGTTCTGGATTTCGCCATAACCAAAAGCGTTATCCACCTTCCAACAAAAGTCCATTTCCAATTTACAAAAATCCTTATTTCCGGAAGAATCCTCGACCTGCTTGGAAAGGTAGAAAAATATGCACTTGGCAATATGCGCAAGCTGATGGTAATGGACATTCCGATCCTTATTTTCCTGAATAATCTCTGCAACAATTCGGATGCCATCGTCTGCTTTTCCGCTTAACAACGTATGAGACAGCTTCTCAATCTTCTCAAAAGGAAAATAAATATCCGAGACGTAGCGAATGGCCTCCATGTCGACAATTGTCCGAGGCATATTAACATTCCGGTAAAGCATGCCGTTCGTAAGGTCTTGGTAGGCTTCATTGCAATGACTAACTTTTGAATCGTACAATTTGCTGACGCACCCCCAAACTGAGTACCCTTTCAGCTCTTCTTTCATAGCACGATTTACCAAAGACTCAAGAGCATCCATAACCGTCTTCCGTTCGGAGGCCTGCTCGATACCTATGAGAGCCAGAAACTGCATACTGCCTGCATGAAATACAACAGAGTGATCTACCTTGCTGCTCAATCCGCTGCTCAAGATATCTGTCATTTCCTCAATCCTCAGAAGGGGTTGATCGTACTCCTCGAGACGTTTTACGTGCAGGACAGCCATAACAAACTGACGCTTCCGGAAAAAATCGGAATAATACTTTTGCATTTGTATGTCGTATTCCTGACCATGTGAAAAACCATCCAGCATTTGCAGAAAAATACCTCTGCGCATCTCAGAATCAACAAAGTCCATTTGTTTTTTGAGCGATTCATTTTCCGCCTGCACGCTGACAATGCCGCTGTATATTTTCCGAAAATCGTTCCCCTTTACATGCCCGCCGCCAAGCAATTTGAGTATATCTTTGACCGGACGGTACAAGTAGATGCTAAGAAAGGCGGAAAGCAGAACGGCACTGATGATCGCGCTGATCATAATCATGTGATTGGCGGTTGCAACCGAATTAATATTTTGGAATTGATACGGAACTTTATTGATATAAATGTAATCGTTGTACTCCGACCTATAGAAGTTATATTCGAAATTCTCGCGAGTTAAAGAACCTTCCTGTGACGGATTAAAATAAACATCGTTTAACACCTTATCCAGATTCCATTCCTTGTCCGTGCTGAAAATCATATTGCGGTTAGCATCGAGAACGATCAAGGAAGCTCCCGGAATCATCGCGCTGAGATCGATTTTCTTCAGCAGTTTGTCTGCATTCAGCAGAACCATGACATTCTTATCGGACATTCGGACTTTATTGCCGTCCATAGCCACCATTAAGCGCTGTTTTCTGTTCGTTAAACCGTCATTTGAAACGGAAAAGTCTTCCACCGGAAAAAAAGTTAACGCATGCTTGGATTTGGCAAACGCCCGCCAATACTCATAATTCCAGCTTTCGTGTTTGTACTTTTTTTCAAAAAGAATCTTCAAATCACTGGTGCCTTTAGCCGTAACGGCTAATTCAATGTTGTTGTAAAATACGATCACATCTTCGATATAATCCACGGAAGAGGCCAGCCTGGAGATGTTTTCCTGCATCGTGTATGCCTTTGTCATATCGATGTGCTTGTCTTCAGCTGATTCAAGATTGTCGTACGGCAGTCCTTGGATGCTAAACATGAGATTGTTAACGTTCGTAAAGCTGCTGTCAAACGATTGAATAATATTTTTGATAGCTAACCGATTATTTTGCGTCACTTTCTCATAGATCCCGGAAATGGAATTTTTATAGACAACATAGTTGGATACAAACATGATCACAATGACTAGCAATAATGCGAAAAAGATTTGCAGCAAGCCTCTGTTAGCCATTAATCGGTTCATTGGTGTCACCTCATTATCTCTCACCTTTGTCTCCAACTAATATTCCACATTTGTCTATTTAACCCTTCTCGGAACCAAGCATCACCCCTTTCGCGAAATACTTTTGAGCAAATGGGTAAATTACTAAGACTGGAATCATTGACAATACAATCGTGGCATTTTTCATCGCTTGCGGCGCCAAGGCGGCCCGATCGACAAGGGCGGCATCATTTTCAGCATTGAAGATAAGCATATCCCTGAGTACAACCTGCAAGGGGTACATATCTTTATCGCTTAAATAAATCATCGGGAGGAAGAAGCTGTTCCAATGTCCCATGAAATAGAATAATCCGATGGAAGCAAGGGCCGGCTTGGATAGCGGGATGACGATACTGAACAAGATGCGGTATTCAGAAGCGCCGTCTATGACCGCAGCCTCCCTAATTTGGCTGGACATGTTTTCGTAAAAGCTTTTCAGAATAATCAATTCCATCGTCCATATCGCATTCGGCAGCACAATCGCCCATACTGTGTCCAAAAGTCCCAACTGCTGTACGACCATATAAGTTGGAATAATACCAGCGTTAAAGAACATCGTCATCACAATGGCCAGCATAAAAAACTTGCGTCCGAAAAATGTTCGCTGTGAAAGCGGGTAAGCAGCAATCGAAGTAAACAGCAAATTAATGAACGTCCCAAGCGCCGTATAATAAATCGAATTCAAATATGCTCTTGGAATTTTATCGTTTTTCAGCACTTCCATGTAGGCACCCAGATTGATTCCTTTGGGAAATAAAAAGACTTTTCCTTGTATGACGGATGAGGTCTCACTTAAAGAGACTGCTATCATGTACAGAACAGGATACAGAGTCGCTATGGCTGCACAGATCAATAGGATTCCATTCACAATGCCGAAGACAGACAGTCTGCGTTGTCCTACCATAGCCCGTTCCCCCCGATCCTTTTGCTCAAATAATTGGCACCCAGCAGCATAATCATGGCTACTACCGCTTCGAACATGCCAACCGCAGCCGCATAGCTGTAGTTTGATTCCAATAAACCTTTTCTGTATACATACGTGGAAAAAACATCGGCAACGTCATAGGTCATCGGATTGTATAAAAGCAATACTTTTTCATAACCGATCCGAATCATCGATCCCGTCTTTAAAATAAACATCACAAGTAAGGTTGGCAGCAGTCCAGGAATAGTAATATACCAAATCATCCGGAATCTGCTTGCTCCGTCGACTCTCGCCGCTTCATACAGCGTCGGGCTTATTCCTGCTATCGCTGCTAAATAAATAATCGCTTCATAGCCCATCGTGCCCCATATTTCAGACACTACGTAGATCGGTCGGAACCAGTCGGGATCAATCAGAAAATACTTTTTTTCAAAGCCGACAGCAGAAAGAAGTTGATTGAATAACCCATTGGTAGGTGAGAGAAAATCGATGATCATACTGCTGATAATGACGACGGATAAGAAAGCAGGAAGATAGCTTAACGTTTGAACCGATTTCTTGAACCACTGCAATCTGACCTCATTCAGCAAAATGGCCAATATTATCGGAAAAGGAAAGCCAAATATCAGCGTATAAAAACCTAACAATAGTGTGTTTCTGAATAATATCCAGAAATCTTGATTGGTGAAAAATTGGATAAAATGCTTCAGCCCGACCCACTCACTGCCCAGCACACCCGAGAAGACGCTGTAATCCTTAAAGGCTATAATTAACCCGTATAAGGGTCCGTAACGGAATAAAACGTAGAAGATTATACACGGAATGAAGAGTATTAGCAGCTGTCGATCCCGTCTCATATGCTTAAATGCGGCCGATAATCGGGATTGTGTCTTTGGGTGTTTTTTCGATGATGCTGCCGAAGCATCTGCGATTGGTTGCTGCACGGTTCCATCCCCTCCTTTACCGATGAAGGGCACCCAGAAACTAACTTCTGAACGCCCGGCTCACCATCTCTAGCTGCTTGATCTCTTATTTGGCTGCATCATACCGTTTTTGAGCGTCGTTGTAGACTTTGATATACGCATCCAGTCCTTTTTTCGCAATCGTTTTTTTCCATTCTTCCCATTGGCTATCCCCGTATTTTTTATCAAGGATATACTTGGCGTTAAATTCTTCGGCTGCTTTTTGCAGCGTGGTTTGCAGTTGAGCTAGGGTCGATATTTCTTCATCTGTGAAGTTTAAAATAGGATCGACGGGCTCAAACTTTTTCCCTTTCAGAATCTTATCTTGAGCTTCTCGTTCTTTCTCAGAAAATTTGTAATACACACTGCGTCGATCCGGTCGCAAGTAGGCTCCCTCTAACCACATCGCATAACGGTCTTCCAGTACGCTGATGTCAACCAGAGGCAAATCCTTCAGTTGCGGATAGACAGGGACTCCATCTTTGCCCCACTCAAAATTCACACCCTCGACCCCAATCGTCATCAATTCGCCGCCGGACGGGCTCGTCAAGTAATCAAGCAGTTTAAGAGCTGCTTCTTTGTTTTTATTGTTGGAGACTGTCACGCTAAAATCAGATACTTTAGGCAGTGTTCTTACATTGCCCGTCGGTCCTATCGGATTGGCATAACGCAGATTATAGTCGGGATTTTTGTCCTTAATTTGGTTATAGAATAAATCCAAACGTCCAATCCAATCCCAAGTAACAAAAGATTTGCCGGTGGTCATCTTCGTTGTCCACGAATCCTGTGTATCCGTCAAAAACTCAGGGTCCATCAAGCCTTCGTTGTATAATTTCTTCATGAAATCCAGCATTTCTTTGTGCTCGGGCTGAACGCTCGCATACTTCCAAGTTTTATCCTTCTCGTCATAATAAGAAGGATACGTATCTACGTTGCCTAAGCCCCAGCCGAACGACCAGTCTCTAAAAATATTGGCAAGGCCTTTCGAGGCATACGGGTAGGAGTCCGGATAAGCTTCTTTCAGTTTTTTGAGAGCTTGATAAAACTCTTCCGTATTCGTCCATTCTTTTATGCCTAATTTGTCAAAAACATCTTTTCTAAACATAAAACCGTGATTGACATCCCGATTCAGGTTAAATATAGGCCACGTGTACAGCTTACCGTTTTCATCGCCGTAAGATTTTATGACCCAATTGTTTTCTTCCACATATAATTTTTTGAAATTCGGAAGCTGGTCCGTGTAATCATTGATGGCAACTACACCTTTTTGTTTACCAATTTTCTTTAATTCCGCCGGCTTGAGCCCGCTGAAAATGTCCGGCAGCTTGCCTGAGGCGACAACAACCTTAAGCTTATCTTGATAAGTTTGAGGTGAATACGTCTGGAACTCGACTTTAATGCCTGTACGCTTTAATATTTCCTGAACAACCAGCCGATCTTCTTTAATATTGGATGAATTGCTCGGCAGCATCCAAGTCAGCGTCGTTGGTTTGTCCACCAAAGGAAGCTTTAATCCTCCGATATCGCCGTTAGGATGGGCCGCTGCCGTGGGCGAGCTTACAGGTGTGCTCGTCGCATTGCCGACTGCACCTGCATCCTTGTTTACGTCGGCCTTTCCACTGCAAGCAGCCAGAATCATAATGATCGTTGATAATACGGTAATGATGCGGATCGGCTTTCTTGTCATTTGCGTTCCTCCCTTTTATTTGCATTTACGCTTTTGGTATTTACTTGTAAGCGCGTCAGCTTCCCTTTTTATATTAAAAGCGCTTCCAACTTTCGTAAATAAAACGATTTCCACCGACTTATATTTTTCTCGGGATTTCCTTGAAAAACAAAAAAAACCTTGTCATATCAAGGTTTTCCTGCGTGTAGAGAATGATAAAGAGGTAGAAATTCGTGAAGAATGAGGAATCGCAGCACCTCTATTATCAGCCGATTGTGATCTTCCCCTCCGGGTAACGATACGGTTCTTTTTTCGGTAATGGTGACAAGGTATAAGCCAATGTGACGGGACCAAGACGTCCTACAAACATTAAAATAATGATAAACACCTTACCGAATCCCGAGAGCTGAGACGTTAATCCAATCGACATTCCTGCGGTAGCATACGCCGAAGTAACCTCGAACAAAATACCTAAGAAATGGAAGTTCTCGGTGATCGAAAGGATCATTGTCGAAAGTACAATTAAGATAAAAGAGAGCAAAGTAAATGTAATAGCTTTATAAATCCGATCCTTCGAAATTCTTCGGTGGAATAGTACAATTTCTTCCCTGCCTCGAACCATTGCATAAACCGCTCCGACGAGGATTACGAAGGTAGTCACCTTAATCCCCCCACCGGAAGAACCGGGCGCGGCTCCAATAAACATCATGATAATGATAAAAAACTGTGTAGCTTGCCTCATCGAGGCAATATCGACCGTGTTCACTCCCGCTGAACGTGATGACACGGATTGCAGCATCGCACTGAGCGTTTTGCCTATGGTAGACAATGGCTGAAGCGTGAGGGAATTGGTGAACTCAAACACAAAGACGACCAGTGTTCCTACCACTATCAGAGCGGCGGATGCAGTTAAGACAACCTTGCTGTGCAGCGTTAGTTTTCTATTCTTAGGGAATGTAAGCAGGTCGGAGATAACGATAAAGCCGATTCCGCCTAAAATGATAAGTAACATCGAGACGATGTTCATGTACGGGTCCTCTACATAATGCATGAGACTTCCCATTCTATTAGGTATACCGCCAAACAGATCAAATCCCGCGTTGTTGAATATCGAGATGCTATGAAAAATGCCGAAGTACAACGCTTGGCCGATTGGCATTTCAAATGACCAGCGAAGTGCGAATAACAGCGCGCCTGCCAGTTCAATATATAGCGCGTAGATCAACACCTTACGAATAAGACGGACTATACCTTCTGTTGAATGGTGGTTCATCGCTTCCTGTAAGATGAGACGTTCCTGAAAAGAAATACGGCGGCGGAGTACGAGTGCAATGAGTGTGGACATCGTCATGAAGCCGAGACCGCCAATTTGGACTAGCAAAATAAGAACAATCTCCCCAAAGGCCGATAAATGTGCTCCTGTATTGATCACGGACAGCCCGGTAACACATGTAGCGGAAGTCGCCATAAATAAGGCGTCAATAAATGATAATCTGCCTACGCCAACATAGGAGATTGGCAACCACAGTAGTACGGCGCCAATTAGGATGATCACTAAGAATCCGATCGCCATAACTTGCGGCGGACTCCAACGGAATTTTTTCTTGGAATGAGGTAACATATAGGACTCCATGAACTTATGATTATCCGACTATTGTATAATCTGTCAATAACAAAGTAAAGACAGCATGAACAAGAGGCATGCCTCTAAATTGTCTTATAGAATTTTTGAAAATTATTTCTTTTTTTCATTCCAAATATGGTAAGATATCGTACGATAAGTTTAAGAAGGGAGTTCCCACCGTGTCTCGTATTATTCAAGTAGATGAACGCCCCTCCATAGGCGAAAGCATTCCCCTTAGTTTACAGCATTTATTTGCTATGTTTGGCTCCACCGTGCTGGTTCCTATTTTGTTTCATGTCGATCCAGCTACTATTCTGTTGATGAACGGAATAGGCACCTTGCTTTATATTTTCATTACAAAAGGAAAGATCCCCGCATTCTTGGGGTCAAGCTTCGCTTTCCTCTCTCCCGTTTTCGCCGTCCTCGCCTCCAAAGGATATAGTTCGGCGTTAGGCGGATTTCTGGTCGTCGGATTGATTTTTACGATCATAGCGTTGTTGATTCGTGTCGTGGGGACACGCTGGATTGACGTCGTATTTCCACCTGCTGCGATGGGAGCGATCGTTGCCGTTATCGGTTTAGAGTTGGTACCTACAGCCGCCTCAATGGCAGGTATTATTCCGCCGGCTAATTTAAAAGAAGCCTGGGTTCCAGATCCTATCGTTATATCGGTCTCTATTTTTACACTTTTGGTAGGAGTCGTAGGTTCCATTGTCTTTCGTGGGCTTTTGAAGGTCATCCCGATTTTGGTAGCCATCGTTGCAGGCTACCTACTCGCTGCATTGCTAGGTTTGGTGCATATTGGAGAAACATTAGGAGCTGCTCAGTGGTTCAGACTCCCTACTTTCTACAGCCCAACATTCGATCTGGCGAGCATTTTAATCATCGCTCCTGCTGCTTTAGTTGTCATAGCGGAGCATATAGGCCACTTGATTGTAACCGGGAATATGGTAGGAAAAGATTTATCCAAAGACCCTGGATTAAGCAGATCCTTACTCGGAAATGGCATCTCTACCATGCTGTCATCCTTAGTAGGCTCAACACCAAATACAACTTACGGTGAAAACATCGGTGTCATGGCGATTAGCCGCGTATATTCGGTGTGGGTTATCGGAGGAGCAGCGATCTTGGCAATTGTTCTTTCCTTTGTCGGGAAAATCTCGGCGTTGATTCAAACTATTCCAACTCCTGTCATGGGCGGCGTTTCCTTGCTGCTGTTCGGTATCATCGCCTCTTCGGGGATCCGCATGCTGGTGGAAACCAAAGTCGATTATTCCAAACCAGTCAATCTGATACTAACAACCGTTGTTCTTGTTATTGGACTTAGCGGAGCAACGCTGAAACTAGAACATTTTGAACTGAAAGGTATGGCTCTAGCCACCATAGTTGCCATTCTTCTCAGCTTGTTCTTTAAGCTGCTGGAGGTTCTCAAGCTTTCTAACGACAAATAATCAACTGGTATAAAGAATGGCTATCCCTAAAGTCTTAACAGACCCGAGGGATAGCCATTTTTTAGAATATGATACTAAATTAAAAACCGTACAGTCTTCGCTATATCTGCTTCAAGCTCTTAAAAACATGGATGGCATCAATAAAAGGCTTGCTATAACTACCATCCTCCTGAACGGTCCAACATGTTGCTAGAACAGAATGTGCAAACCCCCACGACAACATTCTTTTTTTGTCTAAGTTCAACTCTTTTACAAAAATATCAATTCGCTTCTCAATAACATGTGTTGAATCTCCAATAGGCAATTTATTTAACAAATATTGAATAACATCGTATTCTCTGTCTCCAATCAACCCTTTAGGATCAATCGCTAACCAAGGTTCTCTAGCAGCCATTAAAATATTGTAATGATGTAAATCACCATGAAGCAAAAATGGTTTATCCGGCATAGCATTCATTGATCTATAAGTCTCCACTGCTTCTTGCAGTATTTCCTTTGTTATTGGACCGAGACCTTCTGTATTTCTCTTATAAATATTGATTAATTTCTCTTCCATATGCATTGTTGTTGGAATGCTTGATGAATTAGAAGGAGCAGGAATCCACAATTTCTTCATTACTTGAGAGGCTATATGCGCAGCTTCCTCCTCATTTTCTAATGAGGCAAGTGTTTGCCCAGGAATCAATCGTTCAAGAATAAGAATCCCTTTTGCGATATCTACATCAATGATTTTAACAATTCCATTCCCATCATAAAGTTTAAGGGTTTCGACTTCAGATACAAATTCATCACCTGGAATGACGAGTTTTATCACAACTTCAGTTCCGTCTTCCCGTATGGCAGGAGCCACAAAATTAAAGGATAAATCAAACGGGGACATCATTTTCATTTGCCAACGCTTTTCACAATCACAAATAAGCTTGTCAAAATTTCTCAACCATTCATCAGCTTTATCCTTATGGACGTCTCTTATTGTTTGAACGAATTGTTTTGGTAAGCTGTTCATTGTCTTTACCCCCACAATAGTCAAATGTCAATCAATTGAAAGTACAATGATCTCATTATAAGATATATCGTTCAGATTAGGTACTTATCTACATATGAGAATGGTTTCATCTAATATAGGATTTGTTTTTATGTGAATTTTTTATTAAAATAAATAAATTCGCTAACCATTTTGCAAAGAAGGAACCCATATGCCTTTTCTCAGATTTAAAGGTTTTCAAAAGGATTTCATTTCTTCGATTTCAAGTACCATCATTCTACAATTTTCAAAGTTAACTGGCGTTGTGCAAGAGAAAATAAAAATTGAACTTCTTCTTGTGGAACAATTAAATAATTCTCCCCTATCCTTAGAAATATATATGTTCCCTAGAGATCAGGAATTGCATGATAGCATTGTTAAAGAACTCTATACGATTTTATGTGAGCATGGCTTTCGCGATGTTCATATCTTTTTTATCCTACTTTCTCCTCATTTGTACTATAAAGAAGGACAACCATTAGTATCCAATCATTCAGAACCTTTTTTAATTACATGACTTAATGGAGTGAAAAAAGAAAAAACAAGAAAAGGCACGCTTTTAGCGTGCCTTTTCTCTATTTAGCACATCCACTAACGGCCTAAGTCATTTCGTAGCCGCGGAACATCTCATGAAGCCGATTATTCATCGTTAAACGCCATATGTGTTTTTTCCTGTTTATAATAATCTAATCTGTCCTGTAAGGTGCCTGTATGAAATTCGAATTTATGACCGTCTGGGTCTATGAAGTAAATTGACCTCTTATCTTTCTCGTCTCTTGGACGACCTGGTAGGATGTTAACGTGCAGTTTCTTTAATTTCTCATAAAGATCCTCAAAGTCGGCTTCTTCAATTGAAAAAGCAATGTGTGTGTAGGAATGGTTTATTTCATTACGTGGAATATCTCGTTCTACATTCAGGGCAAGCCACATGCCATTTAGATCAAAATAGGCCGTACTTCTTCCTTTAACCAACAGCTTTGCATCAAAAACTTGTTGATAAAACGAAATCGAATTCTCTAAATTAGAAACCGAAAATAATAAATGATTCAAACCTTTTATCGGCATCCAATCACCTCGTGATTTATTTATTTTTACTACCCCCAGCTAACTCTTTAATCATCTCAGCCAAATGCACAATCCCCCATTCAAGCTCATGATGCTTGGCATAGGCGTAAGAAATACGCAAGTAACTTCCCGCATTTCTATCATAAATCGAACCCGGGTTCAGCAATATCCCTGCTTTCAAAGCACGCTCGAACAGCATTTGCATGGACACACTCACGGTGAGGCGAACCCAAATGTAGAAACCGCCTGACGGCACTGACCATGAAGCAATCTCCGTAAAATTGGTTTTCAACAACCGAATAGTTAGATCGCGTCTTCTCTTAAGTTGGTCTCTGACAAAGACAAGATGCTCTTGATATAACCCTCTACAAAGCCATTCGGCTGCTGCCCATTGGGATACCGAGCTCGAACCGTAATCGTTCTGCATTTTGATATCAGCCAAACGTTCAATAACAGGCTCTGGGGCGACCACCCAACCAATTCTTAGTCCTGGACTTAAGGTCTTTGACAAACTCCCCAAATAGAGGACTAATGCATTGGGATCCCTAGCTTTTAAAGGCAGTGGAGGCGGAGTATCGAACCAAAGCTCCCTATAGGCATCGTCCTCAATGATTGGAAGTCCTTCATCCGCGCAGATTCTCATCAGCTCTTGACGTCTTGGCTCTGACATCAACGTGCTCGTAGGATTATGAAAAGTAGGAATGGTATACAGCAACGAAGCGTTATAGCCTTCTTTGTAACGGCTAATCAGATTCGTCTGAATACCTTCTTCATCCATGGGTAGGCCAACAAGCTTAATTGCACTAGATTGAAACACATGGACCGAATACAGATAGGATGGCTTTTCCAAAAGGATGGAAGAACCACGCTGCAGTAGTCCGATGGATATTAGCTGTAACGCTTGGAGTGAGCCAGATACGATAAGGATGTTGGAGGGCGAGGTATGAACGCCAATTCCATGCATGTACGCGGCTACCTGTTCCCGCAAATACTGATTTCCCTTAGGTTCTTCATAGCCCAAAGTGAAAGGATTCACAGAACGATCTTCAAAAATTTGTTTCATTTGCTCAGAAGGAAGTAGCTCAGGTGAAAGCTCTCCAGTCCCCAACCGGATAATGCCATCTTGAAATTCCGCACGATTAATGTGCTGTATGGCAGGCTGATTTGGATAGTAAGTGCCAGCTTGCACATAAGAGCTCCAGTCTGGGGGAGGCGAAGCAGCTAAAAGGTTCCAAGAGTTATTGATGACTCTAGTTCCCCCTTTGGTGTTGCCCTCTAGCAACCCCTCGGCAATCAAATCGCTCAGGGCTGTGACAACCGTGCTTCGATTGACGTTAAAGCGTTCAGCCAGCGCACGCTGCGAGGGAATTTTGGTCCCAACCGCCCATTCGCCTAGCGATATTTTATTTTTAATAAAATCTTTAATCTGACTATATAAAGGGGTTTCCGACGATATATCCGGTTTCCAGTCCATGCTATGATCCTCTCCTAACAAGTTCAAATATAACATTTGGTTGGGTAATACACCATCCATTTGGAGGGAGACATCCATTAGATTTGCTCTATACTAGGGAAGAATAGTCTTTGTGATGGGAGAGATCATTTTGCTGGAAACTGTTTTACATGGGGTTATTTTGGGTTTTGGACTCATTCTGCCTGTAGGGGTACAAAATGTTTTCGTATTCAACCAAGGTGCCCGCGGGCCCTCTTACCTTAAAGCACTGCCTGTCATCATCACGGCGTCGGTTTGTGACACGATCCTTATTTTATTGGCAGTCTTAGGCGTTTCTTTCGTCGTATTAACCTTCGCTTGGCTTCAAGCAGCGCTCTATGGATTTGGATTATTTTTCCTATTATATATAGGGTGGGTACTCTGGAAAAGTAAACCAGGTTCGGTGACCTCACAACGGGAACATGAACCAAAAAAACAAATCCTGTTTGCAGCATCCGTCTCCTTAATGAATCCCCACGCAATACTGGATACGATAGGAGTTATAGGTACAAATTCCTTACAATATGTTGGCGGAGAAAAATGGGTGTTCACTGTCTGCGTTATTCTAGTTTCCTGGTTCTGGTTCTTCGGCTTAGCGTTCGCAGGATGCCTAGTGGGTAAGCGTGATCCTAGAGGCCAATTCATTACCAAATTAAACAAGGTTTCTGCTTGTATGATATGGGCTGTTGCTGTCTATATGGGCATGCAATTCTTATAGAAGGAGTGGAGGAACCGTTGAACACTGGATGAATGAATCCACATTCTCGGCAGAAAGATTTAATGAGCAGGTTGTCCTCCGACACCTGCTCATTATTTGTTTCATTCCAACCAAATATCTAAAAAAACTACAAAAAAAACTAAAAACTATGGCATACCTGTGGGTAGAAAGGAGCGCTATACTTAAGGTACGTTAATGAAAGCACTTACAAAATTAGAGAGGAGGTCTCTATTACGATGAGAATAATTCGAAAAATTGCTCTCGGTATCGATTCATTTATCGAGTCCGCCGCCCTCATCGGCTTGCTTAGTATGATCATCATCGTCACCGCACAGGTCATGACCCGTAAGTTGTTTAACTTCGTATTCTTCTGGTCGGAGGAAGTGACCATGCTGCTTCTTGTCTGGTTTTCCTTCATGGGCATTGCGATTGGCTTTCGTGAGAAGCTGCATTTGGGCATTGATTCCTTCACCCACAAGCTTCCAGCCACCATCAATAAAGCTCTTGATAAAATCATCGAGCTTGTTATTCTCGCCTTTGGTGCCTATCTCGTGTATTTTGGATGGGACTTCACCGTTATCATGAATGAATCCGAATTACCGGCGACAGGCCTGCCTAACAGCACGCTGTATGTCATCATGCCGATAACCGGCGTCATGACCTGTGCCTATGCGCTCTTGCAGTTGTTTGGTATCGAAACGAAGCGTCATCAACATATAAAAGAAGGAGGTCCCGAATAATGGATCCGACCATCGCTATTCTTATCCTTACTATCACCTTCGTTGGTCTGATCGTGCTCCGCTTTCCGATCTCACTCGCTTTAGCAGGTTCTTCCCTGCTCACCTTACTTTACCTGAAAGTCCCGCTCGCAACCGTCGGTCAAACGATGATTCAAGGGATGAACTCTTACTCCCTCCTGACCATCCCGTTCTTTATTCTTGCCGGGCAAATTATGAGTGAAGGCCAGATGGCACTGCGCCTCATTAATCTCGCTCAAGTTCTCGTCGGAGGCATACGCGGAGGCTTAGCCATGGTCAACTGCGTCGCCTGTATGTTCTTCGGGAACATCTCCGGATCAGCCATCGCCGACGTCTCCTCTATTGGCTCTGTCATGATTCCGATGATGAAAAAGAAGGGCTATGACACCGATTACGCAGTTGGCGTTACAGTCTCTGCCGCCATTCAAGGCGTTGTTGTGCCGCCAAGCCACAACCTCGTGCTTTATTCCCTAGCGGCTGGCGGTGGAATCTCTATCGCATCGCTTTTCCTAGCGGGCATAGTCCCGGGCTTGATTCTATGTGTATCGCTTATGATCACGAGTTATATCATCGCCATCAAGCGCGGTTATACGAAGAGCGAAGCTGTTCCCGTGCGAGAAATTCCAAAGATTGTACGCGATGGCCTGCTTTCCCTTTTGACAGCTGTCATCATTCTAGGTGGTATATTCACGGGATGGTTTACGGCAACAGAAAGCGGCGCACTAGCTTGTCTATATGCCTTTATTCTCACCTTTCTAGTGTATCGAGATATTCCCATAAGCCGGATGTGGATTATTCTCCAACGTACTTTTCGAACTGTAGCGATGGTGCTCTTCCTGATCGCTGCCTCCGCTTCGTTCAGCTGGGTACTGGCCTTTCTCAAAGTTCCCGGCATGTTAACAGATTGGATGCTGGGCATCACGGACAGCCCCATTGTTATTTTGCTGATCATTAACGTCTTACTGCTCTTGCTAGGCGCACCGATGGATATGGCTCCGCTCATCTTAATCATGACGCCTATTTTACTTCCGGTCGTAACGGCCCTTGGCATGGATCCTGTTCACTTCGGCATCATTATGATGTTAAACTTAGGCATTGGACTGCTAACACCCCCTGTCGGAACCGTCCTCTTCGTAGGCTCTGCAATTGGAAATATTTCGATTTCTGAAGGCACCAAAGCCATGATGCCGTTCTTTTATGTCATGTGCGTCGTGCTCATGATCCTTACCTATATACCTGGTCTTGTCATGTGGCTTCCTAACTTAATGAAATAAGGAAACAACGCAACTAATACGATAAAAAGGGGAATATTCGATATGAAAATGAAAAGAAAATACATCACGGCTCTAAGTACAGTGATTGGTACTAGTCTCTTACTTGCAGCTTGCGGCGGCGGCAGTACACCGACCAATAGCGGTTCAACAACGACTCCTGGGGCCGCCAGCCCTGCTGCAGCAGCGAAGAATGCCGACGGTCCTAAATTAAATTTCCGTCTAGCTGAGACACACCCCGCTGACTACCCAACGACGCTAGGCGATAAGAAATTCGCCGAACTCGTGAATCAAGCATCGGATGGGCGCATCAAAATCGATGTATTCCCTGCCTCCCAACTCGGAGAAGAGAAAGCCGTGATCGAACAAGTTCAACTCGGTGCAATTGAATTCACACGTGTCAGTACGGGAGCGCTTGGCGGGTTCAACAAGCAGTATGAAGTGTTCAGCTTGCCCTACATTTTCGATAACGATAATCATCAATGGAAATTCCTTGAAAGCGAGCAAGGAACGAAGCTGCTCGATAGCTTAGAGTCTTCACGTATGAAGGGACTTGCGTATTACAGCTCTGGTGCTCGTCATTTCTATTCCAAGAAGCCGATTAAAAGCATCGCCGATCTGAAAGGACTCAAAATTCGCGTTATTCAAAACAAGGTCAACATTGATCTTATGAATGCACTTGGTGCGAATGCAACACCAATGCCCTATGGAGACGTCTTCAATGCTTTGCAAACAGGTATCATAGATGCCGCTGAGAATAACTATCCGAGTTATTTCTCTTCCAATCATTTTCAACAAGCCAAAAATCTCATTCTTGACCAGCACCAACGGGTGCCTGAAGTGCTTTTGATTTCTAAAGTAGCTTGGGATAAGCTGTCTGCTGACGATAAAGCGCTTATTAAAAAGGCTGCTATTGAATCCGTCAAAACGCAAAAAGCAGAATGGGATAAATTCGAGAAGGATTCCGAAGCCAAAGTGAAAGCGGCGGGAGTTACGATTACGGACGTATCTGACCTGGGGCCATGGCAAGATGCTGTAAAGCCTGTTATCGAAAAGTATCGCAACGACTACAAAGAAACGTTAGAAGCTATCGAGAAAGCTAGAAAATAAGCTAAAGAATAGCATAAGCAATCAAATGAAAAAGGACATTCTATGGGGTGCATTCTCCCCCTCAGATGTCCTTTTTCATTTCGCTTCTATTTGGCTTCATCCAGCCTTCCGCCACATTTCCTGTATTCCAACGGGGAGCAGCCGATCAGCTTTTTGAACGTACTGCTGAAGTAAGAAATATCCGCATAACCAAGTCGTTCTGCGATCTCGGAAACACGTAAAGACGTTTTTATCAACAGCTTCTTCGCTTCCTCCATGCGCATTTCAATGACATAATCGACGAACTTGCCTCCCGTTTGCTGCTTAAAGAGCTGGCTTAAGTAGCTGGGGTTCAAATGGACCAAAGCTGCGGCATCGGTTAAGCTGATATCTCTGGATAAGTTCGAGCCGATAAACTGCTGCACTTGTTCAATGACTGACAATTCGTCCGTTCCGATTAGCGGGGAATCCGCCAACCGCCTCGCTGTCTTCGTTGTCCTGTCTTGCATCCATCGGCCCAAACAATCTGCCATCGCCTCCATTTCCACAGGTTTAAGCAGATAGTCCTTCACCCCAAAGCGTATTGCTTGCTGCGCTAACTGAAAATCGTCATACCCGCTCACTAGGATTAAATTGGCCGATACTTGTGTCATCTGCTCCGCCAAAGCAATGCCGTCCATGATCGGCATCTTTACATCCGAGATAACCAAATCAGCGCTATGCTTCAGCAGTGCATCCATAGCCTCCAGACCATTCGCGCATTCCTGCACGATTTCGAAAGGAAGCTTGGTTTGTTCCACGGCTTTACGAAGGACGACACGAACCCATCTTTCATCGTCCACAAGAATGACTTTGTACATGACCTCCTACCTCCCTTCCTCTCCGCGAGGCTTCAGCGGCAGCTTGATTCTCACGAGAGTTCCTGCATCTGCACCACTTTCTAGCTCAAGACCGTAGGCGTCACCAAACAGATAAGAAATACGCCGATGCACATTGACGATGCCGATCTGTGATACCGCCGTAATCATGTCTTTCTGCAGCAAATCGAGCTGTAAGGCACGGAGTTTGGCAGCCGGAATTCCCACACCGCTATCCTGAATCTCCACAACAAATTGATGATCATTTAATTGAGCAGCTGAAATAACAATATGAACAGGCTGTGCACTCGTTTCAATGCCATGAATGACACAATTTTCGACCAAGGGCTGTAAAGCGAACTTCGCGATGATTTGTCCTTCAGCCCATTCAGGGATCAGGAATTCATAGGTGAGTTTATCATCAAACCGATACTTCTGAATCCGTAAATACATGTCGCATATCTGAATTTCCTGCTGCAAGGAGATCGTTGCCCCAGCATGATTGAGATTGTAACGCAGTAGTCGAGCTAGGGACGCAACGAGCACAGAGATGTCGGTCATATCCTTTTCCAGTGCCATCCCTCGCACCGTTTCTAAAGCGTTCATGAGAAAGTGCGGATTAACCTGCGATTGCAGCACTTTCAGTTCTGTTTCTTTTTGGCGCAGCTGAAGATCCTTCTCTCGGAGCTGAGAGTAGTAAATTTCATCGAGCAGTACCTGGAGCTTTTCGACCATTTTATTAAAATCATTCGTTAGCTGCCCAATCTCGTCCTTGGATTCGATATCCGCGCGAGCCAGAAAGTCGCCATCTTTCACTCTTTTCATGAAAAATTGCAGCGCTCTTACAGGCCGAACGATACTCGTAGCAAAACCAATCCCAATCAAATAGGCCATCAATAAGGTGGCAAGGACTGTCCACCAAATCGTTCGCCGAATATACTCGGATCCACGCGTCAATTCTTTTTCAGGGATCGTCGTCACCAACCGCCAATTTAAATAGGACGACAGACTGAAGGTGTAGAATGGCTTATCTCCTGTTTGAGCTTGGTATGATCCGCTTTCCTGCTGCAAAATCCATGCTAGCTGATCCCAATCCGCCAAATGACCAATTTCCGTATACTCAGGAGAATAAATATAACGCCCGTATGGGTCAAGAATAGATAAATACCCCGTTCGTCCAATTGTAACGCGTTCAGCAATCTCTTGAATCCGTTTGAAGTTGACTTCCATAATTAACGTTGCAACGGGCTCTAAGGTAAGTGGACTCACTAAGCGCTTCACGATGGAGAGAACAGGCACATATTCCAACTCGTAGCGCTGAGAAGGCGGTCTGATGATCAACATAATATCACTGTTGGAGGGTACACTGGCAAACCATGGCTCCTGTATCAATTGCAGTGCCGGGGTCACATTTTTGTTCATGCTTGTATCCAAGACCGTCTGGTTTTCCATAACAAGCATAATCCGAGAGATGTCTGATCGCGAATAAGCGGTATCGTTCAAAAGCTGCATCATCGGCTCGCGAATGCCTGAATTCTTCACTTCTTGTTCGCTTGTCATCCTTAGAAACTGCTGCATCGACGGATGATTCTGCATGCGAATCGAGTCGATCTCGAAATCTCGAATATAGTATTCAATATGCAGCTTAACTTGCTCGATGATTTGTTTGTTACTCAAATTGGCTTCCTCACGCAGCACTTCAGATGATTTCTGATAAGAAATCAGCCCCACCACGAGCAGCGGTATGACCACCAGCATGGCCGAATAGACGAGCAGTTTCACTGTCAATGGACGATCACGCAGAAACAAGTTTCTGTAGAACCAGATCCAAGCTCTACGACCTCTTCTACTCATGTTTAACCTCCATTCCGCCGGATTTGTAAACGCATTCAATGGTTAAGAAAGAAAAACCAGCTGCAAGCGCAACTGGTTACCGTTTTACAAGATCTTCGCGAATCGGTGTGAAGACATCTAATAAGGCGGATTCTTCTAATGCTGTTACACCATGCTTGGCGTTACTTGGTATGTATACCGTCTGGCCTTGCTCGATAACGGTTACCACACCATCTATGGTAAACTCAATTTTTCCTTTTAAGCAATAGGACATTTGTTCATGAACATGGCTGTGTTGGTAACCAATGGCTCCTGGCTCGAAATGAACCTCCATCATCATTAAACCAACCTCAGCTTTCAGAATGCAGCGCTGAACGCCTGGCTCGGCTGCTTCCCATACGCCAATATTAGACATCTGACTTTCCCCTTTCATCATTAAACGATCTTACGAAAAAATAAAAGGACCGCAAGCGGTCCTTCACTTCCTTTTTTTATTATATCTGAAAAGAACCTAAATGAACATACTTGAATCTAAACGAACATTACGAGTTAACCGCTGCGCGATCCTTCCCTTTGTCCGCTTCGCCTGCATTTTTATTCGCAGCTTCACGATCCTGCTGCATTTCTTCCACCGTTTTCACTTTCAAGCGAGCTGCACCCTCATAGCTGCGCGTAGGAACGAGGTTCCCAGCTGCGAGACGTTGTTTCGCTTCGACAATTGCTGTGCCATATTGTGGCAACCATGCCTCTTGTGCGTCCAGCATTTCATCGACCATCTGCCATATTTCTTTGGGATTGCAGACGGCTCCTACGAGTGGATCCATCATAAACGCTTGACGAAGCAGCTTATCATCGCCATGCACGGCAGCTTCCACAGCAAGCCGCTGTACAGAAATACTCACATTGCATACCGCTGCTGGTCCAAGCGGCAGGTCTCCAACATGAGGCATCGAGATGCCGTTGCGATCTACATAACCTGGCGCTTCGATGATTGCATCATCAGGCAGATTCGAGATGACACCGTTATTGACTAAGTTGAAATGTCCTCGATACACGCGTCCTGTCTCAAGGCCCTCAATAATATAGGAGCCATGCTCTTCACTGCGTTTCTCAGCATCGTAAACAAATGCCTTATCCTTCATCCAGTTCGGAAACTCCGTCTCGAACCAGTTGCGTCCCTCCGTGCAAACTCGCAGATAGCCGCCTGTTTCTCCATTAATCCAGCTGCCCATGTCGATCCAGTCTTGGATTTCGCTAGCACGCTTTCGGTACCAAGGCACATACTCGCTTAGATGTCCGTTGGATTCTGTACTATAGTAGCCAAAGCGGCGCAGCATGTCGATACGAACTTTCTCCGTACGCGTGAACTCCGGATGGTTCTCGAAAGCTTCAAGCAGACCGCCCGTCAAATCCTGACCATTGTGACGAATCTGTACATACCAAGTTTGATGATTGATGCCTGCGCAAATAATGTCTACTTCCTTTTTCTCCAAGCCGTATACTTCCGCGATTTGTTTATGCCCATGCTGAACTCCGTGACAGAGACCAATCGTCCGTACACCGCCGTACTTGTTGCAAGCCCAAGTCAGCATAGCCATCGGATTCGCATAATTTAACAGCAGCACATCTGGCGCCGCCACTTCTCGAATATCTTGGCAAATGCGAAGCATTTCCGAAATGCCGCGCTGACCATACATAATGCCGCCAGCACATAGCGTGTCGCCCACACATTGGTCAACGCCGTATTTCAGCGGAATATCCACATCGGTTGCAAAAGCCTCAAGACCTCCCACACGAATCGTACATAAGACATACTTCGCGTCTTTCAAAGCTTCTCTACGATCTGTTGTAGCTTGAATCTCTATTTTTAAACCATTTTCTCGAATATCTCTTTGGCACAGCTCCGTAACCATATCTAAATTATGTTGATTGATGTCTGTAAAAGCGACTTGAATATCATGAAATTCAGATACTGCTAACAAATCTCGAAGTAATCCGCGTGTAAATCCAATACTCCCTGCTCCAATAAAAGCTACCTTAAATGACATATCTATCGTCCTCTCTATCGTTTAATCTACAATTCACATTGTATCAAGCGCGAAAGAGAAAACGTTATCAAATTCCTAACTTCATCGGAGGTGATTTGTCAAAAATCCTAACTTTTTTCTGGATAATTCCACTTATGAGTATCCATTGACTTCCGATATTCCGTAGGAGTTAAATCGGTATAGTCTTTGAAAAGCATATGAAAATACTGTCGGCTCCCAACCCCAATATAGTCACAAATTTCTGAAATCGGCACATCCGTTTCCAGCAGCAGCATTTTAGCTTTTTCCATCCGAATCACCGTTAAATAAGACATAAGGGTTTGCCCCGTTAACGATTTGAAAATTCGCTGTAAATACCCGGGGTGTAAATTTACTGCTCCGGCAATATCCTTCACTTGAATGTCGCGGTCATAGTTCTGATGCAAATAATCCATGCTCTGTTTCACATACCATTCACTTTGCGCCATGCCGCTGCTTGCTGCTTCTTGCCTAAGACGCGCAATTCGAATGAGCAGTTGTGCGATGAGCAATTGAACCATCGTTTCACTTTTGGCAGCTGCTTTATCCAGTTCAAGCACCAAGCTTTTCATAATGTGGTAAACCTCATCGGGGTCGCGCAGCACCAAATAAGGAGATTTAACCTCCAGTAAAGAAGCCAACAGCTTGTCTTCTGCCGCCAGTTGATGAATAGATGGAAACACACCCTTTTGCTGGGCAAAGCGGAACTCTACATTTAGCATTCTACAGGGAGCAGCCTCGTCAACGATCAATCGATGGGAGACATTTGCGTCCATAATAATGAACTCTCCCTTTTTGAGACTAACACTTTCGATTTGTGAAGGCTGTGTTTGGATTTCAACGTCGCAGGAACCTTGTATGGTATACATAATTTCTACTGCATCATGGCGATGAAAGGACATATAGAAGCCTTGCCATTGTTTAAAATAATACGCCATTACCTGAGGATGGCAGTGATGCTCGGTTAAAAAAGCGGGAAATAGGCTGACGCTATTCTGCATGAGAATCTCCTTTCCCCCATGAGGAAGTCCTTATTTCTGAAGGGGTTTTACCTGTTTGCTGCTTCACCAATCGCGCGAAGTGGTAACTGGTTTGGAACCCGCTTCGCTGAGCAATTTCCGATATCGATAAACCCGTATGGGCTAGTAACTCAATAGCACGCAGTACACGATAGTGCCACACATATTTAATCGGCGTCGTCTGCTCGTATCTACGGAAAAGCCGGACCAAATGCTCATCCGAAACTCCCGCATGTGAGGCAATCATCGTCAAATCGAGTCCTTCCTTGAACTCTTGATGAATATAAGCTTTCGCACGTAAAACAGAAGGATGAATGTCTTGCTGCAGCTGCGCCTTGGACAACTCCGATAGAAACAATTGAATCGCTGTGTGACCGAGACTTCGCATGACAGTCCCTGTATCCGCATGCTCGGATCGGATCGAAAGCATAAGGTCTGTTAATCGGTTCAAGTGTTCAGAGATTGGGAAGCTAAACGGGACCTGCTCCAATGCTTTTACCTCATCTACTGATAAGGGTTGGACGCTTACGGCCACCCAACGATGCCAGCTCTCCTGTTCATCCGCAAATGTAAAATGCTCGATGTGCCCAGGCTTCAAAAGTGCCGCATTGCCGGGCTCCAATCGGAAGAGAACGCCATCAATGGTCACTTCCATAGAACCAGTATGTAATAGAACGAGCTGAATATCTTGTTGGATGCGAGGACCGTACCTGCCGCCCGGCGGATATACAATCGTACCGACCGTAGCGGAATCGATATGATTAAAACTAAGATGTTCCAACGGATTCGCCATGTGCTTCATCTCCAGAAAAGCTGTGTCATCATTAAGGCAATTGTAACCGCCTGTAGGTAAAAAGAAAATCCCTTCGTATGGAAGGGATTTTGCACCTTAATTATCGTTTAAACAAAACTGGAAAATACTCATTTGCAAAAGCTTGACCGTGATAAGGGCGCGGTCCTAACAGACGGGAATTATCATGACGCTGTAAGCCTGCGCGGTAGCTGGTGCCGCCAGGCATCAGATGCGCGACGACAGACATACGAGGCTGATTCGTCTTATTTGCGCCGGACCCGTGGAACGTAAGAGCATGATGGAAGCTTGCCTGACCAGCCTTCAGAATGCAGGGCTCCTCGACCCATTCACGACCTGCCGCATATTTGTTCCTAAGCTCCTCCATGTTCGGATCGAAGAACGTATTGCTATCAGGTATTAGTCCCCACTTGTGAGATCCAAGTATGGTCATCATCCCGCCGTTGGTTAGATCCGTGTCCTGCAGCGCTATCCATACGGTCACCATGTTCGAATTGCTGGAGCATTGCCAGTAGCCGTAATCCTGATGCCAGCCAACGTTACCTGACTGCGTCTCCTTATTGCTGACACCTGGCTTATAAATAACCTGATCGTGCCAGAGCCGAATTTCATCGGTCTCCAGCAAATCGGCTGCAAGCTCACCGATTAACGGATCTGTGACAGCTCTTCGGATCTCGTCATTGATCCACCATCCATTATCTAGCTTGCGTAATGAATCAGGGTTCGGGTTCGCACGGTAATGGTTCATCGGAAGCCCATCGCCATCGTAATCGCCAGTCCAAACCCGCTCGTGCGCAAGTCGCAACCGTGCGATTTGATCATCGTCCAGCAGCTTCGGAGATATCCAGTATCCATCGCGATTGAATGTATCCTTGTCCTGAGCCGTAATTTTGTACGTTCTATCTACTTTCAAAGTCATCGTAAATTCCTCCTTATATGTCTTGCTTTCATCATACTTAATCCCTTGATGATTGACGTTCACAGAGCTACAAAGTAGTATGAGAAACATACAAGACAAATAAGAACATCCGAACGTAGAGGAGGTCCCTCCCCGTGCCTGCGAAACAAAGTCCACGCTGGACTTACGACATCAATAAGGATAATCGCATACTAGGAGTTCCGGAATTGCTCCTCTTCGGCTTCGATGAAATTAGGTCGGCACTGCCCCTTTCCTTTCATAAGCATGACGGATACGAATTCGTTTTGGTTGAACGGGGTAAAGCCAGCTGGGAGCTGAACGGGCACGTTTATGAGACAAAAGCAGGTGACGTGTTTCACACCAGCCCTGGCGAGGTTCATCGCGGGGGCTTCAACGTGATTGAGCCCAGTCGATTCTGGTGGTTCATCGTCACACCGCCGCATGTGGAAGACTGGTTGCGCTTGCCGCAAGACGAGAGTGAATGCTTCAAACTTGCACTAGAGGCGCTGCCAAGAGTTACCCACACTGGTCTGCAGGCCGTTGACGACATTAGACAGTTGCGAAATGCGCTAAATTCCAACAGTCCATTACGAACCTCCGCTACCCGCCAAGCGCTGCTTGGGCTGCTGCTTCGAATTCTTCAGCCTAGTCAAACAGTTGTTTCTCTCGCTGACGATCTATTACGTCAATTGGATGCGCTGATAGGCCGGATCGCGGAAGAGCCGCAATGGCGCCCCGCCATCGAAGAGATGGCTGATTTTGTCCGAATCAGTCCCTCCCACTTCTTCCGCACCTTTCAGGAATATACGGGGCTCCCGCCAATGGTATTTATAGAACGCTCACGAATTAAAAATGCCTGCGGACTGCTTGTTGAAGGCACGGATACGGTAACAAAGATTGCTAATGAATTGGGGTACGCATCCAGTCAACATTTTGCCACCGTGTTTAAACGCATTACCGGCATGACCCCGATCCAATGGAGACTGTTTCAAGCTGGATGGAATGATACACTCTAACAAAGCAATTCCCAATTGACGTATCGATTGATTCATTATGTCTCTCACAACGGTATTCAAAACTCCAAAGTCCGATTTTAGAGTCATTCAGTCTTCGTTAGGGCAAATGGGCTAAAGTGGTTCCAATGTTGTATTTTATACAATAATTTGCAAGCCCAAAGGCTATTTTGCAACTTGAAGTTGCAGTTTGTACAACATTTTTAACCCAATTTGTTGCGAATGGCCTGTATAGGACTAAATTGTTGTACATGATGCAACAACTAATGGAAAAAGGTGAGAATTAGGTAGTAATTGTTGTAATTTCTACAACATCATTCAACCGCGAACACGGATTCATTCATCTAGCAACCTCAATTAGCCTATTTAACATATGAACCCGATCCAAGACACCTCCATGCAGAGCAAGATTAGATGAATGAATCGACGGCCTCTAACATGCAACAATCCATAGCTTGCCAAGAAGAAATTAAGGAAATTGTTGTACGCTGTACAACTTGTCTGTCTAATTCTCCATTTTTTCAATAAACCAGAAGTAAAACGTTAGTAAAACATGCTAATTACCGAATATTTTGCATGTCCAAAATCTTACTTAACCTAGCAAAAATCCGTTGAAACTACCCAATATAAGGGAAGCATCGTCGCCTAACTCCAAAATGAAAAAAAGGACCTTGTTATCTACACATGTAGACAACAACAAGGTCCTTTTCAACACTCTCCCATCTTCGGGAGAAGCTCTTCCACTTCCTAATCCCGATCATCGGGATCGCCGGCAGAGAACACCTTTTTCACATTATCCATGATTTCCTCGACAGCCTCACTCAGCATATCTGTTGGTGTTGTAGCCTCTTCCTCAGGTTGAGTAGGAATCGTGTCGTTACATACGTGATCGAAATAATGACTTTTATCCATGTGCTAACCTCCTAATTGTAAACTAGTCTCGTTCGTTTGTTGTTTACCTATTCCGTATCCTTTATTCACCCTAACAGAAACTTTTGAAACATTGGTCCGAAAACGCTTGCCTAAACCCCATTATTGGAGTAAATTAAACCTATATGAACGAATATCAACATAAATAAACCAAATATGAGGAGAGATTAACCGATGGATATCCGCTACGCATCACACCCGAATGAAGTTAAACAATTTGACACTGAACGCCTGCAAGCTGAGTTTCAAATTAATGCTTTGTTCTCACCTAATGAAATTAAATTGGTTTACTCCCATGTTGACCGTTTCATCATTGGTGGTGTCCTTCCAATTACAGGCGCACTTCAATTGCAAGCTGACAAGAAAGAAATGGCTGCAGATTATTTCTTAGAGCGCCGCGAGATCGGTATTATTAATGTTGGCGGCAGAGGCACGATCACCGTTGATGGTACGGTTTACAACATGGATTCCAAAGATTGCATTTATATTGGTCTTGGCGCGAAGGACATTACGTTTGCTAGTGATAACGCTGCCGAGCCAGCGAAATTCTACTTTAATTCAACACCTGCTCACCAAACATATCCAACGGTGAAAGTCGCTATTAGCGAAGCTACTCCTACTCATTTAGGCAGCATCAATACATCCAATGAGCGCACGATTTACAAATACATCCACACAGGCGGCATAAAAAGCTGTCAACTCGTTATGGGTATGACACTTCTGAAGCCAGGCAACATGTGGAACACAATGCCTTCTCATACACACAATCGTCGTTCCGAAGTTTACTTCTACTTTGACATGCCGGAAGATGCGGTAGTGTTCCACATGATGGGTGAGCCGCAGCAAACACGTCACGTAGTCATGCGCAATGAGCAAGCTGTCATTTCCCCAAGCTGGTCCATTCATAGCGGTGTGGGCACGAACAACTACACCTTCATTTGGGGCATGGCTGGCGAAAATCAAATTTTTGATGATATGGACGCCGTGGCTATGAAAGATTTAAAATAGTCGATAACCTCTACTTAGAAACGGATGACAACCGATGAACCCTTTACGCAGATATGAAACCATTATGGAAATACTTCTGGCACAGAAAGAAGTAACCGTTAACGAGCTTAGTGAACGGCTGGACGTTACAGGTAAAACGATTCGCGAAGATCTGGCCAAACTCGAAGAAAAAGGGCTGCTTGTCCGCATTCATGGCGGCGCAGTGCTCGCTCAAAGTGATCAGCTTGGCATACTTTCAACGAAAGAGCCGATCATTAAGCATGCCGATCAGAAATCCGAAATCGCGACGATAGCTCTGCGATACATTCAACCAAGGGATATCATTGCCCTCGATGGCGGCAGTACAACACTTGAAATTGCTAGGCGGCTGGAGAATCAGCCGCTTACTGTTGTAACGAATGATCTATTTATTATCTCCGAGCTCTTGCATAAGGAAGAAATCCGTCTGGTTGTTCCAGGCGGCTACCGTCTGCGCAACATGCTCGCAGGTCCTGAAGCCGTGGACTATGTGAATAAGCTCAACATTCAGAAAGCATTCATTTCTGCCACTGGCGTTCATTTGCAGCACGGCTTTACCATCTACACAAGTGATCATGCTGATTATAAACGTGCATTGATTAGATCCAGCGCAACGGTTTACGGCGTTGCCGATCATTACAAATTCGGCCAGTGTGCCTTACGCACGTTCGCTTCCTTGTCTGAAGTGGCTATGATCCTAACAGATAGTGCCCTACCCGCTGAAATTGCCAAGCAATACCTTGATGCTGGCATTCAGATCGTAACTCAATAGTGAAAAGGAGTATCCTTCATGACACTTTTTAATTTAACAGGCAAAACAGCCTTCGTAACCGGCGCTTCCGGCGGTCTTGGTCAAGCCATGGCCATTGGCCTTGCTGAAGCAGGAGCAAATGTCATTGCTGTATCCTCTTCCGAAAGCGTTCAAACGGTAGAAGCCATCCGAGCACTAGGCGGCAAAGCCGAGCTGATCGCAGCTGACCTTAGCAACGAAGACATCCTTGAGGATGTTGTAAATAAAGCTATCGGTATCTACGACGGCATCGATATTCTCGTGAATAATGCCGGAATCATCCGACGTACGCCGGCTGTTGACCATGCACGTCAAGATTGGCACGATGTCATTGATCTGAACTTGAACTCTGCCTTCTTCTTATGTCAGCTAATTGGCCGTCACATGATTGAGCGCGGCAGCGGCAAGATCGTGAACATCGCTTCCATGCTAACCTACCAAGGTGGCATTAATGTTCCTGGCTACACAGCGAGTAAACATGCTATAGCTGGCGTTACCAAAGCTTTAGCGAACGAGTGGGCCGGGAAAGGTATCCAGATCAATGCCATCGCCCCTGGTTACATGACGACGAATAATACAGCTCCTATCCTCAAAGATGAGAAACGTACACAATCCATTACAGACCGAATTCCGGCAGGCCGTTGGGGCTCTCCAGAGGATTTGAAAGGTCCTGTTGTGTTCTTGTCATCGCATGCATCGGATTATATGAACGGACACGTACTGTGCGTGGACGGCGGATGGATGGCTAGATAGATGGGAATCGGTACGTTAGCCCATACCGTCGGCCATCTTCCATTAAAGCAATTAACAGAGAAGCTAAGCGGACGAGGCATTGACTTCGTTCAACTGGCACTCAGCAAAGCAATCAGTGATTTTGACACCAGCCTCGGTAGGCTCAGCCCTGCTCTAGCCAACCACATTGGCGAGCAATTCCACCGTGCTGGTATCCGGATTGGCGTGCTTGGCTGTTATATTAACCCGATTCATCCTGATCCTCAGCAACGGCGTCATGAAATCAATCGGTTCAAAGAGCATCTGCGTTTCGCCAGAGACTTTGGTACATCCATCGTTGCGACGGAAACAGCCGAACTAACGACTTACCTCTCACAGGATTCCGAGCGTTATGAAGCCATTGGGTGGGAGATACTCAAGCAAACGGTTGAGGAATTAGCTGAAGAAGCGGAACGTTGGGGTGTCTTCATCGGACTCGAACCTGTTTTTACTCACACGTTATCTAGCACTGAGAAAATGGTTCGGATTTTGGATGAGGTTCCATCCAGTAATCTGGGAGTTGTATTTGACCCAGTCAACCTGCTCCCGCCAACAGCAATAGATTCACAAGATGTTTTCCTAGATCAGGCTTTTGCTGCTTTCGGTGACCGGATTGTCCTCGCCCATCTTAAGGATGTTGTTATTCAGAACGACAAGCGAAAAGAGGTACGATCTGGTAAGGGTATTTTCCAAACGAAATCGTTTTTGGAAAAGCTGTACCGGGCAAAACCAGGCATCGATATCTCCTTAGAACAGCTTGCTGATGATACGCTTGATGAAACTTTTCAATATGTAAGAAGCCTTATGAGTTAAAAATAAGCCCCGTCCTCTCTATCATCAGAGGGACTGGGGCTTTCCTTTTTGAAATAATGCCTATTTCTTTATATCAGGCTCTGTCATGACTTCATACGTGTTACCCAAATAAGACTGCAGCGCCTTTAACGCCGCAACCCCCACCGCAATGTCATCCTCTCCATTCCCTCCACTTACACCGACTCCGCCAATGACACTCCCGTTCACCACAATCGGAAGCCCTCCGACGAAGATGGCAAATTTACCAGGCATCATAGCATGAATACCAAATGCCTCACCATGGATGGTCGCTGGGCCACCGGGTTGATTGAACAAATGCGTAGAACGCCTGTGACCGCTAGCTGTAAACGCCTTTGCTATGGCGATTTCAGGGCTCGTATTGCGAGCGCCATTCATTCTTTCTAACGCAATTAGATACCCGCCATCGTCTACAATACATATCGTTTCGGCTGCATTCGCTTCTATTGCCGCTTGTATGCCTGCTGCGATCATGACCCTCGCTTCCTCTACTTCAAGCTTAAAAACCGATTTCATAAGTCATTCCCTCCCTGCTTTACTGCCATTATGACGTGCGCAACAAACACCTCTTCCATTCATATGGGAACGTAATGGGTTTATGTCATGGTCGTCACTTGAAAAAAGATATTGTATTTCGGAGCGGGCAATTGTAATATTATAGAAATTAAACCGATGTGTGACTGGCGTAAACATGGATAACCATGAGGGAGCACATCGCAAATGGCCGTACGCCTGGGCAAAGCATTTGATCCTTAATCAAATGCTTTTTTGTGCTTTTAAGACAATTGAAAGGTCAGGTGGCTGTTTATGAAAATGGCATTCGTACTATTCGATGGAATGACCACGTTAGACTTCGCTGGCTTCTATGAAGCAATCACATGGATGGGGATAATGGGGGCCAAAGAGAACGTCACTTGGGATTTCTGCTCCAATAAGGAGGAAATTACGGACGACCGAGGCTTAACCGTTAAGGCAACACATGTCTATCCCGCTTTATCGGGTTATGATCTCCTGTTTGTACCTGGCGGTTTCTCAACGAGAAGCCTTAGATTTGACTCTGACTTCATCACTTGGCTCCAAACCTCAAGTAATGTGACATATAAGGTTTCTGTGTGTACAGGTGCGTTGTTACTAGGTGCAGCCGAATTCCTACATGTAAAAAAAGCAACCACCAATCCTTCCGCCTACGAGTTATTGACGCCTTACTGTTCCGAAGTCGTTAAAGAACGAATCGTCCGAGACGGAAATCTCTTTACCGGTGGCGGCGTTTCAGCCTCCATTGATTTAGGATTATTCGTCATTGAATCTCTTACTGATTCACATTTCGTGCAGCAAGTTCAACAAAAGATGGATTACCCCTACTATCAAGCGGGACAGTTGTTTAATGTGAATCTGGAGTAATAAGCTGACTAATAAGGATAAACGGCTTACATTAGTTTGAGCGAGAGAGTGTGTTTGGGGGTTGGGGGTTGCATTTTATACAACATTAAGCGAGGTAATCCACATGTTCCTCGCGATTGTTGCACCAAATACAACAATTCCAGCCAAAAGTAGCATGCTAGCAAGAATTTAGGCTAAATTGTTGTACGAAATACAACATCTTCACTTTAGCCCCGGTGAATGGATAGGAATTGTTGTACGCTGGAGTCAATTTCATAATTTAGAACCCTTGCTACCGCAAGGGTTTTAAGCACGCAAAAAAGGAGTACCTCCCCAAATCTCGAAGTTTAAGGTTACCACACCAAATAAACAGAGAAAGGAGTACTCCCATGTATCATATTCAACAAGAAGAGCTTTTTTCCTTCGAACAATTAATGGAAATGCAAGCC
>NZ_JCAUAS010000032.1:0-66339 GCF_059692075.1 Paenibacillus sp. J31P190 | reverse complement strand
CTCAGTTCGTCAAACTTGCTATGCTTTACCCTCATACGAACAACCTCCGGCTAATTTCATTGTATTTTCTTAGCCTAAAAGTGTCCAACTTAATTAGGGGGCTTTATAGAAATGTTGTACGAACTGCAACTTCATCTTGCAAAACAGCCTTTAGGCGTGTGAATTGTTGTATAAACTACAACATTGGTAACCATGAAATCCCTTAAAATATACAAATAATGCCCTAAACACTTCTTTTGGAAGCGAAAGGGCAGAAACTAATTCAACGTTATTCAGCTAAAATTATGCAGTTAAAAGTTTGGCTTCAGTCGAATGATCTTATCATCGCCTTTATTTGGCTTGCCGCGACCGTCACGGTTGTTCGTCATGAGATATAGTGATCCATCGGGTCCTTCATAGATATTGCGAAGCCTGCCGAATTTCCCTTGAAATAAATGTTCCACGTTGGTAACAGTTTCGTATTTTGGACCTTTTAGGTTTACTTTTAAAAGCCGTTCTCCCCGCAATCCTGCCACCAAGAGGCTGCCTTTCCAAGGCCCTTTGCTAACGAATGCTGCGCCCGATGGTGCCCACGTTTCTTTTCCGCTTTGGAGGATTGGCGTTTTTAGATTAGCTTTCTCTGGACTCGAGGATATTTCACCTTCAATTAATGGCCAACCATAATTACCCCCAGGTTCAATAAGGTTAATCTCATCATGTGCGGATTGTCCATGTTCGGAACTGTACAATTTCCCTGTTTCAGGATGCCAAGCGAGCCCTTGAGGGTTACGGTGTCCCATGCTGTAGATGGGTGAATTCTTAAAAGGATTAGAGGCAGGAATAGAACCGTCAAGGGCAATTCGTAATATTTTGCCTCCCATGCTAGTTGGGTCTTGTGCTAATGGGGGATCATACCGATCGCCAGAGGTGATATAAAGCAGCTTATCGACACCAATTTTAATCCTTCCGCCGTTATGGTTTTCCGCCCCTGGTAATCCGGAAATTAATACTTTATCCAGCTGCGCCTTGTTATTTTTTTCGATAAGTCTCAGCACACGATTGCTGACTTGATCCTTCACTCGATAGGTGTGATATACATAGATATAATGGTTTTCCATAAAAGAGGGATCAAGCGCAAGCCCTAACAATCCTCCCTCACCTTCGCTGATGAAGGGGGCCTCGAAAGAGATTAGCGGCTCAGGGTTCAGAAGACCCTTCTCAATCACACGCAACGTACCAGGTCTTTCTGTGAAAAAAATCCGTCCATCCTTCGCGATATCCATCTCCCAAGGGACATTAAGACCTTCGGCAACTGTTTCCATTGTATAGGGTATATTCACTTGTGTAGTTGAAGTCTGATCTGGAGATGGCTCATTAACAAGCTTATTCGGCGTACAGCCAGAGGTTATCCCAAACGATAAAGCTATTAGAATAACAAGGATCTTTCTCATTAACATTTCCTCCTCCAGGAATAGGATAAACATGCGTTAATTCTGTGGTAGGTAAGAACTATCATACCATTTTGTGGAAGAAAACGATAAATCGCATCCTGAAGAGTTACGTGAACGAATCGTTAATTTATTAAATCAATATAAATAGGCGAAAAAGGTCAGTGCCTTCAACAGAAGGCACCGACCTTTTTCAAATGATCCTATCTGATTAGCCATTGACCACTTGTCCACCATTCACGTGCAGCACTTGCCCCGACATATAGGAAGAATCGTCCGAGGCGAGGAACACGTAGGACGGTCCAAGTTCCTCAGGCTGTCCGGGTCGCTTCATCGGACTGTTGGATCCGAATTTAGATACTTTTTCCTCATCGAAAGTTGAAGGAATGAGCGGCGTCCAGATTGGACCGGGTGCAACTGCGTTAACACGGATTCCTTTGTCAATAACGTTCAAGGCCAGTGAGCGGGTGAACGATACGATAGCTCCTTTTGTAGAGGAGTAATCAAGCAGGCCTGCATTTCCCTGATAAGCTGTAATCGAGGCCGAATTAATGATGACAGCACCTTCTTTTAAATGCGGCATAGCCGCCTTAGTCAAATAGAAGAACGAGAAGATATTCGTACGAAACGTCTTCTCAAGCTGCTCTTTCGTAATATCTTCGATCCTGTCCTGTGGATGCTGCTCAGCCGCATTATTAACGAGAATGTCGAGTTTACCAAAGCTATCTACGGTCTGTTTAACAACATCTATACAAAATTTTTCCTCACCAATATCTCCAGCGATTAGCACGCACTCTCGACCCTCGGCTTCAACTAAGCGCTTGGTTTCCTTTGCGTCTTCATGCTCGTCCAAATAAACAATGACCACATCAGCGCCTTCAGCCGCATAGCAGACTGCTACGGCTCTTCCAATTCCGCTATCTCCGCCTGTAATTATGGCAGTTCGGCCAAACAGCTTTTCACTGCCCTTATACTTACGGTCAACCGAAATTGGACGGGGTGTCATATCTCTTTCCAGACCGGGCCTACGATTTTGATGCTGCGGGGGTAACGTTTGAATGTGTTCGGTTTGCGAACTCATCATGAATCACTCCTTTGTTTGGATTCCTAATTCATTAACCTGATTTCATTACGATGAACCATTTCTTGTGACCCACTATGCGAATGGGAAGATACCGTAACCCATATACTCGTGATAGTATAGGAGGAGATTATTGTTAAGTTAAATAAAAGAAAAGATTTTATATAAGGAGCCAAAATTTCATGATTATATACCAAAATGAACATACAACCGTCTTTCAAAGCGCATTATATCAAACGACATCAACCGTTGTGCTAACGAAGGATATGGTATTAATTGTTGATCCGAACTGGCTTCCAAATGAAGTTGATGACATTCGGAACTATGTTGATTCGGTAAAAGGTGAGAGGGACCTATACCTGTTATTTACGCATGGCGATTTTGATCACATTATTGGCTATAAAGCATTTCCCGGCGCTAAAATAATTGGGAGTTACGCGCTAAGCTGTCACCCGAAGAAAGAATACAAGATTTCATTGATTGAAGAATTCGATAGGAAACATTATATCAATCGAAATTACCCCATCGAATTTCCTGTCCTTGATATCATCATCTCAGAAGATGCTGCGGAACTAAGGATTGGGGATACGTTACTGACTTTTTATAAATCCCCAGGACATACGCCGGATGGCTTGTTTACTGTCATTGAGCCGCTTGGTATTTGGATTGCAGGAGATTATTTATCCGATTTCGAATTACCGTTTATTTATCATAGTGCCGAAGCATATAAGGAAACATTGAATACGGCAAGTCAGATTTTAGATCAACACAGCATTAAGCTGCTAGTTCCAGGGCATGGACAAGTTACCACCGATACAGAGGAGATGAAAAGGCGATTGGACATGTCTTCTGATCATTTGGAACGGCTTATTAAGGCGGTCATTGCCAAAGATGAGAATGCTATCGCCGCGCTTGGTGATGAGCATGCTTATAAATCTTCTTTTACAGAAGAATGCCACGAAGAAAATATAAGAATCATTAAGCAGGAATATTCTAGTTAAGTCATTCTTCAACCTATTATCGCCGGCGGCAGTATACAGAAATTCCAAAGGAAGTGATTTAATTGAGCCTTAATTACTTTGTTTTGATTGTTTTCATCGTTTATATGGTTTATAAAGGGATCAAAGCATTTAAAGCTAAAAAACAAGTAGGAGCTGTTTTTTTCAAAGGAACAAGTAATTATAAAAGCGTCCAAACAATGCTACTTTCAATTCTTTCTTTGCCATTTGTTCTAATACTTGAGGGGAATCTAAAATATATTATTTTGACAGTCATCGTTGTCCTTGGAGTAGTTATTGAACAAGTGTATGTGGGAGAGCTTGGAATAAAATTGAATGATGAATTCTTTGCTAAGGAACGCATCATGCACAGCTACATGGTTGAGGATCGTGTAGACCAATTTGAAATAATGATAAACGAAAGAACGGATACGATAAAGATTACAATTAGTAATCGATTAATTGGTAAACCGGTAGAAGAAGTTTTAGAGGCATACCTGAACCCTATGAAAGTATAAATAGGCGATACAGGTAACAGGAAATGGAACGTGTCCATCGATGGTGTTGGTATCAATGCGTATACGGGGGAGTTTATCGATATGATCGAAAGTGTTGTGTTTTTTACAACAATCGAAGGGAAATCGCTGAAAAGATTTCAGATTGTTGTACAATGTGCAACATTTCTTTAATGTCTCCCTATTGGAGGTGACTCCTTTTAGACTAATCACATATTTTTCATCCCTATCGGGCAAACCAAGCATGGATTCTTTTTCAATCCACTACTTATTTGGGTTAGGGGTGATAGCTCATTAGCGTACAAACAATACAAAAACCGCGCATGGGACTGCCGGATTTGAAGGATAAGGTCGCATTGATCACCGGAGCGGGATCAGGAATTGGTCAGGCAGCCGCCGAGATGCTTGCACAGCAAGGGATGAAAGTGTGTCTTGTGGATTTGAAGGACGACCGGCTGGAGCAGACGAAACAGGATATTGTGGCAGCAGGAGGCCAAGCGATCACGGTTGATGTTGACGTTTCTGATCCGGACCGTGTTGCTCAGGCGTTCGAGCAGACGGTAAAAACCTGGGGACGACTAGATGTTGTATTTGCTAATGCGGGCATCAACGGGGTGTTGGCACCGATCGAAGATATGAAGCCTGAGGATTGGGATCGTACTCTGTTCGTCAATCTGAAGGGAACGTTCCTGTGTGTCAAACAAGCGATTCCTCATATGAAAGAGAACGGTGGCAGCATAATCATCACAAGCTCCATCAACGGCAGCCGCGCATTCTCTGGATTTGGGATGACAGCCTATAGCACTTCAAAGGCAGGACAAGTGGCGTTTGCCAAGATGGCCGCATTAGAATTGGCCCGCTACAAAATACGCGTCAACGCCATCTGTCCAGGGTCAATCAAGACCAACATTGGGGAAAATACTCAGCCGACGCCTGAGCTCGAGAAAATCAAAATTCCAGTTAAATATCCGCAAGGCAGCCAGCCATTGGAACATGCACCGGGTCAGCCGGAGCAAGTAGCTAATCTGGTAGCTTTCCTTGCCTCAGAAGCCTCGAGCCATATTACAGGCACGGAATTGTTCATTGACGGTGCTGAATCGCTGCTTTAACGATAGCTTACAAACTGACTTGCTGGTGGTTGAGGGATACGGATGATTTTCTAAAGAAATGAGCAGTCTATATTCGGAGGTGAACGAAACCATGGATGAACAAAAAGAAACAGTCACTTCATTCGATCCGAAAAGCGGACAATCCAAAGAGGTCAATATCGTCTTTGATCATGCCCGTAGTGGAGGGTTGAAATATACAATTGAAGATGTTGAGAAAGATAACAAGAAAAATGATGAATAGTCACTTATAAAAGTTGAAAAGCGTATGTTGATTCAGGGGGCCTCTCCTGTAACCAACATGCGCTTATTTAATTTCTGTATCGATTAATCGTCAAAACCTGCTCGGCATGTTTCAGGACTAGTGTGCTCGGAGCTTCTGATAACCGTATCATCTGGTCCGTCTTCATTGGAATCATCCGATTTACCTTCAGCATCAACCGTAGATTCAAAGTTTGTGTCGCTGTTATTGGTTAAGTAATCTATGCTTCTCACCCTTTCAATTGTATAGGCTAATATGCTTCGTTTATAGACGATTTATTCGTCGGCATATATAATTTGCCGGGTCCGTATTCGCTTTAACCATCACTGCCATTAGCCATTGAAAGAGGAATTTGTAGGTCTTGACAAACCATACTGTAATATTTATAATTACAGTATCGAGTCCTTACAAAAAATAAGTTAATGGCGGTGATAATCATGAATTTTGTAATCAGTGATTGGGTTGTGGCAACTACAAATGAAGATGAATTGCTGCATGGTTATATTGAGTCTATTGATATGCTGTTAGGCGTTGCTCGGGTGCATGTTATTGCATCGGATCGTGAAACTGCCATCGGAAAAATAATGGAAGTAAGCAGTCAAGACGTAAAGAAATTACCGGTAAGCGAGTTTGATATAGAAGATCAAGTAAAGAGCTTGATTGATGTGGCGCTAACAACGAGAGACGAGCAATGGTTCAATGAATTGTCAGCGAAATTATTCGCTATTCAACAAAATGGCACGAAACGCGGTGAGCGTGATGTATTTCCGTCCTACTATCATAACCGCTTAGGTGTTGATCAGTTTTAATGGGGCGAATAAAAGAAAAAGCCAATCCAAGAGACATGTCCTGCATGTCGTCTAATGGATTGGCTTTTTAGTTATGTTTTCCCGCTTACTGTATAGGTGCCTTGTTTGAGACTTGTTTCTCTTTCGTGACTTCCGCGGCAAAAAGAGTCTGAAGTTCTGTTATTTTTCTGGGGTCGGTAAGTGTCACTTTGTCTGTGAAATAGTGTTCAACCAGCAGCTCCCAAGTAGGGGTTACCTTTTGAGCGGTCATGGCTCGAATTGCGGTCTTAACCAGCCTTCGTTCCTTGGCATTAGCGTACACGTCAATGTACTGCTGTTTGCGCTCGAAATCTAACTCCGTAAAAATGGCTCGAAATACCTCAGCTGTCATACGCGCGTCGTCCAATGCTCTATGAGCTGAGCCTTCAGCAGCAATGTTAAGATCGAGCAAAGCAGCCTCAACACTGACATCATTCGTCACATTTTTATAACGGATAAACCCTTTCAGTAGATCAAAATAGCTGGCAGCCATCCAGTAGGCATCATCCAACTTATGCATCCGCGTATCAAACACGATGCGTTTCAAATCTTCGCCACCCCAGGTGACTAGCAGGAAAGCATCACTTTTATTTAGCCAGTCCATGAAATCCGTAATGACTTTACGAAAGCCGTCGGCTTGATCGATATCTTCTTGGGGGATGCCCGTTTTTTTCTTGATAAACCCATTCAATTTGGAGAAATAAACGGGTTTGACTAAAGATGAAAACTCGTCAATAGCCTGTAAGGAAGAGTCTAAACGGACTGCTCCAATTTCAATAACTTCCATAGGTAAATCGCTCGCAAATTTGCGACCGTTGAATTCAATGTCCAAAATAATGTAGTCCATGATGTGGCCCCCGTTCTTTCTCTGTGTTTCCATTCTATCAGAAAATGCCTAGGATACCAGCTTACGTTTTCCATAGACTGTATTTAGAACGAAACTAAACAGTAGACCTGCAAAGGACATTCCTGAAATCCATAGATATAATTGTTTCCCTCCAAAGCTTTCGTAGAACCAGCCGCCCAAATAGGAAGCGACAATACCCGATACGCCAAAGAAAAGGATCGCAAGCACAGTCTGTCCCGTTGCACGCCATTCTTCAGGAACAATACGATATAAATATTGGATAGCAGCTGAATAAAATATCGGAAATGTAAAGGTCTGCAGCAGCTGAAGATACACGAGAATATGAGGATCTGTTACCCACGCGGATAGAAAAAAGCGAATGAAATAAAACACAGCAGCGAAAGAAATAATCGCTAATTCTTTCCCCTTGCGAAGCCACCAAAAGCTTAGAGCGAATACGAGAATTTCGCTTCCAGCTGCTAGAAACCAGGCCAAACCAACCATGTCGGGGGTGCCGCCTAATTTTCGAATATAGACACCAAGAAAAGTATCGTTGATCCGCTGTGGCACGGCAACAATAAAGATAAGTAACATAAACCAAATGGTTTCCTTATTTCCTAAGAATTTGCGTAGACTTTTTAGAGAAATCGGTTTCCCAGTTACAGGCGCATCAGGCAAGGGCAAACAGATTAGAATGCTAATGATGCCTATTCCTGCGAACAAGAACGCCAAACTATTGATTCCGAAATATTGTGTGGTATAACCAACGGCCAAAGACATGACCGCATAACCGACAGCTCCGAAGGTTCGAATGGAACCGTAGCTTACCCCGTTAGCCTCCGCTGTTTGGAAATTTAGACTTTCTGTCAGGGGATCGAGAGGCATTAAGAAAAAATACATAAGCATCGTAAAAAGAAGAAGCACAATAAAGCTGGATGAGGCGTATAACAAGTACCCCACAATGGTTGAACATCCTAATAGGAGTAACATAACCTTCTTAATGGTCTTCGTTCGATCACTGATCATGCCCCATAATGGTTGCGAGAAGATGGCAATGAAGCCTCCCGTTCCTATAATGAGACCAATCTTCGTTGCTGGAAGTCCTTGCGCATCTAAATAGACGGGAAGAAATGAAACAAACATAGCCAGTAGTGCAAAATACAAAAAGTTAAACGAACGCAATAAATTTGAAGAATTCATGATGACCTTAACCTTCCTAGATAAATTAGCACAATGCTGTTGTAAAACTACATTCTAACATGTCATGGTAAGAATCCAAAGTAAATTAAAGCGATTCTTTCAGAGGCGTATTCCTGCATCTTCCAATCTCTGTAAGGACGGTTTACAATTAGAGAGAGGAGTTGATGCATAATGGGATCACCAAACGTACGACTGGTACTTGATGCCAAAGCCACATTGGCTGAAGGTCCGTGCTGGAATGCGGAACAGGGTCTGCTATATTGGGTTGATATTATAGGGGAAAAATTTGGAAGGTTTGATCCTGAAACAGGGTTAAACGAAGATTTTCAAATTGGGGAATATGTCGGCGCTGTTGTCTGTGCCGGCGAAAATGAGGTAGTGTTAGCAACACAATCTGGATTCCAAACGTACCAGATGCAGCAGCGAAAGCTTACGCCTCTTGTTGATCCAGAATCACATTTACCGGAAAATCGGTTTAACGATGGGAAATGTGATGCTAACGGGCGATTCTGGGCGGGCACCATGGAGATTATTGAAAAAGAGGCAACAGGTGCACTCTATGTGCTAGAAACGGATCACAGTTATCGCAAGGTTTACGAGGGAGTGGGCGTTTCCAACGGGATCGCTTGGAGCTTAGATGAGAAAGAAATGTACTATATCGATTCTATGAAAAAGCTAGTGCTCGCATTTGAGTATGAGGCGGATAAAGGGGAAATTAGCAATCCGAGAATACGGATCGATTTTCGGAGTGAAAAAGGGTTCCCTGACGGGATGACGATCGATGAAGAAGGGATGCTTTGGATCGCCCATTGGGATGGTTGGCAGGTGTCCCGTTGGAATCCAAAAACAGCTCAAAAGATAGACAGCATTGCCATTCCTGCAGCTAAAGTAACCTCCTGTATTTTCGGTGGAGACGAGCTAGACACCTTGTACGTTACGACCGCCCGAAAGGGTCTTCAGGAGGATCAGGCGGGGGATCAACCACATGCTGGAGGGATTTTTGCGGTAAAGCCAGGTGTAAGAGGTACGAAGACGCATTCATTCGGAGTACAGCATGAGGAACGGAAAGGGGAGGTTCTATGACAAATGAGAATAGACATTTAAAGATTCAGTATATCGGCCAGGTCGGCGTTATTCTGCGTAAAAAAGATCTCGCTATAGCGATAGACCCTTATTTGACGGATTCTGTTGATCATCTTTCTGGGTTTCCGGAGGGTTTTTGGCAGCGGAGATATGTTCCTCCTGTGAAGCCGGAGACACTAACGGATTTGGATCTTGTGCTTTGTACGCATGAGCATATGGACCACATGGATCCAGATACGCTGAGAGCAATCGCGGTGGCATCTCCCCAATGTCAGTTTGGTGCTCCGAAATCGTGTTTGCCTTCGCTGGAGGCGATCGGCATTTCAGCAGAGCGGCTGCATGCGCTTGGGACCCATGAGGCATTTCAATACGGCGCTGATCTGATCATTCACCCCATTCCGGCTTGGCACGAGGAACGTGTGCGAGATGGCGAAGGCTGGGATCACTACTTAGGCTACGTCTTACAATGGGACGGCTTGTTCATTTATCATGCAGGGGATACGCTTCTGACAGAGGAGTTAGTCGAGGCGCTGACCGGCTTCACTATCGATGTAGGTTTTCTGCCGATTAACGGAAGGGACATTTTCCGCAACCGCCTCGGTGTCGTCGGCAACATGAACGCTCTGGAAGCGGCAGACTTAGCAGCTCACCTGAAGTTCGATATCGTTGTGCCTGTGCACTTCGATATGTATGCAAACAATAGTGAAGGGATCGCCCCCTTCGTTGACCGTTTATATCAGAAGCATCCGGGGCAGAAATTTCATATTTTCCAACCGGGTGAGACACTGGTATATGCGAAGTAATGATTCATTTTTATAAATAATACAAAGCTTGACCCACAACAGCGCCTAAGAGGACGATGCACCAAGGCGGTAATTTCCAAAATACCAAAAGGCCAAACAATACGATAACCAGTGCAAAATCATAAGGACGAATAATGACGGTTGTCCAAAGTGGGTTATAAAGTGCCGCGAGCAGGATGCCGACAACGGCCGCATTTATGCCTACGAAAGCACTTTGAATTTTGACATTTGTTCGTAAGGAATTCCAAAAAGGCAAAGCCCCTATAATCAAGAGATAAGCAGGCAGGAAAATGGCCAAGGTTCCCACGATAGCCCCTCTGAATCCGTCAAACATGGCGCCCAAATACGTGCCAAATGTAAAAAGCGGACCCGGAACTGCCTGCGTAGCCCCATATCCAGCCAGGAAGACTTCTTTACTTACCCAACCTTGCGGGACAACTTCGCGTTCCAAAAGGGGGAGAATAACATGGCCGCCGCCGAAGACCAAGGAACCGACCCGATAAAACGAATCAAAAAGGGATAAGAGCTGCGAATGCCATAGACCGCTGAAAATTGGTAGAAGCAGAAGCAGCAGCGCATACATGATCAAGCAAAGGATCGCAACAGAGCGATGAACACGCACTTGAATGGTACTGTTATCTTGGTTCGAAACGGTTTTGAAGGCAAATAGCCCGATGAGTCCAGCGAGTAAAATAATAACAACTTGGCTATAGACCGTCTGCCATAACAAGGTTACTGAAGCTGCCGCGATAGCTATGGAGGCCGTGCTTTTATCTGATGCTAACTTTTTCCCCATGCTGAGAACAGCTTGTGCGACGATGGCAACAGCGACGATTTTGAGACCGTGAATCCAGCCAGTGCTGCTAACATCCATGGCTTTCATCAGCAGGGAAAAGAGTAGTAGGAGGATAATAGAAGGTAAAGTAAACCCAAGCCAAGCAACTGCGCCTCCCAACAATCCAGCCCGAATGGTACCGATTCCAACACCTACTTGACTGCTGGCTGGTCCCGGGAGAAACTGGCATAAAGCAACGAGATCGGCATAACTTTTCTCATCCATCCATTTACGTTTCTGAATATATTCGTTGTGAAAATAGCCCAGATGGGCAATGGGTCCACCGAATGACGTCAATCCTAATTTTGTTGATACGAAAAATACTTCAAGCAATGCTCTTCGTTTGCTTTGCTGTGGTTTTGCAGCGGTGTCCAACCCATTTCCTCCCCAATGACGATTGATGAACATCTAAGTAATTGTAGTGTATCGGAAATTGCAACGCGATTCTACCGTTTAACACAAATAATACAGTAATGACGACCATCCGATTACTCCCTACACATATAAAGGATCATGAAATCTACTAGGTAGAATTCATGATCCTTTTTCAATGGCCTCGAAATACGAGGGAGTTCATCAACTCATATTACTCCAGCTGATATTCCTTCATCTTGTTGTAAAGGGTGCCGCGGGAGATGCCTAATAGTTTGGCTGCTGCGCTTTTATTGCCTGCCGTTTTGGACAAAGCTTCTTCAATCAGATGGATTTCTTCAACATCAGACACCTTCGCTTTTAATGAAGTTGTCGCAGCATCTCCTTCTGAAGAAGTAAGGCTTGGTTGCTGCTCCTGTAAAGTGACTGGCAAATGTTCCAAAGTGATCAGGTCTTCATCATTAAGAATGATGCATCGCTCGATGACATTTTTCAATTCTTGGATGTTCCCTGGCCATGAATAGTTGGTGAAAGCTAAGATGACCTCTGGCGAAAGTGTAGGAACAGGCTTCTGGTATTGCAGTGAAAACTGTTTGAGATACATTTGGACCATCGCAGGAATGTCTTCGGTTCTATCTCTTAGAGGCGGAATCCGAATGGAAATGACATTGAGTGCATAGTACAGATCCGAGCGGAATTCTTGATTGACCAGCTTGCTTGCTAAATCTTGTGTAGTTGCGATTATGATTCGCGTACGCACACTGATAGGTTGACTTCCTCCGGAGCGAACGATCGTTTGCTGTGTAATGTAATGATAAAGCTTAGCTTGAAGCTCTAATGGAAGCTTCTCGATTTCATTAATAAACAACGTGCCGTCTTTGGCTAGCTCCAATTTGCCGGCTTGTCCACTTTCACTTCCCGTGAAGGCGCCCCCTTGATAGCCAAATAATTCAGCTTCCAATAAACCTGCGGGAACGATGCCGCAATTAATTGTCAAGAAAGGCTGCTCGGATCTTGAACTCGACTGATGGATAATATGAGCAAGCTGTTCTTTGCCAACACCCGATTCTCCAATCAGGAGGACGGGTGTTTCTGTTGCTGCCACCTTTTTGGCCCATTGGATGACTTTGCCGATAGCAGGTCCTTTTCCTTTGATTAAGGTAAAGAGATCTTCAGCCTGATCTTTATGTGGTAGTCCGAAGGAATCGACGGTTGTTAATTGTTCGTTCAATCGTACCAATTGTGTAATATCCTGCTCGGTTGCAATGCCTCCAATGATATGCCCTTGAGCATCTCTGATCGGTGACGCATTAATAAGGACGTGGGTGTCCGGGCGAGGACGGTGGTAGGTATTACGAATCATCCGGCCTTCGTCCAAAATTTTCAGGACCATCAGTGTTTCGATATCAAAGTGTTCGCCAATGCGTTTGCCCAAAATATCTACTGCCGGAAGATGATAAAGATCCTCAGCGACGGAATTCCAGCAAATCACAGCGCCGGCTCGATCAACGACCGTGACAGCATCGGTGACGGTATCTGCGAGTGCGGTGAAATAGGCAGACCACTTTTGCAGCTCGGAAAGGACGAAATTGAGATACGTGGATAAATCAGAGTATCCCCCGATGGTTCCATCCTTATCTTTGAAAAGTACCGGTCGATTTGTTCGTTGAGACACAAGCGGCAAAGGAGTATTATCGTCCACAGTAATAATCGTGGATACAAAGTATTTGCTGTTTTCTACCAATTCTTGGATGTTTCTAGCGGAAAAGGCCGTCATAAGGCCAGCATCTTCCGGTGCAAATAAACATATTTCGTCGTGCGAATGGGCAATAACTGCCGTTCCATTGTTTAAATAGGAAGAAAGCTCTTCAAGCGTTGTTTCAACAGGGAGTGTGATCATAGGGTTGTTCAACGGAAAGTGTTCATTTATGAACATAATTGACCTCATTTGTACCATTTATTTGGTTTAAATTTACCATGAAAGCAAGAGAGATTCAACACAAGAAGCCGAGAAGGTGAGTATGATAGAGGTAAAGAAACAAAAATTGTTCAACATGCAAGAAATATACCAACATAAACAAATAGTGTTCAAAATTTAAATTTAAGTGTATAATAAAATTATTAATTAAACACTATTGTATAATTCCTTTTGGGGGAATAACAGATGGAAACGATCATGAAAAATATGTTTCAATCTTTAGGCAAAAGCCGAACTGCCAATCGATTAGCCAAAAAGTATGGTTTACGCTTTGGTGCAGCGCGTTTTGTAGCAGGAGAGACCATCCAGCAATCTATTCAAGCTGTTCGCGAGCTTAATCAAGATGGCCGAATAGCGACCCTAGACCATTTGGGAGAGTTCGTCTTTAGTGAAGAAGAAGCGTTGGAATTAACAGCGATGTGTATTCAAACGCTAGATGCGATTGCTAGTTCAGGCGTCAAATCCAATCTTTCGCTTAAAATGACTTCACTTGGGCTAGATATCAGTAGAGAGCTCTGTGTAAATAACATGAAAAGAATTCTTGATTGTGCTCGTCAGCATGGAAATTTCGTACGAATTGATATGGAGGATTATGCGCATTGTCAAATCTCACTCGATATCTATAGAGAGCTTCGACAAGAATATGACAATGTAGGCATCGTCATTCAAGCTTATTTGTACCGCACTATGCAGGATATCGATGATTTGCATTCACTCGGAGCTAATCTGCGACTTGTAAAAGGTGCTTATAAAGAATCTCCGGAAGTTGCTTTTCCAGAAAAAAGCGCGGTTGATGAAAATTATAAAAAAATCATTCAAAAGCATCTTTTGAACGGTCATTATACAGCTATTGCGAGCCACGACGAGGCGATCATTCATTTTACGAAAGAATTTGTAAGGTCAAATCTTATCTCTATCGAACAGTTTGAATTCCAGATGCTTTATGGGATTTGTGAAGATTTGCAAAAGCAATTAGTGAAAGAAGGATATCGGGTTCGTGTCTATGTCCCTTACGGTGTAGATTGGTTCGGATATTTCATGAGAAGGTTAGCAGAGCGCCCAGCAAATGTCTGGTTTGTTCTGAAAAATATGTTTAAATAACACCCAAGTTTCCCATTCGGAGAGGAGCAATAATATGAATACATTTACAAAGGTTAGTCCATATGCAAATGAGCCATTTACTAATTTTGGTTTAGAGGAAAATGTGAAGGCGATGCAAGCTGCTATTGCCAAAGTGAAAAGTGAGCTAGGGCGCGAATACCCGCTATATATCGGTACTGAGAAAATTGTAACAGATGCTAAAATCACTTCGATTAACCCGGGGAATGTAGACGAAATCATTGGATACGTAAGCAAAGCGGATCAGACACTTGCTGAAAAAGCGATGAACGTTGCCCTCGAAACATTCGAAACTTGGAAAAAGGTTCCTGCTAGAGAGCGTGCGGAGTATTTATTTAAAGCTGCTGCGCTAATGCGTGATCGCAAGCATGAGTTCTCAGCGTTGATGATTCTAGAGTCAGGTAAAAACTACGTTGAAGCGGATGTAGATACTGCAGAAGCGATCGATTTCATCGAGTTCTACGCGCGTGAAATGATTCGTTTGAGCCAAATCAACGAGACGCAGCCATTAGCTAAAATTCCTGGTGAAAACAACCAAATTAGTTATATCCCATTAGGCGTCGGCGTTATTATTCCGCCATGGAACTTCCCGCTAGCGATTTGTGTTGGAATGACCATTGCGGCGGTTGTTTCTGGTAACACCGTTTTGCTGAAGCCAGCTTCAACAACGCCTGTTATTGCTCACAAATTCGTGGCTCTTATGGAGGAAGTTGGACTTCCTGCCGGCGTAATTAATTTCATTCCAGGAAGCGGTGCGGAAGTAGGAGACTATTTAACCACACATCCGAAAACTCGTTTCATTAGCTTTACTGGCTCCAAGGAGATTGGTTTGCGCATCAACAAGTTGGCCGCGGATGTGGTGCCTGGTCAAATTTGGATCAAGCGTGTGATTGCGGAAATGGGCGGCAAAGATGGTATTGTCGTGGACGAAACAGCAGATCTCGATGCGGCTGCCGCTGCGATTGTGGCTTCTGCTTTCGGCTTCCAAGGGCAGAAATGCTCGGCCGGTTCACGTGCAATCATTGTAGAATCTGTTTACGACGTAGTTGTAGACAAAGTAGTTGCTCTGACGAACCAGCTGCAAAGCGGCCTGCCTGAGCACAATTTCGCAGCAGGTCCGGTAATTGATAAAGGTTCCTATGATAAAATTTTGGATTACATTGAAATTGGGAAAACCGAAGGAACACTGCTTGCAGGTGGTAATAAGGCCGAAGGAAACGGCTATTACATTCAGCCAACTGTGTTCGGCGATGTAAATGGCAAAGCGCGCGTTATGCAGGAGGAGATTTTCGGACCTGTCTTGGCCATTGCTAAAGCCAAGGATTGGAAAGAAGCCATCGCGATGTACAATGATACGGAATTTGGTTTGACAGGCTCCTACTTCTCCACGAATGAGGAGCGGATTTCTGAGGCATTAGACACTGTTCACTGCGGCAACTTGTACATTAATCGCAAATGCACAGGCGCATTGGTGGGCGTACATCCTTTTGGCGGCTTCAATATGTCGGGAACGGATTCCAAAGCAGGCGGTTACGACTACCTCATGCTCCTCACACAAGCGAAGCTGACTTCACGTAAAGTATAATGAATAGAAGAAGAGGGCAGACGATGAGTCTGGCCTTCTTTTTTTATAGGATCGGCAGGCGAGGTGTGGAAACGCTAGGGGACTGAGTTAGCATTATGAAATTGAGGCGAGAAGTAAATTTAAAGCAATAATTCGCCTCAAGGATCGGTCGCCGAGAGGTAAAAGGGAACTACGAGACGCTATTTATCAATATGGCTGCATTTTCGTGATCAGAGGGAACGTAGATCCGCTATTTTGCATTTTTGGCGGAAATTCCGAACAAAAAGGGGAAATAAGGGCGTGTAGTTCCTTCAAGGTAGCTAAATAGGCAAAATTAGCATAAATAGCGCTCGTACGTTCCCTTTCAGTAGTATTGATGACGTACTCGTCCCGACACGGGTGAACTCGGCCTTCCGATCGAATTGCGGACCCAATGCTGAAGAGATCTTGCGAAGATAGTAAGCATGCTGCTAGACGACGTTGAATGCAATCACCGAGCATATGTGAAAAATATGATCAAAAGCCCGCTCATAGGCAGAATCTGAACTATAACCCGTAAGTGAGCACTTTTTTCAAAGTGTCCATCTTACGTGTCACAGTTCAAGCTCACTGCAACCAGAGCGGCTTTTTCCAAGCGATGCAGACCATCGATACCGCCTTACAAAGGCAAATCACGTTTGCGGAACAGCGTGATTCCCGCTGCAAAGGTCACAAGCCCAATCACAATCAATACCGACCATGCAAACGCGGTTCCCGTCTGCCCGCCGATCATGCCGCTCGGATCATACAATGAGAAGTACGTCAGGTTGCGCAGCCAATTGATCTTTTCGCTCAGTTTGCCGATGAAATCTAGACTAAAAAACCCGAAGGTAAGCACGGCTGATATCCCGAGCGCCTTCTTTTCGTCGTTGGCTAAAGAAGAGACGAGAAAGGCGATTCCGCCGACCGCGAAGAACAGCAATAACGCCGCCAGGTTCATACGCAGGTATGCCGCTCCGTGAAAGTCGCTCAAGTTCCCTATAAACAGGGCATATCCCGCAAACCCGCATAATGTCGTAACCGCCATGATGGACAAAAGCCCAGTCACAAAAACGGCTGCTTGCGTCATCGCTACTTTCCCGCGGGTGGTGGGCGTAGCCAACAAATACGCCATGGATCCCTGGTCAACCAGCTTCGCCATCAGCTGTGTGCTGAACATGATGCAGAAAATCGAAACGATCAGTACGAGCAGCAGTCCGTAATATTCGCCTGAGATGAATGCCTCCACGGTGCCGAAGCCGCTGCCCAAATTGAACGCATTGGTCATGCCGGGAGGCAAGGACTTGATCAACTCGTCTAGGGCTGCATTATTTCCTGCGAAGCTCGGGAACAGCCAGAACATGAGCAGGATATAAAAAGCGGATCCGAACGCATAGTTCATCATCCCTTTTATATGAATCTTCATCATGTGTTTATAGAGAGAGGAATTCATTGTAATGTCCCCTTCCGGTCGTAATAGTTCATGAACACGTCTTCGAGGCTTTGCGTGAATACGTCCAAGTTTCGAATAGGGTACTTAGACGTCTCTAAGAGGAACTGAGCATACTCTCCTTGTACAGCCACCCGCACGCGATTACCTTCACGCGATTCGACGGTTATGCCGGAAGTCCGCCCGAATGCTTCCGCATCCTCTGCACGTTCGAACGTCAATTCGAACAATTTCCGCTGCATCGACTGCAGCTCGTGGATATCTTTGACAGTAAGGATGACACCGTCCTTAATAATGGCCGCACGGTCGCATGTCCGCTCAATTTCCGGAAAGCTGTGCGACGACATCAAGAACGTTGTCCCCCGGGCTTTCTCCTCCAGTACGAGGTCGATAAACACCTTCTGCATAAGCGGGTCGAGTCCCGATGTCGGTTCATCCAGGATGATCACCTCCGGCTGATGCATGTAAGCGGCGACGATGCCGACCTTCTGCTTCATGCCTTTGGACATTTTGCGGATGGGGGTCCGGACGTCGAACTGGAAGCGGTCGATCAGCTCCTCCCGCCGCGCCGAATGCTTCGACCCTTGCATTTCCGCCATAAAATCCAAAAACGTTCGCCCGGACATGCCCTCGATAAACGCGATCTCTCCTGGCAAATAACCGATATACCGCTGGACGGTACCCTGCTTAGCCCAGGTGTCCAGCCCGCCAACCTTCACTGAGCCTTTATCCGGTTTCATGAATCCCATGATATGCCGGATCGTCGTGGATTTGCCGGCCCCGTTCGGACCAAGAAATCCGAACACCTCACCTTTTTTGACCGAAAAAGATACGTCAAAAATCCCTTTTCCGTTCGGGAATGTTTTGGTCAGCTGCTGAACAGTCAACATGCGCGGCCACCTCCAAATATGAAAGTTATGAAATATTATTTATGAATAATTTCAAAACTTATGTTACTCCTGAATGTTAGTACCGTCAATACTTTTGAAATATATTTATGCTATAATTTCATTATTCCAAAAAAACGGGTGATCCGAATGAACGGCTATGAAAAAAGAGCCCAGCAAAAAAAAGAAAAAATCATGCACGCAACCTTGAATATGCTGAATACGTCCGATCCCAGAAAACTGCGGATCGCCGATATCGCCGAAGCGGCTGGCGTATCGCAGGTAACCATCTATAATTACTTCGGCAGCAAGGAAGCCTTGGTGCGGGAAGTGTTCAAAGATTATGCAAGGACGGCATTGAAAGAATTTGGTGAGTTTCTCTCCGGCGATCACTCTCTGAAGGAGAAGATCGAGTACATCGTTTTCCAGAAGAAGAAATCGTCGAGAACGTTCAGTCTTGAGGTCATGAAGCAGATATGGCACGACGATCCGGAAATGGGAAACTTTCTCAAAGAAGAATATATGGCCAAGGGTGTTCCGCTTGTCATTCAGCTCATTGAAGACGGCAAGAAAAATGGGGAAATCACCGGGGCGCTTTCTACATCTACTATCATGATGTATATGCAAATGTTGACGAGTCAGGCGGACACTATGCTGGAATATGCCAGTATACATGGGAATATAGACACGTTGATCGAGGAAATGGTGCATTTGTTTTTCTATGGGATCGGCAGCACGCCTCAACCGATCGTTCATACATAAGTTTAAGTTTTGTTGCTCCTTAGAAGTGGATTTGAGATAATGCTGATATCAATAACAGAAGAATGGGAGTGTGGCATTTTTGGAAAAGAAGAAAAAAACGTTAGCTTTTATAGGTTCATATGCGGATTCGAATAATCCTGGGGTATACTCCTGCCAATACGATGAAGTGAATGGGAGCTTTGAAGTCACCCATCAAGTAAATGGTTTGCAAAACCCGACGTTCTTGACTGTGGACGCGAGAAATTGGAAACTATATGCATTATCAGAAGGTGTTGACGAGAATCAACAGCGCTGCGGGGCGGCATCTTCTTATGATATTGATTCAACTACAGGTGAATTAACGTTTCTGAACAACGAGATCACACTGCCTGCAACAACGTGCCACATTACATTAGACCATACGAACCAAGTGGTGATGGTATCCAGTTACCACGGGGGTATGGTAGGCTTGTCTTCTGTGTTAGCGGACGGACGTTTAGGCAAAACGGCTGATATCCAGCAGCACCAAGGAGCAAGCGTCCTATCGGTGCAGGATAGACCGCGTGCTCATTCAGTTTTCTTGGATCGGGCAAACCGTTATGCGGGAGTCTGTGATTTAGGCTTGGATAAGATTATCATGTACAAGCTCGATATCCCTGCCAAACGGCTTATTCCTCATAATGAAGTGCATATAGCCCCCGGTTCAGGTCCGCGGCATTTTGCTTTCCATACGTCCTATGCTTTTGGCTATGTGATTAACGAACTTGGCTCCACTGTCACGGCCTTCAGTTATGATGAAGAACGAGGAGAACTGACCGAAATCCAAACGATTTCCACACTCCCAGAGTCTTATGATGGGGAAAATGCCTGCGCTGACATTCATGTTTCACCAGATGGAAAGTTCCTATATGGATCTAACCGCGGCCATGATAGTATTGTCGTGTATGCCGTTGATGCAATTACGGGTAAGTTAACGGTGGTGGAGCACGCACCTACGTTAGGGAAGCATCCGCGTAATTTTGCGATATCGCCGGATGGACAATTTCTGCTGGTAGCTAACAAAGATTCGGATCATATTGTATCGTTCTCACGTGACTCTCAATCAGGGAAGCTTGTTCCTAACGGAAATGTGTTAAATGTGTCTAAACCGGTATGCATCAAGTTTGCTACTGTAGAATGACACCTTTTACGGAGCGGGTTATTCACATCATTCGGTCAATCCCCGAGGGCAAAGTTATGACCTATGGTCAGATCGCTGGGCTCGCTGGAAGCCCAAGGGCGGCTCGGCAAGTCGTACGAATTTTGCATGCCATGAGCAAGAAGCATCGCCTTCCTTGGCATAGAGTCATTAACGCAAAGGGAGAGATTGCTATCATGGATGATGAAGGTTCTCATATGCAAAGTTTTCTGCTGCAAGCTGAAGGTGTCATAGTTACGGATAATCGGAATGTCTCCCTTGAGCACTATCAGTATCAAATGAAAGAAGAAGCATGAGTTTACATAGGCAGCCTCACTTCTTGCAACTGGAAGAAGTGAGGCTTTTTGCAAGAAGGAAGTGGGCCAGACTTTGTCGAATCTTGTGAAATAGGATGATCAATTCGCGGAGGTTGTTATGACTCAAGAGCAAGCATCACCAGCAACGATATATAATTTAATAACGATGGAGTCCAATCCTTCGCAGCGGCGGTTTGCTTTTATTATTGGGGCTATCGTGGCTATGATTTCGCTACTTTCTGTCCCGTTTGTAAGGATACAGTTGGTTGAGCTCCAGGCCTATCAGCCGGCCATTTTTTCCACGGTTATTTGTTTCGAATTCATTACTGCTTACGTGATTTATAGTCAATTCAAAATCAATCGATCACCGGCGGTACTCGTCCTGTTTGCATTGTATCTGTTTTCCAGTGGTATGAGTTTGGTCTATATCCTCACGTTTCCTCGTGTTTTCGCTGAAAATGGCTTGTTCCATGCAGGAACACAAACTTCGGCTTGGCTATACGTGATCTTGCACGCAGGTTTTCCTCTAGCGATTGCCCTCTATATGATAATCGAATCGAAATATGCGAATGTTCGTTATAGTGCCCGTAAGGCTAAGAGATTAGGCCTTTACACACTGCTGGGTGTCGTTTTACTAATCACAGTCTTTACTTTTATTACCACACATTTCAAAAATCAACTGCCAATTGTACTGTCTCAAGGTAAGCTAACACCCTTATTTATATACGGTCTTGGGCTGCCTATTGTCCTCATTACTTTGATTACATTAATTGTCTTCTACAAAAGAACGAAAGCGAGTACAGTTACTTCGACCTGGCTATGTGTAGCCGTACTGGCTTCAATGCTGGATGTGGCGATTATTCTTTGTGGCGGCGGGCGCTTTAGTGTGGGATGGTATGTGGCTAGGTGGAACACCTTTGTATGTGCAAATATTGTACTTGCGGGAATGATTTATGAGTTTACCAAAATGTATCTGAGAATGACAGAGCTTTTCCAGCAGGTGAAGGATAGTAAAGAAAAATATAAGGTGCTGCTTGATGAAAGCCAACAGGCTGAGAGAAAGATTTCAGAACAAAACGATATTATTGAGCGGATGCTTGAATCCAGCCATGAGGCCATCATCATGTGTGATACAGAAGGACGGGTCATCTTTACAAATCGCCGCGTGGAACATTTCTTTGAACGTCCACTCGAAAGCGGAGAACTAATGTCTAGCTATTGTTTAGGAATGAAAACCTCAGACGCTGCTTTTGATGAGGTCATCGACGCTTATTTCGAACAATCCATCCCGCCTTTTCGAAAGCGAATATCTAGATTGACGCTGAAAGGCGAAACAAGGCACTATGAATGTTATGTCAATCCTATTTCAGGTGAAATGGAAGATACGCTCAGGGGACATTTAGTCGGATTTAGAGATCGTACGGAAGAAGAGCGAATCGATGAGTTGAAAAATGAGTTTGTCAGCATTATTTCTCATGAAATTCGGACACCGCTATCCTCGATTGTAGGTTTTATCGAAATCCTGGCAACACGTGCAGTGACGGAAGAGAAGCGCGTCAAGTATATCGAGACGATTCATAAGGAATCCTTACGGCTATCGAATTTGATAAACGATTTTCTTGATTTGCAGCGGTTGGATTCGGGCCGGCAAGAGTTTCATTTCCAATCCTTGGATGCAGTTCTATTACTCCGCGAAATTGTTGAGCAGTGGCAGGGAAAAGATAATCATGATGCTGAGCTGCATGCGGCAACCGAGCGTATTTTTGTCCAAGGGGACGAAGACCGTTTAAAGCAAGTGTTCCATAATTTGATCTCCAATGCGATTAAGTATTCGCCGGGTGAGACGAAAATTGATATTTATGTGGAAACCGATAACGGTAAAGTAATAATCAAGATCCAAGATTATGGTCTTGGCATTCCAGCCGATGCTTTGGACAAACTGTTTACGAGGTTTTACCGTGTCGATAATTCGGATCGCAGGAAAATCGGAGGAACAGGTCTTGGGTTATCTATTGTCAAGGAAATCATTGAAGCACATCATGGGAAAGTAGTTGTTGATACGGAGCTCGGCAAAGGTTCAATCTTTATTGTTCAGTTAGTTGAAATAGATGCAGATTAGTCGGGTAAGAAAGAGCATGTTCAAACCGTGAAAACCTCGCGGATTGACATGCTTTTTTTCGTTCAATCCGATTTCGATTATGTCGAAATATAGAGGATTTTGTCAGAATGCATCGAATTCACATGAAAGTTTAATGATCAAATGTAAGTTGTTATTAGCTTTTTCACCAGAAGAGCAAGATTCCACGGCTGCTTAAGTGGGATACTTGCTTAACAAAGGAGGAGTAAGAAGGAATGAAGCCACAGAGAACAGCGAATGTAAAAGGATGGGTAAGAAACGTATCATTGAAGTCGTTTAAAGCAAGAATGACGGCGATGTTTCTTGTTATCGCGTTAGTACCGATGCTTTTTAGTATTATTTTTTCTTCCTACTATTTGAAGAATGTGGTGACTGGTGAAGTTCACTCCAAGGAAGAAAGTGTCGTTAAAGCCAATGTAACAGCCATTGATTATTCTATCCAGCGGCACATAGCGATTTTGAAAGAAATGCAAAAGTTTGATGAGATCAAAAGTGGCAATGAACAAGAAATTATGAAGACGCTTAAGAAATTTGAACAAGCCAACAAAGAAGTTGAACAGTATGTTTATGCAAATAAAGACGATATTGCGCTTACTTCAGCAGGTCAAAAGATTCCTATAGGCGAACGCGATTACGTTAAGCAAGCCAAGCAGACGAAGCTGCCTGTGAGTAGTGATTTGCTCGTCAGTAAAGCTTCAGGTAAAAATGTCATCATTGTCTTTGTCCCGCTGCTTGATGATAAGCAAAACTATATCGGTGGATTATTCTGTCCATTAACAACGGATAACCTAACCGTCTACACGAAGACAATAAAAATTGGCCAGACAGGCTACGGATATTTAATGTCTCCTTCCGGATTGCTCTTGACCCATCCTGACGCAGGTAAAGTGGGCAAAAAAATGGAGGATGTATTTACGCCTGCGGAAGCAGCTAAGTTTAAAGAGACTGTTTTGAAAGAAGAGAAAGGAACGTTTCAATTTACCGGTGAGGATGGGGTCGCAACAGAAATTAGCTTTGATACAATCCCGTCAACAGGCTGGCGCTTGGTTACGAATTTAGTGAATGCAGAAGTATACAGCTCGGTAAAAACAGCCAATCAAGTATCGATCTGGCTGACAGTGATTACGACTATCGTAGTAGCGGCTTTCGCACTGATTGTCTCGACGAAAACAACGAAACCAGTTATTGCTATTACGGAAGCCGTGAAGAAGATGGCTGAAGGGGACTTAACACCACGTCTTGCTATCAAGCGAAGTGACGAGCTCGGACAGCTTGCCGATAACATGAATCAAATGCTCGATTCTTTCTCAGACATTGTTGGAAAAGCTAGATACACCGCGGAACAGTTAGGCGCTTCGTCGGAGGAGCTTACGGCTTGCTCTGCGGAATCGGTCGACATTGCCACTACGATCGCCCAATCGATTCAAGAAGTGTTCAATGCGAGTAAAGGCCAGTTGCAAGGAGCAGAGCAGACATCGACCGCGATGGGGGAAATGGCTATTGGCGTACAAAGAATTGCAGAATCTTCGTCGGTCGTGACAGAAGCATCACATGCTTCACTTCAGGAAGTTCAGCAAGGCCGCATTGCGATCAATCAGGCTGTCGAACAGATGAAGTTCATTAATGAATCCGTCGGGAAATCGGCGGATGATATGAGAGCACTTGAATCGTACTCACAAAAAATCGGTGAAATTGTGTCGGTCATTACCGAAATTACAAGTCAAACCCAGCTGCTATCCCTCAATGCTTCTATTGAGGCGGCACGAGCTGGCGAACAAGGACGCGGGTTTGCGGTTGTGGCGAACGAAGTCAAGAAACTGGCTGAACAGTCGTCATCCTCAGCAGCAGATATTTCGAGTTTGATTCGGGAAGTGCAGTCGTCGACATCAAGAGCGGTACAAGCAATGAATAAAGGTGTGCTGGACGTAGAGAAGGGTTCCGAACTTATTGATGCGGCAGGGCAGGTCTTTAACCGTGTTACCTCGACGTTCCAAGAAATTTCTGACCAAATCCAGGAAGTCTCAGCCGCATCTCAGGAAATGTCGGCTGGAACCGAGGAAGTAACGGCGTCCATGAGCGAAATTGTGCACATGACCAAAGCGTCTTATGACCACGGACAAGGCATTTCTGAAGGGTCGAAGAAGCAGCACGCGACTATGGAGGAAATATCTGCCTCAGCAGAAGATTTAAGCAATATGGCGCAGGAACTGCAAGAATCGCTTGCTAGATTCAAAACTCGTTAATATTTCGAACATGATATACAAGCATGTCAAAGGGGATTGAGAGGTCAACCAATTGGTTGACCTTTTTGTTTTGCCCAAAAATCCAGAAAAGAAAGGGAAAAGAGTTACAAAGTCTATAAAACGAGAATAGACTAACGTATCAGTAGGCCATAAGGACAGGAGGCATGCTATGAGTGACAGGACCTTATATCTATTCGATGGCATTAATAAAAGCTCTGTGAAAACCATAGTCGAGCAAATCATGAGAATTAATCAATATGATGATGACAAAGATAAGAAAGAAAAAGACTTCAAGCGTCTGCCCATCGACTTAATTATTAATAGTAATGGGGGGAGTGTCTATGATGGTCTAGGATTGATCAATGTGATTGAAAATAGTAAGACGCCGGTGCATACATACGTGTATGGACTTGCTGCTAGCATGAGTTTACTAATCGCTGTCAGCGGCCATAAGAGGTACGCTGGCCGACTTAGCACATTCATGTATCATTCTGTATCTACGCATATCGACGGTCATTTGGAACACTTGAAGAATCGTGTGGATGAAACGCAGAGGCTGCAAAACATTTATGATGAGTACATCTTATCGAAAACGAAGCTGCAGACAGACGAGCTGCATCGTGTACAGGAGCATCAACGTAATTGGTATTTGAGCCCTGATGAGGCTTTATCATTTGGGATTATTGATGAAATTGTATAAACATGGCGGAGAGAAGCCTGAGGGATTCTCTTTTTCTTTGTTTTTTCTCCGCTTTTGGTGTTTAATTGAGAGATAGAGAGAAGAGGAGCAGCCGTGCTGTTCCCTAATGAAAAGGAGATCCATACCGTGTATAAAATTGTATTTTTCGATATTGACGGCACATTAGTTAACGAAGAAAAACAAGTTCCTGCTAGTACGATCATAGCTATTCAACAATTAAAGCAGCAAGGGATTGAACCGGTTATTGCAACAGGACGAGCACCCTACTTCATCAAACCCTTGGCTGAACAGCTTGGGATTGATTCCTATGTGTGCTTGAACGGCGGCTATGCCGTTTACCGTGGTGAACCGCTCTACAGACGGATTATCGCTAAGAGCAGCATAGAAGCACTGGTCAAACTGGCAGCTAAGCATAAGCATTCCCTCGTATTTGAAGGAGAGCATAACTTCTTCACGGATACAGAGGACCATCCTTTTGTTGTTGGATCGGTTTCCTCATTGAAGGTTGATTTGCCGGCGTATGACCCGGATTTCTGGAAAACAAATGATATTTATCAAATCTTCTTGCATATTGAAGACACGGATGAGCATTTGTACGAGGAGCTGCAAACGGAATTTAAGCTGATTCGGTGGCACCAGCATGCGATAGACGTATTACCAGCAGGTGGTTCGAAAGCCCAAGGGATTGCCGCGCTTTTGGAGCTTGTTGGATTGAAGCCCGAAGAAGCTGTTGCTTTTGGTGACGGTTTAAATGATATGGAGATGCTTTCGTATGTCGGATTCGGTATCGCGATGGGGAATTCCCACAAAGACTTACTTCCTTATGCCGATCATGTAACGACACATGTGGATGAAGATGGCATTCGAAACGGACTTATTACGGCAGGATTACTATAGTAAAGAAACAATACATATAGGGTGAAGATAATGAGAATAGCTTTTTTTGATTCAGGGATAGGCGGTATTACCGTCTTACACGAAGCCATGAAGCAACTGCCTCATGAAGATTTTCTATATTTTGCGGATACCCTTCATGTTCCCTACGGGACGAAATCGAAGGACGAGGTTCTTGCTTTTGTCAAAAAATCCGTAGACATGATTATCAAAGAAGAGGTTAAAGCCCTCGTCATTGCTTGCAACACAGCAACCAGTATAGCCATTGCAGAATTGAGAAAAACCTATGAGATACCGATCATCGGGATGGAACCCGCGGTAAAGCCTGCCCTCGAAATGAATCGTTCATCAGGTAAAAGAGTGCTCGTTTTTGCTACGCCTCTAACCCTCAAGCAATCGAAATATAGAGAGCTAGTTTCTCGTATAGATGATCTGGGTATGGTGGATTCGGTACCGCTGCCGGAATTGGTTGAATTCTGTGAACAATTAAATGTGGAAAGTCAACAAATCACTGATTATTTTCATGCCAAGCTGGAGCCCTTCGACCTAAGGATGTATGGGACTGTTGTTCTAGGATGCACACATTACCCCTTTTATAGGGGCGTTCTAAGAAAGATACTGCCAAGTCACATCCAAATTGTTGATGGAAGCTCGGGTACTGTGAACCGGTTGATACAGCTGCTCAGTGACCGAGACCAATTAATTGGCGATGGACAGTCCAACATCAAATTTATGTGTTCCAGCCATGAGACAGCCTATATTCAGAAAATGGAAAAGGCTTTGGGAATCATTCAAGCTATTGGTGAGTAAGGTTTGTGGACATATCAAAAAGGCATTGCCGTGCAGCCGCCGCTGCATGACAATGCCTTTATTTTGTTAAGTAAAAGGATTGCGTCAGAGTTACACTCTGATTTCAAGCAGCTCATAGCTAATGACACCCATCGGTGCATTCACACTAATGACATCCCCAACCGATTTGCCCATGAGGGAAACGCCAAGTGGACTCTCGTAGGAAATTTTATTTTCATTCACATCGGCTTCCTGAGTACCGACGATTTTATACTCAATTTTCTCAGCAAATTCCACATCATTGAGAATAACAGTAGAGCCAACTTGAACTTTGGATGTGCCGATATTCGTAACCACTTTAGCTTTCTTCAGCATTCTTTCAATCGTCAATATTCTGGTTTCCATAAAAGATTGGTCATTTTTGGCGGAATGATATTCACTGTTTTCCTTGAGATCGCCATAGCTAATCGCTGTCTTAATACGGCTGGCTAGTTCTTTACGTTTGACGGTTTTGAGATCTTCAAGCTCTAATTCTAAACTGCGTAATCCTTCTGGAGTTAGAATGATTTCATCATTTGACATATATTTTGCAGCTCCTCATGTATTCGATACTAGATATACTACTAAAGTAACTGAGGCAAGTAAAGTAAGTAAGACAAGGTGACTGTCTAACTTGTGCATTTTTCAAAAGCTGGGCTGGATGTAAGCAACTTTGTGACTATGACAGGCGTCTAATAAATGGTAAGTTTTCCCTAATTTATTCAAGTCAGGATGTGATTGTTCCAAATGAGTAAAATGAAAATCTTCACTATCGCGATCCTCGCTGTAGGACTAGGATTGGGCAGTTTGGCGCATCAGACGAAAGCTGAACCCATTTATGGAGGATCCTACGCGCCAGAAGGAATTAGATTCCCTGCCACGATTGAGCTTTTGGCCGAGACGCCCTATTATGCATCTCCTAATCAGCCCGATGATGAGCCGGAAGGTACTTTTGCCCCTCAGGAGGTAAATGTGCTCACTGTAGAAAGCTCGTGGTCGACTGGTTTATCCACCTGGAAGATTGAAACGATGTTCGGGCCGAGGTGGATCAGGCCAAATCCATGGGAAATAGACATGGAGCCGCCTAAGCGAATTACACTATTGGAAGAAACTCCGCTATATCGCAGTCAAAGCACCAAAGGCGGACCAGCAGCCTCCTTATCCGCACAAGAGGTTGAAGTAGTTGCGGCCGAAAAACAGTGGTTCTATACGAACGACCCCACTAGTAAAGCATGGATGAAGGTGCACACCACTTGGTTAGGTGATCTGTGGGCGCATATACCCGTCAATCAAATAGGGACTGTACAAAAGGTGCAGCGAAAAGCACATTATTACGGACTACCTGCCAATAGTGATCTCGGTACTGCCATGGGGGTTGGCGAGCAGCAGCAAGATTGGTCAAACTCCAAGGCAGGCGATTACACGATCACAAGGGAGTTCACAACCATCTATGATCGTGCATTCGAAGTTCAAACGGATCAAGGAGCTACATGGACACGCGAAAAGGGAGTCTCGATCCTGAGTACGAATGAAACCATGGATATCGTGCGTGAAAAGCCGCTAATTCATGATGTATGGGATGGACTGAAGAAGGAAGATGCCGTTATAGCAGGTGAAACGGTAACTGCTTTCGAGAAAATCGAAGAGCGACTATATACAGGGAGAGGCCCTTATCCGATTTGGTACAACAGTACTTGGTACCATGTACGTTCATCCAAAGGCACAGGATGGATAAACAAAAATGTTGGCGAGCCTGAAGCTGCCATACCTGTTCATTGGAAAGTCTTGGTTAAAGATCCAAAGGAGCTGCAGCGCTATCCGGAAACTCCGTTCAGCTCATCTACATTACTGCTGCGTGATCAGACAGTGGAGGTTACCGAGGCTTGGAATTCACCCTACAGCGGGCCCATATGGCTGAAAGCTCATGTCGATGGGAGAACCGGATGGATTCCGTACTGGGACAGCTTGCAAGATACAATTTGGGATGAAGATACACAAACGGTAGCTCATATTTCAAAAATAAATACGAATAGTCTAGGAATTGCCCCTGCCGCGAAAGATGGGTTACAACTTTACAATGGTCAGCGGATTGGGTATACGGAAAATAATCAATCTTATTTGGATGTCATCCAACTTGCCGAACAATTTCAATACAAAGTTGAAAAGGTGCAAGGCACGGATGCCGTCACTTTGAGCAAGGATGACTACTCTTTTGAGCTTAAAGCTGGGGCTAAGAATGCGTTGATTTATTGGCACAGTACTAAGGATAAAAGTGTTCAATTGGCAGAGCTGCCGCGTCGTTCCCGCGATAGCTGGTATCTTAATTTGAAAGACGTTCAAGCTCTTTTTGGATTAACGCAGGTATTTGCGGGCAAAGAATACAGTTTGTTTGAGAAGAATTATAACGTGAAGTCAGGAGAATTCCCGACCCGCGCGGAGAAGGGGCATTTAGAAATGCAAGTATTTGTTTATGATTGGACCAGCCAGGAAGATTATAAGTCCGGTCAGATGCCCCTTCAGATGTACTTGGAGGAGAATGGAGATCAAGGTGGAGAATCACATGTTTCCAAAACGGAAGGGATCGTTAACAAGCCAGATGCTAGTGATTCGTCAGTTGCTTTGTTTAGCTTGAAAGCATTTCGTCCGCTGACACCGGGAACTCACCAAGTGAATGTTGTTGTACGTATCGGCGAAAGAATCATTTGGAAGATGAACGTTGAAATAGTAGCTAAGTAAACCTACCACATTCATAATTGACAAAAAGAAGGGCTTCCACAATCATTTTACAATGACCTTGGATCGTCCTTCTTTTTGCCTTTTCATTATCCTATCATCAAAATCTCCCGAATCTCTTGCTCCGTCAAAGCGGACAATGCTTCATGTCCCGGCTGGATCACATCATCAATCAGATTCTTCTTTTTCTGTTGGAGCTCGTACATTTTATCTTCTACGGTGCCTTGCGCAACAAGTCGGATCACTTGCACAACCTTCTTCTGGCCGATACGATGTGCACGGTCCGCAGCTTGCTGTTCTACAGCAGGGTTCCACCATAGGTCGTAGAGGATAACAGTGTCGGCACCAGTTAGGTTTAGTCCAGTACCGCCGGCTTTTAATGAGATGAGGAACAGGTCTCGCTCGCCATCATTAAATTTATTGCACAGCTCTACACGTTCGGCCGTAGGGGTTTTACCGTCTAAATAGAAATATGGCACTCCTTGATAACCTAGGTCTCGCCCGATCATCCCCAGCATCGCTGTAAATTGCGAGAATATCAGCACCCGCTTGCCGGCGCTTCTGCATTCTTCGATAATCTGCATGAGCTGCTCGAATTTGGCCGAGCTTCCGGCATAATCATCGACGAATAGAGACGGGTGGCAGCACAGCTGGCGAAGTCGGGTCAAGCCGGCCAATATTTTGATCCGATGTTTATTAAAGCTGTCTTTGTTCAGATGCTTCAGTGTTTCCTGTTGCAGTTCGGCCAAATAAGCGACATACAGCTTCTTCTGTTCCGGCAGCAGCTCGGAAGCTTGCAGCGACTCGATCTTCTCCGGCAGTTCCTTGAGAACGTCGGTCTTCAACCTGCGCAGCAGAAACGGTCGGACCCGCTTGGCTACACTTTCACGGGATAAGTCATTGAATGCTTTTCTCCCTGGGAACAACCGAGGGAACACCGCGTCAAAGATGGACCAAAGTTCTTCAAGCCTGTTCTCCACTGGAGTTCCAGTAAGGGCAAAACGGTACTCAGCCTGAATCGCCTTCACCGCCTGGGCCGTCTGCGTGGTGTGGTTCTTGAACATCTGAGCCTCATCCAAAATAAGCGTATGAAACGATTGTTTCGCATACAGCTCGATATCCCTTCGCAAAAGCGGGTATGAGGTAATGAGAACATCGACTTGGGACGCATGTTTCAGAACCTTGTTGCGCTCTCCTCTGCTCCCATCGGCGATAACAGCCCGAATCTCTGGCGCGAATTTCTTCAGCTCATTGAGCCAATTGTAGACGAGAGAAGCGGGAGCAACAATGATCGCCGGCAGCGCCTGCTTTCTGATCTCGGGCAGCACAGAGACAATAAAAGCGATGCTTTGTATGGTTTTTCCAAGGCCCATATCGTCTGCCAAGATGCCGCCGAAATTGTACTGGGCTAGCGTCTTCAGCCATTGGAATCCATACTTCTGGTAATCCCGAAGAACAAGTTCCAGACTAGCCGGTACCGTGAAATCCAGATTATCCGGATTCCGCATGTTTTCCAGTAACTGGCGGAATGTTCTGCCCAGCTTAACGGTATTTCCTTGCCTCTCGGAGTCCATCAAATAGAGCCCGCGGACTAAGGGGAGGCGGATCTCTGCGGCTTTCACGTCCTCCTTAGTAATGCCCATTTCGTTCATGACGCGGACAATTTCTTGAAACTCCGCGCTTTCGAGCGGCAGTAACGCCCCGTCCGGCAGCCGGTGGTATTTGCGTTTCTCCCCAAGGGATTTCAACAGATTGCGGACTTCCGATTCCGGAATACCTTCCATATCGAACTTGAATGCCAGCCAATCCGTTCGTTTATCCACATCAACCTTGACTATCGGCGGGGCATGTCCGGTTAGAAGTCTTATTTTCACGGCAGAGGTGGCATAAACAGTCAGCAGCTTCTCCAACTGCGGAACGACGTGGTACAGAAATTCGTATTCCTCGTCTTCGCCATCCATGAAATATCCTTCCTCCATCTTAGCGAAGGTACTTTGCTCCATAAGCTCCAGAATTCGTCGCTCCTGATCTCCGTCTCGCATGAGAATGCGGTCGGTTGCGCGCCTCTGTTCATTGCCTTCTAGCGGGTTAATGACAATATCGCCGTATTGAAACTCCAGACCGGCAAGCAGTCGATCTTTCACTCGGTCCAAATACAACTTAGCTTTTAACGGCGTTCGCATAATGCGGTCGGAAATGGCCCCAGCGATATGGACACTGCCTAGCTTCATCAGGCCAGGAATCACTTTTTCCATAAAAGGTTCCATTTGCGCGGGCGGAATCTGAATTTGGTGCTTGCTGGAGTTTTCGAGCATTTGCTTAAGCTCTGAAAGACGCCTACACGGTTCGGCTTGCATTTGCATCAGCTTTCCTTCGGATACGACAACTCCATACGATTCCATTACCGTAATCTTTTCCAAACCTTGGACATCCAATTGGAAGCCTTCGGCCGCTGTTTGGTCGAATTCAAAGTGGAGCGGGATGGGTTCACCCGATACACGGATTCCATCGAATGTGCGGTTATCCTGCTCAAGTTTTACGGACGAAGCCTCGGTAAGCGCGGGAAGCAAGGTTGTCCATGAGAAAGGAGGAACCAGCAGCATCCGATCGCCACTCAAATGATTCGTACGAACAGAGTACGTAGTTGAAGTCTCAAGGTACATCTGCTCATTGCGATAGATTTCGATGAGATTCCTAATGACCGCATCATCTTCTTTTTGAAAACTATGGAGCTTAGGGTCGTATGTGAAATGCTTTGAGAATACATAGGCTTCTCTCCGCTCAATATGATCAAGAAATTCTCTTAACCTTTGGACGATATACCGTTTTTTAGGACCGACCTTCATCTCAATCCCGAACATGAACTTCCGATAGCTGTATTGGAAGGGCTTGCAGGTAAACTCCATTTCTAGTACTGTTCTTGTATCGAAAAGAGGTTGTGAACGGCTTGGACGCTGCGGTTTGTTCCCGAACAAATCCAATATATGGCTCGTCAATCTCCGATCTCCCTCTGAGTGTCCAAAAGACCTTAATGTTGTACCGCCAACTCGAGGTACTTGCTGAATAGCATGAATATTCAGCAGCACGGCAGCGATATGCTCGCAGTATTTATCGTCCGGATCATACGCAGGACAGGTGCAATGGGCAATAACATCCCCGTTTGTATCCTCTTCAACGGTCACTTGGCAGGTGCCGTTATATCCTTCGACCGTGGCTTCATAGAGCGGTGTTTCAGGATCTTCATGTAGGAAAGTCACTCTTCTTTCATGGTAGTAGACTTCTCCTTTTTCATAAGAAAACCGGCCGCACAACAACTTAATGACCCCATCTGTCAGCTGAAAGCTCATTACCTGGATCCTTCCTTTTGGAAAATAGTTATGTTCCGGAATTGCTATTCGTTGAATTCATTATAGCAAACATTCGTTCTCGTGAAAAACAAGCTCTGATCAATAAAAAATGCAGCCCAATTCCAAATGGAGAATGGACTGCATGTACTACTTGGCTGTCATTGATTTACGGATGGCAGATCCGAACAATTTGACAATGGTCTTCCTAGGGAGGACGCGTCCCAGAAAAGCATTGAACTTATTTACGCTGCCGTCAATGACGTAGGTTTTATTACGTCCAAGTGCCTTCATAGCTGTAGCTACAACTTGTTCGGGTGTCCGTTTATTGTTGGTTTCAACATCTTTGGCTGTATCGAAAAATTTGGTATCCGTCGGGCCTGGGCACAGAGCCAACAATTTAATTCCTTTATGGCGATATTCTTCCCATAGAGACTCAGTGAAAGACAGAACGAAAGCTTTCGTTGCACTATAAACAGAACAATACGGAAAAGGGAAGAAGGATAACAAGGATGCCAGATTAATGATGGTCCCATCTCCTTTTGCTACCATTTTCGGTAAATAGTAATGAGTCATTTCCACGACCGAAGCTATATTCAGCATCATCAGCTGCCGATAGATCTCGGGTGAATGATTTAAAAACTCGCCACTCAAGCCAAATCCGGCATTGTTGACCAAAATATCGACGTGCGTGCCTAACTGCTCAGTTTGCTTAAAGACCTCGGATGCAGCATTCTCTACGCTCAAATCGATCGCAATAACCTGGACTTTAACAGCATACACAGTGGAAAGCTCTACAGCTAGTTGATCCAATTTATTTTTGGAGCGTGCGACTAGAATGAGATGGTTTCCTTTCTCGGCAAATCGTCTCGCGAAAACTTCGCCAATGCCAGAAGAGGCTCCGGTAATTAATGCTGTTTTTGTCATATATTGCGTCCCCCATGATCTGAATTCTATTGATTTCTTCCCTATATTACCAAACGTTTTGATGCGTGTATATTAATAGATAGACAACGCTTTCGTATCCAACTATACTACTGAAAGAGGGGTAATTCCTCGATTTGTGTCGAAAATTATTTCATGTCTGTGTTGTAATATTCAGTTTACATAAAAAAAGAAAGTGTGAAACTTCATGAGAATCAACACCAAAGTCATTTATGTTACCTTTGCTATTGTTATTTTATTACTTGTAACGAATAACACCTCTTACTATTGGTTCACGAAATCTCTCCTAACGCAAGCGTTATCTGAACGCATGGAATCGACTGCGAGTCAAATTCGCACATCCATTGAGCAATCAGAGGAAGGTTCATTTTTTGTAGAAGATTTGATTGGTGAGAATCTTCGTTCAGTCGCGCTATTCGCCAAGAGTCAGTTAGATCCGGATATTGATAAAGTTACGAATGAACAATTAATTGAGCTTGCCAGGGAAGCGGGTGTTGATGGTTTCTCGCTGATGAAGCGAAATGGTGATGATATTATGATAGGTAAGTCATCCGAGCCCAAGGAGCTGCAGATTACAAGTACCAAATCATTCGGTTATTGGTTTACGGCTTTTAGCCAGCTTCTGGATAATCATCAAGTTACGATTGCTGAGGGGCAAAAGCTGCCTAATTTCTGGTCGGGTATCTATGAGGTTCCGGCTTCAGGTTCGAGCAATGTTAGTAAGTTTGGGTACTTTTATGATGGAAGCACGAATTATTTAATATGTGTGTTTGTCAATGCGGATAAGATTCAGAAATTCAAGCAAATCGTAGGCGCGGATACGATCGTGAAGAAAACGCTCGCTTCGAATCCAGATATTATGGAAATATCGGGACTGAACGGGGTAACTTTTGGTACAAAGCCGATTGAGTATAAAGACAGTAGTGGGGTTCCATTTATCTCGGTCTATGACCGCCCGGTTTTATTTGGTACATATAACATAACGAGTACGAAAGATTTGGATAATTATAAGGCGTCTATACTGGAAAATAAACCAGTTAGCGTAGTGGAAAATTGGAATGGGAAGCCTATTCTGAAAACGTTCATGTATGTTCCTGTTAAGGAAAAATTGACCGAAGTTCAAAGGGAAGTTCCTTATGTGATTACCATCGTCTCGGATTATCAAACGATTCAACGCACGTTAAACAAGCAGCTCGTTCAGCTTACAGTTCTCATTGTTTTATTTACGATTTTTAGCTGTGTGCTTATCTATTTGGTATTCCGATTTATTACGAAAAGCCGAGAAACAGCTGTCCAGTCCACACAAGAAATGTACATTCAAAACGTGGATCACATGTTTGCTACGATACGCAGTCAACGGCATGACTTTCTAAACCATGTACAAACCATGTATGCTCTGCTGTCTCAAGGAAAAAAAGAAGACCAAATGAAATACATGAAAGAATTAATTGAGGAAATCAACGAAGTGAACGATATCATTCGAATCGGGCATCCGGCTATTGCAGCTCTTATCCAAGCAAAGATTGCGCTTGCCATGAGAACCAAAATCGATTTCAATTACCATTTTACCGGCCTAGAAGGCTTGTCATTAGGTGTGAAATCTGTTGATATCGTGAAAATTATTGGGAACTTGATTGATAATGCGTTTGATGAGGTCAATAAATTCCCGCCAGACGAACGTGAAGTTATGGTTAACGGATGGTCGGAGTCAAACCATTTAACCATATCCGTAACGAACCCTGTTGATCCCGAATTCCAGCTGGATGATTATAACAAAATGTTCACGATTGGCTACAGCACCAAAGGTGAAGGTGATCACCAGGGTCTTGGTCTATCGGTTGTGAAGGAACGAATCGAGTATTACAAAGGAACCATCGAAGTGTCTGTGGCAGACGGCTGCATCTGTTTCCAAATATCGGTTCCGATGCAATAATCATCGTATCCAAGCTTCTTTTAATAATTGAATCCCGCGCTCCATATTCTTCATGGTTATTCCGCCAAAGCCCAAGTAAATCTTGGGCTTTTTGTTATGGGGCATTAATTCTGCCAGTTGAGAGCTGTATACACAGACCCCTTTTGAAAGGGCTAGGTCTTTTAACTTTTCTGCTGAACATGCAAGATGGACCGTCAATTCAATGTGCAGTCCAACTCCCCCGCCTTCTACTTGAACAAGAGAGCCTAAATGAGTGTGTATTAGCTGGAGGATTCTATCATGTTTTTTCCGATACGTATTACGCATACGCCTGATATGGCGGTACCAATGTCCGCGTTCCATGAACAGAGCCATGGCGAGTTGATCCATACGTGAGGGGCTAGAGAGCGTGCGTTCCATAGGATGAAGTTTAGGCAAAAGTTGAAGAGGCAGCACCATATAATTCATACGTAATGCAGGCGTGAAAGCTTTGAAAAATGTTCCGATATAAATGACCACACCATGCCGATCAAGTCCTTGAAGGGAAGGAATGGTTTTGCCGGCATGACGGAATTCACCATCATAATCATCCTCAATAATATGGCTTTGATTGTGATAGGCCCAGTGAATTAGCTCCTGCCTAATCGCATAGGATAAAGGGTTTCCTGAAGGCCGGTGGGATGGAGTAACGTATACCGCGTCAATAGTTGTAGGAATGATCTCAGCAATAGAAAACTCATTTTCACTTAGCGGAAAAGGGACAACCGTATATCCGTTCTGTGTAAAAATATCACCGACCTGAGCTATGGCATTCTTCTCAAAAGCGACTCGTGCGGATTGTCCGATTAGCTTGGAGAGGAGATGCAGGCTGTTAGACATTCCCGTTCCAACAACGATTTGCTCTGGAGAGCAGGATACACCCCTGGACTGCTTTAAATAATGGGCAATTTGCAGCCGCAGCGCATATTCCCCTTTGTTGTCGCCATATTGGTGAATGCGGCCGCTGTTGTAGGAAATGGACTCGTTTAAGCAAGCCTTCCACGCTTGAAGCGGGAAAGACTCGCTGTCGATTTCTAATAGACTAAAATCAATAGGAGTTTCGTGTGGAGATTGCAGAGAATTCATGTTGGAGTTTTGTATGTCTTTCGGTAGATTGCATGCATGTTGGTTAGGGATCGGTGGATGCAAGAAGGGAGCGACTACATAAAGACCTGAACGAGGCTTACTAATCACATATCCTTCTTCAATAAGCATTTGATAGGCAGTTTCAATCGTATTTTTACTAAAATGTATCTGTTGGCTGAGCGTGCGAATGGAAGGTAATTTCGTGCCGTCTGGGATATCACCGCGCTGGATAAGACCTCGGATATGTCGATATAACTGTATATAAAGTGGACCTTGTGCATCGCTTGTAAGCAAAATATCGAACATGGTAGTCCTCGAATCTGACCCCTAATTTTTATGGAAAACTGAACCTAATAGCAGGGTCAATTTTAGTATAGACTTTAGGATAAGCAATTATCAATATCTATCGTCAGAGGTGAAGTATAGTGACAGAATCAATTGAGTGGAAGTTAGACCAACTAGGTATTGTGCTGCCTGAGAGCAGCGGCCCTGCTGCAAACTATGTTAATTATGTTGTAACCGGTCAACTGTTGTTTATTTCTGGAAAAGGGCCTACGGGGAAGCCGAAAGGGAAGCTTGGGTTGGATTACAAAACAGAAGAAGGCTACCAGCTGGCACGACTTGCAGGCCTTGAAGTGCTTGCTGCAGCCAAACATGCACTTGGCAGCTTGGATAGGATTACACAAGTCGTAAAGGTTCAAGGCTTCGTCAATGCAGATCCTAATTATGCCGAACATCATTTGGTTTTAAACGGGTTCTCTGATCTTATGCAGGAAGTATTCGGTGAGAAGGGGGCCCACGCTCGATCGGTTCTAGGAGCTAGTTCATTACGAGATAATCTTCCTCTTGTCGTTGATACTATTTTTGAGATTGCCTCTCAGCGCGAGGAAATGGGGGATCTGGCATGAATGCCGAAGTAGTCACAGCAATCAAGCGAAGGGGTGTCCCCTTAGAGGCACAAAAAAAAATGAGTTGGCAAGGTTACTTGCCTTCTCATTTTTTTGTTTTTCTGCCGATGACAAGTGAAATCACCCGACCGCTAGTTAGCGGAACGTCGATGCGCTATTTTGGGAAAACAGTGATAAAAATCGAATAGGAGGAACGTGGATACGCTATTTGAACAATAGAACCGATTCTAAGGTGAAATTCGTGAAATAGCGCATTGTCGTTCCTCTTCTGCATGATTTTGCGTGTTTTTCGTGCAAATAGCGCATCGACGTTCCTCAGCAATTTCTGGTCACACAGCATAGTCTTATACAGTAAAGGGGAGAGAGGAATAACATTCGAAAATGAATTTTGGAACAGTCTAATTTCTTTTTCAACAAAATCGTTACATTAAGTTTTCAAATACTTATGAACGGGGTAATGATAACTAACGAATGAAATGAATCGTAAAATTTAATTGAATCTCAAGGGAGGAGCATAGAATGAAGAAGTCAAAATGCCGCTACAAGGAAGAGTTCAAGAAAAGTCTCATTCATTTATTTCCTCTGTTTGTGCTGTGTGCTTTCATTTCACCTGAAAAAAGGTTGATGTCGATGGAAGAAAACCAACAGGGTCCAACCTATGTGGCAGGAACGGTCATGCAAGTAAAGACCAATGAGTCGGAGACGGTTCTATTGGTCTCCGTTCCAGACAATTTGGAAGTTCCGAGCGATCTGCTGCACCACTCTGAATTGTTGGATGAGAATAATCCGATTCATTTGAGCGACCCTGTTATTTCTCCGAGAAATCGGGGGAAAGAAGTCGAGATCCTTTTCCAATCGAAGATGAAGAAGGGATTGAACGACTTCTTAGGTGTTCCTGCTGTTGGCGAGATCGTGCAGAGCTTAGCTGAGCCCGATGCTCAAGGAGCGTATCATGCGCAGTTTCTGCTCAATGCCAATGGGGATTACATTGTTGCAACGCATTAAAACATAGCGGTATGACTCATGATTTGAGGAAGTACATAAGTCCAAAAAGGGATAAATAGACTCATGGCCAGAAGTAGCCAGCGGAAAACGGTCTCGCTCACTGAACCCGTGTCAATAGCTATCCATTTTGGGAGTAGACGAATCTTGTAGGGAATAGGCCAGAAGAGCTGAACCCCTCTATCATTGAATAAATCGATAAACGAGTGTGACGCGTAAGAGAGGATGAATACCCAGAAATATAAAGGTGATAAGGGCATTGCAATGACAACTAAGAGTAGTAGAAAAAGCAAGGAATGCGTGACGGTTCTATGCTTTACCTTGAGCAGCCGCAGCAGAGCAGATAAAGGAAAAAGAACCTTCGCCATTGTAGAACCTGGCTTATCAACATCCGCTAGCGTGCCTGCCAAACATCCAAGTAAAAGAGCCCCGGCGGCATCCCATGTGAAGAAACTAATATCTTGATAAGTGAGAACGATTTCCGCGGAAATGAATCCGGCAATACTGTGTGTTTTTTGTAACATCTTAAGCTCCTACCCCTTCGTGATTTTACGATAACTGTATACTATTCGCATGCGATTCCTAAATTGAGGGGAAGCCGAAAAAATAAATAATCCGTGTCGTATTCTACCTATAAGATTGTCTGAATCCACCCTCATATTGCGTCATATGATGCTCTACAATAGGACATATTGATGCTTACTTTATGAATTGGACACAAGACATTTCCGATAAAAATAGGAGGAGTTTTTAAATGGCGACACTCAATATTGTTAATTTAACATGCGAATACCGCGTCAACCCGATTGGACTGGATACGACTCTGCCTCGATTTTCTTGGCAACTAGCTTCAGACATCAATTATACCATGCAATCAGCCTATCAGATCCAGGTTAGTTTGGATGAAAATTCATTCGAACCGAGTCGTTTGGTTTGGGATTCCGGTCACATACAATCGGAACAATCTGTGCTTGTTGTTTATGAGGGTCAAGAGCTGCTGCCGCGAATTCGTTACTTTTATCGAGTCAAAGTATGGGATCAGTCTGGCTTGCAATCGCCTTGGAGTGAGATCGCTTTCTGGGAAATGGGACAGCTAAGTCCAGCAGACTGGTCAGCCAAGTGGATTACACCTGACGCAGCTTCCATGGATCCCGACGCAGAAGAAGCTTTCTATTTGAGGAAGACATTCACAGCACGTAAGGGAATTCGTAAAGCGACTATTTATGCAACGAGTCTAGGCATATATGAGCTTGAACTCAACGGCGCTCGTGTCGGGGATTGGGAGTTCACACCCGGTTGGACCAGCTACCGACACCGTCTGCAGGTACAGACGTATGAGGTAACAAGCCTGCTTCAGCAAGGTGAAAAACATACCCTTGGCGCCGTGCTGGCAAACGGTTGGTATAAAGGTAGTTTGGCTTGGAAAAATCAACAAAATATTTTTGGGGACGTTAGAGCTCTTTTCCTCGAATTGCATATCGAATACATAGACGGAACTTCGGAAATAACCGTTAGTGATGTTTCCTGGCGTGCTTCTCTAGGACCAGTTCGGATGTCTGAGCTGTACCATGGGGAAACCTATGATGCAAACTTGGAGCTTAGCGGGTGGAGCAGGTCGACTTATCAGGATGAAAATTGGTGCCCGGTAACGGTTCTTGAACATTCCAAAGAGATCCTAGTCATGCAAGAGAATGAGCCATCACGCATTACCCAGCATTTGAAGCCGATAACCGTTATTGAAACGCCTTCTGGTGAAACCGTGCTTGATTTTGGGCAAAATATGGTTGGAAAAGTGCACATGCGATTGGAGCTTCCTGCTGGAACTCGTCTTCAGCTGCTACACGCAGAGGTGCTGGATCAAGAAGGGAACTTCTATATTGGGAATTTGCGTCATGCGAAGCAGACGGTTACTTATGTATGCAAAGGTGGCGGGGAAGAACAATATGAACCCCATTTCTCGTTTCAGGGCTTTCGATATGTCAAAGTCGTAGGCTGGCCCAAGGATGCAGCATTCGATGCAGAGCGTTTCACGGGTCATGTCATTCATACGGATATGGCAGCTAGCGGCACTTTTGAATGTTCCCATCCCTTATTGAATAAACTTCAGCAGAATATTGTGTGGGGACAAAGAGGCAACTTCCTGGATGTACCGACCGATTGCCCGCAGCGGGATGAGCGACTGGGTTGGACCGGGGATGCGCAAGTATTTATTCGCACGGCAGCTTTTAACTATGATGTGGCTCTATTTTTCACCAAATGGCTGCGCGACTTAAAAGCGGATCAACATGAAAATGGCGGTGTTCCATTCGTCATTCCAGACGTACTTGGTCCGAATGACCACTCTTCCTCTGCATGGGGGGATGCAGCGGTCATATGCCCGTGGACGATGTATCAAGTATATGGCGATAAGCGTGTTCTGGAGGAGCAGTATGACAGCATGAAAGCGTGGATTACGTACATGCGAAGCCAAGGAGAGAATGAGTATCTGTGGAATACAGGCTTTCACTTTGGTGATTGGCTTGGGCTTGATGCCAAAGAAGGCAGCTACGTAGGAGCGACTCCTAGAGACTTAATCGCGACATGCTTCTATGCCTATTCGACTTCACTTTTCGTGAAAGCAGCGGAAGTGCTGGAACGCAGCGAGGATGCGGCTAAGTATAGTGAACTTTATGAGCGCATTGTTGAAGCTTTCGAACAAGAATTCCTTACACCAAGCGGGCGTTTGGCCGCGCATACACAGACAGCACACGTGCTCCCGCTAATGTTTGGACTCGTGAAAGGAAGTACGCGTGATCGATTAGCAAAGACGTTAGCCGAATATGTCGAGGATCAGAAGAATCACCTGACGACCGGTTTCGTAGGTACGCCATATCTGTGCCATGTATTATCCGAGAATGGCTACCATGATCTGGCTGTTAAGTTGGTTCAGCAGGAAGATTATCCATCATGGCTGTACTCGATTCACAAGGGAGCAACCACCATCTGGGAGCACTGGGATGGCATCAAACCGGATGGATCGTTCTGGAGTGATGATATGAACTCCTATAACCATTATGCATATGGATCCATTGGGGATTGGCTGTACCGCGTAGTGGCAGGTCTCGATTCCGATGATCAGCAGCCTGGATACAAACGGATTCATTTCCGTCCGCGACCAGACTCCGGCCTTGAATATGCGAAAGCATCGCTCCTTTCTAGCTACGGCAAGATACGCAGTGAATGGAAGAAAGAGGCCGATGGCAGAGTAGTCTATGAGTTCCAACTACCTCCGAATACGACAGGTTTTGCAACCTTGAGAGGAGCGGCATTAGCTATGGCTACCGTTAATGGTCAAGCAGCCCAGACAGCATCAGGAGTTCTATCAGCTGCGGAAAGTGATGGAGAGCTGCGGTTAGAGCTTGGCTCGGGTTCTTACTCCATTATTTGTTGAGAATGTGAATAAATTGGGAACAGATAAAAATGAGACGGCAAGAGCCATGCCACCTCATTTTTATCTGTTTTCTGTGCCCCTAAGTGAATGTGTACGCTTACGGGACATCCCCTCTTTATTTTGATAACTTTTTGATTAGGAGGATATGAGTTATAATAGAGATATAGTTGAATTAAGAAGGGGTACCCACAATGGCAGTCTTCAATGCAATGGAAACGATAGTGATGAATTTGTTTGATGAGTTTCAAAAAAACTATGAAATGAAATGCGATTGCACTACTTGCAAAGAAGACGTGCTTGCTTTGGTTTTAAATAAAATTCCTCCGCGATATACCTCTAGTGAAAAGGGACAGTTATTTGTAAAAGGTCTTTATATCAACCCACAGCTGCAGTCTGATGTCATGCGAGAATTAATGGAAGCGGCGAATATTGTGGAGCATCATCAACATCATCGAGAAGATTCCCAACCATAATAGAATAGCAATTAAAAAGACTGGTCTCTTCATCACGAAGAGGCCAGTCTTTTTTGTATCATTCATCGCATCAACCATCTATGGCCTGCGGTTAACTTCATAAATATGCTTGAATTGATTAAATTTATCGACTGCTTGCGCCCTTGATTTGACGCCTAATTTGTCATAAATTTTGCGTATATAATTATCAACGGTTCGCTTACTCATATGGACTTCCTCGGCCATTTGCTCGTTGGTTAGGCCTTGGACAATCATGGTCATCATATGTACTTCATCGTCATCCAATGAATCGGTCTGATGCAAATTGCCGCTGTCCACTCTCATTTTATGGAAAACAGGGACGGGTATTACCGTGAAATTCTCTAACAAAAGGGTAACTAAACTTTTAATAAGCGTACCGCTAGATTCCTTAGATATAACAGCACTAACCTCAAGTCCGATCAAATAATTGTAAAGATGGGATAATTCTATGCCCGAAAAAATGACAAGGTGGATGGCGGGATATTTCGCTTTAATGATTTTGGCAACCTCATCGCCGTATTGATCCGGAAGATTATAATCCAAAAAAACAATATTCGGTACATGCAAATCTACGAGTTCCAAGCATCGTTTGCCCGTACCGGCTATCCCTATAATCTGTATGCCCTCGATTTGCTGCAGTGTATTCGATGTCGCTTCCGCCATTAAGGGATGATCATCTACGATCAGAATCTTCGATTTCTTAATCATCTGATACTTCCTTCCTCAGTTGGTAAGGGGATCCGAATGGTGAATTCAACGTCGCTGTTCAAGTCTTTCCTTAATTTTACCAAATTTCACAAAAAGATTGCAAATTAGATTTTATTGATCTGATTTTGCGTCTTTTTTCGTTATACGCAAAAAAAGCTGCGCATTTATGGAAAAAAATGTGGGTTTGCGAAAGAAAATATTGCGCTGTTATCGAAGGCGTTTCTATATATGATAAGGATAGGTATTCTTCCAAAATTAAGTAAATAAGGAGGGAATTCATATTGAAAAACGAGCAAATTGATTGCATGTTCGATTCTGTGTTAACGGATGTTGTGAAGCAAACGTACTGCAACTTACCCTTGCCCTCCGCTGAACAAATCCAACTTTCGATGAAGAAAATGATGAATATCATTGAAGCCAATGATGGTTGGAATTCAGTGAATGAAAGATAGGAATAACTAGAATTCAATAAGTGATGATTCGCTTGTATATACAACATAGAACAGTCTATTTTCTCTGAAGAGGAAATAGGCTGTTTTTTTAATCGGCCATGTCCGTTATACTGTTTGTAAACGTTATCATGGAATGAGGGGGATGAATGAAGACTCGATTGTTAGCTCTAGGCATGACTGTAACTCTGATACTTACCGCTTGTCAAACCCAAACAGTAACAGTCGTTCCTAAACAGCAGCCCCAGGAGCAGACGCTTGCGTGGATACATCACTTTGATGAGGAAGGTGCGCGGAAATGGCTGGAGACGGGGACACAGCTATTTACTAAACAACATCCTTCTTATGCGTTTACGCTGACAGGCGTGGATGGCGGCAATTATATGAGCTTGCTTCGCACGCGTGTGATTTCGAATAACATGCCAGATATCTATATGCTGGATAATATGGAATCCGCTCAGGATCTTATTCATAAAGGATATGCGATGGACTTAACGGGTCAACCTTTTTTATCGCAAATCGACGATAGGTTCCTGAATGGTGTGAAGACAGCCGATGGGAAAATATGGGCACTCCCGATAGACGTGAATGGAGCGGGTGTCATTTACAATAAAGAAGCTTTCGCCCACGCTGGCATTCTAAATCCGCCAACAACATGGCCGGAATTCTTAGCTGCGTGTGAGGCGCTGCAGAAGGCAGGAATTATTCCTATTGCAGCAGGCTACAAGGATAGTTGGACCCTGACTTGGGACATAGCAGCGGATCTTTTGGCTAATCAGTACGCTGCCGGCCACAACTGGATTGCTGAGATTGAAGCAGGTCGAACTTCGTTCGCTGAGGATCAAATTCACTTCAAAGACATTTTGAAACGCTATGGAGAACGCTTGCGTTATGTGAACATCAAGCCGTTCGAAACCGATTGGAACCAAGCCCAAGGGCTCCTTGCTGAGGGGAAAGCCGGCATGATTATTAATGGCACGTGGACGGTAGACGGTGTTAAATCCAAGAATCCTGCGAGTAATTTAGGACTGTTCGCTTTTCCTTATTCAAATGATCCCCAAGATGCCAAGTTTGGATTAAAATCAACAGGTGGGATTGTGATCAATCCCAAATCATCTCATAAGGAAGCGGCGCTTCAAATGCTGGAACTGTTCGCCTCGAAGGAAATGGGGACCATTTTTCAGACGAATAAGAAGGCTTTGTCTGTGATTAAAGGCTTGCCGAATGACTTTGATCCGACTTATGTGGAGCTGGATGAAACGTATATCCAAACAGGCAAAACGTATGACTGGTCGAGTTTGCCGACAGATTTTATGAATCAGGATCTGCAAAAGGTGTTTGTCAATGCTCTCACGAAATTCGTTATTGATCGAAGCCACAATGTGGATCTTTGTATTCAAGAGTTGGATCAAGCATTCGATCGGATTCGTAAACCAACTAAATGACGGCAAGGAGATCTGCGTATGACAGCCACCACGTGGAACTTAGATCGGGTCAAGGACTTTCGCATCCGAACGAAAATATTTCTATCTAATATGATTCTTATCTTGTTCATTTCATCAGCGATTGGCGGAGTTGCCATCTATGCCTCTACGAAATTCATTGAATCGAATACAAGAGATCTTTCGATGCAGGTCATTCATCAAGTTTCCGACAATATTGAAATTAGGGCGAAGGAAGCATTCACTTCCTCCGTATATGTCCTTAGTGACAGTAATATTCGGCAAATTGCTGCTGAACAAGGTGAACAAGTTACAGGTGACAACTATCCAGCTTTCCGCAGCCGTATGGAGTTCTTGCTGGCACAGTACGGGAATGGAAATCCATACATGAACGCAATAATGATTCAAACACGAAAGGGACAGGTGTACTGGTGGGAAAATAAAAAAGGCTTGGATCATACACTAAATCATGAAGAAGTAACCGCGATGACAAGCAAATCTTCTGATTATTTGAAAAATCATGACCTAAGCATCAGCTGGTCGCCTTCTCTGAGAAAGCAAAAAGAAGTGTTCCTTATCAGAGATTTCGTTGATCTGAGTCAAATAGATCAAAGTCTTGGCACGATTGTAATCAGTATCGATTCGGATTATTTCTTATCCCTGGGGAGTAATAGCTCAATTATTAAGCAAAATAATGTTGCAATTCTCAATCCTTTGAATGAACTGCTAGCGGGTGGCGGGACCCCTGGCATGGACAATCTGATCTCGAGGAGCCTAAGTCATCCGCTTAAGGAAAATGATGTCTCTATGGCAAATGTCGATAATGCTGGGGAGGGGAGTTATTTATTCGTCCAAGAACGAACAGCAACGTTGGGCTGGCGGGTGCTTTGTTTTATTCCGATGTCAGAGCTTCTGTCTAATACACGCGTGTTAGTTTTTGTGATTGCTCTCGTTTCGCTGCTTGCCGTTCTGATATCTACCGGAATTGCCGTATTACTTTCAAATTCTACGACGCGAAATATCAAAATCTTGGAACAAACGATGCGCCGGGTCGAAGATGGCAACTTCGATGTCCGCATTATCCCGCTTGGGCGAGATGAGATTGGGAGTTTATCGATACGGTTCAATTTTATGCTGTCTCGGATTAACGAGTTAATAAACACGGTGTATAAAGAGCAAATTGCCAAACAACAGGCTGAATTTACCGTCCTCATGAGTCAGATTAATCCTCATTTCCTTTATAACACACTAGGTACTGTGAAATGGTACGCTCGTATGAACCATCAAGCCGAGATTGAGCAAATGGTCACCTCAGTTATTGAATTGTTGAAATCCTCGGTACGGCGTGTCGGTGAATTTCACAGCTTGGAGCAAGAGATTAACCAATTAAAAAACTATATTTATATTCAAAAAATTGGTTATGGCGATGCCTTTCATATGGACTATGAAGTGGATGAACGGTTATTGGAAAGTGAGGTGCCTTATTTCATTCTCCAGCCGCTTGTCGAAAATGCGATTCTTCACGGCATCGAAATGTCCAAGGGGAGTGGACGTATTGTACTATATGCACGCATAGAAGAGAAGCAGCTCCTACTCATTGTCGAAGATAACGGAATTGGTATGGAAGCTGAACAGGCGCTTAATCTATTGAACACAGCAACACGTAAAGAATCGGTTCCTGGAGTGACGAGTATCGGCATTCACAATGTGAATGAACGTATTCAGCTGTATTATGGGGAGAAATATGGCCTTAGCTACGAAAGTGCACCAGGATTAGGTACGAAAGCTATTGTTCGAATTCCGCATAGAACGCATCGTCAAAGGAGGAATGAGCATGTTGAACGCCATGATCGTTGAAGATAATGCGATATATCGGTATGCGATTAAAACGATCATTCGTTGGGAAGATTATGGTTTCCAGATTGTATGCGAAGCACTCAATGGTGTACATGCACTTGAACTACTGCAGCATCAACAGGTTGATCTCATTGTGACGGACATCTCAATGCCCGAAATGAACGGTATTGATCTAATTCAGCAGGTCAAACAAAAGGATGAATCTATCAAAATTGTGGCACTCAGCTCCTTCGATGATTTCCGGTTCGTGAAGGAAGCCCTCAAACTCGGGGCTGAGGATTATTTGTTAAAGCATGACCTCGAACCTACCGCTTTACAGCAGCTATTAGAACAAATGAGCGGTAAGATTATGGAAGAAAATAGGCGAAAAAGACAAGCCAGTATTCGTGATGCCAGCTTTCAAGAGGTGCGATGCCTGTTGGGGCGTAAGCTTCTCTTAGGCGAGTTGAAGCGAATGGAGGACATCGAAGATCAAGCGAGCGCCGTTCATTTTCCCATTCATGGAGGTCCTACGGCAGTTGTATTGATCGACGCTAGCTTTAAAGTTCTTGTCGATGCTTCTAACGAAGAACAGGCCGTGGACTCAAACATGGTGATACCGATTTCGGAGCGGAGAACTGCGGTCATTACATATTTTCCGCAGGAGAAGAGTGAACACAAATGTATGGAGGAGACACTCCGGCAAGCATCGCAGCTATATACCCGGATGAAGAAGATCGCCTCTGTAACAATGGGAATTAGCTCTATCGGCTATGGATTGAAGGATTGGGCAGTGCTGTATAAGCAAGCTGAAACTGCCTTAGATCAATACGTTTATGAAGGAACGGGCCAACTCTATGCCTACACGTCCCTTCAGATCAATGACAAGGTTGAAACGCTGGCCGGAATCACGATTCAGCCTCTGGTTGCAGCGATGAAAAGTAGTTTATTCACTGCTATTGAAACGCAAACTGAGCTTTTGTTTCAAGGCCTCATTCAAAGGAAGCCGCCTATAGCCGAGCTGCGGAGCCTGCTAGCAGAGTTAATGATGCAGCTGAGAACATTGGCAATGGAGAGGAACAGGTTCTCAGATCAGTTTGAACATGATTATAAACAGGTTAGCCAGGCGATAGAAGCCCTTCAGCCTCTACAGCAAGTGAAGCCGTTATTTCTAAACTTGAATAAGCAAATTGCTGGGAATAAGGCTGAGCACACGATGATGCGGAAGGAAATCCAAGGAGCAATCGACTATATGGAAGAGCACTATGCTGAAGACATCACGGTGGCAAGACTCGCAGAAGTTCTCCATTTGAGCGCGAATTACTTATCTAATTTGTTTAAAAGCGAGACGGGGATGCGGATTGTTGAATATATGAATCGATGCCGGATTCAGAAAGCGAAACAGCTGCTTCAAGACCCTGCATGGAAAGTATATGAAGTTGCTGAGAAAACGGGATTTCAAGAAACTTCTTACTTTTGCAAAGTATTTAAAGAGCTAGAAGGGAAAACGGTCAAGGAATTTAGGCGCAATGGTTAATGGTTCGAGATGAATAATGATAAATTCTGTGAATTGTATAAGAAATCAGTGTTATATAGAATGCAAGAGGCTGCGAATTTAGATAAAATTCGGAGCTTTTTTTATTTTGCGTGGGGCTATATCTTCGTAGTTTTGTTATATAACTTGATGTTTCTTTCAATGTAAGCGCTTTTAAAACAGCTTATACTAACTTCATAAAGAACAGCAAGCTAGACATCCCAAGCGGATGAAACGGGTTTCATAAATGAATGAGGGTAGATCAAGGGGGGTAACCATTGTATTTAGCAAAAAGTGAGGAAGCAGTGATTCAATTATCGTCAGAAGCACTGCGTATAGATGGAAAATCAGAAATTATACTTTGTGCCTCCTTATTTTATTTTCGATTACCACGCGGTTTATGGAAAGAGAGACTAAATAAAGTAAAAGCCTTTGGATATAACGCTATTGATGTGTACTTTCCTTGGAATCATCATGAGGTAGCGGAAGGGGTTTGGGATTTTACCGGAGAGAAGGATGCGGCTCAGTTTCTTCAGGATGCTGCAGATGCAGGACTATGGGTGATTGCACGACCAGGGCCGTATATTTGCTCGGAATGGGATGGGGGAGCACTTCCCGCTTATCTTTTCGTGAAAGAGAATCTTCGCTTAAGGGATAACGATCCTGCCTTCTTGCAGCATGTGGCCAGGTGGTATGAACAGATTCTTCCCATCCTGAAGAAGTATGAAGCGGGTCAAGGTGGCACCATCATTGCTGTCCAATTAGACAACGAGCTTGATTTCTATCCTTGCTCTGATCCCAAAGGGTACATCTCGGCGCTAAGAGATCTAGCTTTGCAGCATGGGATAACCGTACCGCTCATTGCTTGCGCCGGACAAGGCGGCTTGTACGAGGCTTCAGGTTTTGCTGAAGGCGTGGTGCCAACATGTAACTTCTATCCAAATGACCAAGATCCTGTTTTCGAAGAAAAGGTGCTCTTCTATAGAGAGGAGTTGGCTCGTCGGGGGCTGCCCTTACTCGTCACAGAGACGAATCGTTCGCACTTCCTGCTTCGCAGATTGTTATCGGCAGGAGCGAAGCTGCTTGGACCCTACTTGCAGGCTTCAGGGACGAATTTTGGCTTTACCAATGCAGCCAACAATTGGGGTAATCCTCTTTCTTTTCTTACCTCGGATTATGATTTCCATGGGATGATAACGCCCGAAGGACACATTCGAGAGGAAGCTTATGAAGGAAGAATGCTGCATCGTGTGATTCAAACGTATGGCGCTTCCTTGGCAGAGGCTAAGCCTGAGCTCACAAGTAGTGACTCAGCCCCATATCGGTTAACGTTAAAGCAAGGCGGCGAGCTGCTCTTCCTATGCCAAGTCAATGAGCAAGATGAATGCGCTTACTTTCATGTGGAAGAAGATGTCATACCCCGTTATACCACACTTGTCGCAAAAGCTAGCCGCTGTCCGATTCTCCCCTTGCAAGTGCCTTTGCTGACTTGGGGAATCGCTGAAGGGACACTGGCCTACGCAACTGCAGAACTGCTGCTCGTGAAGCAGCTTGATCAACGCACGTTGTTCGTGTTTCATACGGAGGGCGAAGGCGAAATTCGTCTCTGCTTTAATACGGAAGTGCAGACAGAGGCTGGCACAATGACGTTACACGAAGCTGCGACAGGAGATCAGGTAACGGTATCCTTTCAATCGGGCGAGCAAGAGAGATTTGCTCGGATTCACTTAGTAAGCGGTCACGTTATCGAATTGATCGGGATGAGTCGTTCACGTGCTTTGATGTTAGAAAATATGGAAGATGAAGGCGAGCTGCATGTTGGCAAATGGGTAGAACCAGTCTCCGAAAGCCGCGATGTTGAACTCAGCTGGTCTCAAAGCTTAGTGAATCCCTTGGATACCCTTGCGGACGAAAGCTTATCGATCGGTGGCACTGCCGATTATCTGGAGAAGCATGGTGTTTACCGAGGTTTCGCCTGGTACACCTCGCAATTATCACTACCGCTTGAGAAAAGCTGTCTAGGCATTATCATTCAACAGGCAAGTGATGTCGTTTCTGTCTATTCTGGTGAAACGTACCTTGGTACTGCAACACCGGGTGGAGGAAGTCACTTCCTTCCGATTCCTTCCGGCTCGCGCGTAGAGCCAAATCTGGTTGCTCGTGTCGAGATATGGGGACATACCAATTTCCATGATACGAATTTGCCGGGTTTGCACTTAAATGCTCTGAAAGGGCTGACGGGCATAGCTGGAGTAACGTCGGTTAGGGAAATAAACCAAAACTGGCGATTCAAGCTTATGCCATACGGAGAGGACAAGGACGATTATGCAGCATCGGACTATGACGATCAACAATGGCCGATTGTGAGCGTCGGAGGGTGGCTCTCCGCAGAACAGCCCGCCCATCAATGCTACCGCAATCAAGTAAAGCTGTCGAAAGAAGCGGATACGTGGATTCTCCACACGCCTGGTAATTTCACGCACGCCTATGCTTACGTGAACGGGCACGCACTTGGTCAATTGAATCCGCTCAATCCTTATCTGGATATTACGCCTTATGTAAGGGCGGGAGATACGGCAACATTAACGCTATTTCTGGATAAAACGTATGGTTCTCTTAGCGGAAATATAAGTCTCTACGAAGGAACAGCTGCTAACCAGTGGACATTATCCTCATGTCAGGAGAATGGCTTACTGCAGCATGCCAAAGCTTCGGCGCTTAAGGCTCTCCCCGTAGAAGGAGCTATCTCCTTGATACCGGGTACCCTGTCATGGCTGTACGGTGACCTCCCTGATGATAATCAAGGATTAGGTTGGAGGGTATATGTCAAAGGCAGCAATATGAAGCTGACCGTATTCTTCAACGGACACCTAGTTGGCCGCTTGTGGACGCAAGGCGGTGCCAACAGACCGATATTCCGTGGCGGCAGCGATGAATCCTTTTATTTACCGGGACCGTGGTTTCAGGGTGGCGAATCTGGAAATGAAATAGCCATCTTATTGGAGGCGGTATCGGCCTCTGAAGATGCCTTACTAGAGCCTCTTCGCTTCGTACCCGTAGCCGCAGTTTAAATTGAAAGGAGAGTACGCATGAAAACTGCCATATCAGCAAGCTCATTAGAAGTGGCGCCTATTTCTGTCAAAAAGCGTATAACCCCACTGCGCAGATTTTGGTCGTATCGAACCTTAGTCCTCATGTGTGTTCCTGCGATTTTATTTTTCTTAGTCATGTCTTACCTTCCAATGCCAGGACTTTATCTCGCATTCATTAATTATAACTATTCTGCGGGGATCTTCGGCAGTCAGTTCGTTGGGTTTGACAATTTCAAATTTCTAGTGACCTCTGGGGCACTTTGGAAATTAACGTTTAATACGATTGCTTACAATTTAGCTTTTATTGTTTTTGGAAATATATTGCAGATTGGTATTGCCATTTTACTGAACGAGCTTCGTAAAAAGTGGTTTAAAAAGCTTTCACAATCACTGATGTTCCTGCCATTTTTCATTTCCTTTGTCCTTGTTGGCCTTATTGCTTATAACATTCTCAGTTATGACTTTGGACTGCTCAATGGGATTCTCAAATCGATCGGTTGGGAGCCGCTTAAGACGTACTCGAATCCAACGATTTGGCCTTTTATCATCGTCATTACGTTTCTTTGGCAATCGACAGGGTACGGCTCAATCGTCTATTTCGCTGCGATAATGGGATTGGACTCGGAAATCGTAGAAGCCGCAGAAATTGATGGGGCAAATGCCCTGCAGCGAATTCGTTATATCGTGCTTCCTTGGCTAAAGCCGACGTTCATTATTTTGTTGCTTTTTTCATTAGGCGGTATTCTCCGAGGGAACTTTGGATTGTTCTATAACTTGGTCGGTGCCAACAATACAGCCCTTTTTGATGCGACAGATATTATTGAAACGTTCGTGTTCCGCTCTTTGATGAATAACTTTAACTTTTCTCTAGGAAGCGCTGTCAGTCTTTATCAGTCCGTGTTTGGCTTCTTTATTGTCATCACAGCCAACTGGCTGGTTAAGAAAGTTTCGCCTGAAAACACGCTGTTCTAATTCAACATGTAAGTGTTCATCAATTTAGATTGGTTAGGAGGGACATACGTGGAACAAGTCATCGCACGTCAAAGAGGAACTGATTTCTCATCGGTGGCCATTCGGCTATTCGGCTACTTCTTTATTGGTCTATTTGCAATCTTCTGTTTAGCACCTTTTCTTCTCGTCCTTGGGACGTCGTTCACAGCAGAGAAATCAATCACGTTACACGGCTATAATTTGTGGCCTAGAGAGTTTAGTACGTTTGCTTATAAAATTGTCTTCGAGAACCCTGGCGTCATCATCGGCTCTTATGGGGTCACGCTCGGCATTACGCTGATTGGAACAACCATTGGACTATTTATCGTAGCCATGACGGGTTATTCCTTGCAGCGTCCTGATTTCCCTTATCGCAATCGGATCTCCTTCTTCATTTACTTTACAACGTTGTTTCAAGGCGGGGTTGTCCCCTTTTACTTAATAATGACGCAGTGGCTGCATCTGAAGGATAACTATTTGGCTGTCCTGCTGCCCGGACTGATGAGCCCTTTTCTCATTATTATGATGAAAAGCTTCGTTAGATCCATTCCGCATGCGATTACAGAATCGGCCAAAATGGACGGGGCGGGTGATTTCAAGATTTTCACCAAGCTCATCCTGCCTATGACAACACCGGCGCTTGCTACCATTGGATTGTTTATTGCTTTGGGTTATTGGAACGAATGGTACAATGCGATGCTGTTCCTATCACCCGATTTGAAGTATAGGCCGCTTCAATTGTTCCTGTACAACGTCGTAACAAGTGCCGATTTTATCAAAAACTCATCGGTCTCCTCCAATGTACAGCCAAGGGATATGCCGCTAGAGTCGATGAAAATGGCTACCGCCGTAGTTGCAACGGGACCGGTCATTCTCTTTTATCCGATGGTGCAGAAATATTTTATCCAAGGTATTACCGTTGGTGCTGTTAAAGGCTGACGCAAAGCATATACCAAAATGATTATGGGGAGGCAAATCCGTATGTTCAAGAGAAAAAAGAAAGCGCTTAGTGTAGCTCTGGCAGCGACGCTTGCTGTAAGCTTGACGGCGTGTACCACACCTAGCAGTACAGGAACTAGCTCCACGGATAAAGGGACAGCGACTGCTGCGGCAACAGGGACAGCAGCACCATCCGGCAAAATTGACACCTCCGAGTTCCAAACGATTTCCTACGTGATGCTGGGGGATAAACCGAAAAATGGTCAATTTGAAAAGGTAATGGAAAAGGTCAACGCCATTTTGAAACAAAAAGCAAATGCAAAACTGGAAATTAAATGGGTTGAATGGGCCGATTGGCAAACCAAATATAATCTTTTGCTAGCTTCAGGAGAACCAGTTGATTTGATTACGGTTGCAACAGATTGGTTGGATACGTGGCAGAATGCCCAAAAAGGTGCTTTCCAGCCGCTGGATAAGCTGCTTCCTGTGTATGCGCCGTTAACTTGGAAGGAAGTACCGCCAGAGAACTGGGCTGAGACGAAGTACAAGAATCAGATCATGCTGATTCCTGAAGATCATTATACGCAGTGGGTTAATCACGGTTTCTTGTATCGGGGCGATTGGGCCAAAGAGTTTGGGATCACGGCGCCGATTACAGATTGGAAGCAGTTGGAGACCTATTTCCAAGGTGTGAAGGATAAGAAGCCAGGCGTTGTTCCTTGGGATGCGAATGGTACCGCCGCAGGTAATATTGGTGGCTACATCAACTCTTACACAGATGCGATTGAACTTCCGGTTAGTACAGGTCTCTTCGGTCTAATCTACGGTAAATCCTATGATGAGAAATATAAAGCCTACAGTCCTGTTCTTGATGATACCTTCGTGAATTTTGCCAAACTCATGAAGGATTGGGGCGACAAAGGCTTCTGGCGTGATGACGTGCTGAACTATAAAGGCGATAACCGTTCAGAGCTTGAGGCTGGTAAGACAAGTGTTGATCAGCATCATACGCAAACCTTCCTTGGTGAACGTATCAAAATGGATAAGCTGCAGCCAGGCTCGGATCTCCAGTTCTTCCCATTCTCGTCTACACGCAACAATCTCGTATCCATGTCAATCACACACGGCGGAACGTCCATTGGTGCGAAAAGCAAGCATCCAGAGCGCGCTCTGATGGTCTACGAGCTGATTCGTCAAGACCCGGAAGTGTATCGTTTGATGAATTACGGCTTGGAAGGCGTGCAGTACGTCGTCAAGGATGGCAAACGTTTCCGTCCAGATGGTTATGATGTACAAAGAGACGAATTCTATTCCAACTTCTGGGGTGGACGTATCGATAAGAATGAAATTCCAGATGGCAATGAGTATTCAGGAAAAGGCGCGATTTATGCATCCTATGACAAAATCAAAAAGCCATTTCCATATGGCCGATTCGTTTTCGATAAGGGACCTGTATCAAATGAGTTGACAGCCGTTACCCAAGTTGTTGGACAAATGGGACCTGCGATTCTTTATGGCAAAGCAGGAGACCCTGTCAAAGCCGTTGATGATTTCCGCGCGAAGCTGAAAACAGCTGGTTTTGATAAACTGATGGCTGAAGTTCAGAAACAATTGGATGCTTTCAAAGTCACAGTTGAAAGCAGCAAATAAGGATTAAGATATCGAAGGTCTGTCTCTGAACAGGCCTTCGATCTTTACATTTTGACGTAACGGAGAGTGTAGTCTTGGAATCTATAACCGTCTATGATATTGCCCGAGAAGCGAACGTCTCCGTCGCGACGGTTTCCCGAGTTCTCAATGATACCGCACCCGTTCGAACCTCAACAAGGCAGAAGATAATGGCGATTATCGAAAAGCATAAGTTTCAGCCCAATGCGTTGGCACGCAGTCTGGTAAATAAGAAAACGGGCATGATTGGCGTTTTATTCCCAGATAGCAGTAACATGTTTTTCCCTGAGGTGTTCGGAGGGGCAGAGAGAGCTGCGATGAAGCTGGGTTTCACACTCTTTCTATGTAATACATTTAGCAACTTCAGCAGAGAATCTGAATATTTAAATCTGCTTTGTGAAAGGCAGGTGGAAGGACTCATTTTCATGGGGGGACGAATTAATTCACGCCAATGCCCCGAGCTGCTCGTACAGGAAGTCGTGGATATCCAGAAGAGAATTCCAATTGTCTTGATTAATGGCAGTCTCCCGGGGCATCCCTGTCATCGGGTGAAAACGGACGAGTATGCGGGTACCCAGCTCATTATGCAGCACCTTATTGATCGCGGGCATCGAAGCATCGGTTTCTTAGGGGGAAGCGCTGAAACGACAACAACGATGGAAAAGCTGCAAGCCTACAAAAGTACGCTAGGAGCAAATGATCTCCCTTTTCGCAAACAAATCGTACGCTTGGGAGACTTCTCCATGGAATGCGGCCGCAAGTTGATGGATCAGTTCCTTACCCAGCCAAATTGTCCAACGGCCTTTCTTTGTATTAACGATTACGTGGCCATTGGTGCTATGAAAGCGGCTATTTCACGCGGACTGCGGATTCCCGAAGACATCGCGATTGCGGGATTCGATGACACCCAATTAGCTTCTGCGATGAATCCCGAACTGACAACCGTTTCGCAGCATAGTGAAGAGCTTGGGAGTCAAGCGATGGCATTATTATCGAGATTAATTCAGAAGGAAAAAGTGAAGAAGCTGACGGTTCTGGAGCCTAAGCTCATTGTTAGACAGAGTACATAATGAGAAAGTTTGGTATAAGCCGTGCTTGAAGCTAAAAATAAAGCTGATCCGGACAGTGGCAACTGTTCAGATCAGCTTTATATTGTTGATATAGGTCAAAACGACTAATTTAATCATTTTATCTCTCGATTTTGTCATTTAATTTCTTGTGGGAAGAAGGATTTCCCAATTTTATGTCGAAAATAATCGAATCATGTTGAATAAAGAGGGGATTTTTTATGTTTCGTTTCGTTACATGGATAAGAAAACGATTGGTCGTGCGCATCATTGCGGCCGTGATGATAGTCATTTTGGCACTATCTGCAGGCAATATTTTCATTGAAATCAGAAATGCCAAGAAAGCAGGGATGGAAGCCATATCCAGCTATGGCATTCGATTAGCAGAGAGCTATGTGCAAGGAATCGATGCAAATAGATGGGAACAATTTTTAAAAGATCCAAAGGAGAACGAGCTGTATTGGAATATCAGGCAGGAACTAGACCAATACCGTACGCAAATAGGAGCGCTATATGTGTATCTTGTTCGAATTGATGAGAAAAATCAGCCTCTCCTTATGATTGACGGACAACCAAAAGGAGAAAGTTCGGCTTCACCGATCAATGAAGTGACAGATATTCCAGAAGACGCTGTTCAGGCATTGCTCAAGGGGAGTTCGGCGAGTTCACCCCTGATCGTAAATCCGCAATACGGTAAATATGTCTCGACTTATGCACCTCTGAAAAGCGCTGATGGTAAAACCATCGGTGTTCTAGGCATCGATACGGAGGCAGGGGTCATCGAACGTATTTCTAACAGCTTGATCATGGGGAATATATCCGTGTATCTGCTTATGCTTTTCTTCACCTTACTTGGAATTGGGGCGGTTACGCTGCTAATATCCCGTTCGCTGCGTCCGTTACAACGGATTGTTGCAGGTGCGGAAAGCATAGCGAAGGGAGACCTGCTCCTTGCAAAGCAGCAATTAGCTGAAAATCCTGTTCATTCTATCGATGAAATTGGTGCCGTTTATCAGGCGATGAATAAGATGTCAGGCAACATCAATAACATTTTAAAAACGATTGTCTCTAATGTATCGCACACCTCGGATCAATTTGTAGCGACGACGGAACGTTTCAACACGGAAGCCCATCATCTGCTGGAGATGAACACAAAAGTTAACGTCTCGATACAAATGCTTGCTGAAGGAGCCAATACCCAGCAGTCAAGCACCAATGAGAGTGCACATTCGATGGAGGAGATGGCCACGGCCATCCAACGTATTTCGGAGGCTTCTTTGACGGCCTCTGACGCATCCATGAATGCGCTGGAGAGCGCGGAATCCGGACAAACGATCGTAAAGAATATGAACGGTCAATTCATTACCATAACTTCTGCAACGGAAGAAGCGCTAAATCGAGCTGCCTTACTGCGCGGCCATTCACAGGAAATTGGGGTAGCCTTATCGGCTATTTCGGATATCGCAGAACAAACGAAACTGCTTGCACTCAATGCGTCTATTGAAGCCGCGCGGGCGGGAGAACACGGTGCAGGCTTCGCTGTAGTCGCGGGTGAAGTGCGTAAGCTTGCGGACAATGCAACAAGCTCAGCTCATTTAATTGCTGGACTGCTGCAAAATATTCAGAAGGAATCTCAGCTTATGGGTGAAGCCATGGAAGCGGGTATGAGGGAGATCCGGACCGGGGCTGGTCTCACGATGAAAGCGGAGGCGTTCTTTAGCCATATCGTGGAACAGTTCCGTTATGTGTCTGAGCAAATTCATGATATCTCATCAGCAACAGAACAGATGACGGCAGGGGCTGAAGAGGTGACAGCATCTGTTATAGACATAGCGAATATTGCAAAAGCTTCATCCGACGGAACGCTGAACATTCACAAGCTGACACAGGATCAACTTAAGATTGCCCAAGAAATAGCTGACTCAGCAACGGCTTTGAGCGGATTAACGGATGAAATGCGATTATCTATTCAACGAATTAATGTGTAAATGCGCATATAGATTTGGCTAGTTTCAATGAGTAGGCGAATCCTATACAATATAACCGACAGGTATTGCCTGACGGTGGATTGTATAGGGTTTTTTCAGTTTTTGATAAGTAGGGGGCAAACCATGCAGTTTCTACAAAAATATATAACCATGCCTTGGTTTCGTAATCAACGTATTCGCTATAAAATTATCATGATTTATTTCCCTCTAATCTTCGTGCCTTTATTTGTACTAGGTTTTGTTTCGAATCAGGTGTACACGAATGCGATTGTCAAAAAGACGATTAAAAATGTTTCGGATAACTCGTCCCTCATTATTACGCGCATCACAGGCATGTTAACGAATGTAGAAAGCTGCGCCAATATGCTGACGATCAATCTCAACAAATTAATCGTGGAAGATCCGCAAGCTCAGGGGGCAGCGGAAACGAGCTTACAGATGTACACGCAGATTACGAATCAGTTGAGCTTTGCTATGCTTGTATTTCCCGATGTCCAATCGGCTGCGTATATAGATGCGAATGGCCGGGTTTTTGGCTCTAATCTCCTTATGGAACGGAACCAGAAGTTGATCGCGGGCAGTGAAATGCTGAAACAGATTGACGTCTCCAGTGGTAATAATATTTGGTTTCCTATGCAGCAACGTAATTACTTGACCCCTGATTCTCAAGATGTTGTCATGACGCTAGGTAAGCGGATTGTAAATATTTATACGGGGCAAAAGCTCGGTATGCTCGTTCTGAATATCAAAGAAAGCACCTTATCTGCGATTTATCAGAAAATCGGCTCGATCCAGGATGGCAGCTATTTTATCGTGAATGAGGGAGGCGTCGTTATTTCATCGCAGCATCCGGAGGATTTGCTGCATGACGTCGCAGATCCAACACTGAAAAACTGGATTACATCCAGCGATGATACGTCGGATCTAACCTCTTTTCAACATGAGAAAACACTTGTAGTAAGCACCGATGTTCCGAGCTTTGGGTGGAAGCTCATCTCGATGGCTCCTCTGCAATCCTTAACCGCGGATACGCGTAAAATCACTGTCCTTATTGTATGTATTGGGTTGATCTGTTTATTTTTTGCTTTACTTGGTGCGGGTATGCTGTCGCAATTGATTGCCAAACCGATCATGGGGCTAACCAAACATATGAAGAAGGTCAAAGAAGGCAGTCTGAACATTGAATTCCAGGTGAATTCCGAGGATGAGATTGGCTTATTAGCCTCGGGCTTCAATGCGATGATAAGGCGAGTTCAAGAGCTGCTGACAAACATTAATTTTGAGCAAAAGAAGAAGCGTGAATACGAGCTAGCGCTTATTCAGGCGCAAATTAAACCGCATTTTCTGTATAACACGTTAGATGTTATTTACACCTTGTCAGAAATGGGACGAGCACGGGATGTACAGCGAACAACCAAAGCGTTGGCCGATTTCTATCGCGTTGCTCTGAGTAAAGGAAGAGAGATGATAACGATCGAGGAAGAAGTCCGCAATGTGAAGGATTATTTATCCATCCAGCGTATCCGTTATTCGGATGTGTTTACCTTTGAATTTGATATCCGGGGTGAGGTGCTCGGGGGGCTTATTCCGAAATTAACCATTCAGCCGCTCGTAGAGAATGCGATCTACCATGGTCTTAAAACGAAGGGCAGCCTAGGTCTTCTAAGAGTAACAGGTGAAATTGTGGAGGGTAAAATCAAGATTATCGTCAGCGATGACGGGGTTGGCATGCTGCCGGAGCGGCTTGAGGCTCTTGTGAAGAAGCCGAAATCTCCAGAGCAAGCTGTCGGCTATGGGTTAAGGAACGTGAATGACCGTATACAGCTTTATTTTGGCGATGCTTATGGCCTACAAATTGAAAGTCAACTGGGGCAGGGCACAGAAGTTACATTATGGCTCCCTTTTCAAAGTGAGGAAGGTTAAAATATGCAGAAAATACTAATTGTTGATGATGAATCCATTTTCCGAGAATATTTGCGAACGGCATTAGATTGGGAAGCTTATGGATTTGAAATATGCGCAGAAGCCAAAAATGGGGTCGAGGCGTTAGAGCAAGTTGACGTGCATCGTCCTGATATTGCCCTTGTGGATATTACCATGCCGTTTATGGATGGACTCACGCTGACGGAGCAATTGAAGGAGCGATATCCAGCTACAAGCGTGGTGCTGATTACGGGCCATAACGAATTTGATTATGCTCGAAAGGCGCTTAAGCTTGGGGTTGAAGATTACATTCTTAAGCCGTTTTCGAAGGATGAATTGGTGCTGACACTGCTTAAGCTTCAGAAGGAGCATCAGAGGGCTCAAGAAGAGAAGTCCACACTGAAGGAAAATCAGCAGTTGATGAAGGAGAGCTTTCTTAATCATTTGTTAAGCGGTGATTATAACCATTCCGATGAGGAGACCCGTTTAAGACTTCAACAGTTCGGGGAATCCTTCGACTCATTATGCTTTGTTGTGGCTTGTATTGAGATTGATAACATGGATCTCAAGTGGAACAAAGTGAGTGAACGTTTACTTTGGAAATATGCGGTGACGAACATTCTGAACGAGGCGCTCGAGGAAACGGAGAATCACTTGATTTTCAATGGGCCTGAGGGGCGCATTATTTGCTTGGTGGAGCACCAAGGGGATGGTAAGATGGAAACTCCTGCGTTAGGCGGTTACGAGAAATTATGTTTCCTGATCAAGAAATATTTGAAATTTACGATCACAGTCGGTGTAGGTCGGAGTCAATCCGGCTATCAAGGGATCCGTTCTTCTTATTTGGAGGCGCTTGAAGCCTTGCAAAATAAGTTTGTATTGGGGAATGATCGTGTTATCGCATACGGATCAGGAGCTTTGGAGTCAGGGACTCAAGCCTTCTATCCCACGGAAGTGAATGAAGAGCTGCTCGTACAATTACGCATGCAAAATGGGGATAAGGTAGATGCTAAGTTGGAAGAAATTTTCCAAACAATTCGTGATCAGCGGCTATCCTTAGACTATACCTATGTCATTAGCATGGGACTTGTTTCTGTTTGTTTGTCTTATGTTACAGAAACTGGACATCCGATTGAAGATTGCTTCGGAGAAGCCTTTTTTCCCTATAGTGAAATCAAACGGTTGGAATCCATTGACGCCACATCTGTATGGATCAAGGAATTGTTTAATCAAGCTATTCTTTATACGGGGAAGCACCGAAAGACCCGATCGTCGAAAATTGCTCAATCCGCCAAAGAATATATCGAGCTTCATTACGGAGATCCCGAGCTGCAATTGGATCAGATTGCCCAGCAGGTGTTCATCAATCCCAGCTATCTCCGGGCTGTTTTCAAGAAAGAAATCGGCATGACGGTGACTGATTATGTCACGCATGTTCGAATGCATAAAGCGAAGGATTTACTCGGTAAAGGGAACATACGTCTTGCCGATATTGCCGATAAAATCGGCTTTAACGATCCTAGCTACTTCAGTAAAAGCTTTAAGAAATTTTTTGGATATTCCCCTAGTGAGTATGAGAATAACCGCTTATAACGAAATTTCCTAAATGTGCGGATTTTACAAGAACCCCTCGATTATTCCATTATCATAAGGGGTTTTTCCTTTTATACTCATGTTGTAAAGAAGAGAAAGCACATGATGCCTGGGAGGTCCAACGAATGAAAAAAATGGGAGTTACTCTTGTAAGCTTGCTCGCGGCTACTAGCCTTGCAGCTTGCGGAACTACAAACACAACAAGAGATGCGGGTGCAACTAGCGCGCCAACGGCTGCGGCAACAGCAGCACCCGTGAAGACGGATGCAAAGCCAGTCAAACTTAGAATTTATGCTCAGTACGCAGATGAAGATACGAAAACACCTTATGATTATGCCGTTGCGGAATTGAAAAAGGAAATGCCGAATGTTGAGCTAGAGCTCGATATTCAAGCGCAAGATGATGGCCAGAAGCTGAAGACTTATGCAGCTACAGGCAATCTGCCTGACATTTTCGGAGCAGGATTAGACATTATCGATACGTTTAAGAAATCCAATAATATTCTAGTTTTGGATGAGTACGTAACTAAATTTGGCTTCAAAGACAAAATGCAGCCGAGCGCATTGAATACACTTGCAACCGATGACGGCCACACTTACGCATTCCCTTATGCGGGTAATGAAGTTGCACTGCTTTACTACAACAAAGATTTGTTCCAACAAAATGGTGTGAAAGTGCCGACTACCTATGATGAATTGATGACGGCTGTCAAAGCGTTCAACGGAAAAGGCATTACGCCACTTTCCATTTTCGCTAAAGAAAAATGGCCCTGCGTAGCCCTTTATGACATGTTCGTTTCACGCGCTGAACCAGCTGGTGTAACGAAGCTTGATAAAGGCCTTGCCAAAGCAGATGATGCTGCTTACAAAACAGCTGCAGAGAAAATCATCGAGCTGGTTAAAGCAGGCATGCTGCCAAAAGGCGCAACGAACTTAAATTACGATCAAGCAGCAGCGCTCTTCCATGAAGGTAAAGCAGCGATGTTCATTAACGGTCAGTGGGAAATCGAAGCGGCTACAAAAGCGCTTGGTGACAAAGCAGGCTACATGTACATTCCAGCTGCTGATGCAGCAGCTTATGAAAAAGGTAAAACAGCATTCAGCGGCAGCGGTGGTCCTGGTGGATATGCCGTATCAGCCAACACCAAGGATAAAGAACTTGCAGCAAAAGTGGCATCCTTCATTTCCTTGAAATATGCGGAGTACAAGTTCACAAACCGCAGCAATCCAATCGTAGCTACCAAAGTAGATAAGCCGATTGTGAAACAGTTCCCTCCTATGATGGAACAACTATCCAAAGATATTCCGAAAATCACAAGCACAACAGCGTTCTCATGGGGATTGTCTAATCCTAAGTTCAAAGCAGCGCTTGAAGATGCCACACAAAACCTGTTGACAGGTAACTATACAGCGGATCAATTCGCGAAAGATTTGAATAAAGCGGCAGTAACAGCGAAATAACCGAAGTTTCTATGGAAAAGGAGACTCACACTGGACCGCTATGCGCCGGTGTGAGTTTTCTACTAAAAAAGGGAAGTGATGACATGCGCAAATTCATGGGAAATAAGGCGGCTATTATGCTTTTCACACTGCCGGCACTCCTTTTGTATACAGTGATTGTGTTTTATCCGATTTTGCAAACTTTCTATCGCAGTACATTCGAATGGGATGGATTAAGCGAAGGCACTTTTATTTTTCTAGATAACTATATTCGATTGTTTCAAGATAGTATTTTCTACACATCGCTATATAACGGTTTCGTTTTTGCCGGTATTTTGGCTGTCGTTCAAATCGGCATCGGCAGCGTGCTTGCTTTTGCCGTCGCAGAAGGGTTCAGAGGAAGCAAGTTTCTAAGAATTAGCTACTTCATTCCTGTGGTTCTTTCCATTACGGTGGTGTGTCAGCTGTGGCTGGCGATGTATAACAGCGAGTATGGCTTGATTAATAAAATATTTGAAGCGCTCGGCTTCTCGTATCGTCAGGATTGGCTAACGAACAACAAAACAGCGATTTTCGCCATTGCGTTCGTGAATGCTTGGCAGTATATGGGTTACCAGTTCGCATTGCTGCTGGCGGCTGTCAAGTCTGTTCCAGAGCAGTACCTAGAGGCTGCACGTATTGATGGCGCCTCCAAATTCAAAGCGCACATGGCAATAACGATACCCATGCTGGCTGAAACATATAAGTTTTGTTTGGTCCTAGCGATTACAGGCGGATTGAATGCTTTCGCTAATATGTTCATTATGACCGGCGGGGGCCCAGGGAATTCCACGTACACATTGACCTATTTGATGTACCGCTCTGCGTTTCGTGTGGGTGAATTCGGTTATGGAAGCGCCGCGGCTGCTTTCCTGGTCATCGAATGCTTGATTGTGACTTTGGCCATTAACCGACTGATCGCAAGAGAACGGATTACATTTTAAGGGGGATGACAGATGAACGGAATACTCAAATTGCGTAAAAAGAATCCGCTCCTGGGCATCTTATTGTGGGTATATGCGGGGTTGTCAGTGTATCCACTGCTGTGGATGGTCTTTTATTCGCTTAAAAATAACAATGAAATCTTCGTAACGAATCCATTCGGCTTTCCGACTCATCTACGATTCGAGAACTATGTAGATGCTTGGTCAAGGTTCAATGTACCCGTCTACTTCAGTAACAGCTTGTTGGTAGCTGCAGCTACCGTTGTGGGTACGATTGTACTCTCGGTTACGTTTTCCTATGCCGTTGCCAGAATGCAATGGCGCTGGAAGGAAGCCGCTCGTATTTATGTCGTGATTGGGATGTTCATTCCCGTGCAAGTGATCATGATTCCGCTGGCGATTCTCGTACGTGAGTTCCATCTGGCGAACACGTATTGGGCGCTGATCGTTCCTTATATTGCCTTCAATATTTCATTCTCCAGTATGGTTTTCTATGGTTTTTTCCGCAGTATTCCGGTTGAGTTGGAAGAATCAGCTTGTATGGATGGTGCCAGCATTTACCGGACCTTCTATACAATCATATTGCCGATTATTAAACCAGCGATTGCAACGATGGTGATCTTCGTCTTCTTGTCGGCGTGGAATGAATTTACGATGGCATTAATTCTGATTACCAAAGAATCCTTGAAAACCTTGCCGCTCGGACTGCTCTTCTTCCAAGGTCAGTTCACCACCAATTGGGGAGCAATGGGCGCGGCGATGACGATCGCGAGCTTGCCGACCGTACTTGTGTATGTACTCTTTAGTGAGCAAGTGGAGAAGGCGCTAACCGTAGGATCTGCTGTGAAAGGATAAGACGGCTGCGTATTTGCAGAGTTGTTGGATTATTTTGTAAAAGGTTAAAATGGAAAAGACCTCCCATTTCATGAAAATGGGAGGTCTTTTTTCGGTTAGAAACGGCTTAATTGCTAATGAAATACGGAATCGCAAGCTCTTCATGGGATCCTTCAGCTTAAAGGCGATTAGTTTCTCACATTTATCCAAGTGGTAAGTGAGTGAATTTCAATGTGGCGGTAAGTAGGAATACCAACTTTGGGAACTATGATTTTGCCAACCAGAAGGAGTCGGTTTTGACCAACGTCATGAGGCTGCGTTACGACAAGCGCCTGGGATTCGAGCGCGTTGGGAAGAAATGGGTGGCTTCGTTTTTTGCAAATTGTACTGTGTACAACAATTTTCTTGATTTTTATCGTAAAAATGGAATTTGTTGCATTCCGGAGTCAATTTCATAATTTAGAACCCTTGCTACCGCAAGGGTTTTAAGCACGCAAAAAAGGAGTACCTCCCCAAATTCTCGAAGTTTAAGGTTACCACACCAAATAAACA
>NZ_JCAUAS010000031.1:0-66748 GCF_059692075.1 Paenibacillus sp. J31P190 | reverse complement strand
AATTGCTCATTTGCGTTGCTAGCGAGATTTTGCAATCTCTTTTTTGAACGATTTCTCGTTCGTGCTTACTCACTCGTTGTTCAGTTTTCAAAGATCAATTTCTTTCGTTTTCCGTGCTGCTCTCGCTGCCGGATTTATAATATAGCATAATCACCTAATCAAATGCAAGCTTTATTTTTACTTTTTTCGATAAAAATTTCAGCTCGTTTTAGCCGGATCAATAATATAGCATGGTAAATTGAATATTGCAATACCATATTCGACACTTTTTTCAGGTAGGCGTGCGATCAAGGACTTGCTCTACAAGTTCCTGCTCGAAACGCTCCTTTAATGAATCATTGCTAGGCCCAACAACCAAGCCTATTTCTTTGAATTCGTGAATCAAGTTTTGAATATCAGCAAGCTTTCCCTCTTGAGCGAATTGTTCCGTTTGCTCAATAACATGATAAGCAATCGCTTGATATGCATCGGAAAAGCTTTCATCAACATTAGCAGCACCTCTGTAATCCGCATAATACCTTTTAAATGTAGCCATGAGTGTTTCGTCCATAAATAATCCAACTCCTTATATAGGGATCTTTGAGTGCAGTTCAAAGTCTCTCTGCACTGCAAGATAAAGGACAGTTTCCCTCATTAAAAGCAAGATTATTCAACCTAAAAAGCACAGTTGGCTCCCTGCTATAAATAAGCAAGGAGCCAACTGCATGTATCTAACCTTTTCTATATCTTTCGAATGATGCTTTTATTATTTCACATCAATAGAAGTAACTACTTGGTTCTGTCCTTTAAGCTGGATCAGATGACCTTGTGTGAACGCGCCTAAATTACCAGTCAAAGCAACATCAGCAGATACGTTATAAATTGTTGTTTGGTTGGTGCCGTTAATATTTTGAGTAATGGAAATGGTAGTAATCTTTCCTTGTGCATTAAGAGTAGTCGCATTCAACGTACCCAAAACATCGAAGGATTGATTAACTTCAGCCAACTTCGTTACTTCAACAAATACAACAGTATTATTGAATGAACGAACTTTCACTTCATCGCCAACTTGCAGAGCAGAAGCAGCCACTTTCACACCGTTACGTAAAACGAATGCATCTGGGTGCAGTACGTATTGTACTGGAGCACCATTTTTAGTAAGAGAAAGAACATTGTTGTAAACAGCAGTGTTTACAGTTCCCGAATTAGTGTTTTGATCTTCCGGCAGTTGGTTCCCTGTACGATCTAATAAAGCAGCCAACTGAGCACGTGTTACAGGTTGATTTGGCTTGAATGTATTATCTTCAAAACCGTCAACTAGTCCTTTTTCGATTGCTACTGCAACATAACCAACAGAACCTGCTGGAATTTGCTTAGCATCTTTAAATGTAAGTGCTGTGTTCATTTTCGCCTTAGCTTCTGCATTTAATTTCAATGCTTTTACCAAAAGCGTAGTCGCCCACAAGCGATCAGCCTCTTTTTGCGGTTGAACAGCGTCATCATTTTCAGTAAATAAATCATTCTCAAGTGCTACGGCTACGTAACCTACTGCCCATGCAGGAATTTTGTCTGCATCTTTGAAATTCAATTTAGTAGACATTTCAGCAGCGGATTCAGCTTGTTCACGCAATCCCATCAATCTTACTGCTGCTGTGATAGCTTCAATACGAGAAACGGACTTGTCTGGTTTGAAAGTACCATCTTCATATCCTTCGAATACTTGCTTAGAGGCTAGACTTGCTATGTAACGCATTGCCCATTGAGCACCTTTGAGATCATCAAAATTAATGCGGATTTGAATATTTCCTTTTACATTAAATTTATTGTTATCGTATCCTTTGCTTTCTGTACGTTTACCACGATCGTTATCTTCATGGTCATTATTTTTGGCAAACGCTGCTGAAGCGCCCCCCATTACCATTGTTAATACAAGGCCTGTTGCTACAAATTTCTTCATTAGATTCTTTTTCATTCAAGTTCCCTCTCCCTTATTCAAATAGTTAGTATTATAAAGTTGTGTGGAGCCTTCGCGAAGGGTTCCTGGTTATGCTACAAGAATTCGCCCATCCGAATATCTTTTGGGGGGTGGACATTAAAATCTTTTATATCAACCTATTTTCTGAGTCTATTAAATCCACTATGAAACTGCTAAACTTAAACCATATCAGACTATCGCTAAAGGAGTTTACACATGCGTTTAAGGAATCCACGAGTTCAACTTATTGTCGCTTTAACCGTTCTGCTTATTGTTCTGACCGCAATTTCTTATAGCAAGGTTTGGCACAAGCAAGGTAACTTGGAATCAGAAGCTGTTTCTGCGCCACCCATCACGCATCTAGACACTCCAATTGTTAGCGAAGCACCCACAGCAGCTGTTATTGCACCAAATAATGAGAGCGCTAATACGTATCCAACTGAACACATCGATGTAGTTGTGATCGGCAGTGAGCTTGAAGGTCTTTACCTTGCCAGAGCTGCAGCCGATGAAGGCTTGAAGGTAAAAGTACTGGATCCTCATAAAGCTTTTGGAGGTCAGATTCTCCAAAGTCAAATGCTATTTCTCGATGAAACCCGTGACGATCAAGGTCATTTACTTGTACAAGGCCGTGTCAAAGAATTATTCGACGGTTTCCGAAATGCCAAAATTCGTAAGCTTTCTGAATTCACTACATATATGAATAAATTAATGAAAGATATTCCTTTGGAATCTGGCATTGTGATTAATGAAATTGAACAAACGAATACACCTGATCATATGCACAAAATTGCTTCAATTGTTTACAGTACGGAACAGAATGAAAAAAAGAGAATTACAGCTTCCTATTGGGTCGACAACAGTGACTATGCAGCATTAATCAGTCGATTAGATGCTAAGCGATTGCCAGGTCTTGAGAAGTTCTATGGTCAAAAAGAGATCGAGTATATGAGTGCTGGCATGATGATGAAGTTCAAAAATGTCGACTGGAAAAAGTTTAATACCGCATTTAATTTATTAAAACCGGAAGAGAATTCAAAACAATTCGGTGGCGGTTATGTAAGTGATAGCTTCGCTATTGGGCTAAGCGGAATGACTAAAGCCTACCATCCCTCTAATGATCGAGTCTTTCTAAGAGGATTGAATGCGGTAAATCAAAGGGACGGGGAAGTACTAATTAACGCCCTTCTTGTTTATACCGTAGATCCTTCTAAACCTGAATCCATCCAAGAGGCTGTTAACCTGGGTAATAAAGAAACTCCGCTGATTCTCAATCACTTCCGTAAAACGTTACCGGGTTGGGAACATGCTGAATTAGGCGAATTTCCTACGTATCCCTATGTCCGAGAATATAATCACTATGAAATGGACTATGTTTTAAAACCATCTGATCTCCTTTCCGGCACGATGTTCTGGGATAATGTCAGTATTGGTGGGTATCCGCTTGATTTGCAGGGCACAAGTGCTAACAAGTGGGGTATTGAAATGGGACGTCCGGATAAATACGGCATGCCGCTGCGCAGCTTTTTGCTAAAAAATTATGATAATGTCATCGCGGCCGGAAAAAATGTAGGTTCCTCGGCTATCGCCTATGGAAGCACAAGAATTCAACCGAACACGAGTCTAGCCGCAGAATCTATCGGAGTTATATTAGGTCAACTGCATGGCAAGCAAAAGCTCAGGGAAATAAAACCTGATGAAATGGCCAAACTCCAACAGTACTTAGCTCACCACTATCAAATCAAGCTTACGGGTGTAGTAGGTACGAATAAAATTACCGGTTGGAACGAAGAAGAAATTAGAAAGCTCGACTCCGGAGAAATTACGTATCCTAGCTATATTAAAACCAGAAAAAAACCTGCAGTTAAATAATCAGATAAATGGATCAGAAAACCGTGTATTCGTTCCTTGAACGAGTATACGGTTTTTTTATGAATCAAAGCTTAGATTTCTCGCAAACAAAATAGTTGAAAGAATGCATATTCAGCATTATAATAAGCCATATACTTATTATCACTTACAATCACTTAAGTGAAAGGAGTGAAATCCCCTTGTTTCAAGAAGAAAGACTTATATCAATCGTCGAATACTTAAAATCAAATAAGCGAATTACCGTTGACCTCATTTGTGAGCTCTACGATGTTTCGAGGGACACAGCTAGACGTGACATGGTTAAGCTTGAAGAGCAAGGGACTATCGTTCGAACGCGCGGCGGTGCCATCCTCCCTACCCTCTCCAAAGAAGTTGGGGATTATGATCAAAGGCTGCAAGCAGAGTCTTCCTCGAAGCTAACGATTGGCAGGACAGCTGCGGCACTCGTTCAAGACGGCGATTATATCATGATGGATGCCTCGACCACAGTCCTTCATGCAGCCACCGCTCTAAGCTCTAAACAGAATATCGTCGTGACAAGTTCAATCGAAATTGCTGCTATTCTCACTCGTAAAGATGAAACGACAATCCATATTCTTGGCGGTGTGCTGGATAACAAGCACCATAGCGTATACGGAGCGAAAGCGATCGAAATGCTAAATGACTACCATGTCGATAAACTGCTCATCGGGACCTGCGGAATTACAGAAGAAGGGCTGTCTGCTCCAAACGAAGAGGATTGTTATCTGGTGAGAGCCATGATGCAGCATGCGGACCAAGTTATTGTACTAGCGGATCATTCCAAATTCGGAAAGCGATTGTTTCATCGCGTCGTGGGATTCGAGAGCATTGACATCCTCGTAACGGATCAAGCATTAACCCCTGAGATGAAAGAGAAATTACTTGCAAGTGAAGTGGAAATTGTATTAGCAGGAGGAGAAGAACAAGATGATTAAACTTATCGTAAGTGATTTGGACGGCACATTACTTGATCACAGTAAAAAAGTCAGCTCAAGAGAATTGGCTGCATTAAAGAAAGTCAAAGAAGCCGGTATTAGACTATGTTTGGCATCAGGAAGAATGAACATTGAAATGCAACAAGTATTGGCGGAAATTGGTCATCGCGCTTATTCGGTATCGCAAAATGGCGCATTCATCCACTTAGACGATGGCACGTTCATGAAATCTCAGCTTTTTCAACCCGATTTGGCTTATCAAGTGTACCAGTTACTTAAGGATTTTGATCTCGTTAAGCTCGTTTGCTCGGGCGAAGCGAATTTTATCACGCATTTGACTCCTGCTTCCGATGAGGTGCAATCCCGAACATTCCAACCTTTTATCGTAAAAGAAGATGTGGAGCAGTCTTTGAAAGGTGACTTTGCTGTTTGTAAGTTCTCGATGTTTGGAAAAATTGAAACTCTCTTAGAGCTTAAGTCTCTTATGGAGGAAAAGCTTAGGGATCAGCTGGAGATGTTCATCTCCGACAAAGATTGTCTTGATATTATGCCTCTCGCTGTTTCCAAGGGCAGCTCACTGCTTGTTCTTATTGAAAAACTGGGCTTGCAGCCAGAAGAGATCGCCTGTTTCGGGGACTCTTTCAACGATGTATCGATGTTCGGCATCACTCCTCATAGTTTTGCCATGAAAGGTGCTCATCCGGACGTCAAACAAAAGGCATTGTACCACGTTGATTCTGTTGCAGAAGCCATTGGTCATGTATTTGCTTATAACGAGAACTATGCTGCTCAGCAAAAAGGAAGCCCTATCTTATGAAAAGACTATTAATTATGGCCTGCTTGTCTTACCTTTTAACAGGCTGCACCCACGTTATATTCGGAGCTGTATTGCCCGAGTTGCTCTCCCATTACGGAAGAAGTTACAGTGACGGTGGGCTACTTGTATTCATGGAATTCGGCGGCTTCCTTCTGGGTGTACTCTGTATGCCTTATCTCATTCGCCGGATCAGTCGAAGAAGTACCATAACGACGGCTTTTGGTCTTCTCTTCTTAGCTATGATCGCTATCGTTCTACTGCCCCCATGGCCCATTGCGGTTTGTCTGTCATTCATAGCCGGGGTTGCTTTCGGACTCGTTGAATCCAGCATCAGTACCTTCGTTTTAATTGCAGCAAAAGATCAACAAGCGATTGCTTTCAGCAAGCTTGAGGTTTTCTTTGGACTTGGAGCATTATTCATGCCTATAGTGTCAAGTATCCTGATTGCTAATGGTTTATGGAAATATGGATTTATGCTATTGGGATTAAGTGCGTTCACTGCGTGTATCGTATGGTCGAAGCTTTCCTTAGGCGAGCATGACGAGCTGTTAGCTCATAAAGCGGATCGCTCGCAGCGGACAGAGAAACCCCCTGTACTCACTAAGAGCTCCTTGACGTTTCTTTGCTTACTCATGATTGTTTTCTTCTTATATGTAGGAATGGAAAACACCATCGTTAATTTCTTGCCCTCGATCTTTACCGATCAATTACATGCTTCCAGCTCTGTTTCATCGCTTGCCGTAACAGCCTATTGGCTAGCCATGGTTGTAGGCCGACTGTTCGCAGGTGTTGCAGCAGAGAAAATGACTTATTTCCGTTACTTGGCGGTCTCTTTTGCAGGCAGTCTGCTCACCGTACTTATTTGGATGTTTAGCACGAATCTATGGAGCAGCTTCACCGTTGTACTATTACTTGGATTATTCATGTCCGGTATGTTCGCAGTAGCTCTCATTTATGCGAATCAACTGCTTCCAGGGCGTACAGAGCAAACAACGAGTACGCTTATCGCAGCAGGTGGTTTAGGAGGTTCTATTCTTCCCTTAGGTGTCGGTTGGGGGATGGACCGTTTTGATGTGGGTGTGTCGATTTGGTTTGTACTGATTGGCATGTGCGTCGTGTTAGGTATCATTTTATATTCTCGTAGATGGGATGTTCAAACCTCGAAGTCTGTATAAAGTTAAAAAAAAGCTGAAATCCGTAGTGGATTCAGCTTTTTCTATGTTATCGCAACGGCTTTAATTGAATGATGATGGCTTTTTCCTCGAACAATACGTTCTTTACACCAATAAGTTTTGGCAAGTGATCTTCAATAGGGAGTTCAAAAGGCGCAAGTTGAACCCATTCACTTGGTACTTGCATGCCTTTAATACTTGTATTTCTATGCTGAACGACTAAATTCGGCGGGTTCCAAGCAAGGGTGAACATCATTTGAGCACCGATGGGGATCTTCTCCCGCCACCTCACATTCACGTCAGCTAGAATGTTTGAACCTTGCAGTGTAAGCTTCGCCCCTTCAATTCGAAAATCGTTAGGCAGAACCTGATGCGCAGCTAGCTGCTTCTTTACCACATCATTAAGATCTTGTTCCGTTAGCTGTACCTCAAGCTTCCGGTTCTTGACGATGTCTGCGATCTTACTGCTGATCGTGATTTCTTTATAATCTAGGTTTAAAGCCTCGGTTGGTTTAACATGCCGAACGGCGATCACCAGAGCAGCCGTAAGGATGAAGACCACAGCTATGGCGAAAATGAATAATTTTTTCAGCACGTTTCACACCCCGCAGATCAATTTGTTGCTGCCCTCGTAGACAGGGCTACTCTTTGTTCTGCTGCTTTTCTTTGAGCCAGCGAGGAGCGCCTTTGCTCTTGCGATCTCGCTCGCGTTGGGCTTTACTCACAGCCTTGCCACTGGCGGCCGTGTTCGCCTGCGCTGCCGGCTTCACCGGGGCAGCGCTGCTCTGGCCGCGCGCGTCAGGCGCCGCGGCACTAGTGCGCACCGCGCCCGCTGGCGCGGCAGCATCCCGCGCGCCTGCGGAGCTGCGCGCAGCCTCGCGGCGGCTGCGCATCGTCGCCGCACTGCGGTCCTGGGCCGGGTCGACGAGCCGGCCTTCGAACATCGCCTTCGGCGCGATCGTGATGCCTAGTTGCTTCTCGAATTTCTCGAGAATGAACTGCTCCTTCGGCGTCACGATAGAAATGGTCGTGCCCTCGCGGCCCATCCGACCGGTCCTACCTACGCGGTGGAGATAATACTCCGCGTTGGTCGCAGGATCCAAGTGGAACACGTGGGTCACGCCTTCAATATCAAGACCTCTTGCGGCAACATCCGTTGCCAGCAGCAATTGAAATTTCCCATCCCGGAAATTCCCCATTACTCTGGCCCGATCTTGTTTGCTGGCTTCTCCATACAAGGCTTCAACAGATAATCCAACGTATTGGAGTTTGCCAACCACTTGGGCAATATCGTCCGTTACGTTGATAAACACGATAGCTGATGTAGGCTTAATCAGACGCACAAGTCTTCTTAGCGTATCAATCTTTTCACGTTCTTGACACACCACATACATATGTTCCAATGTTTCGGCTGTGCGTTGATTCGGATTGATTTTGATAATCACAGGATCTTTGAGCCATCTCCCAGCAGCTTGTTCGGTGCTTTGCGGGATCGTCGCGGAAACAAACACCATCTGACTGGACTTAAGCATTCCTTTAAGGACGGCTTCAACATCCTGCATGGAACCTAGCTCGAACACTTGGTCCACTTCATCAACAATACCCATTTTCACATGATGCAAAGTTAACTTCTTTATTTTCATAAGTTCGAGCAAGCGACCCGGCGTACCAACAACTATATGAGGGTGTAGTCGAAGCTTTTCTACTTGTCTAACAATGGCCGCTCCACCGATAAGAGATTGAGACCGAATCGGTCCACCTTCTGTGAACTTCTCAATTTCCTGCATGATTTGCATACCAAGCTCCCTGGTGGGAACGACAACAAGCACCTGCAGTTGTTTTTGCGTAGGATCGATTCGTTCCAATGCTGGAAGCAAATACGCTAAAGTTTTACCTGTACCCGTTTGAGACTGAATGATGGCATCTTTCCCTTGCTTTAAAACTGGGATACCTTCAGCTTGAATCGGTGTTGGCTCACCAATCCCTAATTCTTGCAATTTATCTAAATAGGACTGCGCGATCTGCAGTTGTTCAAAGCTTGTACTCAATTTACGAAAACCCCTTTTCTCATCCAATCTAATGTCCCTATTATATGCCACGCCGTAAAACGATACAAATCGACAACCACTAAAAGCATAAATAAGCGCGAAAACCGCGCTTACAGCAAGATCTCCGCGAGCTGAAGCTCGCCACAGAGTCGAAGAAGCCGGAAATCGGCTTTTCGGCAGACTGTCCTACCCGTCCATGCAGATTAAACGCGAAAACCGCGCTTACAGCAAGAGCTCTGCGAGCCGAAGCTTGCCAACTGAGCCCGAGAAGCCGGAAATCGACTTCTCAGCAGACTTTCCCGCGCGTCCATGGAGATTAAGCGCGTAAAATGTGCTTAATCTGGAGCGCCCGAACAATTAAGCGCGAAAACCGCGCTTACAGCAAGAGCTCCGCGAGCCGAAGCTCGCTCACAGAGTCCGAGAAGCCGGAAATCGACTTCTCAGCAGATTTTCCCGTGCGTCCATGCAGATTAAGCGCCAAAACCGTGCTTACAGCAAGAGCTCCGCGAGCCGAAGCTCGCCAACTGAATCCGAGAAGCCGAAAATCGACATTCTCAGCACAATGTCCCGCGTGCCCCTTCTGAATAATCTCGAAAACGAGCTTATTCAGGACGCCCTAATAAATAAGGGGTAGGCTTTGCTACCCCAAAACGTATAGATTGTGAAGCAGAAATAAGAGTCCTTAAGGACTCTTATCCGCCGGATCCCCACTCTTCCAACAGTCTCTGCTTAATCACATCGCGTGCCCGGAATAAGCGTTGTCGAACGACTCCCTCCGTTACACCAAGCTCATTAGCCATATCTTTATAAGATAAATTATGGATCCATTTCATCGCAATAATTTGTCTGTAGGAGGGGCTAAGCTGATTGATGTAGGTGATAATAGCCTCACGCATTAGCTTTAGCTCAACTTCTTGATCCAGTGGGACCAAATATTCAGATGTTGGTGCAGCTTCCTTGATACAGAGCTTGAGTTCAGCTTCCAGCTCATCCCGGTTGCGCTTGTGCTTACGAAGATGATTGAGTGTAACATTCCGAGTTAACTTCTTAACCCAGCTTTCATATTTATCAATTTCAGTCAATAAAGGCGCTTTACGAACAGCCCTTAGAAATGACTCTTGAATAATGTCTTCCACCGCCGCATGATCCCTCAATATGAAGTAAATCATGGGATATACGAGGAGATAGAACTCCTGATATATCTGCTCCTGCACGCTCTTATCTAATGTATAAAAATCACTGCTGAATATCAGTCTCAGAGACTTCGAATTAAACGCCCCCTAGCCTACCAGGTAGAACCTACTTGTTGTGTTCCTACCTTATTTTAGGTCATAAATGGGGAGTAAACAATAATAATAATTAATTTAAGTGGAAATGACTTCCTGCATACTTCGTTTAAGCTTCTCATCAAGCCATGCAAATACGTCATCCAGAGCCTTTTCGTCGTCTTTCCGAGGAAAACGGTGTTCAAGTCCTGTATATAGTGCCATCGTATAATCTTTGCCGGCTTGATCCAGAGCGTTCGCCAGTTTTCTTGCATGTCCAACGTCCACTTGTGAATCATTTGTTCCATGGATGATATAGATGGGCGAGTTAATTTCCTTTACCCAATATGCTGGGGACCGATCGAGATAAGCCTCGACTTGTTTCTTCGGATGTCCGACAACCCGTTTGAGCATCCGCCGCAAATCCACACGCTGCTCATAGGTATCCAACATGTCACTTACACCTCCCCAAACGACAACAGGACCAACCCCACTGCACTCTCGGGCTGCTCGCATGGCCATAACAGCACCTCTGGAAAATCCAATCAACGGTATGGGACCTGGCAATACTTCCTCTAATGATTGCACCATTGGAATGGCATGAAACAAATCAAACCTGTCCTCCCCGCCAAAGTCCTCACGTCCTTCACCGCCTTCATTCCCCCGATAATAGGGAGCAAAGACGACATAGCCGCGTTTAGCCATCGATATAATTCTTCGTTTACGAACCATCCCAACACGCTTAATGCCGCCGCGGCAATAAATGACAGCAGGTCTCGGAGTTGTTCCATCTGGAACGGCTAAAAGGCCTTTCACTTTTAGGCCTTGACTAACATAAGTAAGGATATAAAGTGATATATGCTTCACGAAACAGCGAATTTGCTCTTTTCCTAACAGTTGACCATCTTGGATTTCATCTAGTGCTATGGACATGGGTTCCCCCTATTTTGACAGCTGTCATATCATCATATAAACTAAATGTACTCCACCTATTTTCCATCCGAAGGGATGAAACTATGAATACAGATTTTGAGAACGAATTTAATTCCTTAGTGTTCAAAACAGCTGAACTCATCACGGGTGATACTTCACCTGAAATGCTTGAGAAAATTAAGATTTGGGCATTTTTTAATCATGTTCATAAGTCGCTGCCGGCCCTAACCTCCCACTGGAATCAAACGCATCCAGAAGGCAAAGCCGAAGTACGTCGCATTTTCGAAGAGATTCGAGATTTGAACCAGGCCTTACAAGCGAAAAAGCCAGAACAGACTTAGATCGACAATTGATAAAAGAAAAAAAGCGGAATCCCGATCAATAACTGGGAGCCGCTTATTTTTTATTTAAAAGGCCTGATGCCAAGCGATCGAACATTCGCGGGAATAGATGAAATAATTTGATTCCTAGTCCAGCCACAAAAGGAAGATCTTTCTCAGGAATATTTTTTTCTATCGCATGTATAAGTTCTTTAACGACTTTCTCTGGTTTAAGCATAAACCAAGCCACATTTTTGACATAGTTACCGCTCGGGTCTGCTTTATCAAAGAAAGGTGTTGAGATGGGTCCCGGATTAATCGCTGTTATAGAGATCCCAGATCTTATAAGCTCCTGGCGCAAACTGTTCGTGAAGCCTAGTACTGCGTGCTTAGTCGCGGAATAACCCGTGGATTTGGCCGATCCGATCTTACCCGCCATAGAAGCAACGTTCACGATATGACCGCTCCTGGCCTTCAACATATGAGGCAATACGGCTTGGGTACATCGGACTAATCCCATGTAATTTACATTCATCATTTCTTCAAAATGAGCAAGCGGCGCCTCCGCAAACGACTCAAATATCCCGTACCCCGCGTTATTAATCAAAATATCAATACGGCCAAATTTGGCTATAATCTGTCCCACAACATGATTAACCTGCTCCGTATTCGTTACATCCATCTCATAAACGGCATGCTGCCCTTGCAAGCCCAAAGCAATTTCTTTAAGTTTATTTGTACTGCGTGCAGTTAATATAGGAATGGCTCCTTTAGCTGCAAATTGCTGTGCCATAACGGCCCCAATGCCGCTCGAAGCCCCTGTAATCAATACAATTTTGTTCGAAATGTTCAAGCTTACCTTCTCCTTATTGCGTTATAAAAAAATGGAGATACCGCTTCAGCAGCACTCCAATTCATTTTAGCATATGTACCTATATGAGGTCTCTTATGTGATTAATACTTGAATGTCCAGCTCGCCAATGTTATCCATAATCAAAGGAATGGTCAATGCTCTCTTCGGCACAAATCCTGCAGCCGTCGCGGATTGAACAATTTTGGGCGGTGTAATATCCACCCTGACCCCTTGATTGAAGAGCATCGTGCTTGCATTCCCACTAATCATATTACCCAGCTCAGAGATGGCGCTCTTACCCATTTCATCCATTTCTGTAATAACAAATCCACCCATCATGGCAGAAACCATTTTCAAAGCAACATCCTCAGCTAAGCCGAAAACAATATCGCCTTCCATCTGCCCGGTCATCCCGATTTGGATCCAGATATACTTTTCCACAAATTTGACGTCTTTGACGCCGAGCTGCCCCGTTGTTGGGCGAATGTTAGCAACTTGCTCGATGACAATTCTAGCCGACTCCAAAAAGGGATTAATGTACTCAGCCTTCATAGCTCCGCTCCGATCTCATTTGTGAATAAGTTCCACAGAAAAACGACCTTTTTCAACATTATACCTAAAAAATTAGGACAAGTATACTGTCTTTTTCGATAAAATAGTTCCTACTACTCAGATACACAAACTCGTCCTGCCTTCATACTTAAATTGTCGAACAACGATGCAGTTGTTCATGAACAGAGGAAAATACAACATGAATATGGAAGAATATATATATTCGTGTCGAATCCTGATAAGTTTACAGGGGAAAATTCCTTAAAAGGGGCGCTGAAAGTCTTTATGTTTAAACAGCATATTTCTGCTCGAAATTGGAATTTATATCAACTTGCACTTTTTTATGCTATTATTTGCATATTTTTGATCGGGACAAATTTCTACTTTATACATCCTCTTGCTTTTGTGCAAGATAATCCATTGGTTGGCCTGCTTATCGATGTTATCCTATTTGGCTTGATTCTTGGATTAGCTTTATTTGGTATTAGTGTAGTTAAAAAAAGAGAATCTTCCATTAACGAAATCGCGAAGCGATATAAATCACTTTATGATAATCATCCTGATTCTATTATCTCGTTTAGCTTGGACGGCGAGGTATTGTCGGCTAATCATGGTTTGGAAAGTCTTCTTGGACTAGCTCGTGAGACCTCGATGTTAACTTCCTTCATTCCTATGATCAATCCGCCCGATCTGCTCAAAGCATTGCATCATTTTCAAGTGGCATCAGCCGGGATGCCGCAAAATTTCGAGGCCGCTTTTCTTCATCAGAAAGGATACCCTATCCAATCCAATGTAACGTTCGTCCCGACGATGGTAGACGGCAGTATTGTTGGGGTCTTCGCCATTCTTAAAGATTTGACTGAAGTCAAGGAACAGAAGAAGGTCATTGATAAGCTGTATAAGCAAAATCAACTCATCCTCAATTCCGTCTCCGAAGGTATTTACGGGATTGATATGAGCGGTCGCACAATTTTCTGGAATAAGGCCGCCGAAGCTATAACCGGATGGAAAGTAGATGAAATGCTGGGCCGACAAATTCATAATCTCATTCGACCTGTTAAGAGCGATGGTTCACTATACCCACCTGAGGAAAGTCCTATTTTAAACACGATTTTGAATCACGAAGTTTCTGATATGCAAGAGGATATGTTCTGGAAAAAAGACGAAACCACCTTCCCCGTTATGTACATGTCCAGTCCTATGCTGGAGGGAAAAGGTCAACTTCTAGGTACAGTTATTACTTTCAAGGATATTACCGAGTTGAAAAAGACGCAAGAGCTGCTAATCAAATCAGACAAGCTGTCTGCTGTCGGGCAATTAGCTGCTGGCGTTGCGCATGAAATCCGTAATCCGCTAACGGCTTTGAAGGGATTCTTGCAGCTGCTCAAGACGAATAATGCCAAAGAGAAATATTATATTGAAATCATGCAAAATGAATTAAAGCGTATAGAATTTATTGTGAATGAGTTCTTGTTTGTTTCCAAACCGCAGGCGACACATTTCGCAACTCAAACCTTGGATTCCATTGTCACAAGCACAATTGAACTCCTTCAACCTCAAGCACTGCTCGGAAATATCCAGATTGAAGCAGAACTTATACCAGATCTTCCACCTGTCTCCTGTGATGAGCATCAGCTTAAGCAGGTTTTCATCAATATTATGAAAAATGCGTTGGAAGCTATGCCGCAAGGTGGTACAATGCGTATTCAAGCTCTACAGGAAAAAAACTCAAACTACATAACTATACGTTTCATCGATGAAGGTTGCGGCATTGCACCAGAGCGGCTGCCCAAGCTTGGCGAACCGTTTTATAGTACGAAGGAAAAAGGAACAGGACTTGGTCTTATGGTCTGTTTCCGAATTATCGAAGCACATGGCGGCTTTATGGAAGTTCGCAGTAAATTAGAAGAAGGAACGACGGTTGAAATCACACTTCCTTCCACGCAATAAACAGATGAAAGGGAGCGTTAGCAAGATGAAAGGTTTTCTCATTGATTTAGACGGTACACTATACCGGGGGCATGAACCGATTCCCCATGCGGCTGCTTTCATTCATTGGCTGCAAGAGCAGCACCTGCCGTATTTGCTTGTGACGAATAACTCGTCACGAACGCCTGAGCAGGTTGCCGAGCATCTGCAAGTGCTCGGCATAGAGATTCCAGCGGCCGCCGTCTATACGTCATCGCAGGCGGCCGCTCAGTACTTGACCGAGCAGCGCGGAGGCAACCGCGTGCATATGGTCGGCGAAGCTGGACTACGGATCGCCTTGGAGGCGTCCGGCTTCGCCCTGGGTGCTGAGACGACGCCGGATTACGTCGTCCAAGGCATTGACCGCAGCTTCTCCTACGAGAAGCTGACCGAAGCGGTCCGCCATCTGAAGCATGGCGCGACCTATGTGTTAACCAACCCCGACCGCATGCTGCCGTCGGATGGTGGGCTGATGCCAGGAGCTGGCTCCCTGGCAGCTGCGATCACCGCCGCCTCGGGCGTGGAGCCCGTGGTGATCGGCAAGCCTTCGCCGATCATTATGGCTTACGCCATCGAGCGGCTCGGGATGCCTGCCGCCGATGTCTGGGTCATCGGCGATAACGTGCATACCGACATCCGCGGAGGCATGCTGGCGGGATGTAATACGGCGCTGGTGTTGACGGGCGTCGCCACGGCGGATAACGTGCAAGAGCAGCTGGCGTCGGCGGGCTTGACGCCGGACTTGATCTGCGATGACTTGCAGCATTTCATCGAGCAGTTCAACGGAAGATAAGATATCACTACACCGTTATTTCCTCCTGGGACTGTCATAAAACGGTTATTGCTAGCTAACTTATGCAAGGATCAGAGTGCCCTTTACGGTTGAAAGATGTTGCAGAAAGTGCAACTTTTGCTTCCTAAATTTCGTCTTTCTCCCTTCGTTGTTGCGTAATGTACAACAATTTGGTCCTAAACGGGCCATTTTGCAACAAATGGGCTCAAAATGTTGTACAAACTGCAACTTCAAGTTGCGAAATATCCTTTGTGCGTGCGAATTGTTGCACAAAATACAACTTGGAGATAATCGAGTTACAAGATCTCACCAACTCGCGTAACGCAACAGTTATTATTCCCCCTCCAGAGATGAAATGGAGGCCCGCCACGTTCAAATAAAAAGCCGCAACTGCGCTCAAACAAGAGCAGCTGCGGCTTTCTTCTATTCAATACGGTCCCAATCAACTTCCAGAGGGGAGTTCTTCTCTTGCAAGCGGCCCTCTCTTGCATCCTTCTGCAGCTGTTCCAGCCACTTCAGTTCAGTAAATGCACGCTTGTAGGTGCCCACCAACATCTGTAGGACAACTCTTGGAACAATGGAGATGTGTTCTTCGTACAAGTTTTTCATCTTGTTCATAACCATTTTTTGGGCCAAAATTTTATTCTCGAGAATGTCAGCAATCTTCGCCTGATCCCCATGCATGGAGAAAGGCAAGGCAACATAAAGCGGATGATAGTGCCTGATTTCTTCATGAAATTGTTCAACTAACAGTTCTTGAAATTTTAATTTCCCGGCAGCGGTTATTTGATAGATCGTCTTCTCCGGACGATTCGTATCCCGTACAACCTCATGTGCTTCTACGAGTCCATCCTTGTGAAGTTGGTCCATCGCATAATACAGAGAGCCGTCTTGCAGCTTCATGTAGTTGTTCATGCCTCTTTCTTTCATCGTCTGCCGAATTTCATAGGTATGCCGATTGGCTTCCATCAGTAGTCCGAGAATGACGAGCTTCATCGACATGGATGTTAACCTCCTAGTGTCCTACTGGTACGCTTTCTTTGACTGGAGCTCTTCCCACTTCAAGTTTAGCGTTACCCATGAAGAAAATGAACACAAGACCGATTACAGCAAGAACAATAGTCGTCTGGAAAACAACGGCAATCGAATCCGCCAATGCTGTTAGGAGCTTGTGAAGTACTTCAGCGGGAATGTTTGCACGAACTTGAGGTTGAAGCAGAATTCGAGCATCATGAAACTTTTCGGCCATCGCTGGATCTTGAAGGGAATTTGTGATGTTATCTCTTAGCGAGTTGACTTGAATGCTGCCAAACACAGCTACCCCGATTGCCGAACCTACGGAACGGAAGAAACCAACAAGTGAAGTCACTGTGCCTCTGCGGCGGAAGTCTATTTTATGCAGCGCAGACATCGATGTAATTGGGAAGCAAGCGCCGATACCAAGACCAAGGAGAATCATATAGGTTGTAATTAGCCAGCGCTTGGAATCGATGGAGAGTCCGCCTAAGAGCGAAGTTGCCAGCAGCAGCAAGGCTATGGAAACAAGCATGACATTGCGATAAGAGAATTTACCGATGAAGCGCCCGCCGAGTGCGCTGCTGACAACAACACCAAGCATCATTGGGGTTAAAGTAGAGCCTGCACTTGTAGCTGAGCCTTCAAATACCCCTTGAATGAATAAAGGAATGTATGTACCGGCTGAGATCAAAACCGCACCATAAGCGAAGCTGACACCCATGCTCGCGGTAAACAGGCGATTTTTGAACAAATCAAGCGGGATAATCGGTTCTGCTGCATATTTTTCAATCATAATAAATGTACCTAAGAGAACAGCAAAACCTACAAACAACCCGATAATTTGTAAGGAATCCCATGCATATTCTTTACCTCCAAGTTCCAATGCGAACATGAGAGAAATAATCGATGCTGTCAGGAAAATAGTACCGCCCCAATCAATTTTCGCCTTACTGTGTTCAACGGACTCGTGATAAGAAAAAATAATTAAGATTAAGGATACAATGCCAAGGGGGAGATTAATAAAGAAAATCCATTCCCAAGTCACATGATCAGTGAAGTACGCGCCAATGATCGGCCCCAGTACGCTGGATAGTCCGAATACAGCACCGAACAGCCCTTGCATTTTACCCCGTTTCTCTGGCGGGAAAATATCAAAAATGATCGCGAAAGTAATCGGCATAAGGGCACCGCCACCGATACCTTGAATGGCGCGGTAGATGATGAGCTCGGTCATCGATCCTGCCGTTCCACATAAAGCTGAGCCAATCATAAATACAATGATACCGATAATAAAAAATAGTTTTCGACCATACATATCGGATAGTTTACCGAAAATAGGCATGGCAGCCACATTCGCAATTAAATACGCAGAAAAAACCCAGACGAATTGGCTGAAACCGCCTAGTTTGGACACGATCGTTGGCATCGCTGTTGAAACAATGGTCTGATCCAGCGAAGCAAGTAAGAGTCCCAACATCAAGGCCACAACGGTCCACGTTGTATTTGACTTACGGGTTAACGTCATAAAGTGAATCTCCTTCATAGTTTATTTATTATATATAAAATATTATAATCAAATTTGAGTATTTTGCAACGAAAATCGGTTGTATTCGTCTGAACTTCGTTGCTAGAATGTGCTCAGTTGTCCAACTTTATCCTAAAATGTTGCCGATTCCGGTACTCCTATCATATAATAGGGTTACAAAAGGTTTTTATGCCCTTTACAATTCCGATAAATTTTATTTTTATCTTTACTATGAAAAGCAGGAGGTATGCTCATGAATATGAACCAGTTAGAAACATTGCTCACCATATCCAAAACAATGAGCTTTCGAAAAGCTGGCGAAATTCTTAACTTGACCCAACCTGCCGTTTCCGCACAAATAAAGAGCCTTGAAGACGAATTCGGCACAATTCTCATTGATCGCAACCAGCCTGTTACTTTAACCGATAGTGGTAAGCTGTTCTTGGAGCATGCAGAAAAAATGCTGCGGATCGCCAGTGATCTCAAGCAGCGATTGTCAGACTTACATCATACACCGCAAGGTCACATCCACATTGGCACGACAACGTCGATTGCCATGCAGATTTTGCCGAGGGTGCTGTCCTATTTCCAAGACCAATTCCCACTGATCAAGACGACCATTCACTCGATGACCTCTTCCCAAATCATGACTTCGGTGGAGAATAGTCAAATTGATATTGGAATTACCTATTTGTTCGAAAAAAATCAAGCCTTAGAAACTTCCGTGCTTTATTATGATACTTTCGAGCTGATTGTTTCCACGGCGCATCCACTTAGCCGTTTTGCCCATTTATCTATTGAGAAGCTGCGCAACATTCCCTTCATTATGCTTTCTCCGGAAACAGCCGGACGACGATTCGTCGATCAAATCTTCAAAGCCTATGAAGTGTCCCCACATATTGTGATGGAGCTATCCAGCAGCGAAGAAGTTAAGCGTATGGTGGAGTTAAATCTCGGGGTCGCTATCATCTCCAAGCTTTCTGTCGCTGATGAACTGCGGCATGGAACTTTGAAAATGGTCAAAGTGAACGAATTGGATATTACGCATCCTGTAGGTGTAGTATATAAATCAGGGCGCTACTTAAATTCTGCGATGCAGCAGTTCCTACGAGATCTAAAAGGAATGCCGGAAACCCAGTTTCTCGGCTCAGAATAAGATTTACAGCTTACGATGCCAGTTTTGCTAAAGCAAAACTCTAAGGAGGTTATTTTCGATGAAATTCGACCTACATACCCATCATGACCGATGTGGACACGCTAAGGATAAAATTCGCGATTATATTGAAGCCGCTATAGCCGGCGGATTGCAAGTCATCGGGATTTCTGACCACTCTCCTTATTTTGCGAGTCCAGAAGATCAGGCACAACCTTTAATCGCTATGGCTAAGAGTGAATTCCCTCGTTATATCGAGGAAGTTCTGCATCTAAAAAAAGAATATGAAGGAAAAATCGATGTTCTTTTAGGTGTTGAGTCCGATTATTTCCCTGAGCATGTCGAGGTTTACCGCCAAGAATACGCGAAATATCCATTCGATTACATTATTGGCTCTGTTCATCTATCAGGTGGTGTCAGTATCTTCAATCGCAACAGGTGGAAAAAACTAAATGAAGAGCAGAAGATCCAGCATAAAGAAGAGTACTATGACCTTATTAAGGAGTCCGCACGTTCCGGCATGTTCCATATTCTTGGGCATATCGATGCAATGAAAGGCTTCTATCCAGCCTTCTCAGATATCGCTACACCGAAGGTTAACGAAACGTTAAAGATCATCGGTGAAGCTGGTGTAGCGATTGAAATTAATACTTCAGGAAAGACCAAGGACGTAGGCGGCTGGTACCCTTCCAATGAAATATTAGAGCAAGCGCTGCATTATGGCGTTGAAGTGACATTCGGCTCTGATGCTCATCTGCCAAGCCGAGTTGCTGATGATTGGGAAGAAGTTAGCAAGACGTTAAAAGAGATCGGCTTCAAACATTGGGTCTATTTCAAAAATAAACAAAAACAAATCGTTCAACTCTAAAATAGAAAAAATCTCCTCCGCTGACTCCTATTTCAGCGGGGGAGATTTTTTTGTTCAATATTCAATATGGCGAGACGGGTTTGATTCAAGAAAGCCAAGCTTATGCTGTAGACATTCCTGTAAAACAGGCAGCGCATTCTCGGCAGACATAGGCCGGAAGAAGTAGTAGCCTTGAATTTGACTGCAGCCATTAGCGACTAAGAAGCCCGCCTGTTCTTCTGTTTCAACACCTTCCGCAATAATTTGCAGTTGAAACGAATTGGCTACAGAAATAATCGCTTTAATCATCGCTCGATCCTTATCATCCGTCTGAACGCCGCGGACAAACGATTGGTCCAATTTGATTTTGGTGACTGGGAATCTTTTCAAATAACTTAGAGAGGAGTAATGCGTACCGAAATCATCGACGGATATCGCAATGCCTAGCCCGCGAAGCTTACTAAGTGCGTCCAGCTGTTCATCCTGCATCGCGAAATTTTCGGTAATTTCCATTTCCAAATACTTCGCTTCCAGGCCTGTCTCCTCTAAAATTTGTATTACTTTATCAACAAAACGTTCATCATTCAGCTGTTTGACCGATAGATTGACGGAAATTGCTAAAGGTTCAATCATTATGCTGTGCCAAGCCTTCATCTGCTTGCAAGCACCTCTCAGCACCCATTCACCAATACTTGCAATCGTACCAATTTCTTCTGCTAACGGAATGAAGTCAGATGGAGAAATATAACCTTTGGTCGTATGATTCCAACGCAGGAGGGCTTCAACGCCAATAACTTTGCCCAATAAACAATCTACTTGCGGTTGATACACAATTTCGAGTTCATTCCGGTCAAGCGACTGACGCAGATGATTTCCCATCTCAAGCTTTGATAGGGAATTCATTGCCATCTGCTGATTAAAGAAGCTGTATGAGCTGCCGCTCTCTTTTTTGGCCATGTACATGGCAATATCCGCATTCTTGAGCAATGCTTCCCAAGTCACACCCCCATAAGGATACTGTACAATACCAATACTGGCACTAATGAAAAAAGAGCGATTCGATAACAAACATGGCGGCTTTAAGATATCTATTAATTGTTCACAGAAGAGCTGAATCTCCTTCTCACTTGGACAATCTTCTAGTAGGATGGCAAACTCGTCCCCACCAAATCTGGCAAACGTATGATAGGATAGATTAGATTGCCCGATACGATTAGCAACTTCCTGCAGCATAAGATCACCCATATGATGACCATGCGAATCATTAACCATCTTGAAGTTATCCAGATCAAAGAAAAGCAAAGCAAGGGATGTATGATTAATTTCGTTGTGTACAATTTGTTCTTTTAAGATCATTTGAAAATGGGCTCGGTTATGTATCCCTGTCAGAACGTCATGATAAGCCATGTACGATAGCATTTGTTCGGATTCCAGCAAGCGTTTGGTTGAATCGTGCAGTTCTTGTTGTCCTGCTAGAAGCTCTTCATTCGCAGCAGTCAAATCCTCATTTGCAAACTGTAACTCTTGTGTGCGCTCATTTACTGCTCGACTTAACTTATCCCGCTGTCTAAGGATATAAAGGATAAAAATAAGACCGATTAGCAGAACAAGCATAAAAGAGCTGCGTATTAATATGATTTGCTGCTTAATATTCTTAAAAGCACTTCCCTGCGGCAGCGCAGCGAGCTCCCATTTCGTATCCGTATGTTCAATGGTCGCTATCATCGGATTTTCTTGAAAAACAGAATCGTCGCCAAAGAACGCAGGCTCTCCAGGATTGCGGATAGAAATCTGTAAATCCCCTGTATCAACATTCTTAATCCCTGCTTCGACAAGCAGTTGATCCAGATTTACACCAACAGATACGAACCCCCAAAAAACACCTTCTTGATAAATTGGCTTTCGAGCGACTAATCCATTAATGCCTTGTAGTAATTTAAATGGGCCATTCATTGTCATTTTTTTAGTTTGCAACGCTCTTAAAATTTGCTGTTGAATATTTGCACGGGGGTCCTTCAGCAAATCCCAATTATATATACTTTCGTTGCCCTGAATCGGATAAACGAACTTCATAACGCCATTAGGCGCAATAATTAAATTATACGTAGATCCCTGAGCACCATGATAAAGAGATGCCATGTATTCCATGACTTCTTCATCGTCTTTGTTTTGCAAGTAATTCGCGTCCACATAGGCTTCCAAACTTACCATCATATTAAAATTACGGTCAATAACGGATTGTAAAGCCAAAGCTCTTGAGGATAGTTGGGACTGTTCCGTAATTTCAAGCTCATGGAGTAAGGAATCCTTATACTTAGTAAGAACAAACTCAGACGATGAAACTAATATGACGAAAATTAGAGCTATTATCGTGTTTTGAATCATTTTCATGCTACTCTACTCCTAAGTCATATGAAAGTTTTTATGTCACAATTCGACATCATCACCCTCTATTATTTCATCTCTAAACCTTCCGATCAATCTTTTTATTGAAGCTGGTATTACTTTGAAAAAATGGATGAGAACTAACAAGAAAGACCTAGCCTAGATTGGCTGGGTCCTTCTTGTTTTCCGATTTTACAACGCTCTGACAACCATGCCTGTACAGCGAATACGAACTGCCATGATGGCAGCAATCATACATACGAAGCCCGGACAACGGAGGATATATCCGCGCGGCCCCATCCGAACTCTTTTTCAAAGGGAAGCATGAAGATGCTAGGCACCGAGCGTATACCCGCCGATACAATCAAGGTAAAGAAGGTCACCAGGACAACAATCCAGCCGTAATGCAGTTTGGTGCGTTTTGCTAAAGTTCCCATTCTATCTACTCCGACTCCTCGGCCATAATCCCATAAACCTCATGATCTTGAAAGGTGTTAAACTGAACTCGGCCTGTCTAATTGTTCCTTCATGCCTGACTTCTAGTAGCTTTATTTCTAGTTCATCACTTATTTTACACGCAAACATGATTGACCTCCGATCTAACACTATGATTGGCATTTCCACGATTTGTTCCTTGTTATATAATAATCCAAGGACAACCTGAACGAATGGAGAAAATGAATATGAATATACATGAAATTCCCATGCATTTAATTGACGAGGATACGGATCAGCCCAGATATCAATTCGATGAAGAGGCGCTCCAAGAATTAATGAAAAGCATTGAGGAGATTGGCTTACTCTCTCCGATTAAAGTGAGAACAACGTCTGACAACCGGTACAAAATTATTTACGGGAACCGGAGATACAAAGCTAGCAAAATGCTGGGACGCCCCACCATGTCTTGCATCGTATCGACCGTAACGGATGAGTTGGAGATTTATTTAGAACAGATTGCGGAGAATCTGACAAGGGAAGGCTTCTCCCCCATTGAGGAAGCCGAGGCCTTCCACAAACTTATGAATGATTCCAAATTCAGTTCCTCTATTAAATACCTTTCTAGCAAACTTGGCAAGCCGGAAACTTACATCAAAAACAAATGTGATTTGTTAAAGTTTGGAAATTCAGTTAAGAAGCTGATCGTAAGCGGCACAGAAATTCGAAAAGACAAGTTGACCGAGGATCAGCTGCTGCCTATCAAAGATTTACCGATCGAGCACCGCGATCCGCTTGCTTTGATTATAGCCAGAGATGAAATGCCTGTTAGTGATGTCAAAAAGATTGCTCGCATGTTTAAAGATAAAGATATTTCAGAAAGCACCAAAGGGAAGCTTCTCTATAAAACAGGCCATGATCTGGTCGAAACTTGGTCCGTCTTTCAAAACAACCGAGCAGAACGAGCCAAGCCTGCAGCTGTAAAAGCTCCAACAAAAGTGGAGAAAGCGGAGAAATCCAAGGAAACAGTCTCGGAAAACAAAACAGAAATGCCGATACAAAGCAAGCTGCCTGCAGCTTCAACTAGCCCAATATCTAGCCCAATTCAAGCCAAACTTCTGCAAATGCTTAACGCATTTCCTGCAACTAGTGATTTTCAAGTTGAAGCCTTTGACGTCGATGCCCAAGATAAAGAACAATTTCTGAATGATCTCAATACTTTAGTCGGTAATTTGGAAAAGCATTTGGATGCGTGGAAAAAAGTTAGAGAACTTGCCGTTACTCACTAACATTCTAGTCCAGCAATTCAAGTACTTCAAGCTTCTTCGCATAGCAATGCCTTAGAAGACCGCCATACATCGGGCGAGTGAATTGAAGTGTGAAGCCTGCTGCTTCTAAGTTTTTCCGACTTATTCCATTGTCAGGATGCACGGTTGCGTAGAGGTATAACATACCTTGTTCCCGCGCTCGCTGTTCCCTCAAGGCATGAAAATGCCTCTGCAGCCCTTGTCCCCTGACTGATTCATGGACAATAGATCCTTCTAGAGAAGCAACTCTTGGCAGATCTGCTTCCGGCACACCAAACTCTCGTCCGAGATTATTGGCACTTAGACCGGGAAATGCAATAACCGTATAAGCAACAAGCTTTTCGCCTTGAAAAGTGCCATACATCTCTCCCTTATCTTGGACATATTCGTAAAGTGCTTCCAAGCGGTCCATTGAATAAAGCGCGTCAGAAGGAAGACGTGACACCACGTCCATCATTAATGCTTGTACTTGCGGTATATCTTGTTGCCATAAACGCCTTATTTCCAAGTTATAATCCTCCTTGTGTGCTGCTGATCAGTAGGTTACCATGGGTTGCTGAAACCAAGTCTCATTTCGTCCGTCATTTTCATGAGCTTTAATTTCAATCCTGCATACCATGGTGGCGTATTGGATAGATCACTATCCTCCAAAGCTGTTAAGATTCTTGAAAAGCTATAGAGCTTAGAGAACCTTAGGAACTTTGGAAAGTGTTCTATCATCTGTTTGTCTAATGGATATATCGCCGTATAGCCTCTCAGAAAGCATTCTACCTGACTGCTGGAATCCCTCTCTGTATGATCCAATACGTCAGCAAGAGCTGCAACAATATCCATCGCATACCAATGATACATCGCATCATCAAAATCAATAACATGAAATTGCGACTTACTTGCCTGCCAGAAAATGTTATCCTGTTGAAAATCATAATGAATGAGGCCATAATCATGCTTGGTTTGCTTTAAAGAATAAAGCCAAATCCTCAGCTTATCTAGCTCCATCAAGGCTTCTTTTTCATGTGAATGACGTTCTAATGCCGCTGCAATATGATCCAGTCCATCTCGCCAATCCTTACGCTTTAATTCTTTATCAGGTTCATATACCTGTGACCATGCATGCAAGCTGCCAAGTGATTTCCCCCACGCCTCCATCTGCGAATCGTTCATTTGATCACAATCTAAACTTTCCCCTTCCGCATCACTGAACACAACACCAATATATACCCCTTCACTTGTCGTTACTCTTTCAATTAGCTTACCCTCGCTAGAATGTATAGGCACAATGGTAGGATAATGAGATAAGGCTAAGTATTTTATGAAATCAAGCTCAGCTTCTACTTGCTCCAGGGACTGTGCTCCTTCAAAAGAGAACCTCAAAAAGAATTTCTTACCTTTATTTTCAAATCGATATACGAAGTTGGAACTTGCCCGCCAAACTTTTAATGTTCCTTCCTCATGCTCCCATAACCGTATGAACGCCTTTGCCACAAGATCATCGGTTAATCCAACGACCATCGTCCTTAGATTCATCATTTTATTCTACCTCTATTTTCGCAGCTGCTGCTAACTGGGGTTGTATGCGATGTTTCGTCGCCTGCTCAAAACCATAAGCAATTTTAATCAAGGTGGGTTCGCTAAATGCTGTTCCTACAAAAGTGATCCCTTGCGGTCCCTTCGTTGTGTACCCGCCTGGTGCAATAATCCCTGTTGCAGCGTACCCTCCAGGTACAGTAATCGATGGGTAACCGGCTCTTGCCACAAGATCTGCCCCACCCTCAGCCCCTAGAAATAAGAGTGCATCCAGGTGATGCTCTTCTAATGCATAATCAATCCCCTGCTCACGCGACATCTCTTTATCCCTCTTTTTGCTGTCTAAATAGGCTTGTTCCGTAAGCGTCCCGCTCGTTTCCTCAGACCAGATTAAGGTTCCTTGCCCATATTTCAATGCTTGATCTGTATGCGCTTCATTATAGGCGATGACATCTGCCAAAGAATAGACCGGTGTCTTGCCTGACAATTTGGATAAATAATCATTCAAGTCTTTCTTAAATTCATACCTCATGACATTGCCATCCCAGGGCGTTTGCTCACATGGAAGCACCACCGGATCAACGATTGTAGCACCCTTTTGTTTCAAAACGGCGATAGCCGCCTCTATAATATCTAACCGAGCATTGTCTAATTCTTGATAATAAAATCTCGGGATCCCAATTCTAGCTTGCTGCAAATAATTGGCGTCTAAGAATGGGGTGTAGTCTTGGAAAGAACGCCCTTTACTCGCTAACGTCTCAACATCACACTCATCTATGTTAGTCAAAGCGCCGAGCAAAATCGCTGCATCGCTGACCGTTCTTGCTATAGGCCCCGCTGTGTCCTGACTGTGAGCAATTGGGATAATGCCCGTTCGGCTAACTAGTCCAATCGTTGGCTTAATGCCAACTAAGCTATTCTGGCTGGAGGGGCTGATGATAGAGCCCGATGTTTCCGTTCCGATCGCCGCTGCTGCTAGATTCGCTGCTGTGGCCGCTGCTGAGCCTGAGCTTGAACCGCCTACGAATAATTCGCCAGGGCCGTAAGGATTTAAGGTGAGACCACCTCTTGAGCTATAGCCCGCCCAAATATCGCCTGACATGTAGCCTGCCCATTCGGTCATATTCGTTTTACCCAGCAGCACAGCTCCCGCCGCTCGAAGCTGTGCCGCCACGAAAGAATCGGCTGCCGCGAAGGATTCAGCTAATGCGATAGAACCGGCGCTTGTATGCATACGATCATATGTATCGATATTATCCTTCAGTAGAATAGGGATACCATGCAGGGATCCACGACTGCCCTTCACTATTCGTTCTTCATCTAAAGCTTTGGCTATGTTGATAGCGTCTGGATTTATTTCTAGAATGGTATTTAATATGGAATCGTACTTTACTATGCGGGTTAGATATATACGAACCAAATGTTCAGAAGTAACCCGTCCCGTACTCATTGCTTGCTGCATACTTGCTATATCTGCTTCTATGATCCATTTCTCCAACTCATTTTCCATTCTTTTATCTCCTTCTGGTTATCAGTCTTATTAACACTGTTCTCTGTAGGGTATGAAGTTCCTGTATGTGTAAGTTGGGGAGTTTAATTATAGTTATTTTTGATTAAATTGCGATCACTTTACATTAGAAAGACAACTTGTACATGTGTAGTGTCGCGTGCTTTGTTCATCGTATTGGGGATAGATGGTGGCTGCCGCTGGGGATTAGGTCATTTTTCGAGTCTAACTCAGTCATTACCAAACTTAAGCTCGGAAAACAACTTCTCAGACTACCTATTACAACCTTAACACGATTTTCGCTTACTTTAAGCTCGGTTGTAAGCATTAGCGTGCCCTGATACTTGCCTGTTAGGGCCAACGCTCATGTATATGTGTATGTGTTAAATAAAATAAGCTAACCCTTTCCAGCCTTGGCTGAAAAAAAGAGTTAGCACTACTCAGCGTTCTTATAATTCATAAGCCCAACAAGAGGTCCAATCCTTTAGTACAACGGAAATTTTTCTCTCAAATCTTCCCTCTGAGTAACAAACGAATCCTCGCGAATGTAATGACATACATAGGAACGTCGCCAACGATCCTTGCTTCGATTCTTATTGGATGAATGGATGAGCAGCTCACTAAAGAATAGGATATCTCCTTTTTCCATCTCGACTGGGATTTGCTTGCTAAGGTCTGCGCCTTCTGTTTCGTCAGTCCATGATTCGTGCTCTTCAATATTTTTCACCGCGCCGTGAGGCAGCAGCCCAAGCTTGTGCGTGCCAGGGATGACCCAGAGGCATCCATTTTCGATATCGACGACTTCTTCCAAAGCGATCCAAGCAGCGATCATTGTCATGGGATCATTCTTAATGTAGTAGTAATCCTGATGCGAAGCCTGTCCCGGTGAACCTGGTTCCTTGTAAAAGTACATACTTTGCACACAGTTAGCCTCTTTGCCCATTAATTGAGCTAGCGCACCTCGGATGATGGGAAGCTTCATCATTTGGCGAGAAAAGCTGTCATGCTTATGCGGATTAAACAACCGCAGGGAGAATTTCTTGCTTTCTTCACAGCCTGCCCAATTCGGTATTTCCGCTTGGTTACGAATATCAAAAATGTGTCCATTAAAGGCATCAATGAGATCGCTGCTGCAGCCTTTCTTAATAAGCAAATACCCATCTCTTTCGAACTGCGCATATTGCTCTTCCGTGATAGGTGACATACGATCTTGTTTCTTAACAAACATGACAGCTATCCCCTTTCCTGTTTGTGAAAGTAATAAGTCTTACCTTCATCATACTGCCGAGGTCACCACCCAACAATGGCTGAAATTATCACGTTTGTATCTGAAATTGATATAAGCAGTTCCATTTGCTAAGAGGCTACATTTGGGATAAAGGTGGTAATACGCTTTATTTCCTCTGCTACTTCGATGAGCTGATCGTGGAAATCATCTTTTTGCAAAATGGCAAGTTCCAGATAACTTGCAGCTTCATGTAAACGATTTGCGGAGATACTTCCGGCAACTCCGATAAGTGTGTGTATAGCCCTTTTGACAGCCTTCCAATCCTCATCAAGGATACTCTCCGTTAGTTGCTCGGCAAAAATTGAATAATTTTTCTTAAACAACTGAAGCATGACGATTAGAATACTTTCTTTTCCTTCTAGTCGAGCAAGTGCAGCTTGCCAATCTATCGCTTCAATTTGCTTATAAAAATCGATTGCATTCGTCTGACTAGCCTCTATGGAAGTAGATGATTCAATCCATTTATTAATCACACTAAAGAGACGCTTTATATCCAAAGGCTTACTAATGACGTCATTCATGCCGTAACGGATATAATCTTCATGATCCTGTTTAACAACGTTGGCCGTCAGTCCGATGATGGGTATATTCTTATAGTTGGGGATTTGGCGAATGTGCGCTGTCGCTTCAACACCATCCATGATCGGCATGTGAATATCCATCAAAATCAAGTCGTATTCGCCGATTTCGAGTTTTTCAATGGCTTCTTGGCCATTTTCCGCTACCGTGATCTCAAACCCATGCTCCTTTAGAAACTCCATGGCAACCTGCTGATTAATTTCGTTATCCTCCACGAGAAGAATTCGCCCTGTCTTGCTAACGCTGGAGGACTTAGTCTGCAAAGGCCTGCCGCTTCTTGGAGATCTGTTATGCGGATTGAACAGGGATTCCAACGTTTGATATAGATCTAGACGGCAAATCGGTTTAACCATGACGGCATCAGGTCTCGCGCTTATCGGAAGTTTCAGCATTTCTTCTTTGCCAAGCGGCGAAGTTAAGCATACAACAAACGTCCGATCTCTTTGGATCGACTCAATAAATGTGTTCCATGTATCTATGCCATACATATCTTCAATTTCCATATCAAGCAGGATACAATCGTACTTGTCGTCATCGGTTCCTAACGTCTTCATCTTTTCAAACATAGCTTTCCAGGAAGGCACTTCCGAAACGATTAAGGCGAACGACTCCAAAGTGTCCCGCAAGCTGCTGCGCATGAGGGGATGATCTTCGACCAGCAAAACTTGATACGTCATATGATCTTTCGTTAAATCCCATTCATCTGGATCAGCGAGTTCTATGACTTGAAAAGGCAGAGTAAATTTAAATCTGCTTCCTTTACCCTCTACACTCTCAGCTGCTAAAGACCCGCCCATAAGCCCAATCAAATGCTGGCTGATCGTAAGTCCCAATCCAGTTCCCCCATATTCACGGCTTGTAGATCCATCTGCCTGAGAAAAAGGATCAAAAATAAAGGCTAAACGATCTGGAGATATACCTATTCCACTATCCTCTACGGTAAAGCTAAGCATGATTTCTTCTTTGGACGTGTGTGGTTCCAACTCAATTTGGAGCATCACATAGCCCTCTGAAGTAAATTTGATCGCATTGCTGCAAAGATTAAGCAGTACTTGCTTCAGTCTCAGCGGATCACCGAGAATATGGTTGGGAAGTTCAGCGGCTGTATTAAAAATAAGCTCGATTTGGCGACTATCGGATAAGACACTCAGAATACTGGAGAGATCCTTGAGAAGCTCATCCAACTGAAAGCCGGTACGTTCAACTTCGAGTTTTCCCGCTTCTACTTTGGAAAGGTCAAGAACATCATTAATAATGCCTAGCAGTGTATGGGATGAAGATGTTATTTTATGTAGATAATCCTTTTGATGCTCTGAGAGTGAGGTTTTCCCGAGAAGTTGAGAAAGGCCAATAATACCGTTCAAGGGAGTTCTAATTTCGTGGCTCATTTTGGCTATAAATTGACTCTTGGCTTGGTTCGCTTGATCGGCGGCATGCCGCATGGTTACTTCTGTGAAATCGTGTACCGTTCCCACAATACCTTCCAATTCGCCAGTCGCATCATGGCAGATAGAAAGCGTGACACAATAATCTCGAAGAACACCCGTAGAGGATGGAATACTCATTTCAAAACGTACATTACCACCATTCAGAATAACTTCTTGGAAATGAGAATCCCAACGAATTTGTTCCGCTTCCGGGAGAAACTCGGTTATTTTTTTGCCTAACATGTCCGCAGCTGTCGCTTGGGTCATTAGGGAAACAATTTGATTAACAGAGGTAATCACGCCTTCCTTCGTGAACCCAAGAATTCCTTCCTGTGAATTCTCAACGAGGATACGATAACGTGCTTCACTCTCCCGAATACGCCGCTCTGCTGCTGTTCTCTCTGTAATATCTGTCGTAGAGCCGATGATCTCGACTACCTGTTCACCATCAAATACAGGTTGTAAGGTTGTAAAGGCGATCTTGCCCTTTATTTGATTCTCAAAAGCAACTATGTTCCCTTTCCACGCTTCTTCAAATTTCCCAATTATAAACGTTGTGAATTCCGTAGTAAAACCTTTGATGGATTGTATATTTCTACCTAATAAATCTTGTGGATGTAGTCCGAGATTTCGTAACAACCGGCCATCAACCATCGAATAAATGAATTGATTTTGAATTTTCTTAAGTTTAAATGTAATGCCAGGCTGCAGCCGAAGAATATCCAATAGCTCTTGTTGGATATGACTTACTTGACTCCTTAGCTCCTCTGCCTTTAAGAAATAGCGGATTAGCGCTGCTGCGAATAACCCCCCTCCCAAATGCAGAAGTAAAGCTGGAATGACTAAGCCGGCAACAGGAATATGATAGATGAGTACCATATCAACGAACAAAACGCTGATAGGACACATAATTAGAAATATCCATTTCCTCCAATAACCGTGAACGAAACGATTAGTTAGTGCGGTTCCAGCAAATATGAGCAGACCCAATGTAGTGATTCGAATGAAAACAGAAGGATCTATCATCGTCCTGCCAATAATCATAATCATCGTGGCAATAAAACCAGAAATTCCTCCACCAATGAATGTAGCCATCAGAATGGCAATCGCTTTTAAATCCAATATATGTCTTGCAGTAACATGTACGCCAAGAAAAGTCAGAATGACACCATAGATCCCATGCATCAGACCTGCTATTAGGCGATATTTCCATCTTGATGCGGCTTTTAATCTAGGAGAATAGAAAATCTCGATAGACAAGAAAATAAAAACAGCCAGTATCGAGAAATTGTTCAGTAGATCTTTGAGCACTGCTATTCACCTCATCGCTTAATTACACACCTTAAATAGCTGAAAGATGCACAAATTTATAACCAACACCCCAGACGGTTTTAATATACTGAGGTTCCTTTGGATTCTGTTCTATTTTTCTACGGAGATTCGTAATATGTACATCAATCGCGCGATCATTCACGATTTCGCCCATCCGATATAAAGTATCTATAAGCTCATCGCGTCTAAACACTCTGCCGGGATAGTGAATAAAGCGTTTCATAATTTCAAATTCCGAATTGGTAATATCAATTTTTTGATCTTTGATCACAATCAACCTGCGCTCTACATCCAGAGTAAAGTCAGGATATTGTGACTCACATTCTGTCCCTTCCGAACCACCGGCAGCAGGAATCTGTATGTCCGACATACGTAGCGAGGCTTTGATGCGTGCTTTTAACTCCTGCATGCTAAACGGCTTACAAAGATAGTCATCAGCCCCAATATTAAAGGCCTCTACCTTCTCCTTAATGTTTGTTTTCGTGGATATCACAATAATTGGAACTGAACTTAGTTCCCTAACGGCTCCGCATAGCTCTAACCCCTCATAATCTGGCAAAACGAGATCCAATAAAATCACATGAGGTTGAAAATGAACGATTTCCCTTAATCCGTCATGTCCATTTACCGATTGCTTCACTTCGAATTGATCTTCCGAAAGATACATGCTTATCATTTGGCCTATAATGATGTCGTCTTCGATAATAAGCACCTTAATCACTAAAATCCCTCCTTTATACCTATTTTGTTTCTTACATCTATTATAATATGTCGAATTATGGCAGGTCTACACTATTTTTTACCAGAAATATGAAATAACAAAAACGCCACAAAACCGACAGTCGCTGTCATGGCGTTAGGATCATGCTTATGTATGTGCAATTCGATTGCATGCAAATCTATCAAAAATCTCGGGTACCTCGCTTGCTTCCACCGGGCGGCTGAATAAGTATCCCTGTACGGTGTCACAATTAAATTCCTGCAGAATCTTTAAATCGTCTTCGTTTTCTACCCCTTCTGCAATCACAACTAGCTTTAGGTTACGTGCTAGCGCAATGATCGTATTTACAATGGCTGCATTGGTAGGGTTAACCGAGATATCCTTCACAAAGGATTGGTCGATTTTCAAATGATGGATCGGAAATTCTTTCAAATAGCTGAGCGAGCTGTAACCCGTTCCAAAGTCATCCATAGCAATCTTCAGACCCATGTTTCTGAAACTATTTAAAGTCGTTAAGGCAACTTGAACATCCATCGTCATGCTTTCCGTTATCTCTAATTCTAGATATTGCGGTTCGAGCCCTGTCTCTTGCAGTATACTGTTAATCTGTTCTTTGAGAGACTGATCATAGAACTGTTTTGAAGACAAGTTGACAGCCATTGAAACCTTAGGAAAACCTAACTCCTGCCAGCACTTATTCTGGCTGCATGCTTCATTAAGGACCCACTTTCCAATCGGATAGATTAATCCCGTTTCCTCTGCGATAGGAATAAATTCTAGCGGAGATACGCGCCCCAGTTCAGGGCTTTCCCACCGAATTAAACTTTCAAATCCAACGATCTGATTCACTAATAAATTGACTTGAGGTTGGTACACCAAAATAAACTCATTTTTCTCTAATGCTTTTCGCAAATGCTTTTCAATCTTAATTCTACGTTCTATTTTCGCATAAATTTGGGAATTAAAATATTGAACTTGATTCCCGCCTAGTTCCTTGGCGTATTCCATAGCTATATCTGCAAAGCGAATCAAATTGTCAGGGTCAATATCGTCTTGTGGATACTGGCTTATCCCAATTGAAGGAGACATATATATTTCATGATCTTGGATGCGAATGGGCTGATTGATAGTCTGAACAATCGTATGTGCGAACCCTTCAAGTTCTTCTAACGAATGGTGCTTAACCAAACCGATAAATTCGTCACTGCCCACTCTGAAAACAGAAACATCTTTGATCAAGGTGCTGTTCTTCAATCTGCGGGCCATAACCTGAAGAATTCTGTCCCCTGTATCATGACCTAACGTTTCATTGGCCAGTTTGAAGTGATCCAAATTCACGAATACAACAGCAAAACGCTCCTGCTGCGCAATTGCGTCCTCGATCCATTTACTTAACCCATGTCGATTGGGAAGGCCTGTCAGAGGGTCATGATGGATTAGATAGCGGATGCGTTCCTCCATGCTTCGCGACTCCGTAATATCTACAGTTAGCGAAATGACTTCTGTCATTACACCATCTCGTTTGATCGGACGAAGAACAGTTAAGTAATAATAACCATGCCATTCTGTTTCGAAATCAATAACTTCTTCATTGTCCCATGCCGCTTGATAGAAGGGAGCCATGAAGTCGGCCTTATCTTTCGGGAAAATCGCAAACAAATCCTTACCTACCGCGTTATTCTCTTTGATACCAAGCCGGTTGAATAGTGAGCCCTGCCACGTTGTATAGATAAATTTATTATCCTCTAGATGAAATTTAACGAGAAGTCCATTCTGTTGTTTAATTTGATCCTGGAGCTCAGCGTGAAAATGGAGCATATCCTCTTCCATTTTCAGTAGAAATGTAAGCATTTCCAAATGAATTTTGATCGAGTGCTCTTTCCCCAGCATACTCGTCTCATTCCGTAGGAACAGTTTCTTCCTCATTGCGGTTTTACACCGTAATAGAAATTCTTCTTCCAACACCGCATTCTGTGTTCTTTGGAATAATGTCTCCTTCTGGAAAAAATCCAAAGCCCCTAGCTCCAGAGCATGCAAGGCAACATTTGAACATTCTTCCGTGCAGCTGCTCAGCATAATTACCGGTACAGGATGGAAGGTCATAATTTGACGCAAAGCGGCTAGTCCGTCGAGCTCGGGCATTTCTACATCCAGTGTTACTAGGTCTGGTTGCAGCTCAACAATTTTATCAAGCGCATTGGCACCATTAACAGCGAATCCTACCACTGAAAAATGTTCATCTTGTTCAAAAAGATTCGCAATCCTATTTCTCATTTCGTTGGAGTCATCAACGATTAACACCCGATACTTCCTCATACTTATCACCTAAATTCTTATGAATTCATCTAGACTCGCATCTGAATCGCAGAGAAAACAAGATCAATGATTTCCCCTCGTGCTTGATTTACATAACCTAATGTTGTCTGCTGCAAGCTTTCTATAGAAACACAAGAGGTTAAATGAATCTTATCCGAGAACAAATACAAGGACAGCTCATAGGATGACGAAATGTTTTTGACTACTTCACCAATATTCGTCCTTTTGTATTTTTCAGGAAGCTCAATCGCATACACTAAGTACAAGGGTTCGTCCGGAAATTGAGTCATTTGAAAAATTTCTTTAAAAGAAGACTTCGCATACGAATTCCAACGAAATCCAAATCTATAGTTACGATCCTCTTCCCAATTGGACTCGAACTGAGAAATTAATTCGAGAAACTGCTGGCGGTAATAATGTATCAGGTTCATAGGCGGCCCCTCGCAATTCCTGAAAATGTTAGCTCTTATTTCTGTACATCCATCATACTTTGTAATTGTTGTTAAACATCTATTTTAAATCTTAGCTAAACATTATTTTTCCTAATAGTTCGCTAACGAATCTAACACTTTCACTCTTCAGAAAAAAGCAAAAAGACCAAGATCTGACCACACTCGGGTCATAAACTCGGCCTTTATCTTATAATTTTTACATATTCTGTCAAACACGCTTGCTATTCATGGCAATCGTTACAGCGAGCGCCGCTAGATAAAAGGCTAGAGGCGATTTTTTGCGCCTTACAAGTCCTTTTTTCACGTCATATCCCTCCTTACAATTGGAAATATCTTGATGAAGATTATTAACCAATTGTAAGGAAATCGAAACTCGTTTATGCGTTTGTCTGCAGTTTGACCCACATTGACTTATTTCGGAATTCTTCCTCCGCTCCTAACTCTCTCCCAAACCAAGAAGGTACTACAAAGAGCCGCGCAGCTTCAACATCTGGAAATTCGACTTCGACAACCAGGAGATCCACTTGTTTATATTCATCAATTTCAAAATGGAGTCCCTGAACATCAACCGTGGTGCGAATCTTCTCCAATGGGATCAACCCCGTACGTTCAAGAAGCTGCTTATATATAGGTTCCGATATGTTGTATTCAATCTCTTCCCGAACCATGCCATGCCCCGATTTGAACGTATGTGTAAAATGCGACAATCCAGAACGATCTACCAGCTGGCGCACTCTGATTTCTTGATCCTCCGAGAAGGCCAAATAGGTTTGATAGATGTACTGCTTTGAAACTAGCTTTATTTCATTATTGTCCAGTTCAGCCGCAGGGAACGCGGGTAAAAGGAACTTTCTTTCAATTTCGGCACTCATTAGTGTGACCCCTCTCAAATAAATCATGTTCTTTTCACCATTTTACCACGCTATCATGAAAAAAACTCCCAAAAGGGAGCTCCCCTTCCATCCTTCTCATCGATTGGACTTGTTCAAAATTCGGAACCGTGCCGGAGATACCTCATTCCAAGCCCGAAACATTTTACCAAAATGAAATTCATCCGCAAATCCACATGCAGCCGCAATGGCTTTCATTGGTTCTTCCGTCAGCAGCAGCAGCGTTTTGGCTTTCTCATTGCGAATCCTGTTCAAGTACACTTTGGGTGAAATACCTACCTGCTGCATGAACATTTTGCGCAACTGAGAGACGGAGATATGGAATGTTCGCGCGAGTTCTTCCATCCTCAAGGGCCTATTATAGCAGGTTTCGATCCAAAACTTCGCTTGCTGGAATGCTTTCATATACGGGTCCGTTGACGTGTTTGTATCCCTCATGAAATGGATCAATCGTGAAAGAACATATTGGAATTCAGCCTGCCTTTCGTGCGGGTCCGGACTCTGTATGGACCCTATCTGCTTGAACTGCTCTTGAATCCAGACCGCTTGCTCCGGAGAATACAACTTGTTAAAAGGCAGTTGAAGTGAGTCCAAATGAACGGGCTGCTGCCAGGTTTGATTCTCATAGGGGATGTCGAAAACTTCAAACAGAAGCATACGAATATAGAGCGGTTTATCCACAGATGATGTCATGGTCATCGTAAACCCCGGCTTTAAATAGAGGAGCATACCCGAATGTACCTTTAGCAGCTCTTCCTCAAGCGAATATGTAAATTCTCCTTCTCCACTCATAATCCAATAGAGAGAATGAACATCTGTTGTATTCCGAATATCTTTCCAGCCTGGAACAGGAAGCTTCTCATAGGTCAATCGAAGATGATACATTCGGTGCTCTTTGGTTTCCATTCATTCACCACCTCCGAAGCGATTTTGACAAATACTAAAGTTCTTTATCCATAGAAAATAGCCTTTCTTCCATGATACGCTTTAGTAAATATACATGAAAGGGGCTTTTACCTTTGATACGTACTTTTCAACAACACTCCCTGCGCCATACTCGACTTCTTGATGGATTATGGGACTTCATAACGGATCCAGGAAATGTAGGGATAACAGAACAATGGCATGCCAAGTTCCCTTTCGGCACTCGAAAGCTTGTGGTTCCTTCTTGCTGGAATAACGAATTAGGTCATTACGAGTATATCGGTGCTGCGTGGTATCGCACGTATTTCGATACCACACAAGAAGCCAATATCGGGCTATGCTTTGAGGGAATTCTCCATCATGCTGATGTTTATGTTGATGGTCATCACCTCGGTTACCACTTTGGCGGCTATACCCAATTTTCCATGGTAATCCCTCATCTAGCGCAAGGAAAACATGAATTAATCATTCGTGTTGATAGTACGCTGGACTGGCAGACACTGCCCACAGATATCGCAGATTGGTACTCTTATGGCGGAATTATTCGTTCTGTGGAGCTTCAGGAGCTGCCCGATGTTTATATTGATTCCTTGAAAATTGATTATCAACTTGAAGGCGACTCAGCAGATATCCAGCTGCAAGTAAGGTTAAACTCCTTAAGCTCGGTTGATCGTCAAATTGTTGTTAGCGCCTCTACGGAAGGACTAGCTATCTCCGATTCAACCATTCATATCGCGGCGGGCCAATCTTCACAGCTTTCTCTCCGAGGAAGCCTCGAAAACATCCGCAAATGGGATGTTGGGCATCCCGAATTATATACGTTCACGGTCCAAGCAGGAGAAGATGATCTTATCGATCGGACAGGATTCCGAACCATTGAAGTTAATAACGGTCAAATCCACCTTAATGGCAAAGCGCTGTATTTGCAGGGAGTGAATCGGCACGAAGAGCATCCCGAATGGGGATTTGCTTTTCCACCTAAGCTCATGCTGAAGGATTTGGATATTTTGACCGATATGGGCTGCAACATCGTTCGCGGTTCACACTATCCACAAAGCCAATTCTGGATCGATTTGCTTGATGAGCACGGATTGCTCCTGTGGAGCGAGATCCCAATGTGGGGCTGTTTTATGAGCAAAGAAACGCTGGCTAGTCCCCTATTTGCAGAACGCGGCTTGCAAATGTTAGACGAAATGATAAGCCGTGATTATCATCATCCTTCCATCATTTTCTGGGGGGCTCATAACGAAATTGATACACGCACGGATGAAGCACTTACGCTTACTAAGAAATTCGTTAGCAAAATTCGCAGCATGGATACCAGTCGCCTAGTTACATACGCCACGATGCATCCTGAAGAAGACATTGTGCTCTCCTATTTCGATGTCATCGGAATCAATAAATATTACGGTTGGTACCAAGGTAACGTGAACGGTTTCCGCGACATGCTTCAGCAGTATTATGAACATGCAGAATCACAAGGTGCCGGTGATAAACCCGTCATCATGAGCGAGTTTGGCGCTGCGGGCATCTTCGGAGATGCAGGCTGGGAGCCTCGCTTGTTCAGTGAAGACTATCAAGCTGACGTTGTGCAGCAGGCTTTACAGATCTTCCGCGAGGATCCTCGCATCGTCGGCACACTAATCTGGCACTTCGCCGACATTCGCGTCGATGTGCGCAGTGACCGTCCTTACTTCCGTGACCGGGCACGGAGTTTTAACAACAAAGGGCTGCTTAATGAGTATCGCAAGCCTAAGCTGGCTTACCGATTGGTGAAAGAGATTTATCGATCTAAGCGTTAAATGAAAGAGACCTAGCCGATGAGGCTGGGTCTCTTTTTGACTAGCGAGAATCGCTTTCCAATATGGCAAACATCACGTGGTCCCGCCATACGCCTTGAATCTTCACATTCTCCCTGGCTAGGCCCTCCTGACGGAAACCAACCTTCTCCAACACCCGGATAGATCCGGTGTTATGCGGCATCGCCCCAGCTTCGATCCGATGAAGTCCCGCTTCCCGGAAAGCGTAATCAAGAACAAGATGGATGGCTTCTGTCATATAACCTTTGCCATTATGACTTGCATCCAGGCAGTAACCTAGCATCGCTTTCTGCAGCGGTCCGCGAATGATTTCGAAAAGGGAGGCTTCCCCTATGAGCTCATCCGTTCCTTTAAGGAAGATACCGAATGAATGACGCCGTCCCTCTTTATCCGCCTGCTGCCAGAGCTCAATGCTGCTGGCTTGGTGATCCAGCGTGTAGAACGAATCCAACCGAATCGGTACCACCTGTTCAAACAATTGCCGGTTGCGCAGCATCAACGCCAGCAGAGCTTCCGAGTCTCCCATTTCAAAGGGGCGGATGTACAACCGTTCTCCTGTGCGAACCATTTTGTCATCATCCTTTCTCTTTAACAAAAAAAGGGGACCTAGCCAACGGGGCCAGGTCCAAAGTTTATATTAAAAAAGGGGGGTCTTGTTTATTATAATACACCTACTATGTTAGAGAACTGTAACAGGAATGTTCCAATTGTGTTACAAAAAAGCGAATCCGTTCGAATCGCTTTTTTTGTATGCACTTTTGTACATACTACAGAATGTAAATCTTTAGGATAGGAGTTAAAACAGGTGAAAGTTGATGACGTCATTGTAGAACAGATTAGACAGCAAGCTGTGCAGCTGAGGACCCCCGTAGATTTGGATGTATTAGTTGAAGCAATCGGAGACAAGAAGTACGTTTTACTCGGTGAGGCAACACATGGTACATCGGAATTTTATAAGCTGCGCATGGAGCTAAGCCGTAAATTAATTGAGACGAAAGGTTTTTCTTTTATTGCTGTCGAGGGCGACTGGCCGTCATGTTATGAGGTTAACCGTTATGTAAAGCAGTACAAGGATGCCAAGCCAAGCTCCCGTGAGGTCATGGAAACTTTTAATCGCTGGCCGACGTGGATGTGGGCCAATGAAGAGGTTGGCGAGTTGATGGAGTGGCTTAACCAGCACAATGCAAATAAGCCGATGGAAGAGCGAGTCGGGTTTTACGGTTTGGACGTCTATAGCTTATGGGAGTCACTAGAAGAGATCGAACGTTATTTACAGGAAAAAGGCACCCCTGAGCAGTTAGCTCTGGCGCGGAAGGCATTTGAGTGCTTCGACTCTTATGAGAACGAGGGGCAACATTATGGGGTTTCGGCGGCTTTTTACGGCGAAAGCTGTAAGGATGAGGTTGTGAAGCTGCTTCAAGCGCTTCACGCGAAACGTGTGCGGTACGAGGAAGACAGCGAAGCAGCTCTAAGCGCAGAATTGAATGCGCTTGTTGCTGTGAACGCTGAGGATTACTACCGCACCATGGTTCGTCACGACGCGGAATCGTGGAACGTCCGCGACCGGCACATGGTCGAGGCGCTGCGCCGCGTCGCCGACCACCACGGCCCAGACGCCAAAGTGATCGTCTGGGAACACAACACGCACGTCGGCGACGCACGTGCCACAGATATGTTGGCCGACGGGATGGTGAACGTCGGCCAGCTCGTGCGCGAAGCGCACGGCGAAGCCGATGTGTTCGCCATCGGCTTCGGCACTTACCGCGGCACGGTCATCGCCGCGACATCCTGGGGCGCGCCGATGGCGACGATGCAAGTGCCGCCTGCCCAGCCGGGCAGCTGGGAGGAGCTCATGCATCGCGCCGGCGCGCATGATCAGATCCTCCTGCTAAGCAAGGAGGATCCGATTCTCGGGCACGAGGTGCTCGGGCACCGTGCCATCGGGGTCGTGTACCGCTCTGGCCATGAGAGAGGGAATTACGTTCCCTCTCTTATGGCTCGGCGGTACGATGCCTTCGTGCATGTGGAGGAAAGCCATGCGCTTCATCCGCTAACTATAAAAAAAGTGCTTGTGTGAATTCACACAAGCACTGCCTATCCAACCAACCGATGCTTCATACTCTAATTAATGTTGCTCTCCACCTTCAAAACTCAAGAATAATCTAGCTTTAGCGGGGACCGAGCATTTCTAAAACCTCACGATTGTATGGTAAAATTAAGCAGATGAAAATATGACTCAAGGAGTTTTACTTATGATTCGTTCCCTTGCTATTACCAAGGACTTCAAGGTGCTCCATAATGTCCCCTTCGAGGAGCTTCTAGGCCCGAGCATTCAGTGGTATTGGGTCGACTTTCATAATCCGAGCGATGAGGAAGCGCTGCATCTGAAGGAACATTTCCACTTTCATCCGTTGGCCATAGAGGACTGCTTTTTTTTACTGCAACGACCGAAGATGGATCACTATGAGAACGTTCACTTTTTTGTGATGCATGCGATTAATGCTATGACACTGGATGCTGAAGAAGTGGACATGTTTCTGGGAAGTAATTACATTGTGACCTTTCATTTGCATGAATCAAGGGAAATTGAGGATGCTTGGTGCCGAATTTCAGAACAAGAACATTTGCGGAATGAAGGTCATATTTATGCGGCTTATTTAATTCTTGATAATTTGGTGGATCAATATTTCCCTAGTGTCTATCAAATCGAAGATCAATTGGATGATATCGAGAACAATTTTGATGCCGAATCCATTGAAGTCTTAATGAAACATATTTTTGGTATTCGGGCCAAATTGTTAAAATTACGCCGCACCATCGTGCCCATGCGTGACTTGCTGTACAGACTCATCAATACAGATCGAATCGAGCATCTTCGCGATCAGCTCGTCTTCTTCACGGACATTCATGATCATCTGCTCAAGCTGTCAGAAATGATTGATTCAAACCGCGACATGACGGCTGATATGAGGGATAGCTACATCTCCCTGAATTCAAACCGGATGAATACCATCATGAAAACGCTGACCGTAATCACGACGATCTTCATGCCATTAACGTTCATTGCTGGTCTTTATGGGATGAATTTCGCATATATGCCTGAACTGAAATGGCACGGCGGTTATTTTGCAATTCTCGTGATCATGTTCGGAATTGGATTCGGCATGTTCGCTTGGTTTTGGAAAAAGGGCTGGTTTAAATAAAAGACCTTACAGATTCTGAGTGATGCTCATCACGGAATTCCTTCCTAAAGCCTGCAGGCGAAACCCCCACCTTCTTCTTAAAAGCTCGACTGAAGGCATGAATACCGGAAAATCCTAATTGATCTGCGATTTCCTGAAGCGGCATTAAGGTATGCCTGATCATATTCTTGGCTCGCTCCAGCCGGATTCTCTGGTGATATTGGATCGGACTAACATCGAATATTTTATTAAATAAATGGATCAAATAGTATTTACTGATATGGAATCGCTCCGATAGCTCATCCAATTTCAACTCACGGTGAACGTGAGCCGCGATGTAACGCTCAATATCCAATAAAAGCTCTTGGTGTAGACTGTTTTCATATAATCGTCCGTTCCACGCATGCTCCCTCACTATATACGTAATTAATTCCAGCAGACTGCCCTTTAAACGCCATTCATATAATGGCAGCTTCGCTTCAAATTCCGATATGATTCCAAAAAGCTGCTGTTCCACGCGACTTGGCTCCCTTAATCGAATATAGGTTGGGAGATCAACGAGTGCGCCCGACAGCTCATCCTTACGAAACCAGCTTCGCTCCGTCTCATCCATGTCTTGCAGCATTTTGAACGATACCTTGACGTCTCCGCTATCCGCCTGCTCGAACAAATCAAAATGCACGTGCGGCTGCCGAATCGGGTTATCACCTATGATCTGGATGGAGTGCCTCTGTCCAGGCTTAAATAGAAACAAGTCCCCCGGTCTGCCTTCATAGGTCTTGTCCTCGATCGTTATGTCAGCCCGACCCTCCATTAGATATAATAGCTCGTAGTCCCAAAGCATTCTTTCTTTTAACATCCAAGGAGATTGTATGATACTATCCATCGCAATACGAATGTATGGGGAGACAGTTTGAAAGCTCACGGCAGTAGAATCCTTCCTTTTCAGCAATAATGGTTAACTTTTAACTAACTTTGGCTAAATGAACACGCTTACCTTCATTATATAATGTTTTCAAGTTCATATAACAATAATGATAGAGGTGAATGTTCCTATGTCGCAAAATCAAGGCTTTATCCATGTACTCTCTGCAGCACCATTCCTGACACAAGGCCAAACCCGTTGGATCACGGCAGAGAATCCGACCGGTGCGAAGGGACAAGGCGGGAAAGCAGCAAGCAATTTAGGTATTGCCCGCAAAGGCAGGCCGTGCATCACTTTACCTCAGGGAGAAACGGTCGTTCTGGCCGATATTCAGGGAACTGGCATCCTGCAGCACTTCTGGATCACTTGTACGAATGCTACGCCTAAGGGGAACTTTGTCCTTAGAGATTTAGTGCTCCGCCTCTACTGGGATGATGAAGCCTCGCCTTCCGTGGAGGTGCCGCTTGGCGATTTCTTTTGCAATGGATTCGGTGAACGCTGCAAGGTGAATTCGCAGCCGATCGTCGTGAATCCCACAGGAGGCCTGAACTGCTACTTCCCGATGCCTTTCCGACAATCAGCCAAAATTACAATCGAGAATCAACACGCCGAGGATATTCACGGCTTTTTCTATCAGTTTCATTATGAGCTCGTAGATTCGCTCCCTGAGAATACGGCTTACTTTCACGCGCAATGGCGAAGAGAGAATATCACAACGGAAGGCAAAGATTATACGATTCTGGACGGAGTCAAGGGCAAAGGACAATATGTTGGCACCTATTTGGCATGGGCAGCATTAGAACGTTATTGGTGGGGCGAAGGGGAAATTAAATTTTATTTGGACGGAGATGAAGAATGGCCAACACTTTGCGGGACGGGGACGGAGGATTATTTCGGCGGAGCCTGGTGCTTTTACGAAAAAGAAAACGGGATCCCCGTCGAGGTGCCCTACAGCACTCCCTATCTTGGATACCCGTTCTATTCCAAATCGGATACGACTCTCAAAGAGAAGTTCGGCGAAGATTCCGTGCCTATGCATGGACTGTATCGTTGGCATCTTCCAGACCCCATCCATTTCGAGAGCGATCTGCGCGTCACGATTCAGCAGATTGGACATAACAGCAGAGAGCTTTTCGAACGAACCGACGATGTTTCCTCCGTTGCCTATTGGTATCAGATGGAGCCTCATGCGGATTTCCCCATACTGCTTCCCGTTCACCGGAGATGGCCGCGATAGTGAACACGTCAACCTCTTTGCTTATTCTAAGGAATGGTTGGCTGGGAATTCATCGCCATAAACAGACTTGGCATAACGCCAACCATAGCCTTGAAAGAGCGGCTGAATAAATAAATGCTTGAAAAGCCCACCTGCTCAGCAATAGCGGTTAACGTTTGATTTCCATCGATCATTCTTATTTTCGATTGCTCGATTCGAATATGGGTTAAATATTTATGAATCGTAATGCCAAGCTGATCTTTAAATAAAAAAGATAAATGATTGGTCGAAATTCCGACATGTTTACTTATCGTATGATTATCCAGTTCAGGGTCCCCATATCTTTCATTGATCAAATGGATGGTTTTTTCAATAAAGACCCAACCCTTTGTCATTTTGCCTTCTTTCTCGTTATGGCCCACTTGTCCCTTCATAAAAAGGACTAATAATTCCAAACAAATCCCCTTAAGGATCAACGAATAACCCGATCTCATATCTAGAAACTCTTTCTGCATGATCAGGAATCTTTTCTTTAACTCAATCCGGTCCGGCAGCTGCAGGTGGGAAATTGGGATGGTAGATGCTAGCTGCATCTCCTTGTTTGTAATTGCTTTACGCTCTTCAGTAATCGCTTGGTCCTTCCAAGAACTTCGTTCTTCGTCATAATACAAATCAAAATGAAAGATATATTGGATTAATGGCACCTCTGACGTAGAGCGAATAATATGCGCCATGAAGGGAGGCATAAGGAGAATGTCTCCTTCCTTCACCTGATATTTGACCCCGTTCAAAAAAAACTCAGCTTCCCCTTGCTCGATATACGTATACACATGGTCGTAATCCATCCATTCACCCGCCAGAGAGAAGGATTTATGAATTTTGACCATTCTGACAAAAGGCGAGATGCTGTTCATCCAAGTCTCCATGTACTTCCCTCCTGCGGAATGAGTGATGACCTAATGCTATTATTTCCCAAGTATAACTGAAGCGTATTCCTATTTTCCATATCTCCACATGCCGATGCGAACTTTTCTGTTAAAACTCATGTCTCACTCCATTCAAATAAAACACCGCTGTACTGATCCTTATTCAATCGGAGACCCTCATAAGCTTTCTTCGCTTCCTCCGGCTTCAGCACATGACTGATTAAAGGCTCGACCTGCAGCCGTTTTTGCTTCATCAGCTCGAATACAATGCTTGAGTTTCTAACCAAGGAATGTTTCACAAACTCATTAGGTTCGGTCGGATACCGCCATTCGTGCGCTCCCTTGAACGTAATACAGCCTCGTCCATACAGATGGCAGTAGTTCAAAATTTCAGTAACATCCGTGTTATATTCACCTCGAGGACTGCCCAGGAAAATGATTTCGCCTAATTTAGCGATCCACTCGAGGCTTTGGACGGCTACTTGAGGCACCCCTGTTGCCTCGATATGGGTAGAAACTCCCTTTCCATGGGTGATGTTGGCAATCTGCTCGTTCACGCTGCCTTTTCCACCACTAATAGCATGAATGACACCGCATTGCTCGGCAATTCGAAGGCGTTCCACCGATAAGTCAATACCGATCACAGTAGCACCCTGTAAGTGCGCCAGCTGAGCTGCCATATTTCCTATAAGTCCAAGCCCCGTGACGCTTACATAATCTCCGAACTCAATATTCGAAACACGAATTGCAGTCGTCGCGACAGTTGCCATCCGAGTAAACGGAACCCATTTCAAATCCAAGTTCTCCGGAACTTTAAGAAAAGTCCCTCTGATCGAAACAACCTCATACTGCGTGTGGTTCCCATAATGAAAAACAATATCGCCGGAATTAAACTCTGTTACTCCTTCCCCCACTTCCACAATCTCACTCACAGCTGCATAGCCTGGAATACCCGGCATCGGAAACCAAGATTCGTTGCCTGACAGCATGGCCAATTCAGTTCCCGGGCTGATTAATGTATAAATCTTCTTGACCAGAACTTCCTGATCGCCAATCTGTAGGGTAAACTTCTCTTCTACCGTTTCAACCTGCCATGGACTGAGAAACATAACCTTCCTATTCTTCATCGCAACGCACTCCTTTGTATTGAACTCATTTTCAATATAAATGTTTTTACTGGAGGCGTCTTTGACGTAAGAAATGATTTTTTATCGAAAACAACGATGCGTAGGGAGGGAGTGATGTGGGTTCTAACTACACGATTATTATTTGCAGGTTCCTTTGTAGGGACTACTGCGAAAGTGCAGATATTTTTGCTAAAATCGTTTGAAAAGAGGAAAAGCCTGCTATTATGCAGGAATTTTAGCTTTTCCATCCTGAAATTAAAAAAAGACCGCAAAAGCCTGCACGATTGCAGGAATGTACGAATAGGAGCTATTCAAAGAAAAAAAGCATGCACAATTGCAAGCTTACCACCACACAGTCACTTCAGAGTATCTATAAATTCTATCTCAAAAAAGGGCCGACTTTCCAGAGTTATTCGCTGGATTGTCGACCCGTCTATCAATCATACAAATCTACTTCTTCTTCGCATCATAGGCAGCTTGATAAATTTCCAGATAACGCTTCAGGTTCATATTATCCAAATTTTTCAGGTAGCCGTCCCATTCTTTCTCCAGATTCGCATCCCCGATGATGAAGCGCGCGGTCATCTCTTTGACATGATCGGTAATCGTCTTCTCTAGATCCGCTAGCTCCATCGCCTGCTCATTCGTGAAAAACAGCTGCGGAAGGACAGTATCCATCTTCTGCTTATAAGGCTCATATTTGTTTTTCGTTTCATTGTACAAAATAACTTCCAATGGGTTTTTCGGATCGGCGACCAAGCCTAAGCGGAAATCATTCGTTCTAAGCGATGGACCTGTTTGAGACCATTTTACATTTTGCACATTGGCCAGCTTGGCTTCGGTATATTTCCAAATGGCTTGCTTGCCATTGATACCGAGCTCGCCTTGAGCCGCATATTTCCATTCCACATCAGGACGCCCTTCTGCATTACGCAGCGTCATTTCCTGCGTATACATCAGATCCGCTAGACGGAAGGCGGCTTCTGGATTTTTACTCGCTTTCGTAATCACGTAACGCCCTTGAGAGACACTATTGGTATACGGCGCAACTTGCAAGCCTTTCGGCCCTTTGAGCACTGGAACAGCAGTAACCTCAAGCCATCTTCCGCTCGGTCCGTTGAAGGCTGTAAACGTTCCGTTATGCTGAGCTATCGCCGCGCCCAATATATTAATGTTGGGGTTTTCCCCCATTTGCTTCGCTTGATCCCGATCCTGTGTGAAGGACTGCGGCGCAATCAAACCTTCGGCATACAGCTTGTGCAGGTACTTCAGGCCCTCTTGCCATTCCGGCTTGTTATAGGGCACATCGACCTTGCCGTTATTGAGGTACAAACGATTGGTATTATTAGGGTTTAGTATAAAAGCATTCATAATGAACGAGTCGATATTGACCGCAGGTCCCACCGCTGCACCTGCAAGCGGAATCTCATCGGCTTTTCCGTTGCCATTCGGATCCTTTGTTTTAAACTCCTTTAGCACCTTGTACAACTCATCCGTCGTTGTTGGCACAGCTAGCCCCAATTTATCCAGCCATGGCTTGTAAATCCACATTTTTTGCCCCATTGAACAGTGGAAACACTCATTCACGAGCGGCAGTCCATATATTTTACCACCCGGCGCCGTAATAGCATCTTTCACTCCATCAACCTGCTCAAACATCTTCTTGGTTTCGACGCCATACTTATCAATAAAGGGCTTTAAATCGAGGAAATCCCCTTGGCTGCCATAGATCAGCTGCTGCGTAGGGCTAACGTCAAAGCCCATAATCACATCTGGTAAATCTCCGCTTCCGAGCACCAAATTAAGCTTTTCTACCGCTGATTTCTCCGGGGCAACATCCCATTCAATATGAATGTTCGTCTTCTCCTCCAGGTACTTCGTATATTCATTCGTTGCAAAGTCTTCAACAAATGCGCTTCCCTTTACAAGAACCTTTAAGGTCGTTTTTTCCTTCGTGATAGGTAATTCCCCTGCTGCAGTCACCCGATCCTCGGACACTTTTGGAGTCGCATCTGATTGCGCTGCTTCCTTATCTGAACAACCGCTTAATACCGAGACTGTGCACAAGGCTAACCCTAAGCTTGCTACCATCCATTTTTTCATCAAAAAGAACCCTCCCTAGCATTTTTCGTTAGAAAATTTTCTTTGAATGACTAACCTTTCAACGAACCAATCATGACCCCCTTAACAAAATGCTTCTGTACAAAAGGGTAAATCATCATGAGCGGCAACGATGAGACAACAATGAGAGAGTATTTAAGCAGTGCCCGCAAGCCCTCCCGATTCGCTTCCTGTCCCAAATCGGACAGCATGGCGGGATCTACCTCATTCTGAACGAGTATTTCCCTAAGCACTAGTTGGAGTGGATACAGGCTCGGCTGTTTTAAATAGATCAGCGCATTGAAATATTGATTCCAATAGCCAACCGCCGAATAAAGGGTAATGACAGCAATGATCGGACCAGACAACGGAATCACGACATTCCACACAAACTTGAAATCGTTACAGCCGTCCAGCTGAGCAGCCTCCAACAGCTCTTCCGGTATCGTCGTTTTGAAATAAGTTCTCGTAATAATGACATTAAAGACACTCATCGCCCCTGGCAAAATCATCGACCAAATCGTATTAAGCATGCCAAGATCTTTGACCAACAGGTAGCTCGGAATGAGCCCGCCAGAAAACATGGTAGTGAACACCAGCAAGAGCATGACGGCATTTTTTCCATACAAGTCTCTACGTGCGAGCGGATAAGCGGCCATAATCGTTAGTGCGACATTGATGACTGTACCTAGAACCGTGTAAATGACGGAATTGCGAAATGAGCTCCAAATCAACTTATGTTTAAAAACAGCCTCGTAACCGTCGAGTGTAGGTTGAACCGGCCATAGCCACACCTTCCCTGAGATAACCGCGTCTGGGCTGCTGAAGGATGCGCTTACAATAAAAACTAGCGGATACATCACTATAATGAGAAATAAAGTAAGCACCGTGTAATTGATCACGTTAAACCAACGGTCATTGCTGGCTTCCCGTATGTTAGCAAGCTCCATGATGACTTCCTCCTTTTGTCACACTTACCATAGGCTTTCCTGCTTAGCTTTCTTCGCCATTTGGTTAACCGAGATCAGTAAAATCAAACCAATGACCGATTTGAATAAATTGATGGCCGTGGAATAAGAGTAATTCATCGCCTGGGAGGCTAGACCGACCTTATAAACAAACGTATCAATGACTTCCGAGGTGCGTGCATTCAGCGGATTCTGCAATAGCAGTACCTTCTCAAAGCCCAGATCCAGAATATGTCCAGTATTCAAAATAAGCAGAATAATCATAACCGGAATGATGCTCGGCAGATCGATATGCAGCATGCGCTGAAATTTACTTGCTCCATCAATGACAGCCGCTTCATGCTGCGCGGGATCAACACCGGCTAAAGCAGCTAAATAAATGATGCAGGAAAAGCCTACATTTTGCCAAATACCTGACCAGACATAGATCGAGCTGAAATATTCCGGCCTGGCCATAAAATTGATTGGTTCTAAGCCCAATTGACCGAGCAGCATGTTCACTAATCCATTGCGGGGGTCGAGCAGTTCCATAACGATCCCTACCATCACGACAACGGATATAAAATGGGGGGCGTAAGTGATCATCTGTACGGATTTTTTGAACAGCTGGTTTTTCACATAATTCAATGATAGGGCCAGAATAATCGGAAACGGAATTCCGGCAAGCAAGCTGTACAAGCTGATGATCAACGTGTTTTTCATCAATTTCACAAATTCATAAGAGTTGAAAAATCGGATGAAGTGTTTCAAGCCGACCCACTCGCTTCCAGCGACACCCTTGGAGGCAATATAATCCTTGAAGGCAATCTGCGCCCCGTACATTGGATAATATTTAAACACAAGGACATAGATAACTGGAAGCGCAAGCAGGGCATATAATTGCCAACTTTTCTTCATTTGCTTCCTTGCAACAAACATCAGGTTGTTTGCTCCGGTGCTTGCTTTGGTTAATACAACCTCTTTCATTGTGCGCTCCCCCCTTTCAATTGATACCTTAACGTTACAAGAAATCGCCTCAAGCTGTAAATTAGAAAGCGCTTTCTTTATGTGCAATTATTAAGATTCGGCCATGTGCACTTCTAAATGGATGTGCAAAAGTAAAGAATACGGCACAAGTGCCGCATTCTTATCCGTGTAATTTCTTATAGGAGGTCGCACTAACGCCATGCAGCCGCTTGAATGCCCGACAAAACGTATTGGAAGAGCTATAGCCAACCTTATCGGAAATTTCAAGAATGGTTAGCTCTGTTGTCTGCAGCAGATCTTTGGCCCGATCCATGCGCAGATTTTCCAAATAGTCGGAGAAATTAATGCCCGTTTGCTCTTTGAAGAATTGGGAGAGATACACTTTCGAAATGCGAAAGCGATCGGCCACTACATCCAGGCAAAGCTCACTGTCCATATATGAGTTCTGCAGCATGCCAAGAATACTTTGGATCAGCTGCACATTTTGGCTTTTCTTATGCTCGTTCACGCTTTCGCATATCCATTGATAGGTTGCGCGAATCGACTGATAATTTTTGCGCATATTTTCATAGGAATCAATCTCGCTGCTCAGTGACTGGATCCGTCTGTAAACTTCTTGCTGATCGAGCTCCATTTGTGGCAGCAGCTTTACCAGACTTCCCCACATTTCGAACAAGAACAACTGCATAACAGCGAAGGAAAGGTGCCTCAACTCGAAATTTTCATGGTATATCTCATCAAGCGTATGCTGGACTTCAGCATGGTCCCCCGATTTCGCCAAATTGATTAAGCGGATCTCCACATCCTGCGGAAAATAGTAGTTGTTCATATCCGTCGGGAGCTCGTCAAACCAGACGATTTCATCCTCATTTTTCCATAATTGTACGTTCAATGCTTCTCTGGCCTGTTCATACGATCTGGAGATGCTAGTGAGGCTATCACATAAGCCGCCTACACCATAGACGGACACCAGCTTTAACTGGCTTTTCATCTCCTCATTGGCTTCTTTCAGCTTCTGCTCAATAGGCTCCTTGAAGGGCTCCGACTGCTCAGCTCTATAGCAAAAAAGCACCCCGAACTGATCCTCCGCGATATCGTAAACAAAGCCTTCCTGATCGATCGCCCTTCTCAACATTTCTTTGGCCAGCAAACGCTTCATATCCAGTTCTTCCAACAGATCATCGTTATAGCCGTTATCGAAGCCTCGCAAATGAACAACCGCGACCCGATAGGACATCCCTTGCAAATCCATACCGACATACTTTAACAGTGCATCTGCATCACGTGCCGAAATAAATTGCCCGTTCAATAGCCGCTGAAAATACGCTGCCCGCAGCAAAGGAACCTGCTGCTCGATCTCGGACTTCATCCTATGGTTATTGTGGAACAAACCCGTTACCGTTTCTCCGATTAATCCAAAGGCGTCTCTCTGGTGCGAGATTACGTCCGCTTTTTCCAGAATCAAGTTTACGATATTCCGTAACGGTTTACTGTTGCGATAAGCCAGCACATATGCGATGAAGACACCCACGACAAGAAAGACGAACGTCAACGAGAAAGTGATTTTCTGAATATAACGAACCTTCTCCAGTACAACAAAAGTCGGCTCTCCCACCAGATACGTCCAACCGTTATAGGAGGATTTCGTATAGGTAATCATCATCTGTGTCGATTGCAGCGATTGCTCGATTACACCCTTATTGCCAATCAGATTGCCGATATCGATCGGTAATAGAGCTTTACTCGCTGACAGCCTACTAATGATCTTCCCATCGCCATCTACAATATAGGCCCATCCCCCTTCGGAAATGTTCAGCCCTTGAAACAGCTTCTGGATCTCCTTCTGATCAATCATGACAGCAATGGCGCCCTGGGGATTGCCGGGGTACCCAAGCGATTGCATATACGTCAGCATTGAATAGGGCACACCCTGTACGATGACTTCCTCAGACGCAAATGTTTTGCGGGTATGAAATTGCTTCGCGACAAAGTCATACCATGAATCATAATCATGCTTACTGTAATGAGCTACCCGATCAAAAAAATGTTGAAAAGAGTAACTAGCTCCCGGAGTTAACACCATTTCACTATTTTTGAACAAGACATAATAATTAAATATGAAATTGTTAGACATCCTGTAATCATACAAGCTTTTATTCGTATCCAAAACCCGGTACGTATTCGTCCCCTCAAAAGGATCAGTGACAGACAGAAACCGCATAATTCTTGTATCTGCCGCTAACTGCTGGGTAATGGAGGCGATTTCCTCCAGTCTTCGATCGAGGATATCTTTACTCTGCTCCAGCAAGTTCATATGGCTCGCGGTTGCTTCGCTTTCGATCAGCGCAGTCGTCTTCTGATAAATGACCCAGCCGATAATCATCGGCAGCATCAGGAAAACAAGATAAGGAACGAGAATACGCGCAAACACGCGGTGCCTTCCTTTGTTCACGTTAACATTAACGCTTCTCTCTCTCTTGAACAGCATAGTAAATGTCCCCATTTCCTTTACGATTCCCTGTTTCGATCCTATCGAGAGTAATCCTTGCGCATGATTTGCATTTATGTATGCGTTTGCAATCTGTTGCGGCGTTTATCCCAAAAGGATAAGCTGTTACTTCCAGTATACCTTGCTGGGCTGGTAATCGGAAGCTTGAAATACATCGCTAGATGTGCAATGAGACTTTTTTGTGCTTAACAAAAAAAAGAACCCAGCCAACGGGGCGTGGGTTCGAGATTTTGATAATTTTTAAAGGTTTGAGCATTAAGGCAAACTGGAGCGTAAAGCCTCTTGTAATCGAACGATCCGTCTATCTGCAATTATTTCACAGCTATGCTAGCGTATTTCACTTCAGGCAATGATAAACCGCCATCATATCTCGTTTATTCAACTCACGAATACGATTGAAGATAGGAATATCTGCAACTGCCTCAGTTAGTAAGTTTTCAGCAACAACATCACTTACTTTGCCAGTAAGCCATGTTTGTACATCTATACCATCGACGATTTCCTTGCGCCCTTCATCATTGATGCCACTTACATAACAGCTAACACATGGCACGGATAACTTAAACACGCCGTCATGAAGACCATCTTCTGAAATAACTTTCTTCCCGCCACAGAATGGGCATGGATGACTTGCTTTAATTTTATTAATCTGTGTAACAATTTTATTGTAACCAAACACTTCATAGACATAAGTTAGTTTTTTATATTTTCCATTGGTGAAATACTTATCAATAATGGTTTCTCTAGTTTCAGCAATATTGGCAAAGTCACAGATGGTAATCAAGTTTTTACTGCTGATCGCCTCGAGGTTACCTTTAATCTTGTCCCAAAATGGTACAGCATTTTGTAAAACCACTTCATAGCCCACAAAGCTTGCAAACTCCAGTTCCAGCATCTTCAGCGCAACTTGTGTTTCCCTTGGAAGTAAAGAGACATCTTCCGTAAGTGCGAGATCGCCGCCAACAATGGATTTTAGTTTTTCTAGTTCAGGTAACTTCCCTACGGTTTTAATGACCTGATCAATCGGCTGCTGAATAATCTTACGAATATCCGTATCATCAAATTTCAGCTTTTTATGATGGTTTAACACGGTTCCATGACAAACTGGGCAGGTAATCATTTGTTTTGAGGCTTTCATTTGCTCTTTAAGAGGAAGGTTTTTCGAAATAACCATATAACGCCCAAGGATGAGATTAAAGCCTTCCCATGTTCTCGAAGCCTTCCCTGCTTTATCATAAAATGCCTTTTCCCAATAACCATATAAGAACGTATTTTTTTCCGCTTCTGACATCTCATTATAGCTTTTACTCATATTGTGACCCAGTTCATTCTTTATCTCTTCAAACAGGAAGTGCAATTTGGCATGTTGATAATATTTCAAGACATCCATGACTTCTGGAAGTAACATACCATCCCAGAATGGGACTGTTTTATCTTGAATGAGAACATCCATATCAAATTGTTCAATGACACGACGACCCGAACAACTCGGACAGTGATTATCTTGATAATAGAAATCGAAGCTTCTTGTATCTTTATTGGTCGGATGAGCAGCCACAATATGGTTGATCAGTCCACCTATTTCATAGAGAAAACTATATTGACTATACAGATGTCGTTCAAGATCAATGGCGATGACAGGTGCAATCTTTTCAGATTCATATTCACCATAAATCACATGGGCAATTGGCGATAAGCTCTTTAAGATACCACCCTTATAGACGTTTTCTGCCTTTTTAAAATAGTCCAACTGATTTTCTTGTAAGTAGTGAATACCGTTTTGGGGCTTGAGTGTGGAAGAGATATGCATGGGTGCTTTGCGATCTTCCTTATCTTTTTGACGATAATAATCATCATGACTGACAACATCAAGCTGCTTCACAGGTTCAGGCTGCCTTTTCCCAAAATCAACGATAAAATCAGAGCTTTCCATCATATAGGCATTATGTTCAATCATCAGGATAGAGACAGATTCATCTTCCAGAATGTCCCTAACACTATCAATGAATTGGTTTAAAATATTTTGGGATAAACCTTTTGAAGGCTCGTCAAAAATAAAAAGGGTATGGGGGTTTCTTGAATTCGTAAACAGCTCAGAAACCAAATGAACACATTGAAACTCACCCGTCGATAAGGACTGTGTCTTTCTTTCCAACGTTAAATAACCAAGTCCAAGTTTAATCAATAAACTCAATCGTTTATGAGCGATGTCTTCATTTGGCAGTTCATCAATAATTTCTTCAATCGAGCGCTGAAAAATATCATCAATATCCTCACTATATTTGGTGAGTTTCTTTTTAATATCAAGAAAAGTCGCAACGGTCGACCTACTGGAAATCGATTGATTTCGATCTTGCCCAACCACGACCAGTTTATCTTTGGGATAACGCTTCTGAAAATCTTTAACCATACACTCATTGACAAGTGTAGATTTACCACATCCCGACTCACCCGTAAAGGTTACAAGTCTATTCTTGGGAATCTGAATTTCAGCCATTTGAATATTACGACAATAAAGATCATGAAACTGATAGTAGTCTGTTGGCATTGCTTTATTTAGTTCACAATGGATGGGTTGTGGACGTGGTGATTCTTCTACAATTTTCCCACCGTATTTACCACTACCAGGTCCAAAGAACAATTGCTCATCCGATGTGTCCAGCACCGTGTCCGAATGGTCAATGAGCCAAATTTGATTCTTATACCCCAATTGTTTAATCTCATCTAAAATTTTCAATAATGTTTGGTGATCAAGACCCACGGAGATTTCATCAATGATAATAACTGTATTTTCACTTGTTGCCATGAATTCGGCCAAGTAAAGTCGTGTTATTTCTCCACCTGACAATGTACCCATAATGCGATTTAATGTTAAGTAACCCATATTCATATTGATGATATTTTGGAGAATATGCTGCTTCGCTTCACTAATTTGTAATTCCTCTGCAAGAGAAAGAATCGTTTCAATGCTTAAGTTATTCATATCGGAAATACTATGTGGTTGATTTAATAATTCCATCTTATATTGCTCAACTTCTTGATTGTAGCGCCTACCCTTGCACTTTGGACAATCGACATTTTGGGTCATACTGCGCCCTTTACAATCTGGACACCAACCTAAGGCATTATTAAAGGAAAACACTTCTGGAGAAAGATTAAATTTATCAGCAAGCGTTACACGAATCTCTTTAAACACGCCCGTATGTGTGCCAATGGTTGAACGAGGATTGGATGAAATCGATGATTTTCCGAGAAAAAGGACTAAAGGCATTTCTTCCATCTTGATGGCACTGAAATTAGTTTCCATAATTTCAGGAAATAAATACTGATATTCAGCCTTTGGCAATAAAGAAACGAGACGCTTCTTGGATTCTTCACCAATGGTTTGACAAAATGTTGTTTTACCAGATCCAGATAAACCAGCAATTCCTAACGATTTATCTACCGGTAGTTCTGCATCTAATAGGTTAATATTGTTCGAAATTAATCGATTTATTTTCATACGTACATCCTCTCTATTCTTTTAAAACCTAGTCTTTCCATGTTATCACAGAGTTAAATGTATGAACTGCTTTTTTTTTCGAATCAAAGAACTCGGCAGCTCCATTCTATTATTCTTTCAGATTCTACCTTTTGTATGGAACGTGCGTTGAGGTTTTCAGATATCGATCTGAAAAGGAGGGGTTATATCTGTGAGGCATATTTTATAAGGGTTATTTGTCAAGACACAAAAAAAAAAGGAACCCAGCCAACGGGGCCGGGTTCAAAAGTTTATATTAAAAAGGGGGTCTTGGTTATTATAATACCTCGCCAACATTATGAAACCATAACAGAAACATTTCAATTATGTTACAAATTAGAAAGCGCTTTATTTACTTCCCTTCTAACCTCTAAGATTCGATCCCTCAACGCGAGGGTAATGACCTTATATATGTATTCCATTCGTTTAGGAGGCCTTTTCCAATGACCGTACAAGAACAAAACCATCCAGAATCATACGATATTTCGAAGAAAGTCGCCATTGTAACCGGCGCATCGTCCGGCATTGGCTTAGCATCCGCTATACGTTTGGCTGAAAAAGGGTTCAAAATCGGACTGCTCAACCGCCCGGGCCGTGAGCTTGAAGCAGCAGTGGCCAAAGTGCAGGCTGCCGGAGGAGAAGCGATCTCTTTAGAAGCCGATATTTCTGTCGAAGAAGAAGTGAAACAGGCCGTTCAAACCGTCGTGGACCAATGGGGTCGTCTCGACGTTCTGGTAGCCAACGCAGGGATTAACGGCGTTCTCTCTCCCATCGCACATATGGGACTAGAGGATTGGAACCAAACAATTAATATCAACTTAACCGGCACATTCTTGTGCGTCAAACATGCTATCGAGCCTCTTAAACAGCATGGTGGCAGCATCATCATTACTAGCTCCATTAACGGCAACCGGGTTTTCTCCAATTTTGGCATGAGCGCTTACAGCACTTCCAAAGCCGGACAAGTGGCTTTCATGAAAATGGCTGCGCTTGAATTGGCGCGTTATAAGATTCGTGTAAACGCCATCTGTCCGGGAGCGATCGAAACGAATATTGATGAGAATACGGATCGCAGACCCGAGTTGGAAGAAATCACGATCCCTATTGAATTTCCCGAAGGAGATCATCCACTGAGACACAAATCCGGAACTGCTAGTCAAGTCGCGAATCTGGTGCTTTTTCTCGCTTCGGATCAATCCGACCATATTACCGGAACTTCCGTCTTCATCGACGGCGCCGAATCGTTAATCCACGGATGATAAGGAGAACTTCCCATGCAGATCGAGAGCTTTTACCATTCCCCCCATACCAAATGGGCTTATTCCTATAACAAGGATACGTTTCATCTTCGAGTCCGTACCAAAAAGAATGATGTAGACCAAGTAACCGCGGTGACGGGCGATAAATATGATTGGGCAAATTATCACAATGATTATGCTATGCAGAAAATAGCAACGGATCGCTATTTCGACTATTGGGCAACGGAATTGTCGCCGGCACAGAAAAGGTTCTCTTATGCATTTCAACTGCAATCTGGAGATGAAACGTTATGGATGAGCGAAGCCGGTATTTTCGAAGAGCAGCCGGGTCCGCCCGCAGGCTATTATGAAATGCCCTATATGCATGAAATCGATGGATTTAAGGCGCCGGAATGGGCCAAATCCGCTGTATTTTATCAAATTATGCCGGACCGATTTGCTAATGGCGATCAAAGCATTGATCCCGATGGGGTACTCGAATGGGGCGAACAGCCAACGCATGATTCTCATTTCGGAGGCGACCTGCAGGGCATTTTGGACCATCTTGATTACTTAACGGAACTAGGCATAACGGCCATCTATCTCACCCCGATCTTTGAAGCACCGAGCAATCATAAATACGATACGATCGATTATAAAAAGGTAGACCCTCATTTCGGAGACACTGCATTATTAAAAAAGCTGGTTGAGGCTTGCCACGAATGCAATGTGAAAGTTGTTCTAGATGCGGTCTTTAATCATTCGAGTGTGGACTTCCCACCCTTCAAAGATGTGCTTGCTAAGGGTGAAAATTCTGCCTTCGTCGATTGGTTTCACATTCGTGATTTTCCGGTTGAAGTGAAGGAGGGGCCGCTCAACTATGCTACGTTCGGATTTTTCGCTTCGATGCCCAAACTTAACACGACGAATCCGGAAGTAAAGCAATATTTGCTGGATGTGGCTGAGTATTGGTTGAAGGAAGTGAATATCGACGGTTGGCGTCTCGATGTTGCCAATGAAATAGACCATTCCTTCTGGAGAGATTTCCGTAAAGTGGTCAAATCGGTCAATCCTGAAGCCTACATCATCGGTGAAGCTTGGAGCGATTCGCTGCGCTGGCTTCTTGGCGATCAATTCGATTCGGTCATGAATTACCCTTTCTCTGAACGGGTACTGGCATTTTTCCAGTCAGATCAACCGAATGGTCTCTCTTTTGCCGAAAATATGAATCATATTCTTATGCGCTACCCGCTGCCAACGAATGAAGTTTTGTTTAATCTGCTTGGCAGTCATGACACACCGCGTGTAATGACTATGTTTAATGAGAATAAGGACAGACTTAAGCTTGCTGTTACTTTCCTTCTCACTTATATTGGAACTCCCTGTATTTTCTACGGCGACGAAATCGGCTTGAAGGGTCAGCAGGACCCAGACTGCCGACAATGTATGGAATGGGACAAAGCTAAGCAGGACAGGGATTTATTCGAATTTTACAAGCAACTTATCCAGCTGCGCAAAGACCATGATGTGCTTCGTTTCGGCCGATTCTCTTTCCTTCGGGCGGACGCCGAGGATGGCAGGATCATTTATGAACGTAAGAATGAGCAGGAACATTTTACAATCTGGATGAATAATTCGGAAAATACGGCCATTCTTGCCCATCCCGCGGACGCGGAAATGGAAGATTGGCAGGATGCGTTCAGCGGCGAGTCCCTGAAGCCTGTTGATGGTTTTATTCGTATGGAAATCGAGCCATTCGGCTGTCGGATTTTATACAGATCCCTGCTGGAAACATAGATAGACAGAAGCCTGAGAAATCAGGCTTTTGCTATGCCCGACGCGACCTCCCACACTCTTCATATACTCTTTACACGAAATCAGTTGCGCCTGACGAAGGTCTAGCATATAATAGTTTAATTAGAATAATTATAAATAAGGAGGAACCGTATGAGTATCGAATACGACTATCACCATCTCCATCATGTTAAAGAACAGAGCAAATCCAGAAAAACGTTATGGGTGACTCTCATACTGACCGCCTTTTTCACTATTGTAGAAATTGTAGGCGGGGTGCTCTCGAATTCCCTTGCTTTGCTATCCGACTCTGCTCATATGATCTCCGACGTCATCGCTTTGGGACTGAGCATGGTTGCTCTGAAGCTGGCTACTCGTCAGCCTAATGCGCGATTCACCTTTGGTTTCCTGCGGTTTGAGATTATCGCTTCTTTTCTGAATGGATTAGCCCTCTGTATCATTGCTTTGGGAATTTTCATCGAAGGGATTCAACGTATCATTGACCCGCAGCCTATTCGCCTGGCTCTTATGCTTGGAATTGCCTCCATCGGATTCGTTGTCAATCTTGTGCTTACATTGGTTCTCCATAACAGTGTGAAAGAAGAGGACAATCTGAATGTGAAAAGCGCACTGTGGCACTTTTTCGGTGATTTACTCAGCTCGGTAGGTGTCATTATCTCTTCTATTATCATTTATTACACAGGTCTTCTCTTGTTCGATCCTCTGATTTCAATGGTCATTGGCGGCATTATTTTTACTGGTGGAAGCAAAATCATTCGAGAATCTTACCTGATTCTGATGGAGTCCGTGCCTGAACGCTTCAACTTAGATGAAATTCGCAGCGACATCGCGCATGTTGAAGGTGTCGAAGATGTGCATGAGATGCATCTGTGGGCGGTTTCAACCGATCATTACTCTTTAACCGCACATGTATTCATCAATCCCAACATTCAACCCTTCTGTGTTATTCTAGCGATTAATGAAACGTTGAAAAGTAAATATGGCATCGAGCACTCCACCATCCAAATCGAACATGCAGACATTAATCCACATGGAGATTATGGCAAAGAGTTCTTGAAGCATCAAAGACAAACGAATAGTAATGGGCTTCAATTGTAATAAGTGACGTGCCAAAAAGACCGCTATACTTCTCATCTTAATGAGAGTATAACGGTCTTTTCATGTTGCTGTAGACTTACGTACTATCATCCCCAGATCAATCAACAGCTCATGTCCGTGAATACGCGGAAGGTGCTCTTCCAGCAGCTGAGTATTCTCCTCATCCAAGTCTTCACCAATCTGCTGCATCAGAAAAGCGGCAACTAAGCTCGTTTGCAAATCAACAGGCATGTCGAAGCTTGTGATAGAGGGAAAACTGGCCTTAGAAAACAGTTCATTGTCCATGCCAATCAACTGCACATCCTCTGGTACGCGAATGCCTCGTTCATGACACACAGCTAGAAGCTCCAACGCCAACGCATCATTAAAGGTATAGATGCCGATAGGTCGCTGCTCGCCGCTTATGCGCAGAGCTTCCTCCAGTGTACCTTCAATACCGAGCTCTCCAGCATCTAGAAGCGCATGCACCGTCGACTCGGCTTTATCACCTAGCCCTGCCATAAACCCTTGAATACGCTGCTCATTGGCCCCCATCCCTTTACGCCTGCCGGCATAAATAATGGAGCGGCAGCCGCTCTCGAGGAAATGCTGAACAGCTTCCGTCGAAGCCTTCGCGAAATCCAAATTAACCGCCAGTTTAACGATATCGCTAGGCCAGCCCCAGCCATTAAAGATAACCAGCGGCGTGCCCCCACCGACTAATTGCTGGGTCGATTGCATACTCATCGCTAAACCATGACTCACTAAACCGTCTACTCTTCGCTGCAGCAAGTGCTCCAGGTGACGCTTCTCGATCACTGGATCCATACCCGCTGCTGAAAATACGGATAAATGATAGCCGAAACTATGTACTCTCTGCTCCAGCTTCTCTGCAAATCGGCCATAATAGCCGCCGAAATGCGGTATGATAAGGCCTAACTCATAGGATCGACGCCGGCTAAGGTTCGTTGCCATCACATTGCGGCGATAACCCAGCTGTATAACGGCTTCCTCCACTTTGCGTATCGTCTCTGGCGACATTGGCACCTTTCTCCGATTCAAAACATTGGAAACCGTCGCAATGGAAACGCCCGCTTCCGAAGCAACATCGACAATGGTGGGCTGTTTACTTTTCTTCATAGGAAATCCCTCATTCTTGAAATGCTTTAACTCATTTTATCGATAAGCAAATCGCCCGTCAAATTTCGATAATCTGTGCATTCCTATTGCAATTCGCTATAATGAAAAGATTCGTGTGTATTCGAAAAAGCAATGGCTTGGGGATGCATGCAGCCTATGAAAAGAAAACGTAAGGAGTTCACACATCATGTGGTTTATTGCAGCAATCGGCAGTGCCGTACTATTTGGTCTAACCGGCTTTTTTATGAAAGTGAGTCAAATGCGCCAAGGCTCTACACCGCACCTATTACTTGGACTCTATCTCACAGGAACACTTGGCTTCGCTGTGAACAGTGTATGGGAAAGCTCCCTCTTCTTAGACGATTGGCGTGTTTGGTTAGCTGGCATCATCATTGGCGTTGGGTCAGGTTGGGGCAATGTTGTGTTCATGAAGGCGCTCGATAACGGTCCAGCAAGCTTGACAGCTCCGCTAATGAACTTAAATATTTTGCTAGTCATTCTCATGTCCGTCACCATCTACGGTGAACACATAAATAGCACGGAGGTTGGCGGCATCGTCCTGCTCATTGCTTCAGCGGTACTTGTATCGATAAAGCTCAAAGAGCCTCTCACAATCAAAGAGAAGAAATGGTTCGCACTCGTTGCGCTGGGCGGACTTCTGTTCTTCTTCCGCAACGGCGGTTTGAAAGTCACTACCGAGCTAGCTTTAGCGAATACACCTATTCTGCTCATTAGTTATCTGCTCTCCGCTATCTGGTTCGCCATAGCCGCAGCTAACCACACTAAGAAGCAGCAAAAGCCTGTCCAACAAGGACTCATAGCTACCTATGATGCATTACCAAGTCGCACAGGACTTCTATGGGGGCTGCTTTCGGGCTGCTTCTCTTACGGTGGCCTTCAGCTTTACTCCGTCGCGCTGCAAATGGGGCCGGGTTCCATCGTTGCTCCCATTTTCTCTACCTATGGACTTGTCGTCGTTATCGGCTCTGTACTGGTTTACAAAGAAAGTCTTACCCTCTTGCAAACCATTGCCCTATTCCTTCTCTTTGCCGGTCTTATCCTGGTCAAACTGTAGCGTCTAGCTTGTTTATTGTTCATAGATCCGTTTGTGGTTTGCTCTTGCTACTCCAAGATTCACAATTAACTGCAATTTGTACATCTATAATTCAGGTTGAACGTACTCAGGATGAATTACCTGCAAAAAGTGCAGCTAATTTCCTCCATTAGGTCTAAATTCCTCATTTCCCGGGGTTTTAGCTGTAGGAAATGCAGCTATTCCACGTAAAACTATGAGTTTGAGCACAGTTAGCTGATCTTTTTACATCTAAATCGGGTGACCCGGGGTTGGGGATTCTCCGAGGCTCTGCCAGCTGCCGTCTGCACTCTGCTGTCTCAAGGCAAACCACACTCCCCACCCCAAACGCAAAAAACTCGGCCAATAATGGCCAAGTCTCTTTCAATTCCTTATTCGTCATGATCCCCGATAAGTGAAATAATTTGCTTCTTCAGCTTAATAAACGACTCCGTATCTTTACACTCCAAGGTCTCACGAAGTCCTTGCGGAATCACGATTTCTTGGCGAATCCTTCCTGGATGCGCCTGCATCACATACACGCGTTGTGATAAGAAGATAGCCTCCTCGATGTCGTGGGTAATGAAAACGACAGTGGTTTTCTCCTTTTCCCAAATACGCAATAACAGCTCCTGCATCGAATTCTTCGTCTGCGGATCGAGCGCGCCGAATGGCTCATCCATCAGCAGGACTTCCGGATTGTTCGCGAGGGCCCGAGCGATGGCGACCCGTTGCTTCATGCCGCCCGAAAGCTCCTTCGGCAGCGATCTGGCGAACTTCTGCAGCCCGACAAGTTCCATGAAGTGGTCGGAAATCGCCCTCTTTTCGAATAATGGTACGCCTTTTAGTGTCAGTCCGAACTCGATATTCTCCCTTACAGAAAGCCATGGGAATAAGGTGTACGACTGGAATACCATCCCACGGTCAGCACCGGGACCATCAATCTCATGTCCAGAAATGCTCAGCGAGCCTGTCGTCATCGATTCTAACCCCGCAAGGATCCTCAATAGCGAGGACTTACCGCAACCTGAAGGACCAACAAAGCTAACAAACTCATGCGCATCTACGTGGAACGAAACTCTGTCCAAAGCAACAAACTGGGATTTCTTCGTGCTATATACCTTCGTTACATCCGTCGCCGTAATTTTACTCACAGCCATAGCACTATCATCGGAGGGCTCCACATTATTCAAAGCATGCATGATTTAACGCCCTCCTTCCAGCCACGGGAAAAATCTGCGGTGACAATAAGCAAATGTGCGATCCGTTAGTAATCCAAGCAAACCAATGGCGATAATCCCTACGAAAATCAGATCCGTATTAAGGAACCGCTGCGCTTTCATAATAGAAAACCCTAGTCCGCTGCTAGCCGCAACCAACTCAGCTACAACGAGATATGTCCAAGCCCAACCGATGATTAATCGCATCGTGTTCATTAAATCCGGCAGTAGAGCAGGAATAAGCACCCTCTCGATGACTTGCCAACGGTTCGCACCAAGGGTATAGGAGGTTTGAAGCAAATCATTGGATACCGAACGTGTATTATCGGCCACCATCAGCATGAGTTGGAAGAAGCAGCCGATGAAAATGACGATAACCTTTGCCCATTCACCAATCCCTGCCCAAACCATAATGAGTGGGATGAAAGCCGTCGCAGGCATATACCGGATAAACTCTGTCGGAGGAACGAGCAGCGCTTCAGCGAAGCGAAACGTACCAGCCAAAATGCCAAGCGGTATACCCAGTAAACAAGCAAGCAGAAAGCCTGCCCCTACTCGAAAAATACTAATACCAACATGGTTCCAGAAAACAGAGCTCTGTAGCTGAATTGCAAACTGACGAAGTACTTGATCCGGTGTAGGCAAGAACGTGCGATTTACAAAGTCACCATAGCTGAGCACACTCCAGAAGAGCATAGCTATCACAACAACGAGCACGACACCGGATGTATATGTTCTACGGCTAATATCGCCCCGTATGGCAAACAAAGTTGATTTGCTTCTTTTTTTCACCATGGTGTCCATTTAGAGCCCTCGCTCTCCAGTTGTTATTTCTTGCGTTCCTTCAGCACTTCTTCTACAAAGTGTCCATCTAAGAAGCTTTCCGCCTTCGGAATGGAAGTTAGCATGTCTAATCCCTTCAAGAACTCAGCTGTCTTCTGCGAAGTGAATGGCAGGGATTCTAAGTTATCACCCTTTTGAAAGGCTCTTACATTATCTTCAAGTTGGAAAATTTTAACGCTATCCACGCCAGCTTTATATTCATCAACCGGCGTCTCTGCCGCTTTGGCCATAATTTTCAAAGACTCTTCTGGATTGGCCTTCCAGTAATCCAAAGCATCGAACCAAGCGTTGATGATTTTTTTCACATCTTCCGGACGGTTCTTCGTTATTTCTTCTTTAAAAACTAGCAGATCAGGGATAAGTCCCGGTGTATCCTTGGAGGAAAATAATAGCTTGCCTTTGCCCTCCTGAATCGCCTTGCTTAGGAACGGCTCCCATAGCACCGCGGCATCTAAATTGCCTGAAATGAAAGCAGGTCCTGCGTCGTTAACCGTCATATTCGTATAAGCAACATCTTTCTCGGCAAGCCCCGCCTTTTCAAGTGCGGTAAGCATCAGAAGGTGATCAACCGTTCCCAGCTCAGTCGCTACTTTCTTACCCTTCAATTCCTTCAATGAATTAATGCTCGTCTTCACAACAACACCGTCTCCGCCATTGGAGTTATCGTTCACCAGCACAGCCTTGAGTTTAATCCCTTTACTTGCTGGAGCAAGCGTATCGCTTAAAGTTTGGCTGTTCGCATCGACTTTACCAGACGCCAATGCCGATAAGGAATCACTGTATACCGGGAACCAAACGAGATCAACGTTAACCCCATTTTTCTCAAAGAAACCCTTTTCCTTCACTAAATACCATACAAACCAACCCGGCCATGGACTGAGTGCCAATTTAATCGGTTCTCCGCTTTTTCCTGTTGTCGTGCTTGTTGCCCCTTTGCTCGTACATCCGCTAACTACTGTAAAAACCAACAGCAACGCCATCATCAGAAATATTACTCTTTGTCTCATTCCGATCTCCCTCTCCATTTGTACTGGTAAAAAGAAAAACCCGGAACGATATCATATTCTGATATCCTCCCGGGCTTTTATCCCTCCGTGTGCACGATGAAGCTCACCGTGTGTCTTCTCTTGGACCTGACCAACAGCCTTCATTCTGTCGCGGAACCCTAGAAAACAAGTTTGCTATGAGGTTGGTACTTCGATGTCTTACATTTGTCTTAATCATACTTACATCCGAGTTATATGTCAATATATATAACACAAATAAATAATTGGTTGTCAAAATAGCTGTATGTGTAATAATATATAACATATAAAGCAACAAACGGAGGTGTATACGATGTACTCGATTCATTTCCACATCACGATGTTAGATAATCAGCCTATTCAACCTAAACCTGTTGCATTAGCGGGACCTTCTGTTTCTGATATTCAAGAAGGACATCCCCTATCCGAGCATCCTCTCCTGATTTCCCCTATAAATAATCAAGCAGCCACCCAAGCTGATAGCCTGCCCGCTGACTAGCCTCATACCCCTACAAAGCCCATCAGGGAGATCCTCCTGATGGGCTTTTTTTGTCTACCGGGTTTCATCGAAAACACCCAATTCTCCCTCACATAGAGCGACTTAAAGGCTTATTTGTTTGCAATAAAAAAGACTATCGATATGCTTTCTCTAGTGCGGATCCGTGGACTCCTGTTTATGAAGTCATCATTCGGAGACAAAGTACATGTAAATGAGCATCCGCGGTAGAGCACGCGCCCCAATGTTGTATTTTCTGCAACAATTCCGACCTCCAAACGCTATTTGGCAGGTTGAAGTTGTAGTTTGTACAACACTTCTATAAAGCCCCCTAATTAAGTTGGACACTTTTAGGCTAAGAAAATACAATGAAATTAGCCGGAGGTTGTTCGTATGAGGGTAAAGCATAGCAAGTTTGACGAACTGAG
>NZ_JCAUAS010000030.1:0-74155 GCF_059692075.1 Paenibacillus sp. J31P190 | reverse complement strand
AATAAGAGCGCCTCCTTGATGGTGTTGGGTTAAAACCTTTGACAAACCCATCATACCGAGGCGCTCCTTTTCTTTCAAAGTCCAATTCTTAGGACTAACAGGAATGTTTAGTTGAGCGGTTAGGTTTATTTTGTTGGCAAGTGGAGAATCTCTTGAGTGATCCGATCCAAAAATCGATCTCCTATAATGTAGGTGAATTTGTGTCGCCAGACTACAATGTTGGGACATTTGTGCATTTTTAGATGACACAAATCCTCCTACATAAAAATAAAAAAGCCTGATTCCTCAGGCATTTGCATTCAAAGTAATGTAGGCACATTTGTGTCATTGGACAAATATAATTTAACTTAAATCGTATATAGACCAACCAGCAGAAATTATATCACTTATGAGTTGTTTAAATGCTTCTTCTTCATCGAACTCAAACCTAGTGAAGAACTCTATAAAGTAAGGCCGCAAGCAAATATCTCTTTGTCCTATACATCTATCATTTAATCTAATGTTTTCTATCTTTTCGTCATCCAAGCTTTCACTTCTTTTTCTGTAACTAATCCAGTTCTCATTGCATTCCTTAAAGTTAACAAATTTATCAATTCCAGATTCATCAATGTAATTAAGACCATTAGACGTAATACCTTTAATAACCTTCATAAGTCCTCCTTTACGTCTAGTCTCCCAGAATTGTTTTTCATTTTCATAAAACGGCTGGCGTTCATTGGAATTGTATTAATCTCGTTCTTCGTTAGCTTAAGGCATTCTCGTTGTGGGAGCGTACAATTTATCTATTATGATTGTTCTAATCGTCCATGAATTCTGGAGTTCAGAATCTCTAAATAGTGAGAATTATACATAATGCCAAGAACGTTACCAAATGGATCTTGACGGATACCGGCATTCCCATCTGATATGACAGAGAAAACCGAACAAGGAGCCGGCGTCTAGGCTGCGAGCCCCCTTGTCTCTACGGCAGCCGAAACACAGCAAGATCCAGGATGCCGCTGTCACTTTCCATTTGCCACAAGTGCATTTCGTTTCCAGTGATCGTCGTAATCGCATAAATGGAAGCCAGGTTTCGATAATCCTCTTGGATCTCCAAAGTGACCGGGTCAAGTACGTCTATGTTAAGGGTGTCTTGTGCGCCATGATTTGTCGTATAAAAGCTATACAGCTTTCCCTTGTGAAGAATAAGCTGTCCGCCTACAGGCTTGATACCGTCCGGTGCTGACCTGTACTGCTTGCGTACCTTCTTCGTATCGTCCTGAACGAAGGCTGAGGCAGGAAGATTATACCGGACCAAGGCTCCTCCGAATATGTCTGTCTTCAACGTCAAATAGGTATGGTTTGGATCCAGGAACAAAGGATCGTTCCGGTTGTATGCCAAGGAAAGCTCACTGAACGGAGGAATGGCAACATCTATCGGCTTTTTCAGGTCGTCGAGGAAATACAGCTGAAACCCGATTTCGGTTGCCCATAGAATGCCCTCCTTTTTATCCGAAATGACCTTATGCAGCGGTCGGATCGTGTCCTTCGCACGCGGCAGCCGGATGATAGTTTCGGACGAGACAGTGTCACCCTTCTCAATGAACATCACTCGCTTCAAGCCCTCTGCATCATCATAATAAATCGCATTTCCCCACAACAACACAGGCGGTTGTTTAGAGGCCATCTCTGATTCATACACCGGCAGCTCCAGCACGACCTTCTCCCGAACGATCCATTCATCATACTTCCCCGCGGACAAATACACCTTAAACGTCCATGACTCCTTATCGAAAGAGCACCATACGATATGCAGTGTATCCTTTGCTTTAAACACGTCCATGGCAGCGGCTCTATCGGGCACTTGACCTGGAACGAAGCTTCCGTTGCCGAAATGCGGCACAAACTTGACCCATTCCGGTCCTCGAATAGAAATGGATCTAGCCCCCGGATCCCACTCTACCTGATTTCCGGTTGCCTCCGCGATAAAGCGAAGAGGGACAAAGGTGCTTTCCTCGATCAACTGTGGTGCGGCATCGAGCGGTACAGGTTCATCATTGAGCACGGCTGTGGCTTGGCCGAGCTGAAGCTCAAGCTTCACGGCATGTCTGGATGCCTGAATAGTGCGGCTCTCTTCAGCCCATTCCACCTGCAGACCCAGATTCTCCATTAACGGACGGAAGGGAACCATCGTCGTGCCGTCGACGATCACAGGCGGGATGTGCAGCACTAGGGGCGTTTCATTAACTGTAACGGTAATGTTCGGTTCAGCGGCAGTAGTCGTAAAGGGATGATAAAGGAAAGCAAGTACACTTATTCCTATAGCGATGGCCGTCGTTTTCATGATAATCACTCCATTGCATAAGATTCGTTATTCAATTCTACAAATTTCCACATCCTCCTGCTGCAACTAAAAGTGTGAACCTACATTAAAACAAAAAAGCCCGTAGTTACGGGCATTTCGCAGTTGCTTTTGTTTAACTATCCTGCCCGTTTAATCATTAAGGTCACTGCAATCCGTCGGGAATGAGATAATGTTCTTGTCACACGACAAGAAACTACATAGGGTTTGTGTCACAATCAAGCGGTCCGCTTATTCTTTACACCCTACCCCATAAAACGAAAAAGCCACAAACTCGTTTTACATCAAAAAAACCCATGTGAAATGAACTCTCACTCAGATGGGTGCGGCAGTGCTTTGTATTGTCAGTCTGTTCATCTAGTGATTGACGTAATCACGAATTGCTATTCTCATCGGTTTGTGTGCTGATTAACCAACTACGTTAGTTACTACTTCGATATTTCCACGGGTTGCTTTGGCATATGGGCAAACCAGATGGGCTTCCGCGACGATTTCCTCAGCCACGCTTGTTTCTACGCCACTTATAGTGATGTCCATATTCATGGCTAGTACATAGCCGTCGCTCGCATCCTTGCCAAGCGTAACATTAGAAACGATTGTTATACCTTCCGCTTTAATATTCTTTTTTCTAAGAATAGTACCCATCGCACCTTCAAAGCATGCGGCAAATCCTGCGGCGAAGAGTTGTTCTGGGTTTGTTCCAGCTCCGTTACCCCCTAATTCCTTAGGATATCTCAAGTCCAAGTTAAGATTGCCATCGTTGGAAACAGCTTTGCCATCTCTTCCGCCTTTAACGTTTACAGTAGCCGTATATAATTTCTTTTCCATTTTTACCATTTCCGGAACTCTCCTTTTATTACTGGATTATTTTATACTTTTTGTGCGCTGATAAACCAACTGCGTTCGTTACTAATTCGATATGCCACGGGTTGCTTTGGCATATGGCAAACTAGATGGGCTTCCGCGAACGCTTTCCTCAGCCACTCTGGTTAATACGGCCTCTGATAGCGATGCCCATTTTCATGGCTAGTACATAGCCATTCGCATCCTTAAATATAGTACCCATCACACCTTCCAAGCATGCGGCAAATTATGCGGCGACAGTTGCTCTGAATTTGTTCCAACTCCAATAACTGGTTTAACTACTCTACCGTAAATGGAGTAAATCAAATTTCGAGAGCTGTTTTTGGTTTATGAAAATCAAAATCGAACTCATCATGACTGTTCATCAAAAAGCTTGACATACGCACCGTAGCCTCTTTCTTCAAGTTCATGCTTCGGTATAAATTTTAAAGCCGCAGAATTAATGCAGTATCGTACTCCCGTTGGTTTGGGACCGTTATTGAACTTGTGGCCAAGAAAGGAATCGGCATTCTTGCTTTTAACCTCGGGAGCTACAGACACAAAGCCATAGCTATTTTTCACAATCAGATTGTTGGGCTCCAGTGGTTTTGTGAAATTTGGCCAGCCTACACCTGCATCAAATTTGTCATTCGAGCTAAACAGCGGCTCGCCGGAAACGATATCCACGTAAATGCCTTGCTCGTTGTTGTCCCAGTATTCGTTATTAAATGGCTCTTCGTCCACCCCATGTTGAGTGACCTCATATTGGAGTTTGGTCAGCGTTTTCAGCTTTTCTTCCTTATTAAAACCTTTTTGAATGTTCACGTTTCTGTCACTCCCCCAGATTCTATCTAAGCTTGCGTCGCGGCCTGAGCCGAGCAAATTGATTTTGAAACTGATCGGGTTATTCTTGAAAAAGTTTTGATGCTCTGCTTCCGCCTTGTAAAACGTCGATGCAGATTCAATCTTCGTTATAATCGGTTTTTTGAACCTTTCTGAAGCTACTAAAGCATCTCTAGACGCCTCAGCCAACTCCATTTGTTCGTTGTTTTTATAAAATATGGCGGTTTGATATTCGCTGCCGCGATTAGCAAATTGTCCCTCTGCATCCGTTGGATCAACGTTTCGCCAGAAAATTTGCAGTAGTTTATCATACGAAATCTGATTCGGGTTATATCGAACTTCCACCGATTCGAGATGTCCCGTAGTTTGAGACCCCACTTCTTCATAAGTAGGATTTTCCTTATGGCCTCCCGTATAGCCGCTTTCAACGCCTAACACACCATCAAGCTTCTCAAATACCTCTTCCAGCAACCAGAAGCAGCCACCTGCAAAAATAGCCGTTTCGTCTGGCGTGTTCGAAATTTCATTCGCTGTTGTCATCGCATCTTGAGCTTTCACGATGTCTTTTTTGTGATTTAAACTGAAAAAGGAGTAACCAAGAAAGACAAGTAGAGTTATGGACAGCGCCAATAATTTGCGGTTTGTTACCTTCATGTTCCCTTACACCTCCGCGGTACATAATGGGATAGCGTACACCCTAGTCTCTTAATAGTTCAGAAAACAAATTACTTCATACAAAGTTCCAACCACTAATGTAATAACAACAACCACAAGGACGAATCGAACCGTTAAGCCAAATTTTTTCACGCCTATCCTTCTTTTGTTTTCATTACTTAGATTTTAACAAGAATAGCGCGCATGCAAACCTGTGGAAAGTCATGTCTTTACATCAAAAAGAGCACAACATTTGATCCTAAAGCATGATAAATTTCATGCTCTATGCCAAAAGTCATGCTCTTTCAATTATAATAGACAATAACGCAGCAGTAAGTTTGTAATAATTATAAATCTCGTTATTAATCTCAATCATGTTTAGAAAATCGAAACCACATTTTTGTATTACTCTGTTCGATGGTATGTTACGTATTATAGCTATAGCGTTAAGTACCTCAATTGGTGTTCTCAAACAAATAATTAATAATTCCTTGTGCGGCTTGGGTGGTGTAGCCTTTGCCTCTATAATCTTTTGATATCGCAAACAAAAGAGGAGTTGACGTGAAGCAAGCCCCTCAACTATAGTTTTCCGTTGCGTAACGAAGGTATTGATTGCCAGATTCTATCCACCGAATGAAATTCTATATCCATCTGGATCTTTAATCGTAAATTCACTAAAAAAGTCATTTAAATCAGGTCCTTTACCAATTTCTATTCCTTTTGTTTTAAACTCTTCAAGAATTCGTATTTACATCTGTATAACAAAAAGCGTCGAAGTATAATCCACCTTCGACCGAGGAAAAGGGCTTAACATCACTTTTATTCTTCGCAGGATGTAAAATGAAAGTAACCGCGTCTCTACTCATATGGACATGTTGTACATCAGGTCCACCAATTAGTTCATACTTGAATCCAAGTTTCTTATAATATTCGATTGAATCTTCTAAATTACTGACAAGTAATGTTGACTATGCTGCCGTTACTTTAATGGAAAACGGCAGCCGATGGTCTATCCGGCTACCGCGGTGTCTCTAGTCAACTATCGTTCCCCGTTAGCTTAATGAAGTGCTGATTCTGCTTCCTTGAAATTCCTCGGACGGACAAGCAATACGACAATGTTATTCTTCGATTGTAAACCATGGACCTGAAGCTTGAATGACATTCCAAAGTTTTTCGGGAAGCTCAAGCTCGCTTACTTTTGAAGTTTTAATTACTGTCTCAATCTCAGCTTCTTTTCCATTCTGAATCTTTTCTACCCAGTCTGGGTTCATGATTAACGCATGACCAACCGCTGCTAGGGATAGACCCTTATCTATTGTTGTTGCAACGTCATCCGGAGTTAACATAGAACCAGCAGCCATTACAGGTATTCTGCCGTTTACATGTTCCACAATTAATTCAACATATGTTTTTTCATCTTGACTATCGACTGGCTTTGACGAAAGGGCATTAACCAATGAAGTATGCACATAATCAACACCTTCTACAATCAGGCGATCAATTAAGGCATAGGTATCCTTCATTCTTAAACCGCCTTCTTCAGATTCGTCAGGAGAAATTCTGTAGCCGAATATAAACGGTTTTGTTGCATGTTTTTTAATCACATTGTTCATTTCCTGAATGACTGCCAATGGGAAACGCAAGCGATTTTCTAGATCGCCTCCCCATTGATCCTCACGTCTGTTGAAAAAAGGAGAAAAGAAGTTTTGAAGTAAAAATCCATGCGCACCATGAATTTCAACGCCATCAAACCCTGCCTCAATGGCTCGTCTTGTTGTTTCGCCAAACGCATGAATCACATCCAAAATTTCATCGTGTGACAGTGCTCTAGGCGTCAGGGAAGGAGCGAATGCCGTAGCTTCCGTCTCTACAGCGCTGGAACTAACGACTTCACCATTTGGAGTTAAAGCCGGCAGTGCTTTATTGCCTGCATGGAAAATTTGAAGAACTGCAGGAGCCCCCCCACTTTTCGCAGCATCCGCAATTTCCGTAAACTTGGAATGAACTTATCGTCATATGCTGCGAACTCATGCGTAAAACCGATACCGTTTGCTTGGACATGTGTACATCCTGTTATAACTAGACCTACGCCATTTACTCTTTTTTTGTAATAGTTCACTTCTTCATCTGAAATCGTGTAATCGTCATTACTTGACCAAGTGGTCATAGGTGACATAACGACACGATTTCTGAGGGTTACTCCATTTTTGAATGAGAAGGATTCAAGCAAGTTGTTATATTTTGTGTTCATTTTTTAGCCTCTTTCTAATTATTCATTTATAAACTGTAGTAATTGTTGTCATAAGTTAAAGCGTTTATTCGCAATCCAAAAGTAGTCAACCAAACAATTCTCTATTCCTTGTCGGGTAACGACAAAGGAGATTACCAGTTGATGAGCGCTCACAACATTGGTACAATGACATCATAAAGTATTCGAGTAACTCGAAGTCAATAGCAAGGGGGCGAAATTTTGAATCAGACATTACATGAACCTAAATATACGGTAAAAGATGTATCTGAAATAACTGGTCTTACAAAACATACGATCCGTTACTATGATGACCAACAATTAATACCTTTCGTTTCGAGAAACGCCAGAAACAATCGCTTATTCTCTGAGCATGATCTGGATTGGTTGCGAATGGTGCATTGCTTTCGTATTTCAGGGTTGCCGATTTCAGAAGTCAAACATTACATTGCCATGTGTTTGCAAGGTGATGAGACGATTCCTGAAAGGGCTGGGCTTATTGCAAAACAAGAAATAGAACTAGAAGCGAAAATCCATGAGTACAACCTTCAATTAATGCACATAAAAGAGAAGAAGGCTTACTACGAAAGTGTCTTGACTGGTCATTTGGACGATACCTGGAATCCAGTTAACAATAACCCACAATGTGGAGGAAAGTACGATATACCGGAACATATCCAATCAGCGTCAAAAGTTCATGCTTGACCTTAGAATATAGTCTACGACTTCGAGTACACTCGAAGTCAATTTTTTTTGTGTTTTTAATTTTTGATTGACAGAAATTGCACTAACCTGCCCGATAGTTGAATGGAAACCAAAAAGAAGCTGCCTCAAGGCAGCTTCTCTTCCGCTATCGTTTTCCCGTTAGTTGAAGGTACAGGGATTTGTAATTTATGAATTGAATACTTCTCTATTTGCTTTAACAACATCATGAACGGAAAATGTTCCACCTGAAGCTATCAGCTTTTCCATGACCTTTTCGCGCAGAAGTGGCGCTTTTTCTTTATTCACTTTCGTTAAGGCTATAGCTAGTTCCTCTTTTGTAAGTTCGGTGCAGTACGCTGGGGTTCCTGGCTGTTGTCTCCACGAATCGCTTAAAGAACCGCTATCTACGGCATCGAAGCCTAGATCGTTTGCTACACCCATGATGATTTGTTTATGGGATAGGTCATCGCCAGCAACCGCTATAGCAATGCGTCCATCCGTCCCTTCGGGAGTTCCATGATGCTCTAGCGTATAGGCTAAGAAATTGTTGAACGCTTTAATGATGGGTCTTCCTAAATGATTGGACACCCAAACACTTTCAACCATTCCGTTCTCCACGTCTTCGATTTTACCGCTGATTTGAGGATAATAATTTGAAGTGTCTACAACGACGACTTCCTCCCCAACTTTATCTATAATGTTGCGAATGCTTGGCAATGCATAGAAAGGGATCGATGTTATAAGAACATCGATATTTTTAATGACATCTTCTACGATCACAGGTGTTCCTGTAAGATTTTTCCCTTCCAAGCGTTCAATCCCACGAGCGTCTGCAATCTTGACATCATGTCCATTATCAACCAATTTTTTCGCAATATTAGATCCAATTGGTCCTGCACCTATAATTCCAAATCTCATTTCCATTCCTCCAATATCCTATTTCATGGTCCCTTGATTGAGTAATCTGTATACATATACTAATATATATATGTTGCTCGGATATTTGAAGAAGGCAATAAAAATTGACATAGTACACTTTTTCGTACCTAACAGCAGAAATGAGTTGATTAAGGTGTCTAGAATAAATGAGGATGAATTTAGTGAAGAATGTAAGAAAGATCATAGAGAGGTATATGGCATCGCCTATACTCAAAACATACTTTCGGGACGTTGGAAGTATCTAATTCTTTGGTTTATAAAGTTTAACCCGCGTCGATATAATGAAATTAAGACTCATTTAGGGGGAATTTCACAAGGATCCCTAACAAAACAACTTCGAGAATTAGAAGCGGATGGCTTAATTAATCGCAAAATTTATCCAGAGGTACCTCCGCGTGTTGAATATTCATTAACATTGAAAGGAGAGGAACTAATCCCCATTATTAATTTAATGGAACATTTCGGGAAGAAGTTTGGGGATAAAATAGATTAAAAATTGGACTTCTTAAATTAATCTGCCCGTTACTTCAACGAACAAAGCAGACTGCCACGGCAGTCTGCTCAACTTAACTATCGTTATCCGTTAATTTAATAATTAATGAGTTTTGAAGTATTGATAAACTACGCTTATTCCTTCCTCAATCTCTTCTTTTTCATAAGGCATTACCCCATTTGATTCATAGACACTTTTCCAAAATTTTAAGGCTGGAGTGTTGGATTGTGCCTGGCTAATTGCATATCTACCAGGATACATTTCAAAAAACTTGTTACAAGCTAATTTTCCAATCCCTTTCCTTCTCTGGTTTCTGAGAATAAAGAAGGAATTCAACACAAAATCTGCATATTCTTGATTTGAAAATGGACCACTTTGCAATAGAATAAAGCCTATTGGTTTACCATTTAAATTAATAAAAAATGGTGATAGTCCCTCTTTATCAAAAAACATGTCAAGAACATCGAATTCGAAAAGCCCATTATCCGAATTTAAATTTATGCCTTCAATGAATTCGGATAAGTCGTGTAAAAACAACGTCATTAAATTTCTTAATATTTCTTTTCGATCCGAATCTACTTTATCTATGAGTAACTCCATTATTCTACCCCCACCAGTTTGCAATCAAGCTTTCTTACCTAATAATGATGCAATAAAGTTCAGTTCATTGGAAGGTTAAATTTATATTCAACCATTCTTTACCAATCCGAAAATCTCAGCGTAAGCATCTCTGTCTTCCACCGAAAAAACTGTCCGTTACTTCAATAAATGAAAAAGGAGCTGCCTCGTGGCAAGCCCTGAACTATCGTTCCCAGTTAACGGAATGGAGTGTTATCTCAAGAAGTTATTTCATTGTATCTAGTCGAACCTAAGTACTTTAGACTATAATCCATATTATTAATCTCAGACACACTACCAATATAATCAAAATTATAAAGTAGAATTGCTACATTTACTCCAGGTCTGACTAGATCTCCATTAATCTCAATGAATCTTGAAGAAATTACTTCTGAGTATGAGTTTTGAGTAAGTAAGTTTTTAAGATTCAAAATTTCTCACTTAAAAAACGAACATTCAATAAAATCTTCATCGTAGTAGTTTATATCAAAATCCTTACCGAATTTGGATGGCATGATTTCATCGCTCTCGTCGTCTTCAGGATACGGTATCTCTACATAATCATCTAGCCTTGTTTTTTCAGACATTTTCCCAACCCACAAAGAAACCATACCCTCTTTACGCATTATATCTCCCCCAAGTAACTTCAGTCTTTACGTTTTGTTCAATAATTCATTTAAATAACCTATGATTTTTCGTGCTAATTAATGGTTCCGACAAATCAATATTAACACATATTGGAACTTTTCTACCCTTTAGCAGTTATTGTGGTATATATCTGCACTTTTTCTCAAATATCATTTACATTTTCCTCCCCACTGATGGGATAGGTACGTACTATCTCCACAATCACTTTCAAACACTCGCTACTCGATAGATCAGCATCATAAACATACCCTTCTATGTATTTGCGCAACTTCTTTATGAGAAACTCTTCTGCCTCCTGGTAATCCATGCACGCAGCTCCTTACCAGCCAATATTATATGTCTTGCTTAGTTTCCCAAAACAGCATGATAACTGGATAATTAAAGTCTTGTTTTGGTCAACTTATTACCGACCTGGACTATAGGTGCTATTAATCTGATTTAAACTATCATTACAAAATGGCAGAGAACACCTAAAAGAATCGACGATAAAGCTCTCTTCTGCGCTCGCCGCGGAGCTGTGCATATATTTGAGTGGTCGATGCCTTCTCATGTCCCAGCATGCCTTGAATGAAATCCAAAGGTGCTCCGTTGTCCAGCAACTGGCACGCATAAGTATGACGAAAACGATGAGGGTACACGTTGGTTGCTACCTCTCCCCGATCTGCAAGCCGTTTTATTGACCACCTGATCGTGGGAATGGCCATCCTGCGAGTAGGATTAGTGTCGGTTACAAACAAGGCTTTACAAGAGTCATTGCGACTTGCCAAATACTTCTTCAACCAGACCTTGCATTCGGTAGTGAAATAAACTTCTCTTTGCTTCGAACCCTTACCATTAACGATTGCAGAGCAATTCTCCCAGTTCAAATCTTCAATGTTTATCTTTTGCACTTCGCCAACTCGGCAACCAGTAGTGTACAGGAACTCTAGAAGAGCTCGTTCCCGCATGGATAGACAAGAGATCTTCAAATGTATCACATCTTCCTCGATTAAAAACTTCGGAATACGTTTTTCCATCTTAGGCTCTCTTAATTTGAGTGATGGGTTTGATGTTAGATAGGTTTCTTCGTATGCAAAGCGAAACAAAGATCTAACAAAGCGGATACGATGTCCTAAACTACTTGGCTTCAATCGATCAGATTGTTTCGCTAAATATTCCTTTAACAGCTGTAGGGTAACATCTGAAATATGGATATCTCCAAGTTCATTAACCAACATTCTTAGCTGCAGGGCGTAAGCTTTTAGAGTTTGTATACTAAATCCCTGGATGCGCTTATCGGCCTCATACAGTTTCCACAATTGACTTATATTCATAATAAAACCTCCCATTAGTCCTATTAAATCTAGGTTTTCTTCTAATGAGAGGTTTTAATCTATTTGTATTGAACTAGCGTATCCGTTAGTGCAACAACATTTGCATCCATAAATAACTCCATATAATTTGATTTCCATTATATCCATCCCTTGATATGGTAATGTACGTGAAACACATCCTGCCCGCCTTTTTCCCCGCAGTTATTATTCATACTCATGCCTTCGAGATTAAACTGACGGTACATCTGCTGTGCAATCTTATGAATGTGAGAGATAACAGTTAGGTCTGCTTCTTCTACGTTCATCAAGGTTGGAATGTGTTTTTTCGGGACAGCCAGCAAATGAACAGGGGCAGAAGGGTCTTTACAGTGAAATACTATAACCTGGTCATCCTCATATTCTACTTTTGCTGGAAGTTTTCTGTCGACAATTTTACAAAAGACGCAGTTCGACTCCATTATACTATCGCCTCCATTTCATTCTTTTTAAAGTACGTATTCTCCAAAAACGAAGTCAAGGAAAAAATGGACAAATCCTCTTTTCATAATATAAGCCCTCTTGTGTATTGAAAACTCAACATCTAATTACTAATCCGATCTGTTGTAATATATACCATATTTTCACTTTCGAGTTGCGCTATTCTGCCCGTTAGCTCAACAGGCTACAGAGCTGCAATCAACTTATACACAGATTAATTTGAGGAGAAGTGAACAGGTTAACAAATCACAACTTTTTGAGCCGTTTCGGCTATGGTAATAATACTTTGTTCTTGTCCAAAAAATCATCTAACTATATAAGTTCTTGTGATATATGTTATTGTACAATAATTCGGCAATAGATATATGTTCTTAGCACTAATATAATTGTTTATTCCTTGTGTGATGACCTTAAATAGTATTTAAATTGGTTTAACTACACTCTGGAAAAGTGAGATAATATGTGAAGAACTCCATCATAGCAATGGATATAGGTTCTTGTCCTTTTACAACAATTGTCTAATGACACAAATCTACCTACATTAACGACACAAATGTTATCTATCCTGTATTATGAATTTGGACCATTTCTAAAACATTCCATTCCTTAATGAAATCTAATCTTTTTTGCGGTTGATCAAAAATCCTCTTCTCAAGAAATGTTTTTTAAGGTGTTTCAAATTGCGGGTAACTTCGATGTTTCCTTTGATATGGTAAAAAAGCCGGACCATTCCCGGACGAGCCTCGTTTCAGCTCGTTCAGAACATATCCGGCATTTTCTTATAAATTATTTTTATGAAGTGCTGAAGGTTGCAACCATAGGTTTTCACGATTGATCTATCAGTGATTGTTTTTCCCAAGCTCTTCCTCTTTCAAGTTTGCACCCACTAAGCAGACTGCTGCGGCGCCTTTTCGTCAATGTGGTACGGGAAAAGTCACCTTGCTAGCCATGAGTCCTACTCCAAGATTATAGTTTATTATTCAAATTGCTTGTTTCATATACCAGCATAGACCCGTGATCGTCATCCGGTACAGCATAAAGACGCAGCTCTTGACCGGCGTTCTCCACGAACACCGGATTACGGGTAATTACGTGTCCTTGCGGAGAAAACTCAGTGATGGGTACTTCATGAATCGTATCCAACGTTTTCGCGTCTATCAGGGCTAATCCACCCAGCTCGAACGGCTTGGAATTGCGACTTGCAGGATTGACCAGCTCAGAGATACCGCTCAAAATCATTTTCCCTTCGCCTACATAATGACCATCTTGATAATCCACAAAGTGACTCGAGTTTTCTTTCACAAGCAGCTGCTGCCCATTTTGGTTCCATTCATAGAACTTGCGCGAACCCCAGCTGTTACCTATAAGCTTTCCATTTTGACCGTCACGGACCAATCCTCCGATATGATCATGGACTCGGAACGATTCTTCTGCTTTCATTGTCTTAGGATCTACTTTGTAAACAATAGATTGGCTGTTGGGTCGGTATTCGGCGACAGGTACCCATATATGATTACCATCGAAATCAATACCACCTGGGTGATAGATGTTCCCTTCACCCAAGAGCATATCATTCACAAGCTTCCCCTGTTTATCAAAGACAAACAGGTGACCGATTCCCTTTCCAGTAGTACGGTCATAGCCGTGCTGGGGCTGGTCATATTTTACTGGCTTTTCGATAAGTTCAACCGAGGACAAATAAAAGAGGTCCCCGATTCGAACCATTCCTTGTGAGTGGTAGTTGTTAAATTGTAGATCAATCTTATCTTTTTGCTCCCATTTCGTGTTGCGTGTAAGATTTCGGAACTGAGCGATGAGTTTCTGGTTATCCATATGTGCTTGTCCTTCCACAGTTAGACTGGGTTTTCTTGATTGTGCTTTTGTTTCTTGATAGTTCAAAATTTTTCAACAAGGAAACCCCTTAAAGCTCTATCCCGGATAGAAATTCAGAATGAATCTTTCCGTTTGAAGCAACCAATGTGTCATGATGCAGCTGATATGGATTACCGTGATTGTCGGTTACTTGACCTCCTGCTTCACGAACAATCAACACACCCGCCGCAGTATCCCAGGGATGTAGACCACTATGCCAGAAGCCGGTCAACCTCCCCATGGCGACCCAGCACAAATCGAGACTGGCTGCCCCATGCATCCGCAGATTGCGGCAGTTTCCCGCCAACTTGTCCATCTGCTTCAAAAGAAGAGAATTAGGTCCCCATTCCTCAGCCTGGAAGCCTGCGGCAAGCAAGGATTCGCCTAATCGTTTTTCTTTTCCCGCTTGGATGGGCTCACCGTTGCGGAAAGCTCCAAAATGTTTTCTGGCATGGAATAATTCATCCGTCAACGGGTTATAAACGACAGCGATGAAAGGTTCCTGATCCCGAACAATGCCTATCGATACAGCAAAATGGGGAATTCCGTGGATAAAATTGGTGGTCCCGTCGATCGGATCAATAATCCAGCCTAGGCCGGATCCCTTTTTCTGCAAGGCTTCATAGGAATTCAACGTACCGTTATCTTCTTCCGACAAAATCCAATGGTCGCTGTAATCCTTTAAAATATGATTCCGCAATAATGATTCGCTGAGCATATCCACTTTAGTTACTAAATCGGAGCCGTTCTTTTTCTCCTGAATGTCTCCTAAATTGCCCACTCGCCCGCGAATGAGATCCCCTGCTTGTTTGGCATACTCTATTGCTGACTGTAGTAAGGTTTGTTCTCTTGCTTGATTCATCATTCATTCATCCTTTACACATGCATCTTGGTTCAGGCTCTATCCGGAGGATTTATCAAATACTGCAATGGATTCTATGTCGGCAGAACATATACGATCATCAATCTGTATGAAGAAAGATCGGTGTTGATTTCCAACGTTACGAGCGGTCCGATCGTCACAGAAGCTTTGCCTGCTGTGATTGCGCGAACGGCTCGGGTTGTCATGCTCTCATCGTCATCGTTGATGTTAAGATAGGTGACCGACACCGGCTCATCGATAAGCTGATCGATAGTTTTCCTCTTGGCTGACTGAGGTGAAACTTATTGGAAATATGCGTTTTCGAAGAAGCAGGCGTCACTTGCCCATGTACATCAAGGATGATTCGGCTCATGATAGTTTCGCGTTCTCTTCTTTAATCATGCTACGGATATAAAAATACCCCATCACGGAGCATAGCAGGAACGTAAAGAAAGCAGTCGCTGCAGCCAGTTGTCTTTCCTGGAATACGTTGAAAATTTGCTCCATCGATACACCCAGCATTTGCGGTGCGTTGGGTCCAAGCAGAAAGGGAGCCGTAAACGAACCGAGAACGCCCATAAATGCAAAGGTGACCGCAACAAGCGTGGTTTTAAAGGTAAGAGGCAGCACAAATCGGAAAAAGATTCGCAAGCCGCCGGCTCCAACGTCCTTCGCGCTTTCGATAACCGAGTTCGGGACTCCGGATAAGGCGGAACCGAGTAGCATGGTCGTAAACGGAATATTAAACCACAATTGGGCAATAATGATCCCTTTCATATCGAAAATGATGCGCGGCAGCGGTCCCGCATGTGCCGTCTCCAAAATGCGGGCGATCCAACCATGGTTGCCCAGCAACTGGATTAAACCGTACGTAGCGATAACGGACGGAATAAAGATGGGAATCATGTACGTTTTGCGAATCAAGCCAGCCAATGCTCCGGTATTGAATCTCATGTATACGGCCAGCGCATAGCTGATGATCAGCACGAGAATGACGGAAATGATCGTAACTTCCAGTGTGAAAATGATGTTTGACCGCATCAGCTTATTTGTAAATAAATATTGATAATTGGACAAATCGTAGCCGCCGGCCTTGTTGGTTAAGCTTTCTTTAAACGAAATGACAATCGGAATGACAACGGTGACGAACAGCAATAAAAAAGAGGGGATTACCATAAGTAATCCCAATATCCCCATTTTTACCTGTTTGCTCATTGGGCAGCAACTTCACTTTGCCAACGTTTATTTATCTCTTTGTCCAGTTCGCCGATATTGAAAGAGCGGAATCCTGCTGCAGCGCCTTTGAAAGCGTCTTGAACGTCTTGCGGCATACTCGAAAGCTGGATGCCCGGGAAGCCGTGCAAGCTATCGACGACGACGGATTGCGCTTCCGGAGACATGACGTAGTTCAGGAATTTATAGACAGCCTCTTTTTTCGTGGAAAGCTGAGGTACCATCAAATAGGCAGGTCCTCCGTTAAACCCTGGCGTAATTTGCGTCATTTTTGTCGATTTTGGCAGTTGGCCTTTAGCGGTTTGATCGAGAACCATATCGGACCATGCCGGAATCATGTCAACTTCTCCGCTAGTAAGCAAATCAAGCGTTCCTTGATTTTTCTTCGGATAAATGCCTTTGCCGTACACATATTTTCCAAGATCATTCAGCAGCGCAAAACCTTGATCCCATTGCTTCAGAATGCTTGGATCGGAACTGTGAATCGCTTCAGTCGGCAATGATTTATAAATTGACGTCGTTACAAAAGAGCTGCCGGAACCGCCGGTGGACGGGTCATTATAAGCGAATTTTTGCGGATTCGCTTTGATCCAAGCGTACAATTCGTCCAAGTTGGCCGGAGGTTTTTTTACTTTGTCGCTGTTATAAGCCAACACGACAGCGGATGAACGATATGGAACAGCCATATTGGAAATATCTTTCATCGTCGAAGGATCAACCTTGCCCAAGTTCGAAATTTTATCGGTGCTTACTGTCTCCCAAAGACCGTCTTTTTGGCCGCGCGTCACAGCTGCCAAGGAGTCTTCAAGGATATCGATATCGCCTGAGCCTTTATTCGCTTGCTTGGCAGCAAGAATGCGGTCATATGTCGGTTGGGATCCCGTGCCGGATGCAGTGAATACCAAATTTACTTTCACATCCGGTACTTGTTTCTCGAATTTAGGAATGACTGCATTCCAGAAATCCTTAACGTTTTGCGAGCTTGTCACATAAAGCGAAATTTCTACAGGCTGTGCAGCAGGCTTGGAGCTGGAAGCGGGATTGACACTTGCAGGGGTCTCTTTCATGCCGCAGCCTGCTAATACAGTACCGGTGATGGTGAATAGAGTCGTAAGCATAATGGCGGTTTTCTTGTTAAACATGGATAAATTCCTCCTTAATAATAGTTAGGATTCCGGAAAAGCAATTACTTTTGCAAAGATTACATCTACTTCTTGGCCAGTATGAAGTTCTTTGACGTTATGACGTGGTTGAAAGGCTCGAATAGTTCCGTGATCCCGCAAATGAATGGATACTTCAGCATAATGCCCCAGTACCATAATCTGCTTGATCGTTCCTGAAAGGCCTTGTCCTTCATTGCCATTTACGGTTACATCTTCAGGACGAATTGCCAGTTTCACATTTCCGGAAAGCTGTTTGTAATTCGGGAATGACTGTTGCCCAACGCTCACCCGATCGCCCGCTACCACCCCCTTAACAAAATTCATTTTACCGATAAATTGCGCGACGAAGAGCGAATTGGGCTCATCATAAATATGCTGCGGCGACGCAATTTGCTCGATGTGTCCATGGTTCATGACGACGATGCGATCGGAGATCGACAGCGCCTCCTCCTGATCATGGGTGACAAACACCATGGTCAGACCTGTATTGGCCTGGATTTCACGCAATTCTTCTCTCATCTCGTGCCGAAGTTTGGCGTCGAGTGCGGAGAAGGGCTCATCCAGCAGCAGAACGGCCGGTTTCAACAGCAGCGATCTGGCAACTGCAATCCGCTGCTGTTGACCGCCGGAAAGCTGAGACGGATATTTGTACTCCGACCCAGGCAATCGGACGAGCTTCAGCACTTCGGATATCGCTTGTTCGATTTCGGCCTTCTTCATTTTTCGTAATTTTAAGCCGAACGCCAAATTTTCGTAAACGGTCATATGCGGCCAAAGATTATAGCCCTGGAATACCATTGAAGTCGGGCGTTTTTCCGGGGGAGCCTGCAGAACGCTTTTGCCTTCAATGAGAATGTCGCCTGAATCCGGGTCGAGAAACCCGCCTATGCTGCGCAGCACCGTCGTTTTGCCGCAGCCGGACGGACCAAGCAGCGTGATCAGCTCGCCTTTAAGAACATCGAGCGAGATGTCGGATACGCCTTCTCCGGTTTTATAGCGTTTTGTCAGTTTTTGTACTGAAAGTTGAATATCCATATTAACCACCTTTTTTATCTGATCCGTTGTCGCTGTCATTTGATTTGAAATCCGCTGGACATAATATCCGCGCTGACGAATCGCTGCGCGACGAGCAGCAGAATGATCGTTGGCGCCGTTAAAATGATCGAGAATACAGCTCCGGCATATGCAGGATAGTCGGCGATGATCGAATACATGACGACCGGCATCGTTTTATAATGAGGGATGCCAACCAGGAATGTGCCTTGCGCCTCATCGAGCGAATTCAAAAACGTAAAGATCGAAGCGACAATAATGCCCGGCATTGCCATTGGAAGCGTGATGCTGCGAAATACTCGAAATGGACTTGCTCCCACATCCCTAGCTGACTCTTCTTGGGCAGCATGAACGTTACGGAACGCGGCCGTCGGAATCCAGGTCATGAACATGAGCACGTTAATCATATGAATCAATACGACGCCTACCAAAGTGTTCATTAAACCAAGCTTGTAGAACAGAACCGCAATCGACACATACAGCCCCATTTTCGGAAATGCGTGCGTGAGCAGAAAGGAAAACAGGAAGAAGCGGCTGAGCGGGAAAGGGATTCGGGCGAACGCGTAGGCGGCCGGAATACAGAGTACAATAGACAATGCAGTCACGATTGAAGCAATAAGAAACGACAATCCAATCGATTTAGCGATATCCTCCTGCTGGAGTACAAACGTCCACCATTTCAAAGACCATTGGTGCGGAAGTACATCTGGATAGTTCCATGTGCCGGTGAAGGCCAAAATGGCTAAATTCAGCAGAGGTCCTAAGAAGAAGATAATAAATACTACAAGAACGATAAATTCAATAATTTTACGAGGACCTAGCCCTTTTAAATACCAACGCATAAGGAATTCACTTCTTTCAGATGAAATGATTTATTTATGATTAATCCTCCAATATTTTTGCTTTTGTAGAATTTCTGATTTTAAGTACAGCAGAAAACACTTGCATTTTGGTCTGTCTGGTATGTCCATGTATACATTCGTCTAGCATCAATACCGCCTCATGGCCCATTCTTGTTTTGGCGCTGTGAACGGTAGTTAAAGATGGATTGGACATCGCCGCATAATCAATATCGTCAAACCCTACGACTTCAATGTCTTTGGGGACTTGCAGCCCTTTTTCGTAAATGGCCTTTATTGCTCCCAGTGCAATCATGTCGTTTGTTGCAAAAATGGCTTGGAAATTATGGGAACGTTCCCATAGAGTTTGAAAAGCTTTGTAACCTTCTTCAAATTGCGAGGAATCAGCGTAGTAAATTTGATTTTCATCTAATTCAATACCGTTTTGGTTATATGTCTTCCGAAAGCCTTGTAACCTTAAAAAGTGACTGCGGTGCTCCTGAGGTCCGGCTATGACGGCAATTCTTGTCAGTCCGATAGACAGCATGTGTTCAGCTGCCAGCTCTCCGCCCTGCTCATCGTCATTGACGAGGTGAATCACGTCACTGTCATCAGATGTCCCGTTAACCATAACAAACGGAATTTGTGAGTTCTTAAAATAATAAACCAATTCCTGATTCAGCCGGCTTATCAGTATAAGCCCATCCACCCGTTTCTCTAGCAAAAAATCCGCTGACCTGCTAGTTATTTCTTTATCCGTCATGACAAATATCGAGTACCCTAATTCCGATGCCTTTTCCAGTATAGCATCCAATATTTTTCCATAAAATGGATGGGAGGCAATCGGATGATGCTGTCGGTAAATAATAACGCCGATATTTTTGGTGTGGCGGGAAACCATGGCACGGGCTATAGCATTGGGTTTATATTGCAGTTTCTCAATGGCAAGGAGCACTTTTTTACGCGCATCAGAACCTACATAGCCTGTATTGGATATCACGCGTGAAACAGTTGACTTCGATACCCCCGAAATATTTGCAATGTCTTTGATCGTGTAATTCAATAAATAAAACACCTCTTTTCATGTGGGAAGGTTCCCACATCACCGACTAGTAATTTAAAATTTCTTATAACATTATTCTACTGATGAATTGTTTGAAGACAATTAACTGTGTATGAAGACATTGTAAATTGTTCTAAGTAAATAGAGAGGCATATCCAACGATAGAATTCGCCGTTAGAATGATACAGTGATCTTAGACATATAGGGCGATTTCACTTTGATGCTGCTAGGGGAAATTGAGAGAACAAGCCTCTCTTAAAGTTTCTTTTAGAAATAAGCTCTGGCACCGTTACTAAGGAATATCCTTTTTGCTTCAAAAAGGCGATAATTTGTTGACACAAATCTCCTCTACATAAAAATAAATAAGCCTGATTTCTCAAGCTTTGCTGAAAAGATTATGTTGGCACATTTGTGTCATTGGACAGCTCCATAGAAGAGTCCTTCATTGAACTAACGTTTCCGTTAGTTTAATAAACTTTGCTATCTTAAACCTACGAAATCAAAAAGGCCATACAAAATCTGTAAACTTCTTATTGGGCTTAGTTCTCCTTCTTTTTGCTCTAAGTTATCTATGGCAAGATGTGCCCGCCGATGTGTCTGATCCAAAAAACCTCCACCAAACCCATGACAACCCCGTGCTAATGCCCATCCGAAGGCTCTACATTTATTTCTTCTCATCATAGTAGCTTTCATTCCAGTTGAACGTTTCCAAGCCCACAATATTGCCAAGTTTATAAAATAAAAGACTTCATCTTTCCAGTCTTCTGGAGGAACAGTAAAACCTTCACTCCCTAAGAGTTGCCCCATTTCCTCAGCAGTCAAAATATAAGGTCCGTTCAATATATCATATCCCATTCTGTCTCGCACTGTAGGAATATGCATAAATGGTTCTATATAATTGGGGTTTGAATTCCAAAAACTTCGATCAAGCTCTGATGCATACATAGGAATTTGAAGGAGCTCTGACCTTACAATATCCTTCTCACTTACTGCAGGAAACTCCGAAAGCTCTTTGGCAGTATTTCCAGATACTTTTTCAATATATTCGAGCCAATACCCACTCTCATCTTCAATATTAAGATGCTTTAGCATTGGCTTTATCTCATAAAATAATTTTACAACTTGTTGGTGAATCTCAATTGGAGCAAAACCGGTTTTAACAAAACCAGAAAACTTTTGGTTTTCATTAAAACATATAACGAGAGATTCGCAATCTGTGTGTGGTGAAACCATAATTGAATTGGTATCGTTAATGTTAATCTGCCACTCGTGACTCCTTGCGTAATCTTCAATGTAACGTAATATTTTGACTTCATTTACTTTTTTAGCAGTGCCTTCATAGTTTATCGTAGTTCCCATTCTCCGCCTCCGCCAATTCATTTTATTGGTAGTGTTCTTTTCTAAAATAACTCAAGTATCCTGCCAGTTTGCATAGAAAAGGCCCCGCCGATCCAGTCTGTAGGCGTTATTGAGCTATCGTACCCGTTGGAGCATAATGAACTCTTTCACTGGCTACCTATATTTTAGGAGGATAAGGCTTATCCCATATAATGCAAATAGTACCCATGGCGATATGTAAATAAAGAAAATACAAGTTATAATATCTAGCATTGGACTCTTGCTCCTTGAGGCTTGTCAAAAGAAACCTCAATCAATTTTCTTAATTGAAAATTACCATACCCATATTTTAACATAAGGTTGAAGATAACTGCCCGTTTGCGTAGCGAAGTGCCGCCATTGGACCGCTCCTCGGGTATTTAACTATCGTTCACCGTACTTCAACGGACAACGACAGGCGATCGTGTGCCGGCTGCCGTTGTATTGTGATTGATCTATAGTTCTCCGTTAGCTTAATCACTAAAGTCTCCTGCAATCCGTCGGGAATTAGATAAGGTTCTTGTCATCCTGCATGAATAATCATTCTAAACAGTTCTATCTCTGTAATCAGTATATATTCTTGGACTCATTCGGCAATCACAAATAGGCGGCTGCCCCTTTAGAGTATTGTCCAATAAAAATGCCCGGGGTTTCCCGGGCGGTGTAATCGCGCTTTTATTCATATGTTATGGGTCATACCGCCGCCTGCTCTTCAGAGACGGCCCTTCTTTTTCGAAACACGATCAGGATAAGAAGGCAAGGAACGAAGCACATCAGGCCGCATGCGATAAAGGCTCCGTCAGCGCCGAACCTGTCAGCTATAAAACCGGTGAACAAACTGCCTACCGGTGCGGACCCGGCAAGCACGAGCGAGTAGACGCTCGTGACCCTTGCGCGGTATTCATCCTTAGAATGAATTTGCAATGTGGAGTTGCAGCTGGTCGCGAACAAAATGTCAAAAACTCCGGTACAAGCAAGAAATATGCCGGTTAAATAGGGCGATTCCGTCAAACCGATCAGGCACAAAAATAACGAAATCATCATGGAAGCGACAATGATCACTTTCATACTGGGGCCTTTTTTGCTTCGGAGAGACATCGTTAGCGCCCCGACGAGAGAACCGACGCCAAGACAGGACATCAATAGCCCGTAGGTTTGTTCCTGCATGTGAAGGACGCCTTTGGTGAATACCGGAATTAATATACTGAAATTATAAGCGAACGTACCGATAATAGCGACAAGCAGCAGGGTCAGAGCCAGAACAGGGTCTTTTGCTATGTACACCATACCGTCCTTGATTTCCTTGAACATGCTGACATCCTTTTTCTTTTCCCTCACGTAAGAAGTCGTCTTGATGCGCAGCAATCCGTAAATGACGGCCAGATAGCTGATCCCGTTCAGCAGGAAACACCATCCCGGTCCAAGCAGAGCCATCATTGCAACTCCGATAGAAGGACCTAATATTCTTGCAAGATTAAACGTCGTTGAGTTCAAGGCAATCGCATTCATTAAGTCTTCCTTGCCTACGATTTCGATATTGAACGATTGCCATGTCGGCAAATCAAACGTATTCGTTAATCCGAGAATGAGAGCTAATATGAGGATATACTCGTATTTTATCGTATCAGTAAACGCAAGAATTGATAACAGTAGCGCAAGAATCATGGAGATTGTCTGGGTAACGATCAAAATGCTTTTCTTTGGAAATTTATCAATGATTGTCCCCGCAAACAGCGAAAAGCAAGTGATCGGCAAAAATTGTATCGTTCCAACAAGCCCTAATAAAAAAGGCGATCCTGTCAAAGTCAATACGAGCCATGTTTGCCCGATATTTTGCATCCACTTGCCAATCAGTGAAATGCATTGACCTATCAAGAAATAGCGATAATTTGGATGGGTCAGAGCGTGAAAATGATTGTTAATTAACCGCTCGCCCATAGATTTGATGCTCAAGAGGCTCACCTTCCTGCATGTTATGTCATGTTGTTTCCTTGTTGTTCTTCGCCGTTTCTTCGTACAAGCGAGCGGCGTGATTCCCATTTTCTATCAATACCGATAAGGCCACCGCTTTTCTTCATAAAAAATCAAATAAAAAACTCACCCCCCGCACCAAGAAGACGTGCAAGGCTGGCCTCCCTAGGCCGATTCCCCTCCACACACCTTCTTGCTTGCGACGAGTGAGCCGCTATTCGGTTATCTCTGCTCGGCCTGTGCTCACACCCTCGACCAGACGGACACTTCCTTCCCGCTATCTGTGTACCAGTCGTAGAGCGATTGCATGTCCCGCACGCTCCAATCTGGATCTTCGCCCTCAGGAGCCGGGCTATTCCCGGCGATCCAGACCGACCACATACCGGCCTTCCGGGCACCTCGGATATCCGTATCCAGATTGTCGCCCACCATCACGCATTGCTCCGGCTCGCATCCATAGATCTGCATGCCGCGGATGAATAAATAGAGCTCCGGCTTGCCGACGACCTCGGCCGCCACCCCGCATACCGCCTCGATCGCAGCGACCAGCGAGCCCGTCTCCGGCACGCGCACGCCATGCGGCCCCGGGTGGTGCAGGTCCGGATTGGCCGCCACGAGCCGTGCTCCGCGCCCCGTCTCGGCCGCGATGCACTGCAGCTTCTCATAGGAAAACTCCACGTCCCGGCTGACGGCGACGAAGTCCGCCGTCTCCGGCGCGAGATCTGGCAGCACCGTATGCCCGCAGGCGCTGATCGCCTGCCGCAGCGCCTCGGAGCCGGCTACCTTTACCTTAACTGGCCCGTAGCGATCCAGCAAATAATGCCCGACAGCGTCCGCCGCAGTCACCACCTCGCGGGGATCCGCCTGAAAGCCGAACCTCCGCAGCTTCGCGGCGACCTCCTCGGCCGTTTGCCGCGAATTATTCGTAATAAAGCCGATCTTCTTGCCTTCCGACCTCAGCTGTTCGAGTAACTGTATGGCACCTGGCGCAGGTGCGTCGCCGTAATAGACGCACCCGTCCAGATCAAAGAAATAAGCTTGAATGTGTGTCAATGGCCTGACGTTCACTTCGTCCGCCCTCCGTTCCTCTGCCGCAAGGGCCTGCTATTTATTCAGCATCGCATTGGATGCATCAGCCGCGTCCTTGACCGCTTGATCGACCGTCTTCTGCTGCAGAAGAGCCGCCTGGATGTTATCCTGCACGATCTTGTACACCTTGGACCCCGACGCCCCGGGGAAGCTGTACCAAGGCACCATGTCGTTAACCTGGTCGTAGGTGGCCTTTGCCGTCGGTGTCTTCTTGAGAAATTCGCCCATCAGGTCCGGCTGCTCGAGGGCGCTCTTGTGGGTCACCATGTAGCCGCTCTCCTGCGCCACCATTGTCGTCGACTTCGTAGAGGTGGCGAATTTGATAAAGTCCCAAGCCGCCTCCTGCTTCTTCGGATCCTTAGACAGCATGAACAGATTGTTGCCGCCTGCCGGCACGACTCGCGGCTTGCCGTCCGTCGTCGGGAAGGTCGTAGTGCGCAGATCGAACTTGGACTGATTGCGGATTCCTTTCAGTGCCGCCGCTGACGTCACGTACATCGAAAGGTTGCCGGCATAGAAGCTCTGCTCCGCTTGCGTGGCATCCAGATTCGGCATCGATTTATCCACGTTTAGCAGATCGACCCAGTATTGAAGCGATTTGCGGCCTGCCTCGTCATTGAAGCCCACGCTCTTCAGATCCTTGGCCATCATATGTCCTCCGGCACTCTCTACCATCGCCTGATACAACCAGTTGCCTGTGATCGAATATTTGAAATAGATCCCATAGCGTCCGTTTTTCGTAAGAGCCTTGGATGTCTGGCGCAGCTCGTCCCACGTCTTTGGCGGTTGTTCGGGGTTCAAACCCGCTTCCTTGAAGTGGTCGGCGTTGTAATATACGATCGGTGTGCTGACAGCGAACGGAAGCGCCACCTGCTTGCCACCATCATCCTTGCCTAACGCCAGCATCGAGGGGTAGAAGTCGGACATGTCCGTTTTCTCCTGATCGATAAACTTTTGCAGCGGCACAACCGGTAGCGTATTGATAGCAAAACGCGTATAGACGAAGCCGTTGGTGAATACATCCGGCAGCTGCTTGGCTACTGCCTGCGTTTGAATCTTCTCGATTATCCCCTCGTAAGATCCTTGAACGAAGACGGGCTTCACGCGCACCTTATTTTGTGACTTGTTATACTCCGTCACCAACTTCTCGATCATATCGCCTGGTTGTTCGTACAGGAACTCAATCTCTACCGGCTCTCCACCCGTCGCTGGCACTGCGCTGCTGGTCACCCCTGTTTCCCTGGGAGCCGGCGATGCCGTCTTCGTGCCTCCTCCGGATGTGCAGCCTGCCAGTAAAACCGCCGATACCGTCGTCGCAACCAAAAGCTTTGATGCTATTTGAATCATCATAATGAATGTCGTCCTCCTCAAATTTGGAAAATAATGAATGAACTCGCACTGATACAGCCTTCAGTCTTTAAGTATTTAGCCTTTCAGCCCGCTATTCGCGAACCCTTCGATAAAATAACGCTGAGCCGCCATATACAGCCCGAGAATCGGGAGGGTGGAAAGCGTCGCCACTGCCATCGTTGGCACCCAGTCCAACGACTCCTCTTTGCGGAACTGAACGAACGCGACCGGCAGCGGTTGCATCGCCTTGTCGTTCAACACCAGCAGCGGCCAGTGGTACTCGTTCCAGTTGCTCACGAATAGAATAACCGCTAGCGCGCTCATCACCGGCCCCGACATCCGTAGGTACACATGCCACAGCGAGCCAAAGGGGCTGCAGCCGTCGATGGTCGAGGCTTCTGCAATCTCGCGAGGTAGAGTCAAGAACGACTGGCGCAGCAGGAAAATCGCGTAACCACTAGCGATATGCGGCACAATAACCCCGGAGAATGTATTGATCCAATCCAGCCCGTTGACGATCATATACACGGGCACCATCGTCACTTGAGACGGGATCATCATCGTCATGAGTACGAAGAAGAACAATGCATCCCGTCCTCTGAAGCGGTAATGAGCGAAGGCATAGGCCGCGAGCACGCCGACCAGGAGCTGGCCGCTCGTCGTCAGGACGGCGATTAGCACGCTGTTCATCGTCCACTGGACGATGGGCGTCTGCTCGAACACCTTTAAGTACCCGCCGAAACTAAATTCACTCGGCCAGAACAAAGCGCTCGTAAAGACCGAGTCCGGTTGCTTGAACGAGGTCGCCAACATCCACAAGAGCGGAACGAGCATCACGAAGGCGACCGCAAGCAGAAAGGCATGCTTTAAGCCTTCCTGCACCTGTTTGAACACGCGAGTCATAGGGAATCTCCTTTCTTTACTGGTAATGGACATGTTTCTGTCCGTATTTTAACTGGATAAAGGTTAGACCCGCGACGAAGAGAAACAGCAGCGTGGACGAGGCGGTAGCGACTCCGACATTGAAGAATTGGAATGCCTCTTGATAAATCTGGTACACCAGCACGTTGGAAGCGTTGTTGGGACCGCCGCGAGTAATCACCTGGATCGTCGCAAAGACTTGGAATGAAGAGATCACGCTCATCACCGTGATGAAAAACGTCACCGGTGACAGTAGCGGTACTGTGACATTACGGAATTGCGACCACCAGCTCGCTCCATCCATGGCAGAGGCCTCGTACAGGCCTCGGTCGATCGACTTGAGCCCCGAGATGTATAGGACCATGTTGTAGCCAAAGTTTTTCCAGATACCAATGATCGCCAGGGCCCACAGCACATAATTGGGATCGTTCAGCCAGTTGGGTCCGGTGATCCCAATCATCGCGAGCAGACGGTTGATCGCTCCGATATCCGGGTTGTACAGCAGGCTCCACACGACGCTTATGATACCGATGGAGGTGACGACTGGCAGGAAGAACAGGAGCCGATACAGCTTCTTTCCCCGCAGCAGGCTTTCCACCGTCATCGCCAGCACAAGCCCGAGAAGCATGGAGATGGGCACGGTCCAGAGCACATAGACCGCAGAATTGCGCACCGAGATCCAGAATACCTCATCCTGCAGCAGAGCGGCGTAATTGCTCAAGCCTACGAACGTCTTATCCGGGCTGATCATATTCCACTCGTGAAAGCTTAGAAACAGCGAAAAGACGAGCGGGTAGACGAAAAACACTGCAAATAGCGCTAAAGCAGGAATCAAAAACCAGTAAGGCACAGCCTTCCGCCATGTGAGTCCCGTCAGATGCTTGCGGGTCTTATTGCGTTTCTGCGCCAAACTCAACGCGCTCTCCATCCGCTGTCACCCTCTTTCCACAATTCGTCCAGCGCTTGCCCGTCCAGATCGGGCAGCTCCTCACCGATCAGTCTCAGCACCGTTGGAGCGACATCGATGGCACGCATCTCCGGCAAGCGGACCCCGGAGCGGATCGACGGTCCGGCGGCGACGAAGATCGCCTTCATGGATTCATGCTGAGGCGTATACCCGTGCATCGCTTTGAACTTACCGCCTCCTATCACCTCGCCCTCCTCGTGGCGGAATTGTACAAAATAGCCGAGCTTCATTTCGATCGCAAAGTCCGGGCGATGCTCATCCAGCTCGGAGTCACCCGGCAAGCCGAATTCGGCGAACCGCTCGGGCTCAATCACTTGCGCGACGCCCTCCGTGCTCGTAAGCAGCCTCCGCAGTTCGGCCCGCATGTGTTCCCGCTCCTCGGCATCCTCTTCGAGCAGATATAGGTAGCATGAGCCACCGTTGGAGACGGCCATCGCCTTGCTCGCCGATAGATCAACCGGATTGAGGTATCCCAACTGCTTCAGCAGCACATTCGGATAAAAGGTGTGTGTCGTATCCGCCAGGCCGTGGTCGGAGAGGACGAATAGGTCCGTTTGCTCCCAGATGCCTTCTTCCTTCAGGCACCGAATCAGGTCACCGATCCGCTCGTCAACGTACTCCAGCGACCAATACGCCTCCGGTGAGCTAGCTCCGAAGTCATGCTGCACGCTATCCGCCAGCAGATAATGCAGGAGCAGCAGGTCCGGCTTACGGGTTCGGATTAGATGCTTGGCCACCTCGGTGGACAACCAGTCCTGCATCTGCCCTTGGTTATGCTTCTGGCTCCACTCGCCGTATTTGTGCACCGGCAATCCCACCTCGCGCAACTCCTCCATCAACCCCGGCGTACAATACTCATCGAACAGATGCTGGTCGAAAAATTCAGGAATGTTCCAGTTGATGGAGGCTGCTTCCCGCGTTCTCGGCCAGCAGATGGACGCCGTCGTCCAACCCTGCCGCTTGGCCGCATCGTAGATCGTCTCCCGCCGCACTGCCTCCTCCTTTGTCCACATCCGCTCGGCGAAATGCTCGCCGACCCTGCGGTTCGATCGGTCAATCACCCAATTGCCCAACACCCCATGCTTGCGCGGGAACGTCCCGGTTACCAGGCTTGTATGAATTGCCCAGGTTGCCGTCGGGAAGATGCTGACCATCGCTTCGGCCCGGGCACCTTGCTGGATGAGGCTGCGAAGATGGGGCATCCGCACCTGAGGATCGTCCAGATAGTGATTGCCCATGCCGTCAATGCTGATGATAATTACACGCTTATCAGTAGCTTGCTTCATTGTTCATATCCTCCTTGAGTTGCCGTTTTTTTCGGTTGCGGTACGGATTTCGGGTAAAAAACAAAAAAAAGAAAAAGTCCGTTAACAAACAGGCGATTACGCCTATCCGTTATCGGGAGCTTTCTCTTAGTCGTCACTCCGAACAACCGAAATTCGGTCAGATTATGAAATTAGGTGTAAATCTTCGAACGTGATATTCCACAATGCTTGACTGCTTACGGATAAGGAAGTCGCACCCGCTTGCAGAATATCTGCCGCTTCGTTCGCGGTCTGGATGAGCCCGCTAGCGATAATCGGAATATGGTCCAGCGTGTCGGAAAATTGCCGCACGACCTTAGGAACGACTCCCGGCATCAGCTCGACGGCATCGGGCAGCAGCGAATTCGCCAGCCTCAGCCCGTTCTCGAGCGCCAAGGAATCCAAGATAAACAAGTGAAGCACACCGTATAGGCCGACTTTCTTCGCTTCCTTGATCTGATGGCTCTTGGGGGAAACAATGCCATCCGCGCCTACGTATTCGGCGATGAAGCCGACGGCTTCCTTATCCGTACTGGATAACCCGCGGATCAGATCGATATGGACGAATGTGCCTTTGCCTGCGGCTTTGGCAACCCGTACGGCATTGATGATTTCATGAATGGTGCCTCCCATGAAAAAGAGGTTGTCCACCCGGCTCTCAATCGCCGCCTGAACATCACTCGTCTCCCTTATGGCGGCGATGATCGGTTTTTGCCCGATTCGGTGAAGTAACGTCACGCGTCCCAGTTCCCTTCATTGCTTGTTCCTGTATTCATCTTAGATCGGAATTGTTAGCGGAATATCAACGGAATATTTCGTTTTTGTAAATGAAACTTATACTAAGCGCAAAGCACGATGGAGCGAACGCTTATCCGAAGGCGTTCAACGTAGACAGTTTAATCGCAATCCCTTCACTTTTCTGCAACAATTGGAGGAGCAATGGGATCAAACTTCAGATGTTCGTTGATTATTCCGTCGTAGAAAAAAAAACTTCGTGCCGGGGAGGATCTCCCTAGGGACTCCATTTAATTATGGATTTAACAAGACCCGGCGTCATAATGTCGTCATCCCACAAAGGCGTTTGTACCCTAACCCGACTGCTGTGACCGCCATTTTTTAAGCCGCCAAGCTCCAAGCCCATAACAACAATGTAGGGGATTCGCTCTTGTTTGGATTGTCCAACTTCATAGGAAACGATAAACTTTTTAACTTCCGAAACAATAAAAGGTTTGATACGTCCGTAGTCTTCATCATCCTCTTTGACATACCAAGTATAACTCTTTTCGAGATGAACGAACTTTCTTTTTCCCTTTGTATTAACGCCCATTTTTGTCGTCCCCCCTTATCGTATTTAATTCCATCAATATGCTATTGATATGATAATTCCCCCATTCAGGTAGGATATCTGTTTTACCAAACATATAGCCTTCTCCAATGTCGTATGGATCCAGTACTATTAACCCCTCCTCATCTGTAATGACCGTGCAGAGTTACCAGTATCATTATAATCTACTTTTTGAGCTATCCACCACGCTATACTGCCCGTTAGTTGAGCAAAGGCTGCCGATTTTGCCGGCAGCCTTTGCTTGATAGTGTATGTAACTAACGTTTCTCGATAGCTCAGTATTCCCAGAATAGCGTTTCGTGATCTAAGAAGGCTTCATTCAATTCGGATTCCCTACGATTCCTTATGTTTATAACCGTCCACTATTAAATCCAACTTTCCTGTTTCCGGGTCGATTACAAGGCCATGAACTGGAATGTGTTTTGGCAGGAGGGGATGGTTCTTGACCGTTTGCACGCTTCCTTTGACGGAATCTTCAACACTATCGAAACCGTGTAGCCACTGTTGCAAATTAATTCCGGAACTTTCGAGGGTGTCGATAGTCTCGGAAGATATGCCGTTCTCCTTCATTTTATTAATGGTTTCGCCAGGGTCAATACAGCTCATCCCGCAATCATGATGTCCTACCACAAACACTTCATCGGCATTTAATTCATATACAGCAACAATAACGCTACGCATAACGCTGCCAAATGGATGCAAAACAATCGCTCCAGCATCTTTAATGATTTTGGAATTTCCATCCTTAATATTTAACGCTCGGGGAAGAAGGTCGGTAAGCCTTGAGTCCATACAAGTTACAACAACCATCTTTCTATCTTTGAATCTAGAAGCTTTATATTTTTCAAATTCCTTCTTCTCTACAAACTCCGAGTTAAAATGTAACATATCATAAAGTCGGTCCAAGCTTCTCACCTCAATTTCTCTCTTGATATCTTATAATCTTATCATAACCTACGAAGCACCCTCAACATGCCAAACCTTATTCTTATTAGATGGTTTCGATAAATGAATCTAGTCCTGCAACATCCATGAAAAGCAAAAGAACCATCAGAAGCGCTACCAGTACGCAACTGACGATACTGTCGTAATAATTGGTAATGTAGGGTTTTGAACCCCTGTCCAGTACTTTAATGTTGTGGTTTTGCATGACTAGGGTTCAAAAAAGTGAACAATAGCTTGCCAAAACCACAATCCCTCGTGAAAGACCATAGGGGCGAAATAATTCCACTCTCCGAAATCTGGCAAATCGAACCTGCCGACATTGCAAGTAAATGTTCTATCGTAATGAGGGATTTCCAATCATCCTCCTGAATACCGATCAGGTGTCTGCTCTCTTAGCCATCATTCCATTATTGTCAATCATAGATCACACTCCGCTTTGGATATATTTACTCTATTCTACGTCATAACCAGGAACAAGGTAATGTTCGATTTTAACAGTTTGTTGGTCTTTGTCTCTCCCTACAAGCTACCATGCCATCATAAATCTGTCATTCGTCACAGTATGCTACCAGTTAGCGTAACAATAATGCTCTTGCAATGGCTCTGTCGGGAATTAGATCAAGTTCTTGTCAAAATCGGGAATGGGATCAAGTTCTTGTCATTGGGTTTTGACAAGAACTTGATCCCATAAAATAAAAAAGCCGCGATTTACGCGGCAATTAATGAGATAATGTTCTTGTCACCCGACACATCATCATAAGTTCGAAATTTAACGGTAATACTTTTAATATAAACAAAAAAGGACCTGGATGTCCTTGCTTTCCTCACTTTACTTACTTTAATTCATTAACCTTTTGTGTTATAATTAACTTAATTATTCCAATTGAAACCAATTCACATATTGAAAAAGGTCTCATTTCTATGATGAAACTTTTTTTAATATGTGAATTTTTGTTTTCTGGGAATGATCAGTTTAATAATAGGTGACCGCCAACATTTTGACGAAAATATACACTAAGCCTTTAAACATGACCGCCTTGGCGTTTTTTCATACTCTAAGTCGAAGGGTCCGGGCAGCCTTGGGTCTGAAAGAAGCTTTAAATTAAGCTTAGCGCCACCAAATACTAATATAAAATAAAGATGTGACCACATCAGAAAAGCGGTTTTTTATCAAAATAGATACACATGATTCGAACGTTAGTGTTGTATTTTCGACCATTGATGACATTATTAATTTTTATTCCAACAAACAGAGTTTACAGAGCAAAGTGGACGATCTGAACAATTTAAAGAATCACACAAGCAAGCAAAGGGGTGGTATATCATAATTGGAGAAATGATTCTTTCCGACCGACCTGTAAGGGTAATTCAGAAGAGTTCGTGGTTGATAATGACTTCCTGCATTTTTCTTCATTTATCTATACTATTTGGGGTGGATGCCTTTTGCTCGCCTGTCTCGTTTACTTGGCCATATCAAAACGAATTCGTTTTGATATGTAATAGCTCAATAAAGGATATCTGAATAAAACACCCAATTTTGTGTCCATGTCCATCAAAAACACATCACCAAACGGACAAAAAAGGCCCTATAAACTATTTTCCCTTTTCAGATCGTTAATGAGCCTACAAATCGAAACAGCGACAGCCAAGGACGAGAAAATAAAGTCCTAGACTGTCGCTGTTTTATTGAACTAACGTTTTCCGTTAGTTCAGCTACCCTTTCTTCAAATAACTTAAAGACAATAAGCCTTTGACAAAACAGACCATACTGATAGCCCAAATTACGCCTATCACGGCAATAGTCACAGAGTTATTTATTGAACTTGTAAAAGCACTAGAGGCCACTGCAGACGGTGAAGATGATCCCGAAAAACTAGCGAGTTTTGCAGACCTAAAAAAGTTTCATATAAGACTTGTATTGGAACAAATCGAAGGGAATCCCCCGCTTTGACGAATTGCGTTACTTCAACCAGCCAATAAGGAGAACTCAGCTCTATTGTTACCATTCCTAACCATTTGATTTTTCAGTTCCTCATAATAAAGATAGAAATATCTTTGAAACGATGAAAGAAATTTCATAAATATATTCGCGAAGTGATTAATCTATCATGCCGGTTATTTGAATGAACTAAAGAGCTGCTGCGAAGCAAGCCCTTTAACTATAGTTCTCCGTTACTTCAACAAACTTTATTATGAATTGTGATTAATAGTTCCTCTGAGTACATATGGTGCTGATGATTTACCAATTATTAATCCCTTTAACTCACTTGGTATATGTATGTATTCTTCTGCTCTTTGTGTCTCCATTCAAGTAACTTCCTCAATTTCTTCTGGAAATGAGATATTTATTTCTCCACCAATTACATTCCCTCTAAAGGTAAAGAAAATTGTATGATGTCCCCTATCTACAAAAAACGCTTCACTTACACTGAAAATACCATTTAATTCAACCTCTAAGCCAGTTTCTTCTTCTACCTCACGAATAGCAGCTTCTTCAAGTGTTTCTCCCCGTTGTACTGTTCCACCAGGAAGTGTATAGTAGGAAGATTTCATACCCTTGTTTTTGACCATCAATACATTTTTTCCTTGTTCATCAGAGAGAAGCACGTAGGCAACATCTACTCTTTTCATTTAATAAATCCCCTTCTCGAAGAAATGTGAATAGTCAACAATTCGTTACTTTATTTGAACTATCCTGCCCGTTCAATGTTTGTAACTGGCTTCCACCACGCTCGTTTAATTCTAAACGCTGTTGCTCCTCTTGACCTGACTTTCAATCATACAAATTGAGAATAATCCTCAATTGCGGGAAACGATACATGTTCTTGTCCTAAATCGGCAAACGATATATGTTCTTGTCACTGGCTTTTGACAAGAACATATATCGTTAAAATGAAAAAAGCCGCAGATATGCGGCATCTTAAGCTTATATGTTCTTGTCACCCGACATCTTTGCTGTCTAATTGTCCGACGACAAGAACTTGACCCGTTAAACGACAAGAACTTGTACCCATTCTTCCTGAAGTTTAGCTCAAAAGTACCCTACCGAGAGACTTTTTTTAAAGTGTCTTCTCGATAGGGTACAGTTTACAAATCGCTGGCTTTTTAAATTGATTTAATTTTTGTGCAGCATTAATTAGGTTTGACTATAACAGGAATAATTATCTTAAATCCTTCATATTCCGCAAATATCACAGCTGCTCCCTCTGACTTCGCTGCGATCTTATGATCGGCGGTCACTTCAGCTACTTCCGGACTAGACGTACTCCATGTGACATCAGCCGTAACGTCTTTTACCGTTCCATCGCTAGACATAGCATGAATGACTACCTCACTTGTTGAGCCTGCTGAATTTACGATATAACCTGGCGAAGAACTTATCCCCTTAGTAAATGTAGGATACTTTGCTACGACTTCAACATTAATTGTCGTTGATGCACCATAAAAAGTAGCAGTTATCGTCGTTTTTCCAACAGCGTGAGCGATGATATGTCCATCGGCAGAAATCGTTGCAACCGATTCGTCCGCCACCGTCCATTTTACTTGGCTAGTAACATCAAAAAGATTAACGCCAAATCGTGGAACAGTACCAAATAAAGCAAATATAGACACGTCCTTCGACTTATTAGGTTCTAACATCACATTGCGGGTAGTTGGAATTAAAGCGCTAGGCTTAATGTTTCTAATCCAAATAGAATCTCTTAAACCTCCATAATTGAAATAGATGTATGCTTGACCAGGGCCGACCCATGTAATGACCCCGTTCTGATCAACAGTTGCTACTTTCTCATCTGAAGATTCCCACTTCCCATCAGTATCAACCTGAACTATATTATGATCTGTATATTCCGCAAAGGCGTTCACATCTACAGGAGCTCCTGCCTCAGGCTGTATTAGCATTCCATAGTTTAGAGTGATTCCTACTAAATTAACCGGTCCCTCTTGTTGTGTTACTTTTACCGGAAATTTAATAGGAGGGAAACCTGCAATTGTTGCACTAACTGTCGTTTTTCCAATTTTCATTCCAGTAAATTTCCCGTCTGTAACACCAGCAATACTAGGATCCTCTGAAACCCACTGGATTGACTTCGTAATCTCTTTTTGAGTCCCATCATTGTATTGGGCAAAAACATGTACGGGATAAAACTTATCTTTTTGAACAACAACATCCAATGAGGATACAAGCAATGACTCGATTTTTAAATCCTCTATTGATGCAGCATTATCAGGAAGGATTGAAACATTTAAGATCTCGGTGCTTGCTCCGTGATTGATAAGGACCTGAGTTGTACCTGGTGCAACCGCTGTAAGAACACCATTCTTAACTGTAACGATGTCCGGGTCTAATGATGTGAATCTTGAGTCTGAAGTGACGTCAGCTGCTGAACCATCCTGATATTTTGCCTTTACAGAAAACGAATGCGTACTTTCAGCTAACCGGAAGGAGATGTTAGTTTCACTAGGAATGAGATCAACAATTCTATTCACGAAAAATCTAGATGGTTCTTCTGAAACGCCAATAGGAATCTGATTTGAGTAGCCGGAGCTATCTACGGTAACTATGGCTGTACCAGTACCTACAGCAGTAAGTAGACCATCCTTATTAACTGTAACAACATCAGGATTAGATGATTTATAAACCGCAGATGGAGTCGAATTTACCACAGATCTGTCCGTATAGCTCGTTTTTACCTCCAATTGCTGCTGTTGATGTACCACCATATTTTTCATTTTTGGTGTAATAGAAATCGATTCTGGGATTGGAGCCTTCTTCTGACCGTCTTTATCCTTGACTGCCACCGGGATATCCACAGTGTTACGACCATTATAATAGATAGCATGCAAAACGGTTGTGCCGCTCAATTGACCAATAACCTTTTCTTGCTGAACTGAGGCTACTTTGCCATTGTCGGTATACAATATAACGGAAGCTGTGACATCCTCTGTGCTCCCATCACTGTAAATCGCCGTTATTGCAATAGGTGCTGCTTCACCTACACCTATGGAGAGATTTGATGGAGAAGCTGTCACACCAATAACTCTTGGAGCAGTAAGCTTATTGGTGACAGTAACCTCAATTTTAACTGGCGGAAGAACATCTGATCTATAGGAAGCTGTCGCAATTGTTTTACCTGTCTTGCCTCCTATGATTAATCCTGAATCCGTTACCGTTGCAATGCTGCTATCTTCGACAGTCCACTTCACTTCATATAGATTTACATTCTTTGATTCTCCGTTATTGAATACTTCGGTTAAGCTAACCGGCCAATTCGCACCTGGCAAAACTTCAACAGCAGGTGTATCAGTTACAAGCTTCTCCGGCTTAACAACCTTAACGTAAACAGCATCAACCAATTTATCGTATTTAAAATATATATATGCTTCTCCTAGTCCTATTGGGATAATCTGACCATCTTTACTAACGGTAGCAACTTTACGATCTGTCGTTGTCCAGCTTCCTGCAGAAGTAATCTCTGTAACTTCGGGGTCCCTTTTAAAGGCTAATACTTGAACCGGCTTATCAGAGGTTTCAAGTCTCAACTGGTTAGTCGAAAGTTCGAGCGCCGTTACATGATCTGGAATATCTCTTATAGAAGCAAAGAAGTTTATTTGTGGAAAAGTTGAATAGGTTACTCTCAATGAAACATCACCTGGCAATATTCCTTTTAATACGCCATTTTCAACCTTTGCAATCGACGGATCTCTTGATTCCCATTTGGCTAAATTAGTTACGTCTTCCATCGAACCATCGCTATAAAGCGCTTTCAAAGCGATTGGACGCTCTTCCCCTTCATCTATGAATGTTATTCTAGGTGCAGCTAAAACGAGCGATACAATTGTTCTCCCTTCTGCCTTTACTGACTTTTCAGGCGAGGCAGAAGCCAAACTACTAAATAGAGACAGGATTACGATAAAGATGAGAGTTAATACTGTAATTCGCTTTGTTACCTTTGTTCTCATTTGCCAACCTCCGTATTTTTTATAGCAATCAGCCTTTCAACCTAATATTAGACTATAAAAAATGTATATCATATAGAGCGATAGTTTTGATTTTTCAGAAATATAGCATTGATTTCCATTCATCTGTTTTGTGACTTTTGACATTGATTTCGACATTCATAAAATTAAAATCTACTGGAATCGATCCGTATCAACATAAACGCCGTTAGTTTGCTTACTGGCATGCTTATCCTTACAAATTAAATAGTCCTTGGGGATCAAGGGTTTTTTAAACCACTGGTCAATTATATCAAGTTTTTATCCCTAATCGTATTGCCATACAAGCTGTCCCTTTCTCATTTTTGCTGCATAGATGATTTGCCCCGTATGATAATGGACCTCTCGCACCATCGCGATCATAAGGTTGAGAGCTGTAGTCTCGTTATTTACTTGACTATACGTAAGAGGTGGCAAATAGATAAATGGTTGTGACATTACTAACTCCGGGTTAGATTGAAGTCGTTCGAGATATTGAATGATAATATCAAAAGCATCCCTGATCATTTTTATGGCTTGTGCTCTTGACATTTCCAGTCCTTTTTCAAATTCCCTCTCTCTTTCTCTTGTGTCGGGAATATTGAAGAGAATTATTTCAACTCGAGAGTGTACTGCACCACGAATGTGTGCAATGTTTTTAACACAATCATTATTTAGAGCTTCTTGTTGTTCTATATTGCGCTTCGGCTATAATACTTTGTTCTTGTCCAAAAAATCAGCTAAGTATATATGTTCTTGTCTATATTTACGACAATAGATATATGTTCTTGTACAATAATTCGGCAAAAGATATATGTTTTTAGCGCAAATAATTTTGTTATTTCCTTGCATGACGTCCCTAAATTGTATTTAAAAAGGTTTCACACGACTCCTAAAATGTAAAATATTGTCCGTTGAACTCCACCGTGGCAAAGGATATATGTTCTTGTCCAGTATCGGTAAAGGATGTAAGTTCTTGTCTTGCGAAAAAGACAAGAACTTACATCCTTAAAATAAAAAAACCGCGCTGCGCGCGGATCTCTATAGATATATGATCTTGTCCTCTTACACTCATGTCTAGAATAACTATCGATAAAAGACAAGAAGTTGTACAGGTTTTTATCTCTCTCTCTTTTACGACAAAATAAAGCGCGCTACTGACAAACAAATACCGGCAGCGCGCGCGCTTTTGTATTTAGCTTACGTCATTAGTTTTCTAACATACGTTTCGACATTTCGCTGCAGTTCTTTATTCTGCTCAGTGGGGTTATCATACACCATCATTGCCATCGCTGTTGGATTATACGATTTCATTTTACTAAGTACTTCAACAGACAAAAGCAACCGATCGTGTCTGCCATCGTACGAACTCCGCCTTGCCTTCTTTTGTTTATGATTATTTTCTGCTTCTTCTATAGTGTACGCCATCCCCCTGCTCCGGACATGATCAAGAACAACATTAACTTCGGATGATTTTCCTGTAAGAATACCTCCGCATCCTTGTGGATGCGGAGGTATGAGTTCAACTGAACCGGAAGTTGCTGAGATCAATCGAGACGAAAAGCATATCCTTTACTGGCTCCAGATTGGGTCCGCGCAGATATGCGCGGCGTTTTGTTGGGAAACGAAGCCCTTCGATCTCAATAAAGTCGTAGACATATTGCGCCGCTGGAAAGCTACCTGAGATATCGACATGGTAATCGTGCCTGCGCAGCAGAAAATCATCGCCAAAGTAGAAGTCTTGCTCCTTGCCGTGACTGGCTATGTGGTCGGGGAACTGAACACGTAAACCGGGCCATTGTTCATTGCCCTCTTGCCAGGGCGGGATTTCGCTGACCTCGAATCCTGGCATGGTCATGAAAAAAGGCGTTGTCAAGTATGTCCACAATGCGTATCCATTGAAATATGCTCGATGTAACGGTTCCCACGGTGTGTTCATCACGTGGTTAGCGAAAGAGGCTCTAGGATTCTGTCGCTCGTGGATGATTTCCCCAGAAAGGGTCTCAATCGCTATGCGATCGGGCGTGAAGGCAGTTCGCCAATCCGGTTGCCCAAAGGGAGTAATAGAGGCGATTTCCGAATGAAGCGCGACTGTCATCTCCCGAGGATTGGAGTCTTGTACAAGTCCTTTCAATGCCCATAGTCCGCCGCCGGTGACGATCGTGGCAGTCAGTGAACTAAATTTTTTCCAACGGTCAATTCCTCCGTGCGCGTCTATCACATTTGTCAAAAGATTATTCATGTGCTCCTCCTTAAGCGGTATCTGGCGTGAGCGTTTATGCCGTCCAACATTCATATTATTACTTTTCAGTACGACGGCAGTATGTTCTGTTTCCAATATAATCCCCATGTTCCGCGCAGTTTTGAAATCACGGTCAAGAAGTTCGGGCAAGTACGAGCAACCCCCACCATCGTATTGTGAATATTTTCCGCGAGTTTACCCGGGTCACGGGAAGTGGCGAACTCTCCGTTTTTTTGTCCTCTCCGGATCAGTTCGGCAAGAAGCTGCTCCATCCTGTCGAAGCTTTCTCCGGCCTTGACGTCCACTTCGTGATCCCATGGAGCAAGCTCCACTGCCATATTGACAAGTAAGCAACCCGGAGGCTTGTCGTCGTATCCTTCAATCATGGAGTCAAACAAACCAGCATGTGCATTATATAGTTTTCAAGCATGAGTTATTTTACAATCATTACAGCACAATGAGCGTGTTGGATTACTTTATGGCTAACACTTCCCACGAACAGTTCTGAAAAAAGGCTAAGTCCTCTGCTGCCCATTACGATCAGGTCATAATCTCCTTCTTTCGCTTTCTTACATATCATCTCTGCAGGATCCCCAATATGGTATTCGATATCATATTGTATGGATGATCCTGAAAGGACCTGTACGGATTCTTCTAAAATCCGCTTAGCTTCCTCTTTTTGCAATTGTTCAAGATCCACCCCGTACGCAACTGTATTGATATCATTCCGAGAAATGATATGAAGTAGTGTTATCCGGGCGTTTATCCCGGCATTTTCCGCCTGCCATTGCGCCGATTTCAAAGCATGTTTGGAGTGTTCGGAACCGTCAACCGGAACCAAAAAACGTTTATACATGTTAGTATTCTCCTATCTATCAATCCATGATGGTGATTATTGTGATGTAACTTTAGAATAATATCGATTAAATCTGACTGAATAAATCAATACATAGATAACGATTATCGCAGCAAACAAATTCAATAGAATCAATGAAAAGTTTAAATTAAAAAATTGAGACAGGACTCCGACTCCAATAACCGGAACAATGAATCCGGAATAGGCGCATAAATAAAAAGCCGATATAACTCGTGGACGTTCTTCTGCTTTCGGCAACTGACTGGCAAACCTTAAAGAAACTTGAAACGTCCATCCACCGCCGATTGCTTGAATGAATATGCCGGTCCACAGCAAAAATAAATTCGCTGTCAGACCAGAAAATACAATGCCCCATGATCCAATAGCAAGTAGTAAGATTCCAAAGCGCATCCGTGAGACTGGATTACTCGGCCAAGGAACAAACTGAGCCAAGGCCCCTCCTCCAAGAAGCAACAAAATTAATAACCCGGAAAAGGAGAGGTTTGAAGTGTGAATGACATTTTTGATAAAAGAAGGTATAAGGGAAAACGCAATTCCTTGAATTGTGAAAACAGTGAAGATCGGCAGTGCAACAAATGACCAAAAATGTGAACGAATACTACCCGGCACACCGAGTGAAATTTTAGTCTTAACCGTTTTCTGAGTTAGAGAATCCTCGTGCTTAGGAAGAGTTTCCAGAATTACTAAAGAAGTAATTAACATGAAAAGTAGAAACCAATATGGTACTCGAAGCGGCTGCAGATGTAAATATTGCAAAATTAAACCGGCAATAGCTGGACCCAGGCCAAAACCGATGAGTATTGTTACTCCCGAAAACTTGATAGCTGTACCTACTTTATTAGGTGAGATTTGTTTAATTAAAAAAGCTGCTGCAGTACCCGTAAAAGCGCCATATGCTAAACCTTCCAATATCCTTGCAGCATAGAGCATCCAAGCATCAAAACTTCCTAGTAAGAGCAACGTTGATGCGATGGAGATCCAAATACTGCTGCGAAGTACTTTTTTCAATCCCCAAGCGCTGCCTTTGGCTCCCACGACAAGCAATGTCGGAAGCAGGAAAGCAGCATAAATGGCAAACAAAATCGTAATTTGCAGACTATTCAATCGATAATGTTCACTGTATAGAGGAAATAACGGTGTAATAAAAGTAGCACAGCAGGACATTATAAGAATAACCAAAAGCATTCTTTTCATTTTAGTAACTTCCTACTTCCCCTTATTATTTTATTTACTAGTAGATAAGTATACTTCGTAATTAACCGCCTTTTAATATTTAATAAGACGGTTTATCTGAATCAGAACTTGGGATAATACATCCTTTCCCAATGTTCGTTTATATTGCAAAGCACCTTTTATACATGACAGAATGGTAAAAGCTAATGATTCAATATCTTCTGATTTTTGAACGATATTTTCATTATACCCTTCTGTAAGAATATTTATTAAAACTTTTAATTCAAACTTACTTACTTCCTGCACTTTTTGTTGAATAATATTAGGTAATGATACAAAATCAGATTGTAAAGACGATATTGGGCATATTCCATCCCCGCTTATTTCAATTTGTCTAGCAATGAACTGCATAAGCTTCTCTTCTACTGTCATTGTAGAATGATTAATGAATAATAAGAAATTCTGCAAATTTTGTTGCATCCGCTCGGTAACGGCAACTCCTAAATCCTCCTTTTTTTCAAAATGATAGTGTATGCTTGCCTTGGTTACGCCCAGCTGTTTGGACAAATCATCATAACTTATGGCAACATAACCTTTTTCTCGAATAAGTTTTAGTGCCAGGTCTAAAATTTGTGTTTTTCGATTTTCCATAGCTGTATTATAACTTACTAGTAGGTAAGTTTCAATCTAAACAGAGCAGAATTGCTCCCCTGTATTTGAAAAATTTTCTTCTACTACGAACAAGATTTCTAATATGACTGGAGTGCCGCGCTCCACGATCTATTCTAAGACTAAAGAATAAGTACCTAAAAGTAAGCACCTTACATTAACTACATAGAGGGGTCAGAAGAATATTAATATCGTATTGTTCAAAATTCTAAGTCAAGAATGTCTACAAAGAATCCAAGATTTTAAGTTCCGTAATGTCCACTTCGTCACTATTAATAAAAGCAGCTTTCTTCTTCCCGTTCTCTGTCATTTGTAGTAACTTCTTTTCATTATTTCCAATCTTAAATGATGACAAATAGTACTTCATATCCTAATCCCCTTACTTTGATTTCTGATAATCTTGAAAATAATTCCATCCTTAAAGTTTTCGCGAATTGATCAAATTATCCTTTCGTTTAATAGACAAAGGCAACCGATCGTGCCGGTTGCCTCCATGTCGTGGTTGAACTATAGTTCTCCCGTTAATCCCCGCTGCTTCTGCAACTAAAATGTTAATCATATGCTCTAACTCAGTAAAAAAACGTTCACTCAGAGTTGATTAGTGAACGTTTTTTTATTTCAAAACTTTGTTTGACATTTCAAAACTTTATTTGTCATTTCAAAACCAATTTGTCATCCAACTCTTACTCCGTCAAAGTAGTAAGCGAACGCGTCGGATTCCCCGTCCCCTACTACTTTAGCAGGGTGTTCGAGCAGGTTACGGGCGTTACGCCGAGTAAGTTCAGGAATAAGGGTTGAACTAACAATCAAGGCCGGCTCACAAGCGATCCCTTCGCTTGCGAGCCGGCCCTTTTTGAACATGAACATGCTATCGATCAATCGCAGCCGCGTACACTTTTCGACGAAGAACTTGCCTTAGAAATCAACCTTCAATGATTTTGCAATCACGTCTGCTACTTTCAATTCCGGAACATGCACATTAACTCCAAGATCGGCTTGCAGCGGATTTAATAAATCTACGTCTAACGTGCCATGAAGTGCCTCGAAGGACGCTGACAATTCGAATTCTCCGCATTCGTCCAAGGATCCTTCGATACTTGCCTGCTCTACAAGGTAAATGCTTTATCGAAAGCTTCCATAACCTAGTTTTCAACTGCCCATAGCAGCAAGCGAATCCATATAGTCTCTCCAATAAACTATTTTTCGATCTTTAATCGTAACTATTGAGCAAAATCTATTATCGTAAGGCTTACCGGAGTATGGTTCGATTCCGTGGACCTGATATTCCATAACAATAATATTTTCTCCCTGCACTTTATAAACTTTTAGATGATCGGCGCTATTTAATTTAGTACCATAATTACTGAACCAACTCATATATGTCGAGCGACCTTCCATTCTGTTTGGAAATCCTGGAATGTTGTATAAAAAATCAAATACTGCATCATCCGCAACAGCATCCCAAAAGTATTCCCCATCAACTTCACCTTTAAGTCCTTCCATAATGATGTTAAAAAATGGTTCGGCATTTTTAAATCCAATAGGCTGCTTTTCCATGTTTATACTCCTTTTAATTACAATCATTTTTTCTAAGATTATCGTATATAACTGGACAACATCGTGTCATATTAACATCTTCATTTCTCCGATTCAGATTCTGCGTTAATACCTCCATTTTGCCTATGACAGTAAGAGTGGTTGTACAGGAATAGCCTCCTGTTCAACCACTTTTGTTTTAGATCTTCACTTTTTATTCATGGAACGGGCACGCATTTACTCCGCGACTCGCGAACGCCCTTGTGAGACTTGTATTTACAAACTTAAATAAGGGAAGATTGGGTCTCTCAGTTCAAACTGATACGTGTAACCGTCGACAATTCCTACTACCTTGTCGCCATCATAGAGCTTCAGGAGCAGCTCGGCCATCTGTGCAGCGGTATGAAACTTCGGAAAGACACCCGAGTACTCGAAATGTTCAAGGTCGTAAAAACGCTTCGCAAATTCTGTCTCGGTTGTAGATGGGGCGAGAACCTTTACCTTCATGCGAGCCCCCTTTCCCGCTAATTCTTGTGCCAACCCCTCGGTAAATGCACTGACATAAAATTTGCTTGCGCAGTATGTGACTGTATCGCCAATGATGGTATACCCGCCAGCCGAGGAAATATTAATCAGCTGTGTTCCTTCCACACTGGCATAGTCATGGACAAACAGGGAGCTTAGTATCGTGAGGGCTTCTATGTTTAGATGCAGCATTTGCTGGATTTTGTCCAAATTTTGGTCTCCGACGGAAGCGCCATTTCCTAACCCCGCATTATTGATCCACGTTTCAATCTCATACGTTTTCAAACTTTCGTATAGTGAGAAAACATTTGCGGCGATAGAGAGGTCTGTGGCATGAATGACGATGTCAACGTCGGTATGAAGTTGCTGAATGCTAGAGCGAAGCTCATCCAAATTCTCCTTCCTACGTGCAGTAAGTATCAAGTTCTTGCCACGCGCAGCGAAGGCGAGCGCAGTTTCATACCCAATGCCGGAACTGGCTCCTGTTATTACGGTGTATTTCATTAGTTCTCCTCCTTTTTGTTTTAACACGCTCTAAGATTATCATATATAACTGGACAACAGCGTGTCATATTAACTTCATTTTTTTTATTCTTTATTCTTTTACCATTTGGATGAAAGTCTATTCAACGCTTTTGTAAAATGAGTTTATGTCAGCATCCAGTTTGATTCGGTCCGGTAAATTCGTTCTCTTTGATCTATCGAATTTCGTCTATCCGATTCAGATTTTGCATGATTACCTCCATTTTGCCTATGACAGTATCTCGCAGACTTTGAGGTTCTATCGATTCAATAACCGGGCCGTAAGAGAGAAGATAATTTGAAAGCCAATCCCCTCTAGGCATAGATGTAAGAACCGTAAAAGATCCATCTTCGTGTTTCGTTATTTCTTTTTCATTGAAGTCATCGTAAACTCTATACGCCCCTGCTGGTGATATTTTTAGCCGAATATCAATGAATTCAAGAATGTGATTATCTTCCGATTCAGCCGTGGACTCACCCGGTGTTCTTTGCCCGAATACATCGTCGGTGATTTCGATATTAGCCATACGAGATATTTTGAACGTTCTGTAGGCTTTTTTATCGTAGCAATACGCTTTCAAATACCATGCCTTATCCTTAAAAATTAGCTTCATCGGCTCAACCCTGCGCATGCTTTTCGTACCCGAAGTATTAAAATATTCGAGCGTAATGATCTGCTTTCTGATAATTGCCATTTTCAGCTCGTTGAATTTTTCTTTATTTCTTTCATCGCTTCCCCACGGGGAAAAATCCACTTCAATCCAATTGACATCGCTCTTCTGGAAAAAATTTCTCAGTCGTGAAAGCACAAAATCAATATCCGGATATCGCGCCGCCGAGAGATTTTGCAGTGCAAGCAATATTTCATCCTGCTCTTTATCTGAGAGCACCGACTTATTTAGTACAAAGTTATCAAGGATAACAATGCCTCCGCCTTTGCCCTGACTCGTATAGATCGGTATACCGTTACTGCTTAATGTTTGGATATCGCGATATATGGTTCTAACCGACACTTCAAAACGGTCTGCAAGTTCTTTCCCAGTGCTTTCTTTTTTATCAAGCAAATAATAAACGATACCGAAAAGTCTACTGATCTGCATAAAAGTCACCTCCATTCAAGTGCATAGCTTCTCGAAATAATTAGTCCCTTACTTACACTAGCCTCGCGGCCTAGTGCATTTTTTCGTTTAGCCTCAACAGTTCAGAAGTCAACGCTTTGTTACGATTATCGCGTGTATCTGCTATTTGAGATACAGCGGCGGCGAACTTCGGATTCCTGGGCCCATTGGTAGTGGAACTATTGTGCGGACCAAGCTGCGTTCTAGAACTTGAAGTGGTGTCAAGAAAATCCACCCATCTTAAAAGGTTGGCTAAGTCGCGACATAATAAACTGTTTGAGGTATTGGATTGATTCAAAGTTAGTCAGACATAATAAGCCTACACGTGAACGATGACGTTAGCCAACATCGTCATTGCAGCATTATATTGTACTAGGGCTGTTATAGACTTATCACGAAGTAAAGACACGGCACATCAATGGAATAGACGATGACCAAGGCAAAAACGGCTCCAGCGACTTCGGATCACAGGGATTTTCGAGCTGTGGCAATCTCTCAAAAAGATGCATGATGTATTTAAACGGATGCAGTCCATATTCCTTTGCCGTCTCGATGATACTGTAGATCGCTGCACTGGCCTTCGCGCATCTTAGCGTGTTAGCAAACAGCCAGTTATAATTCCCCTCATTTGAGCGAGTTTTATGTCTTAAGAAATTGTTCCGTTAAACTGCCCGTTAGCTGAGCGAAGGGCTGCCACGACACGGCAGCCCTTCTGTTATTTAACTATCGTTTCCGTTACTTCAACAAACGAATTAAGGAGCCTGATAGCAACTCCTACACATTGTTTCCCGTTAGTGACGTTTTTTCTTCCAAATGAAATAAATAACAACTAAACCTAATACAATAATCCCCAAAATGAGTTGAGCATTACTATGCGGAAATATCGCCTCAATACCTGCATTAAATAAAGCCTTAGCAAAAATAAGTAATAAAACAAGGAACATGCCTCCGATACAACCTAAAATCACGTATAGTAAAGTTCTCAACAGAGGCTCACCCCTCTTGTTTTTTAGTCTCAACAACTTAATACTCATTATGACCATTACCTATTCTTAACAATCCTGCCCGTTAGCGGAGTGAAGCTCCGGGACGGCTGCGGGCATTTATTTCTGCACTAGATTCCATGTTTCACCATTATTATCCGAAATCCATTGTTTATTTCCTTTCGAGAATATCAACTTATTTGCATCGGTACGATCCCATGTCCAATCACCAAACGTAATCGTTGTTTTTGTTAAGTCAACCTTTACTGGCTTTGACCAGGTGCTTCCCTTATCTGAGGTGTAGTAGATATAAAGGGATTTAGAATCCATAACTTTAAATTCGAGTTGTACGATTCCTTCACTCTCGTTAAAGAAAAACATATTCTGGGATATGATTTCAGTGTCTTTAGTAATTTTATTTGTATCAACTGGAGATTCAAGTGTTTGTTTCTTCCACGTTACTCCGCCATCTTCTGTCCTCATTATATATAATATGGGGGGTTCATCTTTCTCAAAGTTACCGAGAAGCCAACCATGTTTGTCGTCAAGGATACTCAATTGTAAGGATTTCTCAGGCGCTTTATTCGTTATAGTGTCCCAATTCTTTCCCCCATCGAAGGTGCGTTGTAGCTCCCACCTATTTTCTTCGCCTATATGGAATAGGGCCCATCCATTATTCGGATCAATAAATGTATCATCAAGCTGGTTGCCCGAACCGCTTATTGTTCTACCCCCGTGCGGTCGGGGAAACCAAACTTTTTGTTCAGGTTCATTAATAGTAGTATTTTTGTTATCAATCGTGGCAATGGACTGCTCGCTCACATATTCCATTCCTCTAGAGGTCATTTTATATAATTCAGGATTTTTGTTGGGTTGGTATACAATAAATTCTAGTTGCTTATTATCAAAAGTCACAACACCATTCATGACCTGATTAAGATTTACGCTTTCAAATTTGTTGCCGTTTACTTTTATTATTTCAGTTTCTGGAATCGTTCCTCCAGCAGATGTGATCAATTCTTTTTTACCGTCACTATCGATATCATATTCTTGGAAGTATTTTTCCATTTGAATAAATGATATAGGGAAGCCATTTTCAATTTTAATGTAGTTGGTAATCGGGGCGGATGCTCCTTCTGATCCACGGATTTTAATGAGTGAAATGCCGTTGAAATAATTTTGAGAAATTTCGGTCTCGTCGGGATTTCCATATCCAATAATGCCCTCGATTTCGTAAATCTTGTCTCCAGTTTTAATACCAGCGTAGATGTGATGAGATTCGCCACTCTTTTTGCTATATAGAACAACCGAAGCATCTTGTAGTTTTACTTCTTTAAGCTTCTTATTGACCACGTTCGTACCAATGGGTGATAGGCTAATAGTAGGTAATGTTACAGGCATATACTCTACTGGAATGATATTTTCTTTCTCAGGCTTAATAACAGTGTTTTCTTTTGTAGGTTCAGGTTGTGCGGATGGCGTTATTTTTATGGTGGGTGGTTGTGATTGTTTTGGATCGGTACAAGCGGTTAAGACTAGGCAAAGAAAAATCACGGAGAGTATCTTTTTTATAAATACTCTTAAATGGTTAAGATTGTTTGACATTTCGGTCCGCCACTCTCAATTTTTTGAACTTCCTGCATCATTTCATTTACTACTTAACCATCGTTTACAATTGGTTAGTTATGACTCTTCGTTGCTAAAAAAATATAGTTGTGTCCCTAATTTGTGAACTTGATTGACTTCCTTTGGAATCAATACATATTCTGACACGTTGTTGTTTCTTGTATCAATGATTTTCCAATTCTGATCAGGAAGATGGATCAAGTATTTGTCTTCCCCGATTTCATACAGAGACATCCACTCTTTAAATAATCCGAGAGAGGTTTCCATGAGTGGAGTTTGTTTGCCTTTGAACGGATCGGAACGAATCCATTGCTCCTTACTATTCACAGGTAGTTTTTGAATCCATAACGATTTCCCATTCGATAATTCAAAAATACGCTTATTATCGTCATCCGAAATCAGATGTTTTAGGTCCTCTTCCTTCTTCTCCCCACTGGCCAAATCTATTTTGTAAGCAGACCATTTAGGAGTGTTTTCCTGATCACCATAAACTTCGTAATACATTTCGTCTTTTTTGACGATCCGATAACCAGGGGCAATGCAAGGTCCTTCGTAACAAGAAAAGCTGCCCGCGAATTGGATTTTCCTTGGTTGGCTGTCACTATAATCTGATAAAACATAAAGATCATAGGTGAATCTACCATCATCGTCGTGCTTACCCCAACCGATCACTGCCGTTTCTGATGTAGGATCATTGTCTAAGGAGACGATTCTAGCATTTTTTTCTTGATTTGGAGCTGCCCAAATGACCTTGGTATTACCGCTAGGGAGGTCATAAAGCATCACATTGTTTTTTTGCAAATAGATCAGTGCATTGCCATTTAGGGACCATTTGGCAAGACGAATCTCGTCCATACCGAATGACTTTAATATTTTTCCATTCAAATCGATTACAGAATAGGCGTAAATCGAATGCATTTCATTGTCTCCCACTTCTGCTGCCAATCCATACTTCCCATTGGGGGATACATCAATTTCATTATAATGAATAGAGGAGGCAAACAAGCTATCCTTCTTTGAAGTTGCAAGGTTGATTCTATAAAGCGCCTGGGCAGGTGCAGGTTGAAAACGATGTTGTTTACCGGTTGAGAGCGTATATCCTGCTATGTTACGAACGCCGTTAAAACTCAATCCAACAGGAGCTGCATTTGCCTCCTGCCTGAAATCTATAGAAAGAATAAAACTCCTATCATTCTCCCAGTCCAAGCTTACTCCCTGAAAAGTATTGTTTTTGAGGTATTCTGTCAATTTGTGTTGAACGCTCTCCCTATTCAGATCGTGAGTAAATTGGAATCGATACTTATATAACTTGCCTGGTTGTAAATGGCGAACTGTGTTCATCCCTTGTTCTAAATATTCGTCGTATTTCGCAATTTCCGGATCATCTTCAGATGTAACTGTATAATTGAACGGTTCGGTATAAAATAGGGTAACGATTTTTTCTTGTTTTCCGTCCATAGAAACGAAATGGATAAGGAGATCCTCTTTAGGAGCATCAATCAATTGCAGCAACAACGGAACTACGTTGGAATCTCCGGATTTTATCGGATCGACTGAAAAACGAACTTCCTTTTTTATATTCTTAGAAATGATCTTGATTCTATTAGGAAGTTCGGATATGACCTCTGGCGTTAAAGGCATCAACGTTTTCGGAAAAAACATGATGCCTACATCAGGCTTTGAAAAGAAAGGGGTTTCTTTAGCCGTATAATCGGACATAGATCCTTCAAAGATACGAATAGATTGAATGTCCTCTTCGATTATCCCATCAACAACCGAGGGTATAGGTTTCATTGAAAAACTATCATTGGGTTCAGCAGTGCTTTGCTGAGTTGTGCCTTGTGAAACTGAGCCCTTGCTTTCGTTTACCAATCGAAAGCCAATCCAACCTAATCCGCTTACCATGATGATGGCGACAATAACCGCAGCTGCCTTTTTATTTACAACCATTTTTATCTTTCACTCCTCCTCAATATTTTTGGAGAAACTGATTCACCCGATGAAAACATAAAGGTCATTATTACTAAAATAACGTATACTCATTTTTTCATAAGAATCCTCATAATTTACAGTTTATCCCATTAATAAGACACATACATCTCTCAGAAGTTGCGTTATCCTGCCCGTTACCTGAGAAGGCTGCCGATCAATTGATCTCGGCAGCCTTCTCTTGTTGTTTATTGAGCTATAGTATCCGTTAGTTTAGCGATTTGTACAATCTCCTGAGTACACACATCAGATTATAATAGTCAAACTATTCTTCTTTTATCCATCCTTCATTAAGCCATTCGTACAGTCTTGGAGAGTTAACACGTGTTTTTATTAACTCATTGTAAATAAAGACTTCTCCTTCAGCAGCAGTGCATGTCTTTGTACCGCTCCCATCTGGATTTGTTTTAGAAACACAATTGTATGCAAGCTCAATATATGTAGTCCTACCCTCATTATTATTTATTTCTAAAACCATCGGATAACCGTGTTTCCCATATTGTGTTTCTGTTTGATCATTTATTTACGGCCTTTGCAGAAGATAACCAGCCTATAATTTTTGTAATAATATCCTTACCCTTTGCATCGTTTTTTTGAAATAATTGAGAACCCTTTGCACCTGGTAAGCCGCCAACAACTTGTAACGATTCAACATTTTCAATAGTTATCAGTTCTGATACCGATTGAGCAGTCAGTTCCCGTGGGGTTTTCTCCTTGGAATTGTTATAACATCCAGTCAAAGCAATAAAGATTGTAAATAAGAGTAAGAGTGCTACAAATTTAATTTTCACACACTTAGCCTCCATTGGTCTTCAAGTTTAGAAGAAAAGTTCACATTCGAAATATCGTTCTCCGTCATTAGTTGAATGATTTCATTTGCTTTTTTAAGATATCAAGTCCGACTATTTTCAAATCATCTGCATCTACTACTAAGAAAAGACTAGGACAGAATGTTGCAAAGAAGCGAAGCGAGACCGACTTTTGTAATTCGTCCTCTAATACCCATCCAGTAGGTGATAAAGCTAGTCTTTCATTCGGTTGTTTATACCCATCTTCGATCCATTTCATCAGAGAATCTGTTCCAGTTAAGTTCATAGGTTCCAACTTATCAAATAATACATTAAAATACCTGCAAGTTCTTCTCATCTTATGAGGACCAAGCAAGTTCCTTTCACTACTTCGATAAAAGTCCATTATTAAAGGAGACAGTTCGCCGCTTTGCTCCATAGATCTAAATAACTCTACGGAGTCATTCTTCAACTGTTCCATCATTATGGTGCTTATCCGATTATCAATTATAACAATTTTAACTTTCTCATAGTGAGGAACTAATTCCTTTAGAATCAAATTATGGATTTCTTCATTCTCAGACTCTAGCTGGATGGATGTATTCCCTGGCAATAGGACACTGGATGAATTAAGAAATTGAGCAAAGACAGTCATATTATAAACAGAATCTTTTGCTTCCAACTTTTCAATTTTAAAAGGTACATGGATTGGTATTGCGTTTTCAACGTCATTTCCGAATACATCTTCTTTGTGGATTTCTTTTATCCAGGAATACATGTTACCCTCCTCTGTTCACTGAGAAGTCTGCCAGACCTAAGTTGTCTGCTGCCTCATTATTTTGTAATTGAACTCGTTCTGCGTTAGTTCAACATGTTACTTTAAATCTAATCCTTCAATTCAATCCGATTTCCTTCAGGGTCAATAATAACTCCAATCGTTCCCCAATCAAATTTCTTGACATCAACAAAGACTCCACGCCGCTCTAACTCTGAGACAGCCTCTCCAAAGTTAGTGACGTTAAAACGAATGACTGTCGGGTTCTCTGCCCTTGTTTTTTCCTTTAGTGAAGCAACCCCGTTATCCTCCAACATGAGATAACTACCTCCGAAGTCTAATACGGATAAGTCCTCGCCTTTTTTGCGTACATGCAAACCCAGTTTATCAGAATAATATTTTAATGCCGCCTCATAATTTTCACAAAATAGGATAATTCCAGTTTCTTTTATATTCATAGAAAGCCTCCTTTTTATTGCTTGCTAACGTAGAAGTCATTCCCAAATAATAACATAATTCCCCTATTTCTTGTTGAAGAAATCTGTCCGTTTGTTTAATGGCCATGTGCAGAACGCAGAAAAGCGATGGATCGGCTCCACCGCTGAACTCACGTTTCCGTTTGCTTAATCAGCAATGTAATTTCCCAATAACTCTGCGACTCGAAGATTACCTCTTTCCTTTGCAAGGGAAGCTGCATCATCGCCGCCTTCAACTTTGGCATAAACATCAGCGCCGTGTTCCACCAATAATTTGATTAGATCAATATTGTCATCATGGAAGGCCGCAGTATGTAAACTTGTGTGACCGTTACTATCAAAAATGTTAGGGTTTGCCTTGTTCATTAAAAGCACTTTTATGACTTCTGTATCCCTTTCACCAGCGATCGCCGCGTGGAGAGCGGTATTAGAGGGTATATATTCAATTTTTGAATGAGATACCGCGTTAACATCGGCACCATTCTCCAAAAGAACCTTTACGGCATCAGAATTTCCATAATGTGCAGCAAATCCTAATGGAGTTAAACCATCTTCATTTTCAGTATTTGCAAGCTTAGGGGCCTCGCCTAATAATCCCTTTAATTGCTCGCTATTTCCCGAGCGAGCTGCAGAAAATATTTCATTAATCACTTGTATCCAACCTCCGTTGACTTTTGGATTTTACTTTTCTATTGTAAGTGATTACTACGCACCTCTGCTTATTCAAAATCACCTTTTTACGAAAGTTTGTAGGCGAAACACCAAATCTTCTTGTAAATAAGTTAGTAAATGTTCCATGGCTTTGAAAGCCTACACTAAAACAAACTTCTGTAACCGTTCTCCTTGTTGAAAGAAGCTGTTTCTTAGCCTCATGAAGGCGCCTTTCAATAATAAACTGGTGTGGGGTAAACCCGAAAAGCAATTTATAATTGCGTAGAAAGTGATTTGGTGATAAACAGGCAACTCTTGCTATTTCGGATAACCCTATCTCTTTATCAAAATATGCTGAAATATATTCATGCCCGGATTGGATTCGTCTATATAGTTCTTCCCTTGTTGAAGCACGTAAAGAGGGCAATTTCTGCATTTCGTCACAAACGTGTGTATGTATAATGAGAAGACCTTGTAAAATTGCATGCATTTTCTCTTCTAACCATAAGTCATCCCCTGGAAAAGAATGTAGTGAATTAAGCAAGGGAGACAATATTATTTATCATCTGTATAAGTTTTTTCTACAAATTCAAACCGTGATTTAGCAGGTTTATCGAAAGGATCGTCTAGCAGCATAGCACTTGATGTTCTTAATGTTCGAATTACTTCCTCAACCATAACCTCAGGAAAAAAAACGCAAAATGACTCAACTGGAGTCTCCGAATCAATGGTGATTGAATATTCTTGACCGCGATTTAGTAATAAGTACTTTCCTTCTTCAACCATATAATGGCCGCGTCCAGTATTGTAGTAAGCCCTGCCATTACGGAATGTTTTAATCGATAGAGCCCCTGAACCTTTCCAATAAAACTGTTTACTTTTCTCGTGTAGAATTGGTAAGTAAGCCATGTAATTAAATCTCCTGTATTAATTGAATGACTCAAGTATTTCTACATCAACCCAATTACATCCTCCCAACTATCCTGCTCCGTTACTCAATAAAATCAAAGAGCAGCTGCCACTAGGCAAAGCTGCTCCTTGTTCCATTCGACTAACGTACCCCTTAATTTTATCCTAGGAACACAGAGTATGATAAAAAAATCAGAGTTGCAAGACGGTTATTGACTCGTTGTTGAAGATTTCGCCGTTGTCACAGAAGCCGAAGTTTTCATAAATCTTTTTGGCAGCGACGTTATCTGGTTTATAAGGGATCCAGCAGTAATATGCTGGCCCTGCCGGAAAGGTACGGATAAATTCCAAGATTTTTGTCATGGCTTCCCGACCATAACCCCGATTCTGGTATTGCTTGTCAATCATCAGTCGCATGATGCAATAGTTGCCATCTGCGATTGACGGTTCTTCGTATCCGGTGATTCCATAAGCCAACATAACAAAACCGACAGGCTGCTCATCCGCGTATATGGCAAATGGAAATGGATGCCCCCCATTGGTTGCAAGGACATAACACGAAGCTGCGCTTGACAGATTGGATGCAACGAAGCGTCGTTGATCTTCTGAAACTTCCAGGTTAAATATGGCACGCCGGTTTTCCAATGTGATTTTTCTGAGCGTTATCATAGGCCTTCTCCCTTCAACCCTTATCATATTGCGCCGCGCGGTCGCATAAATAACATACAATTTTCCCAAGAAAAGTAATAGACTGATATTAATTTTTTTTATATACTATTATGTATCCATGGCTTTTTTAGGGTTATCATTTTTTTGCATTTGGGCATTTTGTTAACCGGCACCTAATTGTGCCGGTTTTATTTTTTTTAACGTTAACTAACTGCCCATTACTTCAACGGATAACGGCAGCCGATCGTGTGGCCGGCTGCCGTCATGTCGTGATTGAACTATCGTTCGCCGTCCCTCAACGGGATGTTGCTGCCGTACAACAGCATTTTTTATTATTTAAACCGCTAGCTATTTATAGCCTTCTCCGCGAGATATACCTCATCCTTCTTGACGTAGATGTCGTATTGGCTGTTTTCATTTCTTCCTGAACCCACTGTACCCGTGTCATGACTTGTTATTCGGCTGCGATAGGAAATGCCATGACTTTTTAATTTATTTACCGCATCATAATATTTCGATTGATTGAATGCAGTAAACACTAAACGCCTATGCTTGGAAAAAAGAAGCATGATGATATTTATAATGAGTTGCTCGATATTCCCCATATTAATCATCACTCCCCTAACATTTTTCAGATACCTGCGAAACCGTTTGCCAATATCGTTGGTTGCCATTTTGTTTACTTACTTTCAGGCTAGGTTTCGTTTCGTGATTATTTTCCATTGAACCATCCTCCTGTAAGTTACTAATATCATTTAGACGTTCAACACTCACGAAAGTTCCATCATTTTACAGAATTTCAGTCTTTTTCATTTCACTTTACTGCCCGTTAGTTGAGCGACCATCTGCAGTAAATACATATTTTCTTAAAACAAAAAAAACGCAACACACAGAATTCATGATCCGAAACTCCTAGCACCTGATTTAAGACCGCAAATAAACTACCCCAATAAAAACAAGGAGCAGCTACCACGGCAGATCTGTTCCTTGTTTTGTTCAAATGTTGTTCTCCGTCCCTCAGTAATCGATTGTTAGATCTTTCTCCAGAAGTGTTTGATTAAATCATGATATCCTGACTCAATCATTATTGAGTTAATTACTTCTCTTAATGCTTCATAAACTTGTTTTCCAGCTAACCATTGCTCACAGAGAGACACGATAGTCGCTCCTTGTTTGTGACTGTTTATTAACCAAATACTTTTCCATTTCGGATAAGGGTAAGGCTCTCCCCTTGAGAGAAAAGGTAAAGCCAATGCCGCTTCAATTGATCTGGTCATCATAATTGTTTTTCCCAACGTTTCTCGCGATGCAGGAACAGTTACACCTGTACGAAAATCTTTATAGCATTGCATGATAAGACCCAAGGTTATTGATCGAAATCGCCTGGTCGCTTCAGTGTTAAGTTGCGAAAGGATTTGTTCATGATCCTGAATAGAAATAGCATGTTGGTATATCCAAAGTACCTCAGGATCACTTCCATTCAATCGGTTTTGGAGCCAAGTCAAAGGTCGGATCTTAATATCTACTAAGGGATGATGATTCTCATCGTGAACCCATAAATGTTGGACCCCACCCGCCAATTCGACTAAAGCAGTGTGCAGTTCATTGGGAATTATTAATTCAATATCGAGGTCTGATGATTCGTTAGACATTCCAAACGAGTAACTTCCAGTTACTATTATTAAAGCTGCATCTAAAGCTTCTGAAAGAAAGGGGTAAATACTTTGTTGTTTTAACGGACCATTAAAATAATCAGACACCAGTTTTTGGACGTCCGGATTCATATTCCTATCCCCTCCTTTATTGGAACATATACGGTAATGTTTTCAACCATGCTATTCTTCCTATTACTGGAATAAGCCACAGAGCGATTCACCTGTAGCCGAGATGGTACAATCTTATGGAACTAATGTTCTGCGTTAATGCAGTGTGTAGCATTAAGCATTTTAATTTATTGGTTTATTTCTTTTTTAATGTCAGATACTTAATTACGCCATTTTTAGTATCCGCATTAAAGAATACTTGGTAATCCCCCGCCTCATAATTCAGATACCATCCACTTTCAAGGTCGCTTAATCCTTCATCTTTCGGCTCACCAATTGCTTTTTTTAATTCATTAACTGTATATTTGACTGTATCTCCAACTACTCGAATTGCGCTGACACTCTCATCGGGATTACCAAAGTAATAATAATAATCAAACCATGAATAATATTGCGTTTGCCAACTTCCTGTTTTTTGGGGCTCTCCCCATTTTTGAACGACATCATATTTATTGGACCCAATTCCAAATTCAATTCCTTTGATTTTGCCTTCTGAAGCAAATGAGAAAAAGTCTTTATCCAAAGGTAGTTTTTCACTTAAATTTGTTTGTTCAATTGTAATCGTTTTGGTAGTGTCTTCATATTTAACAAGAGCACCCATGGACTCAGAAACAAAACGAACTGGTACATAGGCGTGACCATTATGATTTAACACTACATATTCGTTACTATCCAATTGTTTACTTACGCCATTAAACACAAACTTGGCAGGAAACAAATACGCTTGTATTGTGTCTGAGGCATATACAGCGGTTGTTGCAGTTAAACCAATTCCACAAATTAGACCTAAAACAAACTTTTTCAAAATTCATCACTCCCTTTATTTACCACTTTAACATTTAGACGGTACGATTAAGTAAAAGTTGCTCTAACAATTTCGATTATTTTACAATATTTTACAAAACATGTACACCACAGGATTCCATTAAACTGACCGTTAGCACAATGAAGCAGCCGGTCATTGTGAATCGGCTGCTTCCGTGTTTTTATTGAACTATCGTTTCCCGTTAGTTCAACGCCAAGTTACTTCGCTGTGCCTTGTTTTATTTATTTAGCAAGGTTGAGCATGATAATACCGGTTGCTTTCCAGGTAGGTACCCTTCCCATGCGACAAGGTGTTTGACAATCTAGTATAGCCCTTTGTCTTGTTTTAATGATTTACGGTCATCTCAAGCACAGCAAAAAAGACTTTAGCTTGGAAGTAATGATATTCGTGTTGGCGGCCATGATCTAGCACACCCACCTTTACCGATATCTGCACATTAAATATTGCGCTGAAGGAATCCTTAATTTTTTTCTCGATTCCTTTTCTCATTGATTCAGTGGTTGGAAATTGCAGTTCTAACTCGACTGATTTCCGGATTAATCCTTTCTCAATTCGTGCACCCGGAATATGAAGAAACGGAGCTACATTTTGTGAGTACCGGTATTCTCGATCCGGAAGTGTATCATAACCTGCACCAGGTATATAATGTGAAACGAAAATGATCTGATACAACCTGATTGGGTGTCTACTTAAGGATCCATTTTGAATGGATTCAAGTAAAAATTCAATATCGGAAAGCACTCTTTTGATTTTACCGTTGTTACCGTATCTGCCGGTGAATTCATTCCCAGAAAGCACTTCCGTTGATATCAGATGTTTCATTTCAATTAAGGCCTTGATTCGGGTAATTGATGAGTGTTCTTCAGAGAAAACGGCCAGGTCCACGTAGCCCATATTAATCGGAACTTCTTTAGGGTGAAATATATCCCAGTTCTTTTGCTGATGAGATTCATTTGCAAGATAGTAAGCCAAACGATCGCGAAGCGTATCTTCGCATTTACCTGAAACGCTTAGGTACGCAAGTTCATTCGGGAAAAAAGGCATATTCGTTAGACCTGCGTACAGATCATCCAACTGAAAGGTCATGTATTTAGCTCCTAATGTGAATTGAGTAAGTCTTACATATTATTCTTCATAAAATATGCTCCTCCTTTAGAGCTTTAATCTGAATTTTCTCAGCAATCATTGCTTTATCGAAAAGAAATGGGGAGAGCAATATGCCCTCCCCTGTCCGTCTTGCAACTACGCCGATTGATACAAACTAATAAATTTGTTCACTTTCCGCTGATAATGCATTTATCTCGACAAAAAACCAGGGATTTGATTAGTAAGATAACCGACGATCCCCGCCAATAAAATTCCACCTAATATCGTATTTCGAAATTTTAACAGAGAAGACAACCGATCAAATCTGGCCTACGCTGTTTCCTGGTGTTTATTGAGCTCTTTTTCCCGTTGCTTAGGGCTTTGGCGGCCGATTGTATGGGATGTACATTGGTTGGATTTTTTCAATATTCTTTAGTTGTTCATCTGCGTTCCAGTTATCACTATGTCTATTAGCATGGAACAACCACTTCGCACCATTAGATAACCATTCCTTTCGGTATGTTTCAAAGGTATAAAGCATGTCATCAACGCCAAACTCAAAACCGCAACATACGCATATTTCGAATGATTCATTACCCTTTTCATCATATGGATGCTTTTCTAATTCGTCATAACCACAAACTGGACAAATGTAACCCATTTTTTCCTCCAAAGAAGTTCGATTAGTTTAATCGAGTCTGGTTCCTTAATTAGACTTTTTAGTTTTTAGCCTGCAATCCAAAAAAAAAAATGCAAAAAAGTGTTTGCTTTCACTATATCACGTTTCTATTGTAGAAATTTGCCCGTTAGCACAATGAAGTACCACTTCCCTACATCTTAAACGACACAAACATTGGCGATTTAAACTAAAAAACCCCGATTTTAAGGGGAACTTAATACACTCCTCTGGTACTACCCTTACCTCGCCGAGCTTCAAGAAGTCCTTCTACTCCTTGAGTCATAAAAATTGTTCCACCTATTAAGCATCTATTCGACAGAAGGGGGAGATTCATAATAAATCACTCTTTATTTCATCGAAATATTCAAACCATCCTGCAGGAATGCACTATATTTCGCTAAATAAAAAACGAGTTATTATATTATTCACGGATAAGGAATAATCTGAAAATGGGTGAGTTAGTTTATTTTTCTAAAATGAAAGGCGGCGATTCTCATGAAGAGATATTTATCGATGCTGGGAAATTACTTACTCTATTTGACGATCATCATTTTAGTGATCTTCCTCTATAATATCGTCATTGATCCTGTATTAGGATGGGGGCAGTTCGGAAAAGGAAAGAACATCCCAATCCAGGTATTCATGGTACTTGTAATTACAATCGCTCTTTCCGCAATTGTTTACGCCATTAAATATCGGCTTTTGAAACAGACACCGGTAAGCTTCTGGAGACTTAGTAGCTTCTCGCCGATCAGTCCGAGCTTTTCGGTTCACATGATAACAATCGGACTGGCGTTCACTTTATTAATCGTTGCCTCCATGAAACTACTTCTTTACTACAACATTACAACGTTCAATGATTTTACAGAAGAATATTTCGCCTCTGTTCCTTTCGTTTACATTATACTTTCCTCAGTGCTCACCACCGCACTTGAGCTGATCCTATTCTTTGGTATCATGTTTAACGAAGCCCGGAAACATGTTCCCGTATTCTGGCCAATTGTAGTCATCGCTTTGATTATTGCGGCGTTGCAGCCGGGAGGAATTGCGATGCAGCTTCTGGGTGTAGCGTTAGGATTCATTTATGGATCCATCTATGTACGCCTTTCATCCATATGGTCCGTTATGCTGATTGGGATCGTGTTTAACATCAGTTTGTTCGGCATGAAAAGAATCGGTTGGCTTGATTCCATGGAGAACATGTCGGACTTCACCCTTATTCTGCTTGCGGCAGTCATGGGACTCTATCTCATCTTTAGCACACTTTGGTACTGGAGAAAACCAAAAGCGGCTACTAACGGCCGCAGCCGACGTAGTGCACGTTAAGATGCCTTCCCACGTGATGCCAACTTAGACCATCGCAATGTGAAGAGGAGTGGCTGCTGCTTGATCGCACAGCTGAGGATATCATAATGTTTACTTGCATAATTTACATTCGTTAAATTAATAACAACATATATCGAACTCAAAATTGGTGCATGGATCTCATTATATACCCAACTTTTGTTGACATAATTAGTTCTCTTTTCTAATTCATATTTTGAAATACAATCCAATTTATTGACTCCCATTCTATATAAATCTACTTTCAATTAAATTATAGGATGTTTTGGTTTACTTCAATAGTGCTATCTATTTCTAGTACCTGAATTTATTACCGCAGTATACTGCCCGTTACTTCAACGAACAAAAAAGTGACCCACAGCAACGGGCTGGGGGTCATAATTATTTATATTTTAAAGGGGGTCAGTTTTATTATAGGCTTGATTCATTAAAGCTATATGAAAATAAGATTTCATTCTTGTTACATTTATTCAGCTAAAGTTCCTCGTTAGTTTAACAATTATTATTCGGTATTTCCTGATGATATTTATTGTATTTTATCATTGGAATGTGCAATATTATTTCCCATTCAAATGATAGATTAGTTGCACAACTCCAGAGGAGAACGTTATTGTATTAACCATTTTTAAATTCAACCTCTGTTTTATATCAATAAACATCGGTTTTCCTTCTCCCAAAATAACAGGGTGAACAGATAATCTAAATTCATCAACAAGCCCTAAATTGATAAAAGTTGTAATAAGACTTGCTCCACCATAAAGCCAAATGTCTTTACCAGGCTTATTCTTTAATTTATTTACTTCTTCAAGAACATTATCATTTATGAATATTGCTTTATTATCTGTCCCTTTTTGTCTCCTGGAAAACACATATTTTTCTTTACTATGAACTAATCCCCAAATTTCTTTTTCAGTATCCGTATGTTCAATTTCCGGAGTAAATTGTCCCCATAAATCATAGCTTTTTCTTCCATATAAAATAGTATCAATTTGATTTAAGAAATCAATAAACCCCATCTCAGAGTCCATAATGCACCAATCAACTTCCCCATTTTTCCCTTCAATATAACCATCTAAAGTAACTGCTAAATCTAAAATTATTCTTCGTTTCATGATTTGTTACTCCTTTCGTTGATCTACCACCCATTATAGACCTTAACTATGTCACATTGTGTCATATTAATAACAGAAAGGGTATCTTTTCAACTATGCTGCCCGATAGTTCAATAGGTTACCAATACTGTCGGCGTCCTGTTCGTCAAGGTGGTATCGTTCTCCCGTTAATTATTAAAGGGCATTTATTTTTGGAAATAGACGCTTCTAGAAAGCATAGAATTCGCCGCTTGTTCATCGGAACAATCTACCCAATTATTAGGAATTGATGTATATTATTAACAGCATATTGAAATCCAGCGTACTTTGATTAACCGCCCGCCTGGAAGGAGGTAAAGCCGTGGATTACAAAATAATCGGCATGATTGTACTAGCGATTATTACAACAATAAGTTTCTATGCTAAATTTAAAGGAGCCAAGAATGACTATCCTGACGATGATCCTAGCAAATATACTCGGTAATGTTTAGGAGCATAAACTACTTTTTTTTGGGTCCCGCCAACATTTTAGCGTTATCAAAACGAGCTTGTGATTCCCCCTTGATAAACCCCTACACTTTGTTCAGATGTATTTAATCTATTCTTGTCGGAGTATCACAAAAAGCAGACCAAAACTGGAACAATGCAGTCTTGGTCTGCTTTTTTCTGCGATCAACTATCGTTCCCAGTTAGCGTAATAAGGAATGTCAATTTTCATTGTTTGTTATTTCACTGCAATCGACTGGTATATCTGCTTGGCTTCGTTAATATGCAATGAGTCGGTAGTCGGTTCCAGTTATATCAATCCCCGAGATAGAATTATTGCAATGACTATTTAAATCCAACCGGACCATACATCAAATCGGTTTCCATTCAGATCATAAAACCTAAAATTTTTACGATTCCCATCATATAGTTTGATCTCCGACACGCTTACTCCTTTTTCTATTAAACGATTATATGTATCTTCAATATTATCGGATTTAAACGTTAACAAATGCATATCATAATTCTCTCCTTCCCAATGATCTGTTTTATACGTCATTTTTACATCTTCTTTATTATTAACAGTAACCAGCATTATTTCTGGTCCATTGCCGAGGTTAAAACTGAAACCAGTCCAATGAATTCCTAGTTTATCTTGGTACCATTTAATCGTTTCCTCTTGATTAATAACAGGTAGATAGACACAATCAATCTGACCAATAATCGGTTTTTCCATCTTTGACCTCCCATTAGATGAAGTATGCAATGCACTCTTATCTATTCGTTAAACTCTTATTATTCCCTTTAATTTCCTTTTGTGTATTCAACTAATCTGCCCGTTACTTTAATAAACAAAAGAGGAGCCCTGCCACGAAGCATGCTCCTCAACTAAAGTTCCTCAGTAGTTCATTGGTTAACCATCAGTCTAAATGTTCTTTTTAGTTGAGTTGAGAATAAGATTCAGTTTCCACGCCAAATTAATCGCATCTATTTCACTACAAGTACCATCTTGTTTAATAAAATCTATGCCTTTTGTTGAGCTATCGCTTTTTCGAGGAATAAAATGTGCATGAAAATGAGGAACACCATCAATTGTTACTAGTGAGTACACCCGTTCTGCTTCAGTGACCTCTTTGATTGCAGAGTACAGCTTTTTAAGCAAAACTCCGTAAGAAGAAGCTTCTTCTTCTGTCATTTGTGAAAAGTCGAGGAAGTGGCGCTTTGATTCTAAAACTATCCGCCCTAAAATAGATTGCTGGGCAGGAAAATGGCAAACCATCCAGTATTCATCTTCGTAAATGTACCCACCAGGAGGTTGATTAGTATTACCTGAATGCTTTTCACATATGAAGCATGACATTTGAATCCCTCATTTCGGTTGGGAATTAAATCCATTTTATATCACTAGTAACTGATTGTATACAAACAATATTTAATATAAGATAACTGCCCGTTTAGCTGAGAAGGCCGCCGATCGTGTTAATTTCGACAGCCTCCTCTTGATGTTATTGAACTAAAGTTTCCGTTAGTTTAGTTGATATGATGATTAGTTCCAAACTGCATGTATTTGTCCTTCATCTAATCTAGTGCGACCATGATTCCAAACTGACAGAAAGCAGAGATCCCAATAAAAATCGGAGGTAGTAGAAGAAATAACACACTATCGACGTGTTTTTTACAAAGCACATACAGTAGCGGATTTAGAATAGCTAAATTTATTATTAACATCCCTATAGCAGCCAATAGTGGACCTAAACCTTCAAGAAATCCATGAATATAGTACTCATGAAAATAATCATCATATACCTGGTACAACACAAATGGAAGAGCAATTGACACCATGCTTTGTATACTCACGATGATAGCTTTACTATAAGACATAACATCACACCTTTTCCACATAGAATCGAGTTTATGTATGGATTAAGTGTAACGATTGTTGGTAAATATTTATAGTCATATCTTTTTATAGTACCTCTCCTTCTGCAAAAAAACTAAGGCTACACCTTGGGTTCATCCTTCCAACTTCTCTAACTTCTACCCTGGCGAGTATAACTATGCTAAAACCGCGGTTGTAGTTCGTCACCCAAAGCAGATCCTCTTTGTACATGAAAATCGACTGCCTATGAACAAGTCGCTACCACTATTGGACTAACGTTCTTACTTTAGCTTAATCAAGCAAGTCAATTTCTGAGAGCCATATTACCCTTATTGATTCAAAATATTAGGAAAAGTGTAAACATACGATAAGTGGGAAGTGGTATTAAAAACCAGCGAAAAACGGAATTCAATTTTAGTTTTCGAAAGGTTGTTGATTCACCATGAAAACACTAAGAAGGATAAAAAGATCGAGATTTCTGCTTCGATACTTTTTGAGTAAGACTTAGCATTAGAAGTGCATTTTTGAAATAAACCGCTTCCCACTATAAGAGGACTCTGCGATATAATTCGCGGGGTCCTCGCTTTTATGATGTTATCAATCAATTTCTCCTTTGTTATTAAGCTACCCTGCCAGCTAGCTTAATAAAATGAGCAGGCCTCCGCAGTGCCTGCTCATCTAATGTGTGTTATTCAACTATCGTTTCCGTTAGAGTAACAACATTGAGATGCTTCAACACCATTAGGGAGTCGATACCTGGAGCAGCTTCCGTTTTGTTCAGCACAGAAGTCGCACAGACCGTAATGGTCCCAGCTACAATCACAATTGCGCGCACTCATAACATTTAACCCTTTCGACGGAGTTTTTGGAGAAATTGGATGGAAATGATCGATAAAGGATTATGGAGCAGCGATAGTGAGCTGCATCTGCGATCGCATATGACCTTCTTCCTTTTGATCAAGTAGAACATCCGAATTTGTTTTCTTATACTGAATCATTGTTGGTTTCTTTAAGGTTACCTGGTAATCTCCAAATGGAACTTGTTTACCATTCACGTCTTTTTGATCCCATTTAAACGACAACTCCTGACTATAAATTTCGTCTCCTACCTTGGGAAAGGTTTTGTTTAAGACGGGAAGCTTGCCGGACCATACGAGAGTGCCCGGCGCATTCCGGTCAGATCGATCCATTTGCAGAATCTGAATGTCAAAAGATGTGCTTTCAACGAGTGTAAGATCATCCTCACTTACATTTGCAACTTGGAATGAAATATCAATCGGATCTCCGGCACCAATCAAACCGAAAGGTTAATTAATGACGCTGCTTACCGCACTAACTCCCGTCGCAAACGGAGAACCTCGCCACCCTGCTCCAAAATCATATGTATGTTCACTCCATTTCGAAGAAATTTGCTTTACTTCTACTTGGGATGGAAGTTCATACAATTCTGGATCTAACGCAGAGTCGGCAGCATAAATCCATGCGTCTCCCAACCACTGGCTATGAATGTGCTGCCAGCCACTTCCACGTTCATATACATCGACCGTTTGTGGAGATAAAGTAGCAAGTACCTTTGCTTTTTTATTCGGATGTTCGTAAACAAGTGTATTTAAAGTTAGTTTAAGTTCTTTATCCTCTATTCTTAAATCCTTTGGATAACCAATGTTGATATTCACCCAGCGCGGTCCCTGCCATGAATCTACGTAGTACCAATCATCGTTCACACGTAGGGTGCTTACTAAATCCTGAGAAGATAACCATCCCATAACTACCCCTCCTGCATCTGGCGAGGTAAACATCGGAGTAGTCACGGAAATCGATATCCCAACCGGTCCATAATAAACATGGGCATGCTCGTATACGGGATGGGTGGGATGAATCCAATTGTAGCCAAGCCACGTTTGAATGAGGTAATCCCCATTTGCGCTATAAATCGCCCGAACCGTTTGAGCCGATACAGCTCCTAGTCTCTTACCCTTTTCGAAACGTTCTTCGTACACTTGCTCCTCTCCGGTTAGTAGCACGTCATTGTAGTAAGCATCTGCAAACTGTGGATGATCTACATTTACCCAACGGTTTCCATCCGTCGTCTCGATTTCGAACCAAATATCTCTTTGATTCTCTAATAGCTTTTGATCCCAATTTACCTCCGCATTGATCACTCGCACGAACTGTGGAGTCGCGTCGTACAGTTTGCTGCCTTCAGGATCATCGTAGATTGGCGTTAGCTTTTCACTTAAATAAATTTCTTTCGGTAATTTCAAGATTGATGTATCCCGCGCTGCTTCGGCTGTAATCGAAAAGCCTATAAACACGCTATACAACAGCAGCAAAGAGGATATAAAAAAGAACGTCCATCGTCTCATAAAAAATCTCCTTTGTATAAAATTATCTACTCTAATTTCTATGTACCGAACAAGCTTATAGTTCTAGGTATAACAGAGGAAAATAATTTGTTAAGCAAGTGTCGGTTGATTTGTGTTTGGGGAAATGCAAGAGTTAAGATACTGTTGTTTTGCTATTTCAGGAAAATTTTATTAACTATTCAAAACAATTAGCCTCGGCATACATTCTTGAACTAAAGTTTCCGTTAGCGGAACTCTTCATATTTTCTATATTTGTTCTGTAGGCAATAATTTCTCCAGAAAGTCATCAAAATTTGATGCGATGTAGTAGTCTACAAGATCCTCATCATAAAAATATACAACAGTGGGTTCGCTAGCTGATTTTCTATAATCCAGACAAACATAACCATGATTCTCGACACTAATAGGCAAAATCATTTTATATGATTTAAAGAGATCACTATTATGTTCACTAAAGGCCAACTGTTCTTCAAGTATACTCAAATGCTCCTGAAAGTTTATAGATAATTGTTCGATCGAATAAAACCTGCCAACGTAAACTGACTTTACGCCAGTTTTTTTAAAAATGTGTATATAACCATTCTCTAACTCACCACCGTTTTGAACCTCCAAAAGTTCTATATAGCTTCTTGGCAGTCTAAAACCCAAGGTAGTTTCCACTTCCACCACAATATTTAGATCTAAGATTTTGTAATTTTTTCCGTGTTCTATACGCCACACTAAAATAGCCTCCCTTTTTCTTTATTCATTGCCATTTAGTTTAATGAAAGTTCCCAGTTAGGTTAATGACCAAAGGCTGAACCTGAGCGTCAATTATGATGGTATATACCTTCGAGGGGATCTATAAATGATATTCTTTGTTTATCCAATCATCTATGAATCGATGTCTTCTTAGATTCACAGTATCGAATTCATCCTTTCCATCAGTCTTTGTAATTCCTAAATGCTCAAGTGTTTTATTAATTGCATTATCACTTAAAGTTTCCTCATAAATAACGACTTCTGAATCCCACACAATCCCGCTCTGTGTGCCTGTTCCACCAAAATATTCTGCCTCAATATAAGAAGTTCTATTGACTTTAGAAATTTCCAAGCAAAATATACCGATTAAATCAGTCAAATATTCATAGTTCTTAAAGGAAGTGCCTTGGTTCATATTTATCTCATCGTAAAGTTCATCTGTAATTGGTATTGTTATTAAGTTTTTGTATAATTGAATCGCGTAGAGATTCCTAAACCTATTTCTAATACAATCTAAAGACTCAATTGAAGTAATAATACCTCGATAATAATAGCCCATGATTTACCTCACTAAAATAAATTATCCGCACTTGAAGTATTCGCGAATTGACCACCCTATCCTGCTCACCTGTTGAAGAAATCTGCCCGTTACTTCAACAGACAAAGGCAGCCGATCGTGTGCCGGCTGCCGTCATGTCGTGATTGAACTATCGTTTTCCGTTAGTTGAGCAGAAAGTGTTTAATCATTTAGAAATAAGCTTTTGCTCATCTTCACTTGTTCAATCATATGTCCTATATTTCCTTCACCTGCAAATAGGGTCATGTCGAAAAAATCTTGATCCAAATCAGACCAATATAATTCATTTTCATCCCCAGAGACCATGACATCATGCTTCAATTTACCGACATAAACTTCAACGTAGCAATGATGCAAATAGTATTTAAAATCCATTACATGATGCAGATTAACATCTTCTTTTGAAATGCTGGTTTCTTCAAATAGTTCTCTGTAAGCAGCTTCAATCCCCGTTTCTCCACTCTCGATTTTGCCGCCAACCAAATTAGTTAAACCTTTATAGGGGTTCTTTAATCGTTTGCACATTAGCAGCCGATCCATATCTTTACTGTATATCATAAGAACGTTATACCCTTGCATGAGCCGATCCCCTTATTTGTATAATTTCGAGTATACATATATTCGATAATTGTACTAAACCTCGTTAGCTTAACAATCCATTGTTGTGAAAGTCTACCGCATACTTTATTCGATTTTTCGACCTATGCCCTCCACCATATTACTAAAGACCTCATCCCAGTCAAGGTTTACATTTTCAATTGTATAGGTTGGAAATGGCAGCATATCAAGCAGCTTCAATTCGATCCGCTTGCGGTTTTCCATAAACCCAATATTTTGTTCCGTCGCAAAGTGGGGTCTTGAACGGATGGAAGAAATCCAAACCTGCTGCTTCCGCACACTGGGCTGAGTTAAATAAATCACCACAGGATGCAAAGCAGCAATCTGATCGGCGATTCCCTGAATATGCTGCTCGATATGGTGATCAACAGCTTGATAATGACCCAACAAGTCATGAATTTGATGCTGAAAAAACACTGCTTCGAGTACATATACCTCCTCTGAAGTGCTGGCAAGCTCAGAGAAACGTGCCCAATGCCGCTGAATCGAATATGTAAACTCTGACCGCTCGGCTACGGGGGAATCAGTCCAGCATAGCTCACGGGACTCCAGCTCTGAATAGAGCGCATCCAACTCTTTGAATTCCTTGACTTCACGATAAGGAATCAGATAATTGTTACCATTTTTTATGGCCCATGATCTGATTTCATTAGCGGTGTCTGGGTACCGCATAAGAAGTTCCTTATATTCGTCTTCACGAAAGAAAGCGTGCCAATTCAAACTCGTAGGATGTCCTTTTGCACCCTCGTCATAAAAACGGGCGGAAATGCCTTGCTGTAACAGGTAGCAATGCAATCGTTCTGCTAACGTCGATTTACCCGTTCCACACAACCCTTCTACCAAAATCAGTTTGCAATTGTTTTGCATGCGATTTGCTCCCAATTATTATTTACATCCGTAACTTCACTATCGTTCTTCGCTAGCTTAGCAATATTTCTTTAGGTAAAATCCAGATTGCTATTGTCCCTTAATCTGATGACTTTCTGATTGTATATCTTCAACTTGGCTTCAAACCTGTTTATACTTTGTTCAAAATCCCTCGTCCATTGGTACATCATCCTCAACATCATAATGTCTGGCTTATAGTGGCACTTTTCAATACCAAGTTTTTGCTTAAGAAATCGTATTAGGATTCTAATTTTTCGCTTCCATAATGGCGTATCAAGAAATATGATTGTATCTGCCATTTGATACAAACATTGATAGGAATTTCTATCTGTTCCTTCAAATATCCATGGTCCTTTTTTATCTATCTCCTTTATTACATCGATTTGTTCTTCAGACGTACGTTTGTATCGTACCGTGGGTGTTTTATGATGGACTATGGAGTCAAGTTCATACCATGGCACACTAATATTCTGTGATAAGCGTTTAGCCAATGTCGTCTTACCACTAGCTACACTTCCGATAATGAGGATTTTTCTCATTTCTATTCAAGCTCCCTAAATAGGCAATATTGTCTTATATCTCTTCGCGATTACCATAGATATTCCTTTTACTGTAATTTGATCCATAATCATTAGCGTAATCTGCCAGTAAGCGTGAAAAGGGCAGCTGATCGTCCTGACCGGCTGCCGCGTTGTCTTTAATTAAGCTATCGTTTCCCGTTAGCGCAATGATAGGTAGCTCGGATGATCTTCACTGTTTATCGTATGCGTCTCCTAAAGCAATAAAATTGTCTTCTAACCAAAAAATTCGATTCCCTTTAAATTGAAAAAGCTGGTCTAACAATTCTGCGAATGACAACGCAATAATCGGTGTTTCTCCCACTAAACCATGCGTTTCATGAAAACTATCATAACACCTTCCAAGGCGTTCAGGGTGTAAATCGATCGTTATAAAATCACCATTCCCACAATCAACGATAGTGTACCAATCCTTGGTGATGTCATCCTCCAGTTCTTCACCAAGGATCTCTAAATTAGCCAAATTTATCTCTATTGGTGGAATCACACGATAAGGAAAATCAGAATCATTGAAAAGCTGCATGCCACCGCACTCTTTATAAAACTCTACAAGATCGGATGGCAATATGTGAGAAGAACGAAGTTTTGGTAAAGCCAGCGCAGGATAAATTTCACAGTTTGAAAGCGTCTTGGCTTCGTTAATAAACCGAATAACGTTACTCATGTCATTGTCCTTTCTCCGGCTGCTCAATGTTTCATTAAACTCTCGTTCGCCGTTAGTTGAACAAATGATCATTCACCAGAGTACTTGTTTGCTGTTATTGGATAATGGTATATCTCAATATCCTCGTCAATAAACCCTCTGCGTTGTGCGGCTAATAATGTTTCATACATATTCTTTCGTCCCACAGGATTATCGGTATGTAGATAAATTTTGCTTGCCCTTAAACCATTTTCACAAAAGTATTTAACAAAATCATAGCCATTACGCATTTCTTTTCCGTTCTCATCTTCTCCTAAGTCATGGTCAAGTGATAGTAATTCTACTGTATACATCCTAAAATATTGTATTGCTTCTTCGAATGTTCTTGCAACAACAAAGCCCTCGGGGCAGTCCCTTAGATCATCTAGGTATATATTAGCCTTCATGGAATCACCTCTTGATAGATGCAATATTTTACACTTCTTATTTAACCTTTCACTGTTAGTTCAGCTATTGACCTAGGTTTTCAAATGGGTATTCAAACAGATCTAGCTCGTTTTCTTTTACTTTAAAAAATGAAGCTACAATGAGATATCGAATGCCTCTTGAAACAATTATGGTTATCTTTCTACCATTTAATGGTTCACCTAATTTGTTTTTTACATAAAGGATTTCTTCATTAGTTGCTTCATCGAGCATAATTTCATCTAGAATACGTGGTAATTCAATGTATCTAATATCAATAAACAAGATATCTATATTTTTTGGGTTTCCGTTACTTTTGGGACTACGAATAAGAAGTTCTCCATGACTCACCCTGTAGAACCAAAATTGAAATTTTCTGGCTTAAACTCATGCATCTTTTCACTCTCCAATCCCCCTAGAGTATATTCACCTCAATTATAACAGATATTGGAAGTAACCTGCCCGTTACTTTAACGCACAACGGCAGCTGATCGTGTGACCGGCTGCCGTCATATCGTGATCGATCAATAGTTCCTCGTTATTGCACACACAATCTAAGCTATCTAACTCCATATAGGTTGAGATGATCTTCTATTGTATTTTTCATGAGCCCATCAATTACAATCTTTCCATCAATTTCTCGATTGTGCAGATAATTCAGGATATCCTCTATGGTTACAATGGCATTGGTTTGAATACCATAATCATCATTTAATTCCTGAATCGTCGTTTTATTGCTCAGTCCTCTCTCTAATCGGTCGACTGAAACTATTAAATTTGTGATCTTTACATCCGCAGTGTTGTTTAGTAAATTTATACTTTCTCTTACAGCTGTGCCCGCGGTTATCACATCTTCAATGATTGCAATCCGATCGTTATTTTGAGGTATATACCCAATGATTTGTCCTCCTTCACCATGATCTTTCTTCTCTTTTCGATTAAAAGTTATCGAGATGTCTCTATTGTATTTATTATATAGAGCAGTAGAGGCAGCTACCGTTAAAGGAATACCCTTATAGGCAGGACCGAAGAGAACATTTACTGATTTATCCAATCCTGAGTGTATACAATCAGCATAGTATTCGCCTAAAATAGCGATTTGCTTCGCAGTTTGAAAGTTCCCTGTGTTTATCATGTATGGTGTATTTCTACCGCTCTTAGCTACAAAGTCTCCGAATATGAGGACATTTGATTTAACCATAAATTCAATGAAATCTCCTTTATTGCTCATTTCAATACATCCCCCTAAAATGTTAATACTTCTCCTCATATGTTAACACATTTTGGAACTATCCTGCCCTTACTTGAGCAGGCTACCTATCGGCAGCCTGTATTAGTGTGCTATAGTTCTCCGTTAGCTTAATTTCCGATTGGTTGAGGTGCATTACACCGGGGCCGACGAACTTAGCCAGTGCAGGGTGTCAGCAGATTCCAATTTGCCGAAAATCCTCTTCAGACCAAGGGCCCTCAGGCCCGTCGCGTGAATACGGTGTTAGGTGACTCCTTTGAAGTACCAAGAAAATCTTTAAAACACATCGAATCTATCCAATCACTAAACTCTTTTATGCTTTCATTTGGATTTATTTCTTTATTAATTTCAGCTATCAAATCGTAATATTCTAATTCGTGAATAATTAAAGGAATCTCTTTGTTGAACTTGCTTACAATTACACCATTTGCGTGTAGTCTTCTAACTACATTTTTTATAATTTTATAAAAATCATCTTTCATTCTTTCACCTAACTCAAGTATTCGGTCAAAATTTTCCTCTTCTTCTTTGTCAGTATAATACCACGGAGATTCTAATACCCAATTCTCCCTCATCAATTCTTCTTCCCTATTATCCTTTAGAGATGTATTGCCAATTACTATTTCTTCATTTTGTAACCAGAATGCATAATTCCATCTAGCCTCTAGATCACTTGATGCCTTCAAGATATTATTAAGGTAGTTACTAGATGTGTTGTATCCAAAAATTAACCGGGGTTTCCTATAATCATCATTTTCAAAATCAATATAGAATGATAAAACATATATTTCGTTAACAAGCTCTGAATCCCAACCGAGAATTCTATTCTTTACTGTTTGATAAATATATTCTTCCATGAATTCGTCCCCCAAATTAATATTTACTTACGAGAGTTTCGCCAATCTGCTATTACATGAAATTTGCAGATATTTAAGTATTCGCAACCAAATATTACTTTCCTTTTTTTGTAACTATCCTGCCCGTTAGCGGGGAAGAGGCAGCTGCTTGATGTCAGCTGCCTACACTGTGCTTTATTGAGCTTTCATGTTCCGATAGATTAATACTCATTTCTCGTGCTTCGGATAGTATTCTTGAAATAAATGCTTCCACTCGTTCATAAAGTTACTTTGTAGCTAATGTGCTCATTCCAGAAATCAATTGAATTACAGTAATAATTACCCAAAATGAACGATGGGTAGTTATGTACTGAACTTGCCATAATCCTTATCTTTTCTGTCTCTTTCCGATTAATTACATTTATTAAACTTTCTATTATGTACTTGATCGGTCTAATGCTTTGATAAATCCTTTCAATATTTTTAGTCCTGTTAAATATTCTGACTTTCTTAAGTTTAGAGATAATTGCTGCTTTATATTGGTGGTCTTCCACTAAATTCAATTCATTTATTAACTTATTTATGGAACGATTATCAATTACCAAGTCGTTATGTAACCAGTATTGATACTTATGTAAAAGATTATAAAGTACAGGATTCATTGGATCGGATCTAATAAATATAAAAAGGTAAAATAATGAATCCATAAAGTTTCTTGCATACATTCTTTCTAAAATAATGATCACCTACTTTCCTTTTTGCACATTAATTTCGTATCCTATATCTTATGAATTCGTGTAGTTAATTAAACTATCCTACCCGTTAGGTGAGCGAAAGGCTGCCGGTCGTGCCGGCAGCCTCCCATTGCTGTGTATTAAACAAACGTTCTCCGTCCCTCGGTTTTAAGGGTTTATCTCACGTATACTCACTCATTCGCAGGATTTCATCACCTTGAAAATCAAGATCGTTCAGATAGTAAGTTGCTTAGAACCGTTGGTTC
>NZ_JCAUAS010000029.1:0-77680 GCF_059692075.1 Paenibacillus sp. J31P190 | reverse complement strand
AATCTCATTCCCCTCTTTGTCCGTTCCGATGGGATCATGCAAGGACACATCTTTCCGTGTTTTCTTCAGCGAGCGGAGATGCATCAGAATCTCGTTCTCGATACAGCGAGCTGCGAAAGTCGCGAGCTTGGTCCCTTTGTTCGGCGAGAACGACTCGATGGCTTTGATCAATCCGATCGTACCAATCGAGATCAAATCCTCCAAATCTTCTCCTGCATTGTCGAATTTTTTGAGGATGTGAACACAAAGCAACGTAAATTCCCTCTAAAAATCTGCCCCTAATTTTATTAAAAAAGAGGAGCTCCGATATGTAAGCTCCTCTTTTTAACAAGCATAATAAAAAAGTACTTATATACCTATACAGGTTTACAAGTACTTATTAGCGCTGTGACAAATTATTCTGATTAAATACATGTTTCACTTTGTGTGAAGATCCTCGTTTGGATATTAGAATACCATTCTTTGATGCAACAATAATCAAGTCTTCGACATCAATTAAAGCAACAGACATGCTGTCCGAAAGAACCACATTGTTGCTTGATTGAAACTGAAATATTCCCGGTTTTTCTGAAGAAACTACCCTAGTATGCCGAAAATACTCGGCAAGGTCTTCCAAGGTGCCTATATCTGACCATCCCGTTTGCAGCAGTACCATTTTAAGGCGATTACATTTCTGAATGACTGCGCTATCGATACTCTCTTCTGGGATGCAATCCATATCCGGATAACTGAATTGATTGGAAGATCGTACAGCCTGTTTTTCGTAAACACTTTTACTGCCTTCCCAAATGGAATGAGAATGATTTCGAAGCTCTTCTAATAGAACACCGGCTTTGAAACAATAAATTCCACTGTTCCAAAACCAATTACTTTTTTTCAAAAAATCGACGGCTTGATCAACTCTGGGCTTTTCACAAAAGGAAATAACGTCCTCACCTTCCGCTCGAATGTAACCATATCCTTCATAAGGCCTCGTTGGTCTTATACTGATTGCCGCTATATAATTCTGTTTAGCAATTTCAGTTGCTCGCCCCACCGCTTTATCATACTCTTCCTGCTGATCAATCCAATGATCGGAGGGGGTCATCAGGACGATTTCGTCGGGCTGGAGTCCGAAGCAAGCCAATGCGATGGCTGCCGCAGTATCGCGAGCACTGGATTCCCATAAGAACTCTATATGACCGCATTGAATTTCTTCCGCCTGACCAATGGCAAGAGAAGAGTGCCTTTCATTTGCAACGACAACCGTTTTATCACAGAGCAGTTGATTTCTTAGGATGGTTTGTTGAAACATAGATGGTTGACTGCCGAACTTGAGAAACGATTTAGGACATTCATCATTCGATAAGGGCCATAATCTTCTGCCATGCCCTCCGCAGAGTATTAGGTGAATCATGATTCTCTCACACTCTCTCTCAGTAGCTAAAATCGGACTAACGATGAACCCCAAACAAATCCAGCACCAAACGAAACCATAAGTACCAGGTCTCCGCGCTTTATCCGTCCATCCATTTTGGCTTGATGTAACGTTATTGGAATAGTAGCAGAACAGCTATTTCCATAAAATTGGATCGTTTTAATGATCTTGTATGCTGGCATACCCAGATTACGGGCAACCGCATCGATAATCCGTTCATTCGCTTGATGAGGGATGACCCAATCAACGTCTTCAGGTCTCAGACCATGAAGCTGTAAAATTTCTTCTGCACCGCTAGTCATCGACTTAACGGCAAGTTTAAACACTTTGGAACCGTCCATCACCATTTTCGCCTTATGTTCAGTTGAGGCAGGATGACGACTCCCACCCCCGGGAACAAACAAAGCTTCAAAAGCTCCTCCATCTGTATGCAGTAAGGTAGTGAGTATTCCTGCTCCATTTGTCTCTTCGCTTCTAGAAACAATGACTGCCCCTGCGCCGTCACCGAACAATATGCTGGTAAAAGGATCCGTATAGTCGGTCAGTTTAGACAAAGTATCTGCGCCAACGACTAAAATGTTCTTACATGCGCCTAGCTTGATGTACTGCTCTGCGATTTGAAGCGAAGACAGAAATCCGACACAAGTGGAATGAATATCCATTGCACCGATACTGCGGCATCCTAAGCGATGCTGAATTTGACATGCTACTGGAGGAAGAATATGATCCGGCGTTTCTGTGGCGACAAGGATCATGTCGATGTCTGAAGGAGCGAGTCCCGCATCTTCCAAGGCGCCTAAAGCTGATTGATAGGCAAAATCGGAGGTCGCTTCTGATTGATCCGCGATTCTTCTTTCTTTAATACCTGTTCGACTAACTACCCATTCGTCAGATACTGCGATCATCTTTTCCAAGTCAGCATTGGTCAACCGTTTCTCAGGTATTGAAGATCCTACTCCATTGATCGTTGCGCTGTACATTTCCGCTCACCTCGTTCGATGTTTGCTAAGATATCAAGGATTTGGACATATGAAGCACCTGTGCGGCAAGCGCCTCTATACGCTCCACAACGGATGAATCCACAATTCGGTTATTTGAATCAAAATGTTCCCGATTTGCGTATACATAATCCGGTGCCGTATAGGCACGGAAGTAACCTGCAATTGGCTTCAACTGATTTTCGATAACAAGAAAATGCTGATAGGTTCCGCCTGTGCCTACGAAGCCTATAACTTTGTTGCGAAAAGCCGTAGGAGGCAAGAGGTCGAATAGATTTTTTAATGGAGCAGCGAGAGAAGCTTGAAAAATAGGAGTGCCGATGATAAAACAATCCGCAGATAGAACTGTCTTGATTACCTTCTGTGTATCTTCGTTATATTGAGTAACTTGTCGCCCATCACAAAACTCTACCTTATAATCTCTTAAATCTAATAGATCAGTCTCTAATCGTTCGTCTAACGATTTCGCATGTTCAACGACTTGTTTCACGGCAGAAGCCGTTTTTTCGCCAATTATCGTTCCTGAAATTCCCAATAGTTTCATTCCGCTCATCCCCTCAAGGTATGGTTAAACCAGCAAGTCATACAGATGCGTCTTCGAGCGTCTCATAAAAGTTCTGCTCCGAGCTGCGGTCGTCATTTCCGGATCAAATTTTTGAAGAAGCGGAGAAGCTTCAAGCCCACTCTCCAAATTCACTTGTCGATGCAAAAACAACAGGTTCCCAGATAGCGTTGCATAAGCAAGTACGGCATCGTTCTCAAATGCCCATATTCTTTTCATCCATAAGGTCTCAGAGGTATGGGATGCTCCACTGATCGCGATGATATCCGCTCCTTGCTTAGCTAGAACCCTGTATGATTCCGGAAGCTCCGCATCCTTCTCTGTCAAAAGCCCTACTCTGCCGAATGGCAGCTCGAAAGTGCGAAAGCCCTTCATATTGATACTCTTTTTCGAACCCGAAGCATCCCCATGAACCTGCTCGTAGGAACCAACAATCCCCTCTGACCCGATGAGGAATGACTCTATTTTCCAAGAGTTCCCTAGAGAGAATGCGATGTACCCATAGTAAACAGCTGCCAGTTGCTGGAGTTGAATGACAACTTCCGCTAATTCATCTGTAGAGGGCGCCGAATCATTCGGCAGTTCCAACTCAGGCAGCACATACAATCTATTTTTTGTGAACAAATGAGATTTGGTTTGATCTAGGATGGAGCGAAGCTCCAATAATAGCTTGTTGTTCAATTTGGTTTGGCTCAGCGGACAAACAACAATCTCATAAGGAAGGGGCTCGTTAATCACCCAGGTCTCCCCTTCTTTCCACAAATAGGGTTGGAGCAACAGCTCCTGATAAGCTTCAGTCTTTCGGGAATCCAGCAGGCTCCGTCTTACTTGACGATCTAGGCTGATTTCTCCATATACGATCCCTTCACCGGATAAAAGGTAGTGCTGGACATCACCGTTCTGATCAATAATCGCGCTGCCCCCGGTAAACTGCGCTCCCCGTTCCGTGTCTGATCGGTTGGAAGCAATCCAGAACAGACCGTTCTCCTTGGCGCGCAGGCACCACGTCTTACTAGGCGGATTATTCGAAGCCCCAACCCAGTTAGTCGGGAATGCGATGATATCCGCCCCCTGCAAAGCCGCTATTCGCGAAGGCTCAAAGTACATGGCGTCCATGCAGATCAAGAGGGCGATACGCCCAATCTTCGTTTCAAACACCTGAACACCGTCGTTACCTTCCCGAGCCCACCTTGGGTCTGCCGCAAAAAGGTGCGTTTTGCGATAAGTACCCACAACGCCTTCTGGTCCGATCAGTACTGCGGAGTTATAGTAAGCTCCATTCCCTGAATCGACCTCCGGCAAACCGACAACAACATAACATTGATACTCACGGGCTACCGTGTGCAAAACCTCCGTGGTTGGACCCGGTATTGTCTCCACATAGGGTGAAATTTCTTTCCTGTCCTCCCACACATAGCCACTGCTCGCCATCTCCGGAAACACGATCAGCTTAGCGCCTTGATCAGCCGCATCTTCAAGCATATTCACCATTCGGCAACGGTTATTTTCCACATCTCCAAGTACAGGATTAAATTGCACCGCTGCGACTTTGAAACTGGATAACTTTTCAAGCGTTCTATCCATGCAGCCCCACCACCATCACTTCATTCGCCCAATTAATGAGATCAGCTTCTTCTGTACCCTGCTGAACGATTACACGCGTATCCGTCGTCAACTCGCCGATAACAGCAGCGGCAATCCCTTCCTTAGCAAAAAGCGCTATAATCTCGTCTGTTTTACTCGAATCGGCGGCAACAATAAACCCATAACCTGGAAACATGTTTAACCAACGCTCCAGATCAACCTCATCAGGTTTAGGGATGCTATCAAGTTGAACGACTGCGCCACAACCCGCATTTTCAGCCAGCATCGTGATTGTGCCTAAGATTCCTGCATTGCTTATATCTCTCGCTGCCGTAGCTAACCCCCTCTCTGCTAGGGTCGGCATTATCTCCAGCTTTCTCTGCAGTTCCTGAGGTTCTTTGTTACTGGTACAATCCCACTGGAGATAGTGCTTAACAGGCTTTCCATCCAGGTCAATGGCGATGATTAAGGACTGTCCTGCTTTTCCATGTGTAGCCCTTAGTAAATGGCTTGCTTTGCCTATAATCGCAGTTGCAACACCCTCTGATTCTTCAGGCAAATAGTGGCCGCCGACCATGGGGACTCCGAGCTTGCGGCAGCCTTCAGCCATCCCTTCTGCGATAAGCGAAGCTGTCTCGTCATCAGGTGCGCTGAGCATATTGACAACAGCCAATGGACGACCGCCCATCGCATAAATATCGCTTACACTGACAAGCACCGCACAATAGCCAGCCCAGCGAGGCTCATCTTGGACAAGCTTCGGAATAATGCCATCACAGGATACAAGCAAATATCCATCGTTCGTAACTAATATAGCCGCATCATCACCGATTGGGTCCAGCATCTTTTCGGGATCCCAAGCAAACATCTTAAGGGGCGCTTGAATGTTTTTTTTGCGGCTAAAGCCCTTAGATATAACAATACGCTCAACGAGATTCTGTAATTCGCCCATGGGACACCAACCTTTTCTCGTAAAATTCGATATGTTCTTCAGCAGCCCTCGCCCACGTATACTGAGAAGCCGTCTCATAACCGTTTATGGTTATTAGTCGGTTACGATCCTTCTCCGATACTGCCTCAGTCATCTTCTCAGCAATAGCTGGGATGTCTTCAGGATCCGCAAGGAGCGCGTTATAGCCATCTCGCATAAATTCTTGAAACACATCTATCGTTGAAGCCACGACAGGAGTCCTGCTAGCTATTGCTTCCAGCAGCGCGAGGCCCCACCCCTCTTTCTTCGAGGGTTGTACATAGCAATCCGCCAATCGATAAAGTTCCTGAACCGTGTCATTGTCTGGAGATCCGATGATCTGAACATCTTCCTGAATGGAAGGTGGCATGATGCGAAGCAAGTCATGAAAATGTTCCAGGTAATATTTATAATCAAAAAGTGTCGCTCCACCGACAATCAAAAGATGAGCATCGAGAATCGTTTCTTTTACTCGTTCAAATGCTAATAGGGTACCGATTGTATTTTTTCTAGGCTCAATTCCGCCAATCGTGAGATAGACGGTTCTATTTTGAAGTCCGTATTTAACTTTCAATGCCTGTTGATCCTGCTTACTTTGAAAAAAGCGGCTCTCCACGCCGTTGTGGATAACCGATGATGCACGACCGTAATCTATTTGCAACCTGTGCTGCCAAGCTTCACTAACCGTGATAAGCGCCTCCGGCAGCATAACGGACCGATTCTGACAATCAACCAGCGCTGGCGTCGTGAAATCGTCAAGATGATGAACGGTTCGAACATAGAACGGGATTCGCCCCTGCGTCATTAGACGATGTAGCGCATTTGCACTTATGCAATCCTGTACATGATGAATGTCGAAGACTTCTAAAGATTCTTGCGACAACCCTTCCGCATACGTGTCAATGTACCGAAGAATTCTGCTTTCAAAAGCTTCATGCTGCTGAACGGAGAACGGAAACACCTTTGTTTCCGTTCGTACAGGCCGGAAAAACTGCCTCTCCCCATTCGCGCCAAGAGCGAATACCGTCACGGAACAACCTTGTTCCTTGAGCGCTTCAGCCAAAGCCAGTGTATGCACAACGCCGCCTCTCGGCTTTGTATTATAGGTATAGAGAGCAATTCTCATCTTGCAGCCCTCCTTGGCTTCTTCACTTCTCTTTAAGCTCCTAAAGCTCCGATAGATAGCGGTGTAATCGGCATAAGCCCAGCGGCTTTTACAAGATTATTAACGCTGTCCTCTGCGCCGCCGATCGGGCGGATATGGACGCCTTTAATCCCTTCAATACGGCGAAGCTGAGTGATTAATTCTGCTGCAATGGCGATTCCTTCATCCTTGGATTCGGAAGCTGCAAGTCTGGCATGGAACGATTCGGGTATGACAATGCCCGGTATTTTTAGCGCAGTGTTCACATGATCAGCATTTCTCAGCGGCAGCACACTCGCCATTATCGAGGCTCTTTCGTGAAGTCCGCGTCGGCGAGCTTCAGCCATCCACTCTTCGATCAAATCCATGTCGAACACCAACTGGGTTCTGACAAAGTTAGTGCCATTATCTACCTTCGATTCCAGACGGTCGATCAGCTCTTTGATCGGCTTACCGGCGATATTTTCAACGGTGCCAATTGTAAACTTTGGCGCTTCCTCCATTTGGGTACCGTCAAACAGCTTACCTTCGTCCACCATTTTACGGACGTATCGTACTAACTCCATCGTTTCCAAATCATACACTTCTTTAGCGTTGGGTTCTGTCCCCACTTTAGCTGGGTAACCGCCAAGAATTGTAATGTTTTTAACACCTAGCGCTGCGAGCCCCAACAAATCGCTTTGAATCCCCATTCGGTTGCGATCTCTTAGATTAATTTGTACGATCGGCTCAACACCGACTTGACGGACGAAGAAAGCTCCGACTACGGGGGATAAACGCGCGATGGCGAGCAAGTTATCGCTGAGATCGACAGCATCTACATATCCTCTATAGCGCACCGCCTGTTCAACGAGCGGACGAGGATTCCAATTGCGGGGAGGAATCAATTCCGCGGTAACTAAGAAATTATCGGGTCGCATGGACGACCCGTGACCCAAATAAATAGTCATATTCACTCACCTATTCTTTATTTGTATAGGATTACCGATTAGATTTGGAATGTACTTAAAATAAATGCGCCTGCACGTGAATATTCGATTAAACAATCCTGCAGATCAAGAGGATGTGCGGGTATGGTTCCTTCTATCAGATCTTCTTCACGAAGTCCATGGAGCCCAAGACCGAATCGGCATACATACACTTTTCCGCCTTCTTTGATGAACGTTGCCAAACCATCATTTATATTCATTTGCCCACCGAAAGCAGCTTGACCTACTGTTGGAAACCCTCTTGTTGCAAGTGCATTAATGGCACCAGTGCCGTAGAAATAAATAGCCGTTTCATAACCCTTGCGCTGAGCACGGGTCGCTTGCAGAATCGCTACATAAGATAAAGATGACTCATGTGCAATACCATGGATAATAGCAAGAAACTTTTCACCAGGATTTGCTTTGTAGTCGGGGAATATCTTTGTGCCTCCATAAAGTTTTGTGCCATTCGGTAAAGACGGGTGTGGAATCTCGTTCATTGATTGAATTTCAAGTTCTGTGAATTGTGCCATTGTTCATCTTCCTTCCAATTTTTAATTTTTATATGGTTAAGAGGGTTAACCCCTATGCCAACTTCGTAAAGTATTGCTCTTGCGCGTTGCCCCAGAAAATTCTTTCTTTAATTTCGTCAGAGATTCGAGCACCTTGGATTTTCCAAAATTCACTTTCATAATCACTCCATGGTTCATCACAACCAAACATTATGCGATCAGCGCCAATACCGGTCTTATCAACTTCTTGAAGGAGATTCCTTACGGCAAAACCAATCGCCCAGCTCGTATCGAGATAAACTTGATAACCGCCTTCGATGAGGTCCTTCCACTGGGAGAGCAGCCGTATGTGGCCGCTAACTCCACCGCCCATATGTACCAAGTGGATTTTCATATCTTTACCCCAACGCTTAATCAGTTCGAAAAATCCCAATATATCAGACCCTCCGCCTGGACTCGTATGAAAGTGAATAGAAATATCCTTCTCCATGGCGGCTTGGAAAATCTTCTCATGCTGTCTAAGCGTAGGCTCATCCCATTTGCGGGGATCTGCTGTTCCACCAAGTAGATAGCTCATCTTAAGTGCCCGAATTCCTGGTTCATGAATGAGCTGAAGAGCTTCATCTGTCAAATCCCTATTCTGTGGTAGACCTGAAACCCAAAGCGCTCCCACTACTTCCCCTGCTCCTTCTTGGCACAGCTGAACGACTCTCTTGTTATGTGAAAAGGGCTGTGCCTGGACAGGAATGCCATAGTTAGGAATAATCAACGTCTTTTCGATACCACGGCATTTCATAAAATGATTTAATTCTTCGGTGGTCATCGGACCCGGTTCAGCTGGAGAAATAGGCACCTCAGATTCGTAAAAAGGCCAAGGCGGCAAATCGCCAACATGATTGTGCACGCTGAATACACGTCTTCCAAAGCCCATTGTTAGCGGGGTCTCTTGTTCAGGACCCGGCTCATGATCGCATGCAGACACTGAATCAGATCCTGCTGCTTTGTTTATGTTTCCGTGCATCATGCACATGTAAATTCGCCTCCATGATTTGATGTGGAAGTCCTTGAGCAAACGTTGGCGCCCCCACTTTGGTCCATCCCAATTTTTCAAATAATTGAACATTCTGCTCCTGCACCTGAGCCCTGAAACAAGGGACTTGCCGCTGCTTCATTTGCTCAACCGCAGCCTCAATCAGGTAAACGCCGATTCCTCGAATCCGGTACTGTTCATGAACCGCAAGCCTCCCCCCCCACCATAAAGAGGGAATGTTCCGATCCGGAAAACATCTTACTGTTCCTACAAGGATGGTTCCCTGCTTCCAAATATTGATCGTGATCGACGAAGAATCGTTCTCATCCGCATCACTCTCTTCAAACAGCTGCTGCTCCTCAACGAACACTTGCCGACGCAGCACTAGGGAAGCTTGCGTTTCTAATTCCGTTTCAGCGATGCGAATCTCATAATTTTTCATTCCTCAGCTCCCCGTTTGAGCTATCTTCTCGAAAGAAGGAAGGGCAGAGCAAGCTCCACATTTGGCACACCCCGCACTGCTGCCTGATGAAGATAAGCTTTCATCTGCAAGAATATCGGCAACATGCCGGTACATCGTCTCCATGTATTCGCTGGACGGTGGCGGCGAGTCTTCCAGCATTGTTCCACGAAGCGGCCGTAACGGAACGACAAATGGGTAAACGCCAAGCTTGGCGGCGCGCTTGCATCCTGTAAGCGTCTTCTCCATATTTTCACCCATACCCAAGATGACATAGGTACTTACCTGATTACGGCCAAATACCGCTACAGCCTTCTCGAATGCTGCGTAGTAGGTTTCTAAGGTAATGCTAGATTTAGAGGGCATCATCTTGCGCCGCACATCTTCATCGAACGATTCCACATGAAGCCCGATCGTGTCTGCTCCCGCTTCTTTAAGGAATTGATATAAGCTATCATCCGTAGGGGGCTCACATTGAACTTGTATGGGAAGCTTGCTTACCTTACGAATCGCTCTTACGCATTCTGCCAAATAGAGCGCACCCCGATCGATCTCATTCGGCGTGCCTGTCGTTAACGTAATATGTTTAATGCCATCTAGCTTTTCCGCAGCCTGTACGACTTCTGCAAGCTGCTCGGGTGTTTTCATGGCAACTGTATTTCCCGCTTCAAGCGACTGCCCAATGGCACAAAATTTACACCGCCCGCTAGGAGCCCAGCGAATACAGCTTTGAATGACCGTGCTCGCCAAGACATCAGCTCCGTGCAGCACTGCAATGTGATTGTAAGGGACACCATCTTTAGTCTTGAGATCATAAAAGCGAGGTCTCGCGATCGGATCCACATACATGAGTGTTCTACCCTCATACTGCAAGGAAAGTCCAGATTGTGTTTGTACTAAGGAATAAGGGGAATGTTCAGCAGGACCATTTAAAGTCGGAAGCATGACTGCTTGATCTCCCAGCATAAATGCACGATCATCAGAAGGACCTGCTCCCCCGCGTCTTCCTCCCTCAATTAATCCGGAAGTACGTAAACCTTTATTCTGAAGATCTACTAACCAGCTTGCATCGTCTTGAAAAGATGACGTGTCATCCACACTTTTGATTTGCTTTGTAGGGTTCATTCTACCCCTCCTATTAATGATGTTACTTTTCATTACATTTGCGTCTTTTCCAACAATTCATGTTACGTTATATGCCATATCATATCGAAAGAATCGATCGCCTACCCCATCCACACTACGTGTTTTTTTGCCATCCACTGCTATTCTCATCATCCATCCACTTATTAACCCTTCAGAAAAACATTGATACATACGTTTATGTGAGTTAATATGACATATATAAGAATTGTTTGGAGGTGTATGATGAGTTGGTTACCAAACAAATCAAACGGAATGCCTGTTTATAAGCAAATCTCGAATTATATGGAATCTCGAATTATGAACGGCGAATACCCTTCTGGCAGCACCTTACCCTCTGAACGCCATTTGGCTGCAGAACTTCATGTTAACCGCAGTACGATCGTTTCTTCTTACGATGAACTATACGCGATCGGACTCGTTAAACGGGTCAAAGGGATTGGTACCGTAGTCAGCATAGACAATAAAGCAGGAGGTACCTTCAAACGCATTCCAAACTGGGAAGAGTATGTGAAAAGCGGGGTATTTCAATCGAATAATCCTTTGAACCAGCAGATATATAAAATCATCCAATCGGGCGATCATCATATCAACTTTGCCATTGGCGAACTAAGCCCCGATTTGCTCCCGATTCGATTGATGCAAGAGGTTCACAATTCTATGGAAATCAGTGAATTCTTGGGCTATGAACATATGCAGGGGAATATGAAATTGCGTGAAGCGATCACTTCTCACCTCAAGACCTATCGAAATGTAGAAACGAATGCCTCATCAATATTAATTACCTCCGGTGCCCAACAGGCTCTGCATTTGATTATCCAGTGTCTTCTCAAGCCCGGAGATTCCGTTGCTATAGAAGACCCATCTTATGCCTATTCCCTGCCTATCTTCCAATCTGCCGGTCTCAAAACATTTCTACTGCCGACACAAGAAGAAGGAATAGACCCTGAGCAAATTGTTTCTTTATACAAAAAACACAGAATTAAGATGGTCTTCCTAAATCCTATTTTCCAGAATCCAACAGGAACTACGATGTCCTATGAAAGACGGAAAAAGGTATTGGAAATCTCCACTCAATACGGAATTGCGATCGTTGAAGACGATCCCTATAGTGTTACTGGATATGACAATGAGCCCATACGCTCGTTAAAATCCATGGATCAAGACGGTTCAGTTCTCTATATCAGTTCATTGTCCAAAATTATCTCCTCAGGTCTGCGAATCGGCTGGATTGTAGGACCCCAAGCTGTGATTCAACGTTTGACTGACGCTAAACAACAGATTGATTTTGGCCACCCGAACTATCCGCAATGGATAGCCGCGCAACTACTTTCCTCCGAAGGCTTTGAAACGCACATCCAGCACTTGCGAATCGGGTTGAAGCGGAAGAGAGATATAACATTGCATGCTTTGCAATATGCATTTAAAGACAATATCGAGTATGGGATTCCAAGCGGCGGGATACATCTTTGGTGCAAACTGAAGAAGGAATTAAACGAACAGCATTTGTTCAAAGAATGTGTCAAGAACGGAGTCGTATTTGCTCCAGGAAGCACGCTTGGTTCAAATGATCGGTACATGAGGTTCACCTACAGTCGAGTTGATGATCACATGATTGAGGAGGGCATTCGAAGATTTGCTGAAGTTATAAAGCCTATCGAATAAAAGAGAATAGAAAAGCCCGGAAACTGTAAATTAAAGACTCGATGTTCTTAATTCAAACCAAATGTGTAACCAAAAATACCACGACAGATATTATTTCTAAATAAGAAATTAACTCTTCTAATTCTATAATTTAGTGGATACGTAAGTTTGATTCTTCTCATCTCCTGATCGATTTTTGTAATTAAAGCAGTAATCTGTGTAATCTGCTGATTACTTGTAGCGCCTTTATTAACAAACGATAGAACGAAACTTCACAGAAATCAAAGAATTCTTCGCTTACTGTAAGATGACCCATTGCTCAGAACTTAAAAAGATTACCACTCATCTGGCCAGGAAGGCCCGGATAAGAGGTAATCTTAATTTTTGTTTCATGATTAACTCACGACACAACTTCATTCAACCGCCCATCCAGAAACCGCACAATCCGCTTCGCCTGCTGCGCTATCAATAAGTCATGTGTAATAAGTCATGTGTAATTAAAATAATCGTCCGACCTTGTGCATATAATCTCTTTAGAATGTTTAAAATCTCCGCACCTGTCTTAGAATCTAACGCTCCCGTAGGCTCATCCGCCAAAATAATCGGAGGATCTCCTGCCAACGTTCGCGCAATCGCAACACGCTGCTACTGTCCGCCGGATAACTCCGATGGAAAATGCTTCTTGCGATCCAGCAAGTCCACTGCTTCCAGTGCATGTAAAACAAGCGGCTCTCTTTCCTTTTTACTCAGTCCCCGATAAATTAAAGGTAATTCCACATTCTCATAAGCACTTAACTTCGGCAGCAAGTTGAAGCTCTGAAAAACGAAACCAATCTTCTGATTACGAATCTCAGCAAGTCCAGAATCCTTAAGCACGTTTATTGCTTGACCATCCAGTTCATAAATTCCTTTATCTACAACATCCAAACACCCGATGATGTTCATCAGTGTTGATTTACCGGAACCTGACGGTCCCATAATAGCCACGAACTCTCCATGATCAATATCTAACGAGACGTCATCTAAGGCTTTTATCGTTTCCTCGCCCATCGTATAGTATTTACTGGCATTCTCGATATGAATTAACATCATAACCTTCACCTCCATTACTTGCACTAAGTCCAAATAAATGAAGTATCCGATTCGTAACCTTACCTTTTCGCCTTATAAAACTCATGATAAAGCTTCATCAACGCCCGCTTCTCAATCCTCGAAACATAGGAACGGCTAATGCCCAATTCCTTCGCAATCTCCCGCTGTGTCCGCTCTTCCCCGCCAAGCTCCAGCCCAAACCGGCCAACGACGACTTCCTTCTCACGATCGTCCAAGATTTCCAAGTTCCGATAGATTTTGCTCTTCTCTATCTTGAGCTGCACCTTATCCACGACATCATCCGCTTCTGTCCCGAGGATGTCGATCAACGTAATCTCATTCCCCTCTTTGTCCGTTCCGATGGGATCATGCAAGGACACATCTTTGCGCGTTTTCTTCAGCGAACGCAGATGCATCAAGATCTCGTTCTCGATACAGCGAGCGGCGAAAGTCGCCAGCTTCGTCCCTTTGTTCGGCGAGAACGACTCGATCGCTTTGATCAATCCGATCGTCCCGATCGAGATCAAATCCTCCAAATCTTCTCCTGTATTGTCGAATTTTTTGAGGTTGTGTACACGAAGCAAGGTAAATCTTCATGTAATATATGGTGCTAGACCGAATTGCAATAAATAAGAGCGGTAGCCTTGGACAAGTAAATGCCGTCCCAGATTACCGTTCTTATTGAATTTAATATTATCTGTTTGCAGAATGTTGCATAGCTACGTGAGCTCAAAGTGAACCAACATCTGTTTAGAAATACTGCAAGTCTATAGCTCACACAACTGGTTGATAAATGCTGTAGCAGTTTACATCCGGTTTTTTTTTGCTTTTTGCTGAAGTTCCACCGAGGCTAGAATATCAGTTAAGCGAATTAGGAAATTCATTAAGACCCATCATTGGTGTTATGGAAGCCTGGGGTTTAAATTATCAAAGATTGTAAAAGAAGAATTTGAGCAGACGAAAAAAGTGGACCTCGCTTGATTGGGCCACAAATAAAACGCCTCCAACATGCCCATCCTGAGAAGGATGGGCATGTTGGAGGCGCTCTTCATTTATGGAGCAATTGATAAAAACTGGAGCCTTATTCTGTATATGAGCAGACTCTAAACCACTCTGCATCAAGATATCCTTTTCTTTCGCCATTGTCTAATCTGGCGGCGGCGAACAAACCTAATTTTGCGCCAACCCAATGTCCTTTCGATGATTGAAAACACGGAATATCAATTGACTGAAATTTATCTCCATCATCGCTAAAACTGAAGAAACAATAACCGCCATCTTCAACGGCAACTTGCAGATACAATGTTAGCGCATTTAATTGTCTAGCCCATATTTGACGTTCCCCATTGGCATCGCCAGTCACTACCACAAGTTTAAGTTGTTCCCTCGCATAGCTTGACTCGATTGTACGATGAATCCCGATATACATATATTGATACCCGAACACGATTAACCCAGCGCGGTCTCCACACTCCAGTCCACTGGCATCCAGCTTAACAGTAGCTACAAACTCAGGTGCCGGAAATTTCTGCAGCAGCAAATGTGGTGCATGATACAGACTAGGAGCACCCGCAGGCAAAACTTCGGCAAATAATCTCAATTCGCTGGGCCTTTCTTTAAGTGAATACCATCGTTTCAGCGGATTAGCCTGCCATTGCCATTGCCATTGCAGTCCCAATTGGCTGTTATCAAACTCATCAGAGCTATCTGGCACCTCAATCGGAAATTGTTTTCCTACATCCGGTTTGTTCCATTGAAGCCCTGGCTCTCCAATACCATCCTCATTGATATCCTTCCCCATTAATGGCCAATCCTCAACCCACTCCACCGGTTGCAGGTGCACAATTCGACCATAGGCGTCGCGATCTTGGAAATGCATAAACCATGATTCACCCGATTCCAATTCCACCCAAGCACCTTGATGCGGCCCGTTAACTGAAGTACTTCCTTGATGAAGTACAATGCGCTCTTCATATGGACCGAACACGTTCTTAGACCGAAAAACAGTTTGCCAACCTGTCTCAACACCGCCTGCAGGCGCGAAGATATAATAATTACCATTTCTCTTATACATCTTTGGCCCTTCTAATGTGGGGTGTTTATCAGGGTTGTCATACACAATAGTTCCCTCATCTAGAAGTCGCTTACCATCGGGAGACATCCTGCAAATTCTGAGCTTATGTTTAATCCCAGCACGGCTGCCAGCAAAGGCATGTATTAAGTAGGCCAGCCCGTCATCGTCCCAAAATGGACACGTGTCGACTAATCCTTTACCTGCTTGAACCAAATGAGGTGTCGACCATTCTCCTGCCGGATCTTCCGCTGTACTCATGAAAATTCCAACATCAGGGTCCCCATAAAATACCCAATACTTACCGTCGTGATACCGAAGACTAGGCGCCCAGACCCCTTTTCCGTGCTGAGGGACTTCGTAACCGGGAAGTTCCATCCGTTTTATCATATGGTTAATAAGTTTCCAATTGATCAAATCTTTGGAGTGTAGAATTGGTAACCCAGGGATATGTCCGAAACTTGATGCCGTCATATAGAAATCTTCACCAACACGAATCACATCTGGATCTGAATAGTCTGCGTAAAGAACAGGATTGAGAAAGGTTCCGTCCCCTTGATCGGATACCCATGCCTCCCGTTTCATTGTAATGTGATTTTTACTCATTATTTTATCTCCCTTCACCTACGCATGTTTAAAAGAAAGTGAGCCCAAGTCTGTTGGGCTCACTTCGCTGTAGTAGTCGTACTTAGCGTTTCATATATCGGTCATAAGCCGCTTGCTGCAGCTTAACAACGTCACTTAGCCCCATCTTATTGATTTTGGCTACAAAATCATCAAACTTATCTAAAGATTCATTACCATAAATAAACTTATCGAACATCTCGTCTTTAAACGTACTTATTTCGGTATATTTAGCGTTAATGACTTCACGTTCTTCGGGTTTGTAGGACAAATACTCCTTCGGGAATCGATCCGTTACGAATTTAGCAGCCTCATCCCTTTTCTTAACAACATCCTCAGATTGCGAAGCGTTCTCGTAACGAATATCTAATTTAGAAACGAAGTGCAAGCGACCAAGTGCCTTGATCACACTTCCCGCAGACAGTTTCGGATCTTTCATAACCTTATCTGTGTACTGCGGCTGTCCGTTAACCATCGTATACGTATCTCCTTCGATTCCGAAGTTATATGAGAGCTGTCCTTCCGGACTATAGAACCAGTCTGCCCATTTGATGAGCTGATCGATATTCTTCGACTTTGCACTGATCGCAATCCCTGTTGTTGCAACAGGAAGTTGCTGACTCTTTGTATATTGCTTACCATCAGTACCTTTGAGCGGATTGATAATCGAAATACTCGCGTTTTTATTGACTTGTTGAATCGACTTATTGAAATAATCTTGGCGAATAAATACATCCCAAGTCATTCCCGATACTTCTGTGGACAGACGCTGATCCCAAATTTTCGTATCATTGGTGGCATACTCGCTATCAATCAATTTATCTTTGTACAATTTGTTCAAATAGGCAAGTGCATCCTTCATTTTAGGATTTGTATATGTGAATCCAACCTTGCCATTTTCAACAATAAAATCTTCCTCCAGTGAAACACCAAAAGGTTCAATAAATCCATTCAATCCTGCCTTTTTATTTCTTGTTGTAAACGGAATTTCATCCGCTTTACCGTTACCGTTCGGATCTTTTTCCTTAAACGCTTTCAAGACGTTATACATCTCATCCGTTGTTTGTGGCTGCTTCAAGTCTAGCTTATCGAGCCAATCTTGACGTAACAAGAAGGTGTTGTTGGTTTTCACAGCCAAGAAATGCGGAAGATAATAAATTTTACCACCATCAGTCTTTAAAGCACGAGCATAAGCAGAGTTGCTATCCAGCAGCTTCTTGAGATTGGGCATTTTATCCAAATATTTGTCAATCGCTAAAAAGGTCCCTGCCTCCCCACCTTTGTTCAATACATCCCCTGGACTTTCCATAAGGTCGGGAATATCCCCTGAGGCGATGGTAAGATTGAACTTCTCTTTATATTGATCAGCATTCTCGGGTCCTGCTATCCAGTCAAACTGCACACCTGTATGCTTCGTAAATTCTTTTACCCACGGCATATCATTGTTCATCGGAGCTCCGGGATCGTTTTGCATCATAAATCTGACCGTGACTGGTTTATCAGATGTCACAGCCGCACTTGAGCCAGGCTGCGGTGAACTGCTTACTGCGGCTCCTTTTTCACCCGAGCAGCCTGCGAGTATTGCCATTAGTACTGTCATTGAGAGCGCCGCAGGTACCATTCTTGTTCTTTTCTTCATTCTAAATGTCATTGAAAACCCTCCTTTTTTAAATGTATATCATTTATCAATCAAAGGCTATCGCCTGAGACCACAATGGAAATGTGTTATCCTTTAACCGATCCTACCATTGCACCTTGCACGAAATACTTCTGCACGAATGGATATACCACCAAAATAGGTAGTGATGCAGCCATAATCGTTGCATACTTCACAGTTTCTCCCATTAAAGCCCTCTCAGAAGCATCTGTTCCTCCTAATACAGAATCCGTATCATTCATAATAACAATGTCACGTAGTAGCAACTGAATAGGCTGCATCGATTTGGAACTTAGATAAAGCATAGCTGGGAAAAAACTGTTCCACTGTGCAACGGCATAAAATAGTCCTATTGTCGCCAAGGAAGGCAAAGACAGCGGAAACACAATTTTAAGCAAAATCTGGATATGTGAGCACCCGTCAATTCTTGCTGCTTCCTCCAATTCGTGTGGAATCGCTTCAAAAAAAGTACGCATTATGAAAACATAAAACGAGGTTACGGCACCTGGAATAATAATGGCCCATATGGAGTCCCTCATGCCGAGTGCATTAACGACAAGGAAAGAGGGAATAATGCCACCGGAGAATAACATAGGCAGAAGAATAACTGTTGTAAATGCTTTTCTACCCCACATATTTCTCCTCGATAATGGATAGGCGGCCAACACAGTAAATAGGATGCTAACCAATGTTCCCGTTATCGTGTAAACGACCGTGTTGAAATAAGATCTTCCCAGCATCGGGAATTCAAACACAAGTTGATATGCTTTCCAATTAAACCCTTTCGGAAAAATCGTAATTTCACCTTGTTGAATATAGATTGGCTCACTTAAGGAAGAAGCTAAAATATAGAGAAAAGGGTACAACGTCAATATGACGACAGCGATCATTATGACTGCATTTGCAATATTGAAGCCAACCCTTCCCACGGTTAATCGTTGATTGGGCATGAACTGATTCCTCCTTTACCACATGCTCGTTTCAGAATATTTCTTGGCAAGACGATTTGCAGCAACGATTAGGATCAGCCCAATGATTGATTGGAAAAATCCAACGGCACTAGCAAAGCTGTAACTTGAATCGATGATACCCTTGCGATACACATAAGTATTGATTACGTCGGCTGTCACGTAAGTGTTGGGATTATAAAGAAGCATAATCAACTCATAACCCACTTCGAGCATATGGCCTATCTTAAGCAGCAGCATGATGATGATTGTCGACGATATACCAGGAATCGTAATGTGAATCGCCTGTTTCCAGCGGCTTGCTCCATCAACCATCGCCGCTTCGTATAATTCGCTGTTAATGCCAGTTAATGCTGCAAAATACAGAATGGCGGACCAACCAATCGTTTGCCAGCTGTCTATACTTGTGTAGATCCATTTGAAGTATTCCGGCTTCATCAGGAAATGAATCCGTTCTCCTCCAAATGAGGCGATCATATTGTTAATCATCCCAATGCTTGGCGACAAGAACGTGACGGCCATACTAGCCACGATTACCGTTGAAACAAAGTGGGGCAAGTAGCTGATGGTTTGCACGGTTCTTTTTACTACGCGGCTACGGATCTCATTAATGAGAAGCGCAAACACGATAGGCGCAGGAAACACAAATAATAAATTCATTAGATTAAGTAATAATGTGTTTTTCAATAACCTGAAAAAATAAACAGATTCAAAAAATGCCACGAAATGCTTCAGTCCCACGAAGTGGCTGCCCACGAACCCTTTAAAAATATCGTAATCAAGGAACGATAACACAATAGCTCCCAACATCGGCGCATATTTGAAAAGAGCATAATACACTAGGACAGGTATAAACATCAGATAGAGGTGATACTCGTTCAGCAAACGTTTCTTTAATTTCGTTCTAGTTCTCTCGCTTGTTTTAGGTCTTGATTTAGCGACATCAACTGCGGCATTCTCGATATTCATAGGCATCCCCTTTCTAGCCGAATCCAATGTTCCAGCCCATGCCCCTATTATGTCTTCTGCACTCCTCTTTCGTATATCGATCATTCTTTCGCTGGATCGTTATGAAATCAGAACTCATCATCTTTTTTTAGGATCCATCGTTATATTTTGCGTTACACAAAAAAAACGACCCCTACAATCGCAGGAATCGGTCATATACGAGATAATATTAAGGTAAAGAACGATACTGGCCAGGTGTAACTCCTTCATGTTTCTTAAATACTTTAATAAATGTGTTTGCATTAACGAAGCCAACTTGCTCTGCTATTGCTTGTACGGGCTCTTCCGTACTTCTCAAAACCAATTTCGCTTGTTCGATTCTACGAATATTCACGAAATCCACAAACTTCATCCCAGTTATTTCTTTGAACTTGCTGCTGAGATAAGTCGGTGACATCTTAAGCTCCTTCCCTAATTGGGGAAGCGATAATTCCTGATGATAGTGCTGCTCGACATATTCACGAATGTTGGCAAACAACTTCTCATATTGATTTTCTGTACGGTTTTGAATATAGCTTTGAATAGATTCAAATGCCTTAATTAAAACTTGGCGCTTCTCCTCTACCATACTCCTGCTATCGATAACCTCATATACACTGGAGTCTGAGCCAAGTACTTCCTCCATAGTCGCCCCAATCTCATAAATTGTACGCACTGCAGTTCCAGCCAATGCCCTGAACAATTGTTGAATAAGCTCGGGTGATGATGACTCCTTACCAAGATTATTGAATAAAATACGATCAAGAGATTTACAAGACTCTCCAATATCGGACGTTTTCAATTGATTAATCAACTGCTTCTCCATATCCAGCGAGTAGTTCAAAGTGGTTGGTGGATTGACGGGCACCTCATCTACGAAAATAATTTCTCCTTGGCCTTTTACAACTTTAAAACGCAGTGCGCTCAATGCTTCTAAATACGAATGTGGAATATTAGAATGGGTGTCGTGCGCCCGACCGATGCCTACTGTGAATTTTTTGTAGTACAACCTTTCAAAAGTAGCATTTACATGATTAGCAAACTCAAAAATTTTCTCAGGATCACTCGTCTCTATATCTATATTCACAATGACCACAATCATATTGTTATGTTTGGGAACATAATGAATCGATAAACCTACTGCAGCAAATCTTGAGTAGGCTTCATCAAAAGCTTCCAAAATCGTCTCTCCACTGCTGACAATTTGATCTAACGAGAAATCCGTCGTCTCAAAAACGATGAGTTGAAATGATGTGTAGGGCAAGTCCAGTTGAATGGACGTCATCGTTTCTTCCCATTTCGCCGAGTACGCCCTGCCTTCAATGAGATCGTTCAAGAATTTCTGACGGAGAGCCGGCACCTGCTTATCAAAAGTATTCTTAAGACTTTCGTAGCGGTGATGTACCGTATCTATCAGTTGATTAATAAATACAAATTCATTTTGCTTGTTGCCGCGATTCTGACTGTTTTTACCTCCGACGCCAATTACATTTATGTATTGAATTATGCGATTAATCGGTTCATAAATTCTCCTAGTCAACATGTAAGACACAATAAGGCCACAGACTAGACAAATTAGAACGGCAACAACCGTAATACTTTGAATCCGACGTGATTTCTCAGTAATTGTTGTAATAGGCACCATACTGATATAATTCCAGTCGTTCACTTTAGATGAAGTATACACAACGAGATACTCTTTCCCATTCGCAATATGGGTATGAAGGGTTCCATGATCTTGCTGATTGTCATTCACTATTTTAGTGTTAGTACTTTTCAGTATTTCCTCTAGTTTCTCTTCATCTCTTACCTTGAAACGATTGTTCTTTAGGACAATTTCCCCCAATGAATCGGTTACAAAAATACCAGTATCGTCCCCAAGCATAGAACTATTGATTCCGTTTAAAAACTCAGAAACATCCACGCTTACATATATAACACCTCGAAATACCGTTTCTTCAATCGGAGCTGGTCTACCAAAAAGTAGTTGTTGCTTATCATTAACCCAAACCATCCCCAGATATGTGATACCAAATTGGCTTCGGTTTTGTTTAAACCTATTGATATCAGGTTGGAAGGGAAAAATGCTGCTGTAAAAAAAATTCTTCTCATATTTAGCATCGTTGCTAATTGTGAACAGATCCTTTGTAGGGTCTAGCCAAAGGTTAGCTACAAGTGGATTCGACATTTTCACACTGCTAAGATATTTCACCAATTCCGCATAGAGCGGTTCATTATTCGTTTCTCCTGTGGAGAATTGATAGATCGCCCGACGTGTGTTCGGTTGCAAAGCAATTTGCTGTGTCATGCTTTCCAGAACTAGGATTTCTTTATCTGTGTTATCTCTAGCCTGCTCCAAATAAACACTGCTCGAGTGTTCAGATTCTTCGATAAGCAGCGATGAGGAAGTCAAATAAGAAATGCTACCCACTGTAACAATTGAAATTAAAATAACAACATTCAAAATGAGCAGCCATTTTACAAAAATACTATGTTGACGAAAAAAAGCTAAACTTTTAGGTAACATCTGCAGAACCTCTTTTCTCTTTGATTCAATTATACAGCGGACTGCAACCGATACCCAAAGGAAAAGAAAGGAGAGTGGACTTCTCACTCTCCTGTGAATTACATATAGGTTAATCGATCAATAATGATCGTTTGCTTTGGCTGCATATGAACGACAATGATATTCCCCTCAAGATGAAAGGCTAGTAAGTTTCCTTCTAAATCCGTAATATTAAACTGTTTAACCGAAATGAGGCGAATCAGGCAGTTTCCTTCAATATCCGCTGTAATTGACGCTTTATTAAGCTTTCCTTCCTTCCATTCGATATCAACCTCATATCCGCCTCTAGCCCGTAATCCACGAACAAATCCTTGCTTCCAGCGCGAAGGAAGCGCAGGCAGCAGATGCAGCTCGCCACGATGGCTTTGCAACAGCATCTCAGCAATACCAGCTGTCCCCCCAAAATTGCCGTCGATTTGAAAAGGTGGGTGATTATCAAACAGGTTAGGCAGCGTTGAGTGCCGCAGCAGTTCCTCGAAGTGATGATACGCTTCGTCTCCATCCAAAAGTCTAGCCCAGAAGTTTATGATCCAAGCACGACTCCAGCCTGTATGTCCGCCGCCATTGTGGAGTCTTCGCTCTAATGTTACTTTGGCAGCGGCGGCAAGGTCTGGCGTTGTATTCGGACTGATTTTTGTCCCGGGATGCAAGGCGAATAGATGGGAAATATGCCGATGCCCCGGCTCCGCTTCCTCATAATCTTCGAGCCATTCTTGAATTTGACCGAACTTGCCGATGCGAGTTGTGGGCATCCGATCCATGATTAGATTGAGTTCATCACGAAACGATTCGTCCACGCCAAGTATCTGAGCTGCAGCGACACAACCTTCGAATAGCTCTGTTAAAATTTGAGCATCCATAGCCGGTCCATAGCATAGCGTTCCTGTTTCCCCTCCCGGCAGTATATATCGATTTTCTGGAGACACGGAAGGAGCCGTTACCAGCACACCTTCCGGGGATTCCGTGAGAAAATCCACGAAAAATAGCGCTGCCTCTTTCATTGTTTCATAAGCCTTAGCTAAGAAGGCGCTATCTTGTGTAAACAAATAATGCTCCCATAAATGTAAACATAACCATGCCGCACCCAGTGTCCAATACGTTGACGGAGGATAAATATCCTGTGGAGCGGTATCAGCCCAAATGTCCGTGTTATGATGAGCCATGAAGCCACGGCAGCCATACATGACCGAAGCGGTCCGTCTCCCCGGTTCACGCATTCGCTCGATCAAATCGAACAAAGGTTCGTGGCATTCGGACAGATTGCAAGTTTCCGCGTGCCAATAGTTCATTTGAGTATTGATGTTAATGGTAAATTTGCTGTCCCACGGAGGAAGCATTTCGTCATTCCAAATGCCTTGTAAGTTTGCTGGCAGGCTGCCCTGCCTACTGCAGGCTATCAGCAAATATCGGCCGAACTGAAAATACAATCCCATTAGTGCCAAGTCATCATAGCCTAATTTCATTCGTTCCAATCTTTCAGGTGTAGAAAGAGCAGATATCTCTTCGCTACGCTCATCCTGCAATTGCAGAGATACTCGCTGGAACAGCTTACCGTGATCGGCGGTATGACGAGTCAACAACTCCGAATAGGATAATGGCGAAGCAAGATCCAACAATTGATGACAAGCTTGCTCTGCATTTACATAACGAAACGTTGTTGCGACAGCAACCCTGAATTCCACACTTCCAGCGCCTTTCACAACCAAATGCTCGCCGATGGTTTTCAAAGTTCCTGTATCCGTATGGGCATGAACCATAACCGCATAGTCGTTTCCATCTGTACCGTAACAGCTATTACTCATCACAAGACTGTTATTTCCTCGTTTGGCACTAAAATCTACGTACTTCCCCTTTTTCCTATCGAAACGTACGCGCAGAGACATCCCCTCAGGGCAATCCGTTTCCATCCTAATGACAAGGAGGCCGTCTGGGTAACTGACAAATGCCTCACGTCGATAACGATGACCAGATTGCTCATATGAAGTAACAGCAACTCCGCGCTCCATATCTAGGTGTCTGGAATAATGAGATACTTCACCTTCCTTTTCCCCAATTAGAAGCAAATCACCTGCTGGCATATAATGCCTTTGACTGCATGGCGTGCCAGAGAAAGCGGTTTCAGCCAATTGATGAGCTTCCTTCAATTTACCTTCAAAAAGCAAGCCTCGAATGACGGAAAGATGTGCTAACGCATCCGTATTATTCCTTTCTTGCGGTCCCCCGTACCAAATAGAATCTTCGTTTATTTGAATTCTTTCTTTCAATGGATCCCCAAAAATCATTGCCCCAATTCGACCATTACCGATAGGAATAGCCTCATTCCAATTTGCAGCAGGCTGCTTAAACCATATAAGATTATCCATGTTCGTCTCCATAATATATGATTGATTAATGATTACCTAAGTATAAGCAACATCTGCTACAATCAACAATCGTTGATTTTTACGATCCATCGTCCATTTTTCAGAAACCCTGACAAGCTAAAAGAGCTATCTCCACACTTTATTAATCCTTAAAACAGTAATGGCCTGTGACTAGTAGTTACTTCCCCGAGCCTGACGGCCCCATGATCGCGACAAATTCCCCTTGCTCAATTTCCAAAGACACATCATCCAACGCGCGAATCGTTTCCCCGCCCATCACATATTGCTTACAGACATGATCATCCTTTTCAATTGTGTATTCAATATTAACGACAAATTACTATATTCGTCTTATTTAGGAACTTCGCAAATTATCCATCGAAATATTCTGCAAAGTGATCACATAATCCCGCCCGTTAGGTGAGCAAAGGCTGCCGATTATGCTGGCAACCTTTGATAATGTTGCTTATTGAACAAACGTTCATCCGTTAGTTGAGCGGCTGTTCATAAATCGCCGAGAATTACAGGAAGCTGCTCATTAATTTCGGCTAACCAAGTCATTTCCTCAGCAAATCTTGCCTGAATATCATTATGATGTTACATATTCGCGTTAATCCACCATACTGACTCCAAATACCATAGCATTTTTAAGGAGCTAACTAATTTCCCAGAGGGATATTCTCAACTACAGAGGATTGAAAAAGAAGCCAAAGACGTTTTTGAACGTATCCCCTATTCAGGCAAAAACCTTGCCATTACTGGAATAAGTGCAATTACTCTAGCTGGTGTTTTAGGAGAGTCTGGAGATCTTAGAGGTTATGCGCACGGGAACGCTCTACTCCGTCACGCTGGCCTTAATTTGACCGAAGCAAGCTCAGGTAAATGGAAGGGACAAATGACGCTCAGTAAACGAGGCCCTCCACGCCTGCGTCATTTTCTCTATTTAATTACGATGTGCATGGTCATGAGTAACCAAGAATTTAAAGCCTTACATCACTACAATGTTCAGGTGAAAAAGCTTAAAAAGATTAAGTCTATCATGAAGTTATGTGGAAAGTTAGCTCGACTCTTAGTCGGAATGGCTCGACGTAATGAAGCCTACAACCCAACGAAAATCTTTACATTGGCAGCTTAAAAACGAAACCTGACCTCAAGCAAGTTGGCGTATTCGCAGGATGACAAAGAAAGCACAGAGTATCGGGATACGTTAAACAAAAGGGCTCCAACCCATTCCGTTAGAAAGACCGACCTCCACCCCATTAGAAAGGGCTATGACCCGTTGAGACATGGGAGTGAAAATCGCTAAGGGCGCTGTGGAGAATAAGTGCAGCATTTGGAATGAATTGGGTGATTCAACTCCACCTCTATTCCCGCATGCCTTTTTAACGACACTTCCTAATATATCTCGTTCTCTTTCACTCATCATCGAAATCTAAAGGATGAAATCCTGCGAATAGACGAGCTTGCGTGAGGAAATCAAATCATATCGAGGGAGTTTAAAACCTTCAATAAGATTTTATGCCAAACTTATCCATGAGTATTTCTTTGAATAAGTTTTTGTCAATTTCTTTTTTATCTTCTTTTCCATCAATCCATTCGGTGAACGAGGTATCCGTTAGAATTATGTTTCCTCGTTGATTTTGCCTAGTGATTAATGGTCTCTTATTAAAACGAGATTCTGGATGCTCCGCTATTATCCTCTGTACCTCATTCAGTTCCGAAAGATCCTTAACTACAACTGTGGAATCAAACACATACCCTAGTTTCCAACAATCATGTTTATGTTTCAACCTCATATACAAAAAGTAATCACCGTACTCACTGTCCGCTTTTTCTACTTTAAATTTACCATTATTGGATATAACAATGTCCCCATTTAATGGGACTGGCTTTAACGGTAAGTTCCCTCCAAATCCGGTGTCGACCAAATATTGTTGCCCATCGTAAGTTATGATATTGAGTACATGCGTTCTTCCTGTCGCGCTCCATCGTTGTCCAATATGGTCATAAGTAATACCTCTAACCAGGGTTGAATTAAAGAAATTTTCAATTAAAAATAAATATAAAATAGAATTTAGCTCATAACAAAGCCCTCCCTCATTTCTTTTGATTATTTTGTCGATTAGATTCTCTTTTGTAATGTCAGTGGTTCTATTTTCAATTACGCATAAATTTTCAAATGGGATTTCTATTGCAGTCTTTTCAAGAACAATGTCTAAGTTTTCAAAAGTTATTATTTCGTTTTTTAAGATACCTATTCTATGACGAAATAGCATATCTAACTTGTCCATTAATCATTTACCTCCCAGAGAATTGAAGTAGTCTCATATCACAAAAAGGATCTACTTAGATTATCTTGATCGATACCATTGTACGAATGGTATCTCCGCCGGCTACAAAAGTAAATATTACTACTATAATTACACCTAACAAACTGTGTACGAATAATTTTAACATGAACTGAATAAGACTGCCGTTCATTTTTCGCGGCAGCCTTAGTTTGGAGTTGTTTAGCTTAGCTCAACGGCATTATTTTAACGCTTTTCTCCGTTAGCACAACTTCATCTTTTTCCTTTAATACCTCTGGGTTGTTCTACGAATATCATTACACGCGACACTTGATTACTCTTTTGCGTTAAGGGCTGCTCGTTTCCTCTTTCATCAATCGAGCGTGCCATCACACATTATTCTCCCACAGATCTTGGACACCAGTTTAGGACGAATCGCTACCATTCCATATTCTCGCGCGGTTCAACACTTGCTTCTTCCCAAGTTTCTCCTCCGGCGGGGGCTATGCCGGCCTAACACAGGTTATAGTCATTAACGGCACCAAGAAGAGAGTGATGCTTGCTGACACGGATGAACCGATGAATGTTGGAACAGAACAGAATCCTGCGATTCAAGTGATCGAGCCGACTCTGTATATTTAATAACGCAATCGAACATGACATTTGATAACGACGCAATACGCTATAATTGACAATCTATTTAAAAACACGAATTCTGTCGCAACAAAATATAAAGATGTCTCGGGTAAATTTGATTATAACGCTGCCCTTGCCCCTCACGCTCCAAAACATTCTGCAGAATTAGAAATAATGATAAGGAGTTCGAGTTATCTATAATCGGACTGACTAATTCTTGTCCACTAAAGGAAGAATAAGATAAAAGAGGGCTGCCCCCACTTTACCTCATCGCCTTATTAAATTCATGGTACTTAATACACCAAGCGCCCATCCCTAAACCTCACAACCCGCTTCGCCTGCTCCGCAACCTGCTGATCATGCGTTATCAATATAATCGTCCGCCCCTGCTCGTTCAATCGTCTGAAAATATCCATAATCTCCACGCCCGTCTTCGATTCCAACGCCCCCGTCGGCTCATCTGCCAAGATAATTGGTGGATCTCCCGCAAGCGTCCTCGCTATCGCCACACGCTGTTGCTGTCCACCAGATAGCTCCGATGGTAAGTGCCTTCTGCGATCTAACAGATCAACAGCTTCCAACTCTTTTGAAACCAGAGGCTCCCGCTGTTTTCTCGATAATCCTCGATAAATTAGCGGCAATTCCACATTCTCATAAGCGTTTAATCTCGGTAGCAGGTTAAAGCTTTGGAATACAAATCCGATCTTCGTATTCCGAATTTCCGCTAACTTGGTGTCTTTAAGCGCGTGAATCTGCTTTCCATCTAGCACATAATGGCCTTCGTCCGAAACGTCCAAACAGCCGATGATGTTCATCAGCGTGGACTTTCCAGAACCTGACGGCCCCATTATAGCGACAAATTCTCCTTGCGCGATATCCAGCGTTATATCATCCAACGCCCGAATCGTTTCTCCACCCATATGGTAAAATTTGCTAACATGCTCAATTTGGATTAAGGCTGTCATTGTCTTCGCCCCCCATTATCTGATGCCAAATAAATGAAGTCTGCGATTCATCAACTAGATGACCCTACCTCTTCGCCTTATAAAATTCATGATAGAGCTTCATGAGTGCCCGCTTCTCAATCCGCGAACATACGAACGCGAAATCCCCAACTCCTTTGCAATCTCCCGCTGCGTCCGCTCTTCGCCTCCAAGCTCCAAGCCAAACCTACCTACCACAACTTCCTTCTCGCGGTCATCCAAAATCTCCAGATTCCGATAAATCTTCGACTTCTCGATTTGGTTGTGGTGCAAACCTCTAATTCATGATAACGTATCTGATAATGAAGTCATGGGATGGAGCAAGTTGCTATGGAAACCAAATTGAATTTATTTAAATGGAAGCAGTATGAATCAGCAATCATTTTACTAACAGTGCGATGGTATTTAAAATATAGTTTAAGCTATCGAGACATCGTAGAAATAATGAGCGAGCGGGGATTAGCGATTTCCCATACCACGATCATGAGATGGGGCCATGAATTTGGGCCCGAAATAGACAAACGAATCCGCCCCTATTTAATACCCACAAATGATTCGTACAGAACGGACGAAACATACATCAAAGTCAAAGGTCAATGGAAGTATTTATATAGAGCAGTTGATTCTAAGGGGAATACGATTGATTTTATGCTATCTGAAAATCGAGATATGCCGGCAGCTAAGCGTTTCTTTACCAAAGCATTGACCTCACCACATAATCAATTACCACGTGTGATTACTTTGGACAAAAACCCGGCATATCCACCAGCCATACAAGAATTAATAAATGAAAAAGTCCTGCCAAAAGAAACTTTGGTTAGACAGACAAAGTATTTAAACAACATTGTGGAACAAGATCATCGATTCATAAAGAAAATCACAAAACCAATGCTTGGTTTCAAAACGTTTCACACTGCAGAACAGACGTTGAAGGGAATCGAGGCCATGCATATGATAAGTAAAGGACAGGCGAAAAATAATTCGTCTGTCCTAACTGATGTTGAATGGATCAATAAAATATTTGGTATTGTGGCATAGTTAAATTACAATTTGTTGGGTTTTTGCTATCCATTTTTATTCTTGCACCACAACCATTTTTATCGTAAGGCCGATATCATTCATATTAATGAACCAATCTTCCATCCCGAAATCGCACAACCCGCTTCGCCTGCTCCGCAACCTGCCGGTCATGTGTAATCACAATGATCGTCCTGCCCTGCTCATTCAATCGCCTGAATATAGCCATGATCTCCACACCCGTTTTCGAATCCAGCGCCCCCGTTGGCTCATCTGCCAAAATGATTGGTGGATCTCCTGCCAACGTCCGCGCAATAGCAACACGCTGTTGCTGCCCGCCAGATAATTCTGATGGAAAATGCTTCTTGCGATCCAATAAATCAACCGATTCCAGTGCATAAAAGACGAGCGGTTCTCTTTCCTTTTTGCTCATCCCCCGATAAATCAAAGGCAACTCCACATTCTCATAGGCACTTAATCTCGGTAGCAAATTGAAGCTTTGAAAAACAAAGCCAATCTTCTGATTACGAATCTCAGCAAGCCCAGAATCCTTAAGCACGTTTATTGCTTGACCATCCAGGTAATAGATACCTTTATCTACTATATCTAAACACCCGATGATGTTCATCAGTGTGGACTTGCCGGAACCCGATGGTCCCATAATGGCTACGAACTCTCCTTGATCAATATCTAACGAGACGTCATCTAACGCTTTAATCGTTTCCTCGCCCATCGTATAGTATTTACTGGCTTTCTCGATATGGATTAATGACATAACCTTCACCTCCATTACTTGATAGTGAAGTATGCGATTCATAGCCCTTACCTTTTCGCCTTATAAAACTCATGATAAAGCTTCATCAGCGCCCGCTTCTCAATCCGCGATACGTAGGACCTCGATATCCCCAGCTCCTTCGCAATCTCTCGCTGCGTCCGTTCCTCGCCGCCAAGTTCTAAACCAAACCGACCGACAACAACTTCCTTCTCGCGGTCGTCCAATATCTCTAGATTCCGATAGATTTTGCTCTTCTCAATCTTAAGTTGCACTGCATCCACCACATCGTCCGCCTCGCTGCCGAGTATGTCGATGAGTGTAATTTCGTTCCCCTCTTTGTCCGTTCCAATGGGATCATGAAGTGATACATCTTTACGCGTTTTCTTCAATGAGCGCAGATGCATCAGGATCTCATTCTCAATACAACGTGCTGCAAAAGTCGCCAGCTTTGTCCCTTTGTTTGGAGAGAAAGATTCGATAGCTTTGATCAAACCGATCGTCCCTATCGAAATTAAATCTTCTAAATCTTCCCCCGTATTGTCGAATTTTTTGAGGTTGTGGACACGAAGCAACGTAGATTCCGATATAAGAACTTCCTTTAAAACACATCGTTACCCGTTAGCGCAATGATCTAGCTTTTCTATATGATACGGTTCTCCTCGCTGTCAATAACAGCAAGTTTTTAAGACCATCCTTTTGAGATGACCCTTTCTTATTAGATGATTAACCTGCATTCAACCCAGTGTATATCCGGTGAGGCATGGTTATACTTGGACATAACACAAGACAGTTCCCAGGCAAGTACCAGAAAATCGTCCTGTGTCACATTTTAGTGGATATGTTTCATTTCTCAGATATGCTTCATAATAAATCGGGGCATGATATCACACGCTCTATCTGTCTCCGGTCCTGGATTCAGTGTAAAGCCATGAGGGAGGTTGGGGAAAATCATGAAACTCAACCGAAACACCGGCTTGTCTTAGCATTTCAACATAACGCCCCCCTTCATCGTGGAGCGAATCCCCTCCAGCTACAATCACAAGCGCCGATGAAAGTTGATCAAGCTGCTCTTTTGTATCAAATACAGGAGATAACAGAGGATTCAGTGCGCGCCACCTTAACTGAAACCGAACCTTTCGGCTAGGTAGGTTAATTCCTCTGCGTCTATAGCTTTTCTTTAATAGATGAATATAAACCTAAACACCTAGCTGATCATGCTGATATCCAGGTGTTACTATTTAGAAGGTTTTTAAAAATATCACTCTAAACATCCCTCCTTTTTTATACGTATTTAAAACATTGATTTCCTTGTCAATTCGCATGAATTATCTTTATTTTCATAGTGAAATCAAGTATCATATTTATATGCCAAATGAATTGATTTATTTTAAAATACGAGCTTTTGAGGTGTATATATGAAACCACAAATTCTTCATTTCATAGCTCCACCTATTCCTTATTTCCTTGATTGCGGAAGCGCTTTCTATCAAGTTGGAGAACGTCATATAAATCGCAATAATATCGGTACATTTGATCTTATTGTTGTAAAACAAGGAGCCATTTTCATAGGTGAAGGATCCAATGAATGGCATGTTAAGCAACACGAAGCCATCATTCTGAGACCCGATCTTAATCACTATGGAACAATACCCTGTGAAAAAGAAACCGAGATTATCTGGATCCATTTTCATACTTATGGTGCTTGGGAAGAATACATGGATATGAGCTCTTGCCTAGAAAATCAAGCATCCTTAATTGAGAATCACAAAAAAAGCGCTTTTCTGAATCATGCTGAGGTGAACTCAATCTTCATACCAAAGTACATAAAACTTACGAGTAAAGGATTAGAAATTTTAGAATATTTTTTTGAATTAGAACAGGAGTCTCGTTCACAGCGCAACTGGCGAAAGCAGAACACCTTTCAGCTATTCATGCAGCACATAAATCGAGAATTAATTTCTACAACTGATGTGACGGCCTTTCATTTAGCTGAAAAAGTTGAATTATTTATTCGTCAAAACTACACAAAAAAAATTTCTAATACCATGCTGCAGGAACATCTTAATTATCATCCTAATTATATTGCTAAATGTATGTTAAAAGTATTTGGCATGACACCCAATGACTATCTTCTCTATTATCGGATTGAGCAATCCAAAAAACTCTTGATTCAAACGAATTGGTCGATGACGAGAGTAGCGGAAGAAAGCGGCTTTCAGCATGCCTCTTATTTTTCTTATTGTTTTTCTAATAAGGAAGGCATTTCACCGCTAAATTTCCGAAAAAACTTCACAGGGTTCTCCTAAAGAAACAGCAAAGATCCTATGACCTGCACTTGCAGGTCATAGGATCTCTGTTAACTACTAGGAATTTCTTACTTTAACCCAAACCATCATTTCCCCTATTCCTCGGTTCCCCCAAGCGTAATAAGGAATGAAAGTTGAATTCGCCGGTTTCAAGTTCCACTGTTTGTTTCTATAATACAATGATTCTTCACCATTGGAACTTCGGCGCGTAAGGCAGACGCGGTAATTATATGCATTCCACCCAATAATTCCATATCATATTCCACATCGAACGCACCATCACTATGAATATTCAACAAATGAAGGTTACTCCCATTATCGATTTCTTCCATACAATAGATAAAAGGCCCTCGCTGTAAAGCAATTTTCCCGGCATTTTGACGAATTAATGGGTGTCCGTGAATAGGTTTAACCGGCATATCCAAGCTTAGTTCGATAATATCGCCTACTCGCCATGTACGCGTGATCTTGCCATATCCGTCCAAGATGACATCAAAGGCAACCACATCGCCATTCAGTGCACAGGCCACCTGCTCACACCATTCAGGAACTCTGAAAGCCAGCGTAAATGTAACAGGTTCCGCCCCTGACCGGACTTCAAAAGTAACTTTTCCATCCATCGTGTACTCGGATTTTTGCACTACCTTCACCGATTGTCCATCGAGAACAAAATCGACTTCTCCGCCTATATACAGATGGGTGTACAGCGTCTTATCCTTAAAGGTATATACATATTGATTTAGGGAGGCAATCAAACGAGCGATATTCGATGGACAACAAGAGCACCCAAACCATTGCTGACGCTGCAATTTAACATGTTCATAAATCTTGTTCGTCTGATTGGCTTTAGGATAGACTTATAGAGGGTTTACGTAAAAAAAGCGTTTCCCATTTTTTGCCATACCACTAATGACCGTATTGTACAACGCTCTCTCCAACACATCGGCATATTCGCTCTTCGGCTCAATTTCCAACATGCGATGTGCGAAAAATATCAGCCCGATAGAAGCACGAGTTTCTCCATAAAAGGTACCATTTGGCAAATTATAGTCAGATGTAAACGCCTCACCATAAGCCATCGCACCAATTGCTCCAGTGACATAAATCTTGCGTGACCGCGGCGACGTGTGCCATCCCTGTACACATATACACGACTCGCACTGCGTGTCCAACAGCTACAGCTTGTTTACGCACTGGCAAATGAGCTTGACTGTACACAAGGTCATGGGCAATATCAAGTTCCGGAAAATGAACCTTTTTCTCACGTCGATCATACTCCTTCTAATGATCCTGTCCCCCCTTATTCAAAGTTAGCCTTAGTTTCATATGAATGCTGCAATGGGTGTTCTTACAAACCTATCATATATAAATTAGTTGCCTTTTACTTTAAGATTCACAGCATATTTTTTAAAAATATTAACCAAGCCTAACATCCATTTACAGCATGCAGACAGCTCAGAAAAAAAACCCAAGACAAGTCTAATGGAATCATCACTTACCTACATATTGGAAGAATTATTGTAATCTCCGTACCGGGTTCCGACCAAGATTGAATACTTACCCCGTAGGATTCACCATAAAGCAGCTTGATTCGAGTCTGTACATTCATGATACCAACACCCTTGGTACACGCTTGCAAGATCGCTGCTACAGTTCTTTCGTCCATATCTAGTCCATTATCCCGAATGTGAATCAAGTCATTAACGTAATTCTAATCAATAATACTGTGAATATTTACGACCGCAAAAGAACTGAAGGAAAGCCTAGTAGCTTGTGCAAATAAGCGCAAAGAAATGCTTCAAATTTATATTAGCTGGATAAAAAATAGCCTAAAATCGTCTGATTTTAGGCTAAGAATTGATTCAAGCTGTGGCAAAGACTTCAAGTACATTGTTCAGTGCTTTCCACAAAAAAGGAATCGTTTCCAGGACGATCCGCGGGAACGAGCGCGATCGGATCCCATCTTCGCATTGCTTCCTCAATTAACAGGCATCCGGACTAACTTTTCATTCCGGTCATCGTGATTCCCTCTACAAAATACTTTTGACCAATCAGGTAGAAAATGACGCCTGGAGCAAAGGACAGGCACGTGGCTGCCATCGTCAACGACCAATCTTGCTTTAATTGACCTTTAAAATTGGTAAGCCCCAACGCTATAGTGAATTTATCGCTCGAATTAATGTAAATCATCTGTTGGAGCAGGTCATTCCATAAACCGATGAAAATAAACAATGCAACGACAATCATAGCGGGTTTGATCGCCGGCATAATAATGCTGAACAAAATGCGGAAGTACCCGGCGCCGTCAATTGTTGCCGCTTGGTCGAGTTCTCTCGGTATGGAAAGAATGAACTGTCGAATCAAAAAGATATTAAAAGCGCCGCCGCCGCAAAAATATGGCAGAATCAATGGCAGATAGCTGTCATGGAGCCCCAGCCCCCGTGTCCATCCAATATATAGGGGAATGAGCGTAACCATGGCAGGCAAGAGCATAGAACCGACGCATAGGATCCAGATCAATTGTTTGCCCCTAAACCGCAACCTCGCAAAGGCATATCCGCACAAGGTGGCCGTGAACGTTCCCCCCAAGCAGGAAGGAACGATAATTACCATCGTATTCCACAAATATTTCCAAAATTTAAATATATTCAATGTTTTTTCATAATTGGAAAACAACCAATTTTTCGGTAAGAGAGACGGCGGATATTTGTAGATTTCGGGATTCGTCATCAGAGACGTACGGAATATCCACCAGATCGGGAAGAGCACGATGAGGGCAAATACAATCACAACTATAAGCGTAAGCACGTTCATCATTCGTTCACTGCGTTTCTTGCTTTTAAATCTGGAATATGCGACTTCGCTCATTTATCGTCGTCTCCTTCGGAAAAGATCCACCGTTTCGACGTCTTGAACAAAACGGCAGTAAAAGCGGCAAGAATGGCGAAAATAATAAAGGTCGTCGCGCAGGCATAGCCCAGCTTGTAATTGACAAAAGCCTGATCATACATCAGATAAGTCATGAAACGGGAAGAGTTGCCCGGACCGCCATTGGTCAGAGCAAGGGCCGGCGTAACGACTTGAAGATTGGCAATCAGGCTCAGCAACAAGTTGTAAAAGATGATCGGCGTCATACAAGGCAAGGTGATATGCAGGAAGCGATTCCATCCGTTTGCGCCATCCATTTCAGCTGCTTCATGATAAACGTTCGGAACACTTTGAAGCCCAGCCAAAAAAATAACGATTAAGTTCCCTGACAGCCAGACTGCAATCAATGAAAGAGATGGGACTACGTAATTAGAATCCGCGATAAAGAGAACTTTGTTCAATCCGATTTCGGAGAGGAGAAAGTTGAAGAACCCAAAATTTGCCTCGTAAAGCCAGGACCATCCTACGTATATAGCAGCAGCAGGCAAAACGAAAGGCACATAGAATACAGCTCTGAAAAAACCTCTTGCTGGAATTTTACGGTTCAACAGCATCGCGATGAAAAGTGAATAAATCATGCTTCCAGCTACGGATAAAAATGCGAAGTAGAGCGTCGCTATAATTGAATCTTTAATATAAGGATCGGTGGTAAATACCGTGATATAATTGCTGAAGCCGATGAATTCAGGGTTTTTTAGCCCAGTCCAATTCGTCATACTGATTCCCAATACGCCAAGAAGAGGCAGATAGGTAAGGAAGATCAGTCCAAGTATTGCTGGAATCAAGCATATATAAGCAACGCTTGCCTCGCTTGAATGAAGGCGGGAACGGCGTTGCTGGGGTTTATTAAAGGTTTCCATATCTTACTCCCCACCTCATATTTGAAGGATGACCGCCGCTTGCTTGTTCTTGGCGGTCATCCTTCCTATACGCTATTTTTTGCCTTTATTGGCTGCTTTCAAAGCTTCGAGATTTTTGGAAATGGCATCCTTGGCGGTAGCCTTTCCGGTCCATACATCCCCCAAAGTCGATCCCAGCAAGGTGTTAAAGTCCGTCGTATGATTCGTATAGAACCAGGAAGCGGGTCTCGCAGCTGAGGATTGCGCATAATCGACTACAGCGGACTTGTATTCGTTATACGGAGGGAAATTTTTATTGTCGACCCATTTATGAGTCAGAGTTTCGTCCGTATACCACTTTTTCAAAGTTGGCATCCAAATGCCCGATGAGATGAGTCCCCAGTTGTTTTCTTCGGCAGTGTACCATTTGAGCCATTCCATTGCTTCTTTCGGATGCTTTGTCTGGGAGAACACGACATTGGCACCACCCGTGTTGAGAGTAACCTTTTCCTTAAAGTACGGTAATACGGCAACGCCATATTTCAGTCCTGCATCCTTCGCCGCATTCAAGCTGGTTCCTACGTTCCACGCGCCGTTCGTGGCCATGGCGACCGTTCCTGCGATTATGGTACGCTGAATGCCATCATCGGTCTGTCCAACAGATAACGGGGCAACATGGTCTTTCAAGTACAGATCCGCGACTTTCTGAATCGCTTCCATACTGGCGTCTTCCCCAATTCTCACCGCTGTACCGTCACCCGAATAGAAACCACCGCCATTGCTAAGCGCCCAGGCTTCCAACTGCCATGCCAGATTTTCGACGGATGCGCCATACTGAACGATGCTCTGCGGATTAAAGCCAGCCTCGTCAGGATGTTTGCCATTCTTGTCGACCGTCAGCTTCTTAGCCGATGCTACGAATTCGTCCCATGTCCATGCTTTATCCAGCGCAGATGGAGGATAAGGTACCTTTGCTTTGTCGAACATGTCTTTGTTGTAATAAAGAAGGAGGATTTCATTGGCAGCGGCATAGGCTACGGTTTTGCCTTGATATTTGTAGGCCAAGCTATCCAGGGGCTTGCTGTCACTTCCCGAGTACATAGCACTTACATCACTCAGCATGCCATCGGAGGACCACTGGATGACGCCATCCTCCTTTAAAATCCCCGTATCCGGCAATTGACCTGCCGTTGCCTGCGTATTCAGTTTGGTCATGTAGTTTTCCCAAGGAATCGCTTGCACTTTTACTTCAATTTTGTTTTGGGAAGCATTAAATTTGTCCGCCGCTTCCTGGGTTTTGTTTCCTTCAGCCTCGCTTCCCCACATCGAATAGGTAATCTTAACCCTTTCCGTGGAAGGAGTCGTCGTCGTCACCGGTGCTTTTGAAGCCGCTTCTCCCGTTGGCGATGCGCTTGGTTTATCGTTATTCGTGGAGCATCCAGCCATCATGCTTAAGATTAAGACCATAGACACGCTAAACATGAATCCTTTTTTCATTGTTTTCATATTAACCCCTCCATCATATATATTTCATTCTCATCCCTTATTTCCTCCCGCGTTGGCGGGGAATATTTCATCTGTCTATAAGACGGTTATCCTGTCGCTTGCTCCCTTCCCTCCTTGACCAGAGTCAACAATCGTTATTTATCCTTGCACCTCATGAGGGTAAAACCGTATTCTCTCTGATCCATACTCTCATCTCGCCGCTTCCCCGGTTCGCCCACGCAAAGTAAGGGATGAATCGGGCGGTCGTAGCTTCTAAGTGATCCTCGTCTTTTACGCGGTACAGTCGATCCTTCCAGCCCTCGTCTTGGATCCGATAGGCGGTCAAGTCGATGGTAAGTAATCCACCTAACAAATTTGCATCGAAACTAACTTGATCTTCGAAGCCAGGATGAATGATCAACTTATGCAGCCCTTTGCCATTGTCGGCTTCCTCCAGACAGTACACCATCGGCCCTCGCTGGATGGCGACCATGCCTACGGTCTCCCGAATTTCCGGATTGCCTTTCATCGGACTAACGTTCATCGGTAGTACCAAATGGACGTTATCGCCGGCTTTCCATTCCCGTTCAATATGAAGATAACCGTTAAACAGACGCATAGCGGATTCCGCTACTGGTTGCCCGTTAACCCTGACATCCCAAGACCCACACCAGCTTGGTATCCGAAGAGCCAGGGAGAAGATTTTGGGTTGATCCATCATCAGCTCGAATCTGATGTTACCGTTCCAAGGGAGCTCGGAATGCTGGATGAGCCCAACGAAGCTGCCATCCACCTCCACCGTGACTTGACTCCCAATATATAAGTGAGCATAAAGGGTTTGCCCATGGAACGAGTAGATATAGCTGCCGAGAGAGGCGAGCAGTCTAGCGATATTAGGCGGGCAACAAGCGCAACCGAACCATCGCTGCCTTCCCGTCTTCACGTGATCGAAATTCCGATTCTTACCGCTCGCTTCAGGCCAAGCTTCCAACGGATTCACATAGAAGAAGTGCTGTCCGTCGCGAGACATTCCGCCGATAACGGTGTTATAGAGCGCTCTCTCCATGACGTCCGCGTATTCGCTTCTCGGCTCGATCTGAAGCATGCGTTGGGCGAAGAAAATGAGACCGATCGATGCGCACGTCTCGGCGTAAGCCGTATCGTTCGGCAAATCGTAATCGAGTGTGAATGACTCGCCGTAAGACATCGAGCCGATCGATCCCGTAATGTACATCCGCTTGTTCACGATGTTATTCCAGAGCGCCTTGCATGCCTTCAACAACTCCTCGTCTCCGGTCGATGCCGCAACGTCGGCCATACCCGTGCACATATATACGACCCGCACCGCGTGACCTTCAGCCGTCTCCTGCTTTCGAATCGGGACGTGCGCTTGGCTGTAAGATTTGTCTTTGGCTATATTTAGCGCTTGGAAATGAATCTCGCCATTCCGGCGATCAAACTCCAAGTCGTAGAAGTGAGGACTCTGCCCTCTCTCGTCCAAGAAGAACTTCGCCAGTTTCATATATCGATCGTTCGAGGTGGCTCTGTAGAGCTTCATTAGCGCCAGCTCGACTTCTTGGTGCCCGTCATAACCTTTGAGCTTTCCATCCTCTGGCCCGAACGTCGCATCGATGCAGTCGGCCAGCTTGCAAGCCACTTCCAGAATCTTGCCCTTCCCCGTTGCCTTCTCATAGGCGACCGCCGCTTCGATCAGATGACCCGCGCAGTAGAGCTCATGGCACTCCGCGAGGTTCGTCCATCTGCCTGCCACTTCTTTGAGCGTAAAATAAGTATTCAAGTATCCGTCCGCATGCTGCGCCTGAGCGATCAGATCAACGACTTCGTCCGCTACCTTTTCCAGATCGGGATCAGGCATTTGCTCCAAAAGATAACCGACGGCTTCGAGCCACTTGGCCACGTCGCTATCTTGGAACACCATGCCGTAGAAGTCGCCCTGCTCCAATCCAGCAGCGATCTTGAAATTCTGGATGGCGTGACTCGGCTCGTTACCTTCGATTCGGTCATTAAGCGCCTCCCACTGGTAAGGTACGACAACATCGCGAATTAATGAAATATAAGGGGACCAGAAGTCATCCTTGATTAATACGTTCTTCAATTGAATTTGTGTAGAGATGGATAGATTACTCATCAAGTATGCTCCTTTATTTAAAAATTCCGCCTTTTAATGAAAGCGCTATTAATTATAATACATGTGATACCGTGGTATTAATTATGGATTTACAACCACTTTTTTAAAAATTACAACCAATAGAAAATATCCCAAATGAGCTCTCCGATCGGTTGTGGCGCAAAGCTCTAATTCATGATAACGTAATTGAAATTGAAGTCATGGGATGGAGTAAACATGTCGAACGCCTGTTTCGCCAGCGATAGTCAGACCATAGAGGTATGGGCGTCCGATAAATACCATTTTTGCCCCTAAGGCCAGAACTTTAAAGATATCCCCCTGTACCGGATCCCGCTGTCGAACATAACGGGAACGCGTGCCCCAACCACATCCACAATGGAAGGTAGTACCTCCAATGCTGCGATGGCTCCGTCCATATGTCGTCCACCATGGTTGGAAACGATAATTCCGTCGGTACCGTAATTTATCAACATTTTGGCGTCCTCCGAATGAAGGACCCCTTTCACAATAATTAGAAGTCTCGTTGTCATGTATTGGATTGTTTGAGATGTTAATGAGTGGCCGTATTTCTGCCTTACGATCGGGTCCGAGATGAAATTTCCAAGCCCGTAATGGAACATAAATGGGGAAACGCACAACGATAAATTCCAGGCTCTCCACCCTTCCTCCAGCCGGTCAAGCGAGGGGGTCAATGGCGGAAAACCTGGCTCTTTCCGCGCGCAGTGGACTGAACGTCGCTGATGAACAAAAAAATACTCCCCAAGACAGTGTCGCCTTAGGGAGTCTGTCATTGTTACGCCCACTTTGATACTCGCTCCTGATCGTTAAAGGTTTTTAAGTGATCGGATGTACTCTTTATCGACTTTCCTTTTTTATACTCATATGCTTTAACCATCAAAACAGCCATCTGCTCACGTGTGATTGCCTCGTCAGGTGCGAAGTTGTTTGCCGTAACACCGTTAATGATGTGTGGTCACACGGTTATTTTCTTTTGCTTTTGTGTCAAAACCCTCTGCTGTGAACCTGTCTTTCAGTTTCCGGTACTCTTCTTTAGGGATTCGTGATTCTCCAGACACTTACTTCTTATTTATTAGAGCTTGAGCATCTCGAAGCAGGTACGTTACAGCTTCACTTGAGACATGTTTACCTGCTTGCGCCTGTACCTCGTTCACAAAACTCTCCACATTGCCTTTATCCAATTTCTTTTGCAAGCTATTGGCAATTCCGGCATTATCAATCCAGTTATTCTTGGCAAAGCGAGTGATCAGTGCCTTTAAAGCGTCAATGCTTGTCGTCGTCTGAAACGTCACTGTTACGCTAGTCGCGTTCCCAGCCAAGTCGCTCGAAGCCACAATAAATGTATGCGAACCAAGCGGCAGCGTATAAAGCGGGATGGGCGTTCCTATCTGGAAAGAATAAGTATCCAGCGTTACAGTAGTCCTACTGCTGTCAACCCCCGACATGCCATCGTTCAGTAAAAACATAGGCGAGATATCCCCAGCATCGCTAAGATTACTATTTCCCACTAATCCAGAAATGCTGATTGTTGGTGCAACTACATCCAAGTTAAAGCTGACTGTCTTCGCGACTTCTACGTTGCCGACATTGTCTGACGAACGGTAGCTCACATTATATTTACCGTCCTGATTCATAGTAACGGGGGCCATATATGTTTGCCATGTTCCGCCACCATCTAGTTTGTACTCCGTCAGTAGTACACCAGACTGATTGTCGACAATAAGGTTTACCGTAACCGGATGTACGTACCATCCGTTCCGTCCATCCGGCTGAGTCGGTGTTAGAACGGCTCTAGTTGTAGGTATAAGGCTAGTGACCGTTACATTCGCTACGGCTTTCATTGATGTTCCATCCACTTTGCCATATACCTGAAATTCAACGGTTTGTGCATATTGCGATGGATCAATTGCATCCCAACTGACATCTGCTGTTCCCTGTCCTGCGTTTTCGTAGATGACCGAAACGGTACCAGGCAGCGTCGGAGCCGTGCCGATTGTAGTTGAAACCGCAACAGGCTGAACGCTTTGCACATCTTTACCGTCGTACAGCGCCTTTACTTGTTTAGCCGTCATCGTTCCGTTATAAATGCGGAAATCGTCTAACGTTGCGTTTAGCTGCGCTCCATTACCATATCCGGATACACCGATTTTCTTAATATCGGATGTAGCTGTTATGGAATTGAGATCACCATCGGTATCAATTTCTTGGGCGATACCGTTCTTATAAATCGCCGCTGTCTTAGATGCTGAATCGAAGGTGAAAACGACATTCGTCCATTCGTTCAGAGGAAGGAAATCATCCGGCCTTGCTTTTACAAAGAAGTTACCCGTACCATCAACCATTACCAAACTGGAGACATCACCATTATAAGTGACGAAAAATCCTTTAGCCGCATAGTCGTTCTCCGGTTTGAACCATAGTAATATGTTCTCATTGTCATTCATGCTTGTCGTCCGCTTGATCCAATAAGAGAGTGTAATCTTGCTCGGCTGCAAATCTCCGCTCCTGCCTAAGTCTACGTAATTTCCACTTGTGCCGCTAAAGGTTAAAGCACCATTCTGATGGCCACTCGGTTCCCAGGCCAGCGATCCTTTCGTCGTTCCATCATGTCCGTTACCTGAAGTGTCGGCAACGCTGCTGCCGCCTATTTCATCAAATTTGTACCGAGTAACCAATGAAGGGAACGGATCCAATAGGACTCCCGTTACAACAATATTCGCTTTTGTCTTCAAAGTCGTTGATCCGACCACACTGCCCGCTACTGTGAAAGAATTGCCTTTTGAAGCATACCGGGCAGGATCGATAGCATCCCATGTGACTGGAACATCAATAGTGCTGGCATTTTTCAAATGTGCGGTTACGGTTTGCGGTAGTTTCGGCGCCACTTTCTCCTGTGTAGTAAGATTGACTTCATCCAATGACATAATTTCATCAAAAGGCGGAGCCGCGAGTGAAGCGATTTCCGCCGCACTAAGCGCACTGCTGTAGATTCGGAAGTCATCCACAATGCCATCCAAATAAGGATCGGCGAATTGTGATTTTCCGATGTAATTATTGACCGTTTTCCCTAAGCTCGATGGATTCAGAGTCATGTTTGTGTTAATTCCAACTTGCACACCATCGACATAGAGAATCCCGGTTGTTCCGGAAAGGGTGAACGCCACATGTTTCCATACGCCTGTAGGAAGAACTGGTGCATTGATAACCTGTTCTTGCCCTGCCCCATTTCCTGTCGTTGTAATTCCAAATTTCATACCTCCTCCGCCTACTTTCGGCGATAGGTACATATACGTATTCGTTCCGCTTCCGAAGTCGAATATTCTTGAGTAATTGCCCAAGTTGTTTGCTTTCACCCAAGTCGCAATCGTAATATCATGCACGCGACTTAGGATGCTCGCAGGCAGTTTCACGTAACTATCCGTACCGTTTAATTGCAATCCGTTGTCTTGCTTGCCTTGAACCCACGTGGCCGAGCCTTTCAGAGCTCCGTCCATTCCATTGCCCGCTGAATCGGAGGCTGTGATTCCACTTGTTTCGTTAAATGAATAGTGTACGATGACCGGAGGCAAGGGTGGTGCAGGCGCTACCGTCACTTTAACAGTGTCTTCAGAAGAAAGTTCCGAGTCACTTACTTGCAGCTTGAATATATATTCCCCAGCAGTGGATACGGTTGCCGACGTATTCAATGAATCCGTGTAAGCAAACGTTGCCGTACCTGGTCCACTTACCAAGCTCCATGTTGCACTTAACGTGCCACCCGGAAGATCATCGTCACTAGCCGTTCCTTTTAAGCTAACATCATCCGGCAAAGTAATCGAACTATCTTCTCCAGCATTTACGATAGGAGCTTTATTCGCATCCTTTATTCCTTCTTGTAGCTCAACTGTATAAGCTGCGGCCGATCCAGCATTAATCGTAAGCGTTGCTTTAGAGCCATAGGCATTCAATTTCCCTTGAATCACACCATCAACTAAGATATCATAGGTTGCTTTTTTAAGACCCGTGAACGCAATTTTTGTTTGATGCTGCGTACCGGGCGTTACGTTTTTCATACTCAGCTGAACGTAGTTCTTGCTCTTCGCGATTGTGGCATTCATAAACTGATCTCGATCCAATTCTAAGTTAAGCTTTTCGGTGATCAGATTTATACGCTTGAACACACCGTCTTTTGGTGTAATGACGTAGTTCAAGCCGTTATCCGTTACATCTGCGCCATATCCCGTTAACCCGAAAATCGGATCAATGGCTACATCACTGCTCAGAATCTTGATCGCTCCGAATAACCCTAAATCGGACTCACCCGTCATCCCTCTCCATCCGTTAAAAAGGGGGCCGCCATCTAGACCCATTGCTCCGTAGTTTCCTTTTTCCGCTTGATACGTCCATGAAGACGCACCGATGTTCGCAGGGTCTGAGCTAATTTGTCCAGAGTTAATAGCACCGATATTGGCAATTTTGGCAGCGTAGGATAGGCGCTGTTCAACCTCAGGCGCTGCAGAATGATTGCGAATCCAGTCATCCATCGTATAACCAGCGAGTGAAGTCGAGTACTGAAAGTTCCACCAGTTCTCTCCCGTAATCGTCACCGGATCTGCATAATAATACCAGATCGGCATTTGCCCGCGATCGGCTCTTGTTTTTGCAATAATTTTGCTCATCATCGTCGTATTGTTGTTCATTTTAGCTAACGTATAGACCGCTTCTTCGCCGGTATTGTCATAGCTGTATTCAGAGCCATACGGATATGTCGTGTTTTTAAAATTGTTATACTTAGTAGCCATCTTAGCGATGAGATCACTCGCCTCAGCTGTGAACCCCTCATCCTGCAGGGCTTTGATTATATCAGGTGTTGTCAGCTCTCCCATAAGACCTGTCTCCCAATTATACGCAACCGGACCATCATATAAGGCTTTGAAAATATTATACGTCCGCAGAAGATACTCTTCTTTTGTGTGCTTATATGGGACAATATCCGGATACATTTTGGCAATCTTATACATGCTGAAGTACGTATTATAAATATGAGGGTAAGCGTAGCCACGATACGTCGGCGTTGTATTTGGCTGATTCATTAAGAAATCCGGAACCAGATAATCCTCATGATGCCCATTCATCAGATTGGTCCAAATGGCCGTCTCCAGATAGTCATCCACCGCTTTAACTTCCGACGCAATCGGGACCTGCGAGTTCTTTTCGGCCAAAAATTGTCCATGCGTTAATCCCCAGTCATCGCCCCATCCCCAATAACCATTGAATCGGTTTCTAGTCGTTTTATTTTGCATCATCCAATCGTCAAAAACCTTATCTCTAATGGTTCCCAGATCATTGTATTGCGTCTTTTCTACCATAAAAGTGGAATGTCTCTGCAATGCGGCATCAATAGGCTCAATCGCATAAAATTGCAGGACGGTTTTTTCCCCGTTTCCATATTGAACGGTAAGATCATTCTGTCCCAGATGGCCCAGTGTGAGCTCGTAAATCTTATGGTTGGCAGGGGCCGTATTCAGAAAAGTGATCATTGTCTCAGAAGGATATTGTGCGGTAACGGAAGTTATGTCTTTGAACGTATGCAAATCAATCTTGGCCTTCATATTGGTTGCAAAAATCATCCCCGGCACCACGGTGACATCAACGAGGCCTTCGTCATATAGCTTGGCTTTCACATCGTTATCATCAGCTGTTCTAAAAAACTTAAAAGCATAGCTCTTGCTCTCATTCGGAGCGAGAATCAGGCTTGTATTCGGGAGGTACCCCTTGTTGGTACTCTTGATCACGTTAGAATGGATATAGTAAACATTCAGTCCTTCCACCCAGCCTGCCGAATCATTCGTCCAGTTGCTGCTCGGATGTTCCTCACGCTTCCAGCGGTCTTGATATTCAAAGCCGGCGCCGGTAGCTGCATCAGGAACCAAAAGCACGGAAGGACCGATGCCGCTTGGTCTTTGAATCGTGATATACGAGCTGTTATTACCAACAAACGAATGATTCAAAACTCTAGTTTCATAAATACGGTCATTCGGTGCCTGCCATAGTTCATTAAACGGCAAAGGTAGGCCAAGGTCCCCGATCTCTAGTGTCTGGTTGCTCGTATTTTCAATAGCAATCGTCCATTTGACATAGTCATCCACTAAAGTATATTTTTCAATGACCTTAAAATTCCGGATCCCCTCAGGGTTTGAAGCGTTCTCATAAGTGACTGTAATTTCATTCCCACTCTTCGATATCGTTCTACCGTCATCTGACTTGCTTGTCCAAGCCTTCGTCCATTCACCGTTTCCAAGCTTGTATGTAAACATCAGTTCCCCGACCCATTGATGGTCGGGCGTATTCTGGTTTGGCGCGTTAGTGGGATTCATCACATATTCCGTCGGGAATACATCCCCTTTTAACTTCAAAGAAGTGATTTCACCATGGGTTCCTGTCTGTATCTCAAAAATTTCATTGGACATACTGTGCGCAAGAGATTCGGCAGATACGGCCATCGGCAGGAGACATAAGAAGATAATGACAGCAAAAACAAGCTCAAATTTATACCGAACCGATCTCTTGATTTCCGTTACTTCCATCTGGTTACCTCCAATTCTAATTATGCAATCCCTTACATTAACTTCATGGCCTATGGGTCTACGCCCCCTCCTCTCCAAATATGAACCAAAAAGTAATATTTATAAACCATAAAGAAAGCGCTTATAAATTATATCGCGATTATCGTGGCATGAATTAAAGAATCACAATCACTTTTTTAGAAATTTCACACTCATTTGAGTTTTAGCCAATATACGAAGACATCTCGAAAACAGAGGAAATCAGGGGATATTTCGCTTTATTTTCAGATCCGATGGTGGATTTATTGGCGTTGCCGATCATGAAACGAAAAAGTGTCAATGCGTTCCCCCATGTGAACGGTCGGGACTCATTGACACTTTTTTAGATTACAGCCCGTTAACCTTCCACGATTCTATTCCCGTCAAAAATGCCGCCTTTGCCGTGATATTAAGGCGAATCTTGTTTGTAGAAATGGGTGTAAAGGTTGTCGTGTTATATTGATTGGCCAATGGAAGAATTCTTATATCACTATTACGAAGAATCAACGAGTCCCTTTCGTAATTTATCTGATCTAGAAGCGGATGAAGCTGAACGAGTTCTCAACATCACCGGTTCATAAAGAAAATTACAAAACCATCAAATCGTTTCTTACAGCGGATCAGACGTTAAAGGGAAATTGAGGCTTTACATATGATAAGGAAAGGGCAGGCCAATGATAATTCGACTGTCCTCACTGCTGTTGAATGGCTAAACAACCAATCCTAAGCCTGCTGGCTTAGGACCTCTACTTCGGCTACAGCACTTTAAAGGGTAAAGTAATTACCGAGTGGATTGAACCAATTAGATTGTGCGACTGTGAGGCGCACAAACAAACCGGACCCCCTTATTAGGAGTTCCGGTCTTATAAACACTAAACAACTTCATTCAACCGCCCATCCCGAAACCGCACAATCCGCTTCGCCTGCTGAGCAATCAATGAGTCATGCGTAATCAAAATAATCGTCCTTCCCTGCTTATTCAATCTTTTGAAAATATCCAATATCTCTGCGCCTGTCTGGGAGTCCAGCGCCCCCGTCGACTCATCTGCCAGAATAATCGCCGGATCTCCAGCCAACGTTCGCGTAATAGCAACCCGCTGCTGCTGTCCACCAGATAGCTCTGAAGGGAAGTGCTTCCTTCGATCCAGCAAGTTCACCGCTTCCAGTGCATGTAAAACGAGAGGCTCTCTTTCCTTTTTGCTCATTCCCCGATAGATCAAAGGCAACTCCACATTCTCATAGGCACTCAATCTCGGCAGCAAGTTGAAACTCTGAAAAACGAAGCCAATCTTCTGATTGCGAATCTCAGCAAGCTGAGAATCCTTAAGCACGTTTATCGCTTCACCATCTAGGTCATAAATACCTTTATCTACAATATCCAAACACCCGATGATGTTCATCAGTGTGGATTTGCCGGAACCTGAGGGTCCCATGATGGCCACGAACTCTCCATGATCAATATCTAACGAGACATCATCTAATGCTTTAATCGTTTCCCCCATCGTATAGTATTTACTGGCATTCTCGATATGGATTAACGTCATAACCTTCACCTCCATTACTTGCATATCGTCCCAAATAATTGAAGTATCTGATTCATAGTCCTTACCGCTTCGCCTTATAAAACTCATGATACAGCTTCATCAGCACCCGCTTCTCAATCCTCGAAACATAGGAACGGCTAATGCCCAATTCCTTCGCAATCTCCCGCTGCGTCCGCTCTTCCCCGCCAAGCTCCAACCCAAACCGACCAACGACGACTTCCTTTTCGCGATCGTCCAATATCTCCAGATTGCGGTAAATTTTACTCTTCTCTATCTTCAACTTCACCTTATCCACGACATCATCCGCTTCTGTCCCGAGGATGTCGATCAATGTAATTTCATTCCCCTCTTTGTCCGTTCCGATGGGATCATGCAAGGACACATCCTTGCGCGTTTTCTTCAACGAGCGAAGATGCATTAGTATTTCATTTTCGATACAACGCGCTGCGAAAGTCGCCACCTTCGTCCCTTTGTTTGGCGAGAACGATTCGATGGCTTTGATCAATCCGATCGTACCGATCGAGATTAAATCTTCGAGATCTTCCCCTGTGTTATCGAATTTTGTGAACACGAAGCAACGTAAATCAATCTCGTTCTCGATACGCGTACTGCAAATGTCGCCAGCTTCGTCTCTTTGTTATGTGAAAAGGATTCGATTGCTTTGATCAGACCGATCGTCCCGATCGCGATCAAACCTTCCAAATCTTCGTCCTTATTGTAACTTAACCCATAAGTTTGCCGCTTTGGAAAGCTTATGCTTCCAAATTACCATGGCAAACTTATGCTTCCTAATACAAAAAGCCCTTGAAAATCAAGGACCTTTGATTAAGCAAAATCTGTATTACATCATAAATGGGTTCGTTTTAAGGGCTGTTATTCACAAAGCAAAGCAAATGGCTAGCGATAATAAGATTCCGATAAAAAAGGTGTAAAGACTTGTGTTATCATTGATATTCTTATACAACTTTTATTTCGCATATCTGTGCGTTACTCTAATAAAGCAAAGAGGAGCTGCAATAAGCAAGCTTCAATATCAGGATGCCAAATGGAAATTTAGCTGGCCTTTGCCATGTATTTCGAGCGGACCGGGGACCTGGTGTTTGTCCAACAACAATGGACGAATATCAAAACGAATACCCATTATATTGAATCTGATTGATCAGGCCCTTGCGGGATCATGAAAAGCACGAACGATATCGATTCTAACGGGTATTGGACCGTTGACAATTATTCGGCACTGCTCGACGGCACCCTGATCATTGGCCGTGGTATACCGAATGAGTGGGTGACTACAGCCCAAGTCGTTGATTTCACGAATTTTGCCATTAAAAATAATCATCGGCTAGGCGTGCATATTGCGTAGCCGCATCATTTTCAAGGACGTACATGCGGTGCCCCCATTTTTCGTTTCCTCCTCATCCGATCCGCCTGCGGCAAAATAGATGTGCCATTTTCCGTCGATATAATGGATTTCCGGCGCCCAAATATGCGCACACAATCTTCCCTTCGCGTGTTTTCTCCAAATGATGGACGGTTTAGCGGTCCCAAGCTCCTGAATCGATCTAGCTCTTCTAAGCTCGATGCAATAATAAGCGGGAACAGAAGCGGTAAAATAATAGTAACCGTCTGTATGTTTATAATCCAGGGGTCAGCCCGCTGATCGACGAGTGGGCTAGGGAATTGACGTTTGGCTTGAAATTGTTTCTTTTATATGCATAATAGACTCCTTATTTAACCCTCAATATTGTAATAGAATGTTTGGGAAAATCGTAATGAATACTGCTCCCTTCCGTACTGAATTCCTTCTGTTTCGGTAACACCCGCGCAGGCGACGCAAATGTATTTTCATCATCCAGTTCATGGCCTGACAGTTCGTATACTTCAACAGTCAAAGTCGCTTTGTGCAAATCCGCCAAAGCAATCTGTGCACTAACGATTTTTTCCTGCACATTGATAACCTTGACTATGACATCACCTGTTGAACGCTCGTAACTTGCGGAATAATACAGGGGTTCTATCACCGGAAGCTTGTCTTCAATGTCATGGAACAGCACGCCATCGATCCAGGCACGGATCTGTCTTCCCGATACTTCTAATTTTAACGCATATTCAATATCAGGTTCGACGTTAAATATACTTTGGGTCAGGCAAGAAGTTCTTCCATCCACACTGGAACTCAGCGCGGAATCCTGATTCTGCCATCCACCAAAGTCCCAGATCAGTTGATTGCTATCGTCTCGTTTGCCGAAATAAAGATTGAACCCTTTAGGTCCGCTGATTTTTTGGGCTTTCAGACTCAGCGTATAATTCTCCCAATCCGTTTCTCCCAGATCCAGTGTTCGTGTTGACGTCCCGCCCAGCCGGTCTTCATCCGTATCCGACAGCTCGGCAGACAAGCCATACAATTCTCTCATTTCTCCGGTATCGTTGTTAACCAGCCACATGTCCCAAAAGCGGAAGGAACAACGGTCTGTCCCGAGTGCAAACGCTCCGTTAATCGGCTTCATTGTGTTTTCCTGTTTTTCCTCAAACCCGTTTGCTTCAATTTGTAAGAGTTGATCTCCTTGGTGGTGCATAAACAGCTTCTGCACATAATAGTTTACCGTTCCGAATACTTCATGATTGTTGAACCAGATCATGTCCGGTTTCCAATTGACATAATCGACATTGCACAGCATCGGCGCATAACAGGCCAGTCCTACTGCATGAGCATTTTTTTCCAAGCCCGTCATAAAAGCAGCTTCTACAAGGGCGTTATAATAAGTGTTTCCCCATGAAGCGTATTCGCCCAAAAACACCTTTGGTTCATCTGCTTTGAAATCGTCGTAACGGTGGTAATGGGCCAGAAACCATTCCGGCGACTGATAGTAGTGCTCGTCCACAAGATCCGATTTATTTTCTTTTCCGGAGTTCCAGCCGCGTTCATATTCGCCGCCGGCCGCAAACGGACCTGCGGAGTTGATGATCTTGATATCCGGATATTTCTCCTTAATCGCTCTATGGAAATAGGGATAGCGTTCAAAAAACGGTTCCCCGACTTCTTCGTTTCCGATGCCGATATACTCCAAGCCAAACGGCTCAGGGTGACCGAGCTTCGTCCGTATGGCCCCCCATTCGGTTGAAGGATCGCCGTTGGCAAATTCAATCAAATCAAGGGCGTCCTGGATCCAGGGCGACAACTCCTCAATTGGAACGGATCGTTTATGGTGCGGGTCAACTCCGCCCGGCAGGATCGGTATCGGCTTGGCGCCAATATCCTCGCAGAACAGAAAGTATTCATAATAACCCAAACCGAGAGTTTGATTGTAGCTCCAATTATTCCGTCTGGCCGGTCTTTGCGCTATATCGCCTAACGTGTTTTTCCAACGGTACATCGAGTTTCGGTCATCGGGATTCAAAGAACCGTCGTGTATTAGGCAGCCTCCCGGAAACCGCATAAACTTGGGCTTCAAATCCGCGAGCAAGGCGGCAATGTCCTCCCTCATGCCGTTCGGCCGATTGCGAAAGGTCTTTTCCGGAAAAAGGGATACCATATCGAGATACAGCTTTCCTTTTCCTTTCGTAACAATCACTAGGCGGCTGCTGCTATCGGTGGCATCCGCCGTAATGGTTACTTCATATTTGGCCCATTCGGATGAATTCGCTACAATCGTTGCCTCACCATGAACGGTACCGTCCGTCCCTTCAATCGTTACGACAATTGGCTCTTCAAAGCTGGCATCCCGCCGTGCATAAACCGAAAACAGATAGGTTTCTCCCTGTTTGACGGGAATGCCGCTGTTAAAACCAAGGTTCATAATCCCGACGCCTTCGCCCTCCGATATAATTTCAATGGCAACATAATGCGGGTTGCGCGTGTTTAAGGGATAGCTCTCTTCTACGGTGATTTCTGACTTACCGCCGCCTCTTTCGATTTTTTCCCAGGCTGTTAACGCATGGTATTCCGCACGATCGATCGGATCAAATTCAAAGGAGCGGTTCTGAACGAGCTCTGCGTAAAGCCCGCCGTCCGCCGCGTGATTCAAATCCTCGAAAAAAATGCCGAACAAGTCGCCTAATTCCGCACCCCGTTCTTGTGTATATATAGTTAATATTGGTTGTGCTCTCATCACGATTTCGTCCCCTTTGCTCTTTTCTTTCGATTTTAAGCGCTTGTTCATCCTTAAACAATTCATTATAATGGTTAAAAACTGACCTATCGTGCTTTTAAGGAGATACAGAATGATTAGAATGATTAATTGCGGTTATAATTTTATTCATAAAGACGGGATTACCATTAATCGCCCGGCCGGGGCCGGAAATTACGCGTTTGTTTTGTTCAAAAGCAATTCGGAGGTGGTTCTGGACGGAAGGCCTCTAGTGGCGGAAAAGAATTCGTATATCCTGTTTCGCCCTTCAACCCCCCATCTTTACCGGGAATTGGATAAGCCGTTCATCAACGACTGGTTCCATTGCGATGGCAATGAAATCTTGGAATTTCTCACTCAGTTGAAGCTTCCGCTCGACACGCTTGTTATGGCTACAGATCCTCTTTTGATAACCCGATGCATCCGGGAATTGCAAAGTACCAGCAGACTGGGCGGTATGCTGCGCGATCGGATCATGGACTCCGATATTAGAAGCCTTTTTATGAAGCTGAGCAACCAGCTTGAAAGAGCCCCCCTGCCTAATACAACGAACCGATATTTCCGCCAGCTTTCCGAGCTGCGGGACGAGCTGTACAGTGCGCCTCATATACATATGCCGGTTGAACAGATTGCTTCTCGCGTCAATTTGAGTAAGTCGTATTTCCAACACATCTATAAGGAGCTTTTCGGGTGTTCGGTTGTTTCTGACATCATCAACAGCAGGCTGGAATATGCCAAGTATCTTTTGGAGAACAGCTCATTATCCATAGCTGCCATTTCGAAGATGTGCGGGTACGAAAACGACACCCACTTTATGCGCCAGTTTAAACGCTTCGTAGGCGTTACGCCGAGCCAATTCAGGTCGAAACGATAATCGGGAAAGAAGCGGACATCTCGAACCCATGATGACGCCCAGATCACTTCCGTGCACCCAAGCAACATTCGAGCCTTAGTTGCACGCCGGCTCATATAGATCATCCACCATTCCTTCATTTGTCTGTTCCATACAAGAACGGGATACGTAGCTCCGTCATAGATCGGATCGCGGTACAGCGGTGCATTCATCTCATAATTCCTCGTCGATTTTATGGAAGCTGACTCCCAGGGCATATTCATTGATAACAAATTTCCCCTGCTCCGTTCGTAAGATTAATTCTCGGTTAATACGGAGATTCTCGAATCGGATATTGTCCGCTGCCCGTTCCTCATCATATCCGTAGATGCGGTTAGGATTCGTGTTGGCCCCGTAATAGGTATGACAGCACCAACTGCCCAGGTTCGAATTCCTCCACCCGGATATCATCGAATGCATGACGGATCGTATTCAAATCCCCCGCATTAATGGCCATCGCTCCCCTTTACCACCTTTGCGCGAATCGTGGGTGTAACTATCGAGCATATCCTTAATCCCGTGCCTGGCTAACTTCTCGCCTATAAAAATAGTGCTGCGATGGTCGGTAAACAACCTGCGGGATGGTTTTTTTTGAAGCTTCTGGATCACTTCAGAGACATTTTTTCCGGCTGCCGAGATAACGAAAAACTTTTCTTGCAGGACTGCTCCCACATTAATTGGACTTCCAAGACCGCTCGTAGGGATAGCAATCTGGGCAGACCCTAATATTTTCCCGTCGTCTGTCAAGTCGAGGGCTGTCCCCATTATGAAGGCAAGGTCATTCATCTCCGTTCGATCCCAGCAACAGCTTGTCATCAATACTATGAAAAGCAAGCCCATGCACATGAACGGTTTCATTCCGAAGTTCCTTTACATTTCCTTAGTATACTCAAGCGGCTGCTTTGCCTGACTCGGACTTGGTTTCTGATCTTGTGGCTCGCGGACCGGATTGTCGACTCCTATGATCTGGGGACGCCACGTTTTATTCCAATTCGGCGCAGCCGATTAGCGGGATCTTGCTCCAATCCTGGACATCGGGGGCATGGATACCACGGTCATCTGCTTCTTTCTTTTTAACGATGATGGAAAATGGAAAATTCGAAGGGAATTCTCGTAAAACATTTATATTGGTTTGATGCTTCATAACATTCGAATGGTAACTTTCTACTTCTCGGTAGTAAACTATCATATATATTGGACGGCTTATACGTTGTTTTAATGTGTTTATTTGTGTGCTGTAATCAAACAAAAAGCCAGTCAAAACACAAAACTAATGTGTTAGACTGGCTTTTGTTTATTGTCTGTTTACCACGCTGGAGGGTCACTTTCCTGTTACCTTTTTTAGGCATTCTGTTGAACGATATTTTCAGGATAGGACTAATGATTTTAACTATTATGATTCATTACCTCAAAGGTTAGTAGGCATTCTTGAAATCCTTCAAGCGGTCTCCACAGGAGGGCGGTCACTTATAGAACAATAATCGATTGGCAGTTGCATTGCGGAAGCCGGTTGGCGTAAGATTCGTCATCTGCTTGAACGATTTCATGAAATGCTGGCTGTCATGGAAACTGAGCTGCAACGCGATTTCATTGACAGTCATATTCGTGTCGGTTAACAGGAAGGAAGCGGCTTCAATCTTCTGCTGCAAAATATACCGTTTGAGCGGTACCCCGGCAATCTTGGAAAAAAGGTGCGATAAATATTTGGCATTGTAGCCGAAGCGTTCTGCAATATGTGACGTCTTAAGCTGTTCACCACGGTTCCACTTGATGTAGTCAACAATGTCGTTATATAGCTGCTGCTGTTTCAACTTTGGCTGAGAGGCTTTTCTGGTTCTAAAAGTTTGATTGCTTAGCTCGCACAGAATACTCGTTACCAAATAGTTATTCAGCGTCGGGTCTTGATAACTTCGAATCGAATCTTGCAGTTGTTTCATCATGACAATGATCTTATCCGCGTTGCTTAATGTGCCCTTGCTTGGAATCGCGATGAATCCGGAGGGGCATTCATAAGCTTCTTCCAATTGTGACATGATCGCTTGTTGTTCTGTCATAAAATGAAGCCAATAAAAACTGCAGTCAGATGCACGGTAGCCGTACTGCTTGGTCCGAGGAGGCATGAGTATATAATCGCCTTCGTGCAAGATGTGCATCTCCTGCTCATCCGCGATATACAAAATCCCCTTGGTCTGCACGAAAAGCTCGTAATCTATCAGCATTCTTCTCATGTGCATCCAATCGGGGGAGGGAGCAACGAACTTACCCGTCATGACCAGCTGCAGCGGCTTCTCTACTTGAAAAGTATGAACCATCAAAGGTTGTTCACCACCATTGGCATGAAAAGCTACCTCTAAAGCCGAGCCTCTTCTTCGCATAGGCTTCGATAGTTGCTTTTCTTACCTTTTGACACCTGAATGAGGTGCACTTGTTCTAATCATAACAAGGTATTTACACGATAACAAGCTATTGTTATGAATTACACTGTTAACATAGATCTGACATTTTTACACTAAATCGATCATTTTGCCATTTACCAACCCAGTCGTTTGAAGGTAATCTTAAGAGTGTATGATGCCGTGATCACACCGGTTGCAGAAACAGGAATCAATATGAAGGAGACATAAATAATGAAAACAATGCTAAATGTAAACCTGCTGGATGGAATCTATAAAGCATCGCAGGAGAAAGGGAACGAGTATCTGCTTTATCTGGATATCGACAGGCTTGTTGCACCTTGCTATGAAGCCGTTTCCCAAACCCCGAAGAAGCCACGCTATGGAGGTTGGGAATCCCGGGGAATTTCCGGTCATTCCACTGGGCACTGGCTGTCGGCCGTTTCCGCGATGTATGCGGTTACTCGAGACGGGAAGCTGCTGGAAAAGCTTGAATATGCGGTAAATGAACTTGCTCATATCCAGTCCTACGATCCGGACGGCTATGTCAGCGGTTTCCCCCGTGAGTGCTTCAATAAGACGTTTACGGGAGATTTTGAAGTCGCACACTTCAATCTTGGGGGTCAGTGGGTACCATGGTACAGTATCCACAAGATCTATGCGGGATTAATCGATGCTTATCTTCTGGCCGGGAACAGGAAAGCCCTTGAGGTTGTGATCAAGCTGTCAGACTGGGCGAAGAAGGGCACGGACAAGCTGAACGATGAGCAATTTCAACGGATGCTTATCTGCGAGCACGGCGGCATGAACGAAGCGATGGCCGATCTCTATCTCATAACGGGCAATAAGGACTATTTGGAGCTTGCGATCCGATTCTGCCATCAGGCCATACTTGAGCCACTGGCCAGAGGAGTGGATGAGCTTGAGGGCAAACACGCCAACACGCAAATTCCGAAGGTAATCGGGGCGGCCAAGCTTTACGAGATTACCGGGGATGAAACTTATAAAAAAATGGCGGTTTTCTTCTGGAACGAAGTCACGAGAAACCGTTCTTACATCATCGGCGGCAACAGCAACAACGAACATTTCGGACCGGTCAATTCGGAGAAACTCGGTGTCGAGACGCTGGAAACGTGCAACACTTATAACATGTTAAAGCTTAGCGAGCATTTATTCCGTTGGTCTCACGAGGCTGAATATATGGATTTCTATGAGAATGCACTGTACAATCACATATTGGCCTCCCAAGATCCGGATAGCGGGATGAAAACCTACTTTATGGCAACGGAGCCAGGACATTTCAAGGTGTACTGCACGCCGGATCAATCCTTCTGGTGCTGTACCGGCACTGGGATGGAGAATCCCGCCCGTTATACAAGACAGATTTATTACCGGGAGCAGGACGAATTGTACGTGAATCTGTTCATCGCTTCTGAAATCCGGCTTGAGGACAAACATATCAAGCTCAGGCAGGAGACCGATTTTCCGCGGACGGACCGAACGAAGCTTATTTTTGAAGAAGCGGACAAGGCTGTCGTAACGCTCCACATCCGCATTCCTTATTGGGTATCGGGAGCAGTCACGGCTATCGTAAACGGCAAGGAAACGTATTTCCGATCCGAGAGCGGCTATTTATCCATTGAACGGGCTTGGACTGCCGGCGATGTCATTGAGATTGCGCTTCCGATGGAGCTTCACGTCTATACCTCCAAGGACGATCACTGCAAAGTCGGGTTTAGGTACGGTCCCATTGCATTGGCAGGAGCGCTCGGAACGGAGAATTTTCCGGAAACCGACATTCTTGATGACCATATGAAGCTGCATCACCATCCACTCATCGAGGTCCCTACCCTCGTCGCTGCCAAGGAAGACGTCAAGCAATGGATCAAACCGGTAGAAGGCTCACCGTTGACATTTGAAACCGATGCGGTGGGACAACCGGGCAATGTCAAGATAACCCTAATCCCGTATTATGAGCTGCACCATCAGCGTTACACGTTATATTGGAAATTGATGGATGAGAAATCCTACAAGACCTACAGGGACAAGGAAAAGGAAGAGCTTGATAGACTTAGAGCGATTACGGTCGACTTCGTTCAGCCAAACGAACAACAGCCGGAGGTCGAGCATAAGCTCCGTACGGAGAATTCGAACTCCGGATATTTCTACGGCGCGAGCAGAGGCTGGCGCGAATGTATTGGCGACGGCTTCTTCAGCTATGAAATGGCCGTGGAGCCGAATAAACCGATGTATTTGCAGATTACTTATTTTGGCAGTGATAAAGAATTTGACTTTGATGGAATTGGGTACGAACGGGAATTTGCGATTCTGATCGATGAAACGGTGATCGCGAACCAGCAGCTGCAGGCAGATACGCCGGATCAACTTTTCGAGGTTTACTACGATATTCCGATGGTCTTGACGGAAGGAAAACGAAAGGTGGAAGTGAAGTTTGCTTCAGTCCAAGGTAAATCCGCCGGCAGAATCTTCGGTGTCAGGATCGTCAATCAAAAATAGCGAAACGAAACAGAGGCTATCCGCGGGTTGAACCGTGATAGCCTCTTTCATTTTGTACTTATTTCACTCTAAATACAGTAACTATATGCTTCGGAAAATCGTACGAGAAGCTGCTGTCTTCCGCATGAAACTTCTTCTGTTTGGGTGACACTTTCACAGATGCAGCGAAGCTGTTTTCGATCAGCTTTTATTACCCACTAGCCATCTCAAGCATCGAATTTATAAGAAAATCCCGGGAGATGGTTTTCCAGTATTCAACGAGGGGGAGGCGTTTCTCCCCCTCGTTCAAGCAAATCCTTTAAAGCTGCACCTTCTTCATCAGCCCATCTTCGCCGAAGGTGAGCGGGTCTATGCAGACTTCGCGATGATAGCCTTTTCCTTGTGTAAACCTGGTCAGCGGCGTGACAAACCGGTGATACGCAATCCAATACTTATCAGCGCCCGGCTCCTGTAGAATCGAATGATGAGCGGTGCCGAGCATATCCTTTTCCTTATTTTTGACAAGAACCGGGTAGCGGTAAGTTACCGGCCCGTAAAGATGCTCCGCCGTGCCATAGTTCACGTGGTAATCCTCGCTGCCGGTGTCGTCGCAAGACCACGTGAAGTGATACTGCCCGCCGCGCCTTAGAACGGTGACCGCCTCCCGGAAGTCGTGCAGTCCGGCAAGATTCTTCATCGTATCCTCAATGACGCTTATCATATCTTCGCCGAGCTGTACGATTGCAGGGTGTGCATTTCCAAACAGTAGGTAAGCCGTACCGTCATCCTCAATAAAGACGGATGGGTCAATGGCCTGGCCCATGGCGATTCCCAGACGCTTCATCTGTTCCATGGTAATAAGCGGCTCCGGTTGCGCGCGAAACGGCCCTGCCGGAGTTTCAGCAACCGCAACACCTATGGCGCTCACTTCGCTTTCCATTTTGCCGCAGAAATAATAGTAATATTTACCGTTTTTGCTGGCAATGGCCGGAGCCCATGCGCTGCCGACAGCCCAGGGTACATCTTCCGTCGCAAGATCCAAAATCACGCCTTCGTCTTTCCAAATCCGCATGTCAGCTGAAGAAAACGCATGAAATTGCGTGCCCGACCAGCCCGTGAAGCCGTCGGTTGTGGGATAAAGGTAATAGCGGTCGCCGAACTTCACAAGATCCGGGTCAGCGAATTGTCCGGGCAGCACCTGATGGCCATCGCCGAACGCCGCCAGGAGGCGGTTGCATTCATCATCGGTAATCGGGAGGACACCGCCATGGCGTTTCTTGGTTTTCCCCAAATCGAACGACCCTTCCGGCAGAACCTGGAATTCACCGCTTTCAAGGTCGGAGGTCAGCAAGGGGAGGTAGCCCTTTCCTTCCGCAAAGCGATCCACAATAAGGCACCACTCCTCGCGGTCGCCCAGCTTATAAATTTGCGGGCCTTCCACTCCTAACAATTCTTCCAAAACCGGAGCATTCAGACTGGTGAATGAGTCTTTATCCAGTGATGTGCCTTTTTCGACCCGGATATTCTTCGTCGTTTCATCCTTGGAAAAACGGTAGTAGGCACCATTGTGGGCAATTATTGTGGTGTCAATGATATGGTTCTCCCGTTCAATATACTTTTCAGTCGCTGTAAAGCTGCGAAAATCTCTGGTGCGAGCGCTATAGATTTTATGTTTCCGCTCTTTTTCATGCGGTTCCTGCGTCGCAGAAGCCCAAAACACCAAGAAATCGTCCGAGGCTTCGTCATAAATAGCCTCCGGCGCCCAAACGCAGCCGGCATCCGGTACGCCAAGCGTGACTGCCCATGGTGAAGACCAATGCACCAGGTCGGCGGATTCCCATATGATCACGTCGCGGCTTCCGGCATCCACTGCAGCGGACCAGCCCTTTCCGTTTGCAATGCGGAGATCCGTGGCAATCAGATAAAACTTGTCCTCCTTGGGCGAGCGCACTAAAAACGGATCCCTCACGCCTTTTTCCCCCAGTTCGGAACGCAGAACCGGCAAGCCCGCGTTCAGGTCTTTCCAATGCAGGCCGTCCTCACTGTAGGAGAAATAGACCTGCTCGCCGTCACGCTGTTCCCCGATAAAATGCACCAAAAGATAACCTGTATAGTTGCTATTATGTACTGACAAAATAAAGCCCTCCTTGCTGCGACTAAGACGCATAAATTCATGTATTTTGAAGTCTGATTTTATCATATTATCATATATCGTAACTGCTCAGCACCGCTGTATGAGATGACCACGGAACTTTTCCGATAGTTAAACAACCGAATAGCGAATTCTACTCGTTCATCACTGCCAATACTTCCGACGCGGATAAAGCACGATTATAAATGCGGAAGCCATCCACCAGTCCATTCAGATATGGATCTGTGGAGAATTCGGAGCGACCGATCCAATTCTGTGTAGTGGCACCGAGCATGGTAGGTGTTATGGTCATGGCGGTATTGGTGCCTACCTGCATGCCATCGACGTAAAGGGTTCCCGTCGAACCATTCAGGGTAACTGCCACATGGTGCCATCCGCTCGCAGCCAGCCCCACAGTTCCGTCGATAACTTGCTCCGTGGATGAACTGGATTTGATCGCAAAGCGAACTTTGCCGGCGGTCCCGTTTTTCGGCGTCAGGAACATGTAATTGGACGTTCCGGTACCGAAATCGAATATCCTTGTCCAGTTGGTTACAGTATTCAGATTGACCCAGGCCGTAACGGTCATCGTGTCAGCACTGGAAACAACACCGATTGGCAATGCGACATATTGATTCGTTCCGCTCAGGTTCACTGCGTTGCCGCTTCTGCCTGCCACCCAACTTGCACCGTTAGCCAATCTGCCGTCCCAGCCGTTGCCGGTAACATCGGTTACCGTCGTTCCGGCTGTTCCGTCAAAAGGAAGCTCCGCGATCGGGAACACGGATTGCCCACTCTTCAAATGCATGATTTCTGAAGCGGTTAAAGCACGATTATAGATACGGAAGTCGTCAACTCGCCCGTCGAGATAAGGATCGGCGTATTGGGAGCGGCCGATCCAGTTTTGCGTGGTGGCTCCTAAATCGGATGGTTTCAGCGTCATCGCGGTATTGATTCCTACTTGAGAGCCATCAACGTAGAGGGTACCTGTTGAGCCGTTTAAGGTGACAGCTACATGATGCCAGCCTCCTGTCGGCAGCGCCGCTTGCCCGTCAATTCTTTGTTCACTTGAGTTATTGACCTTGATCGCAAAGCGGATTTTACCGCTGGAATTTTTCGGCGTGAGGAACATATTGGTAGACGCTCCGGAACCGAAATCAAAAATCCGCGAATAGTTGCTTGCAGAATCCAGATACACCCAAGCCGAAATGGTAGCCGTACTGGCTTTGGAGACAACGCCGGTCGGAAGAGAAACGTACCCGTTCGTTCCATCCAAATCAACTGCGTTGCCGCTATTACCGGCTACAAAACTAGTGCCGCCTACCAATGTGCCGTTCCAACCGTTGCCGGTCATATCGTTTGCCGTCGTTCCGCTTGTCTCGTCAAACGGAAGTTGTGCCACTGGTAGGGTTTCGACTGTGTCTCCAAATACCTTAAAATCGGAAATGCCGGCATTAATTCCGCTTGGCAACCCGGTCGCGGTAACACGGACATAACGGGCGGTGCCGGTAAAGAAATTGTTGTAGAGCTGAGCATCGTTCATATTGTTAGTTCGGTCAATCACAGTAGTCCAATTCGTATTATCAGTTGATGTTTCAATCGTATAGGAATAAATTGAACTAGGTTGTTGCCACATCACCTGGGCGCCACCGGTAATAGTCTTGCTTGAGCCAAGGTCTATCATCCACCAATGGCCAGTAAGTCCGTCATTCGCAATCCAGCTGGTTGCAGTATTACCATCGTTACCATTGCTGGCCGGATTCGTTGTCTGAAAACTATCGCTACTTGCGGTCTTGTTCAATGCAAGATTAGTTGGATCTCCAAATACCTTGAAATCGTAGAAGCTGGCATTAGAACCGCTTGGCAATCCGGTCACGGTAATACGGACATAATGGGCGATTCCGGTAAAGTAATCGTTTTGAACCTGGTCCGTGCTTGTATTGGCGGTCTTGTCAATGACTGTAGTCCAGTTTGAATTATCCGTTGATGTTTCAATCTTATACGGATAAACTCCACTCTTTTCCCACGCTACCTGGGTACCATTGGTGATATTCATGCTTTGACCAAGGTTTACCGTCCACGAATGGCCGGTATTTCCATCATTCGCAATCCAACGGGTTGCAGCATTGCCGTCAGCCCCAAAGGAAGCCGGGTTGGAAGTCTGAGAGCTATCGCTGCTTGCGGTCTTGTTCAACGCAAGGTTGGCTTGATCTCCAAACACGTTAAACTCGTAGAAACTGGCATTAGCACCGCTTGGCAGTCCGGTCACGGTAATACGGACATAACGGGCGGTATCGTAGAAGACATCGGATTGAACCTGATCCGTGCTGGTATTAGCCGTCTTGTCAACCTTTAATTTCCAGCTGATATTGTCATTCGAGGTATCAATCTTATACTGATATCCTCCGCCTGCGTTTTGCCACTTAACCTGAGTGCCGCGGGTGATATTCATGCTGGATCCAAGGTCTACCGTCCACGAATGGCCGGTATTTCCATCATTCGCAGACCAGCGGGTCGTATCGTTACCATCGTTCCCGCTAGCAGCCGGATTGCCTGCCTGCGAACTATCCGCGCTGGCGGTCCTTTTCAAGGCCAGATTGATTGGAACATAATGCGGAATCGGTGTCGTTGACGGCAGAGTAGCACCGGAAGCTATGAAATTAATGCTGTTGGCATAGTTTCCGATTGAAAAATTCCCAGCACTGGCACTCAGAACTGGGTTCCCGTTTACTGTCAAATTTTCAAATGTAACGTTCTGAGTTAATTGGTTGGAACTATTGCCGAAAATATCGTTCGTGTTGCTATTAGCGCCGGTATAGGAAATATTCTTGAAATAGACATTATTAATTCCACGCCCAACTCCAAGACCATAACCCGGATTTTTAAAAGTTTTGATATCTATGAACTTATTTACAACGGCATCGTCTATCCGAATATCCGAGAAATTGGCATCGGTTATTAGACTGCCATCGCTGGCGGTGAAGGACATTTGTAATGGGAAACCGGCACTTAACGGGTTATAAGTCAAGATGTCCAGATTCGAAAAGTTGAGCGTATCAATCATATCTCCGCCGCCAGCAGCACCCGGATTGCCATGGGTACCTATATTGATCGGATGGGCTTTGCCCGGCATGAGAATCGAGTTGGTGACACTGAGATTGGTCGTATTTCCTGAGAACCCCCAACGAGAAGCGTATACAGAAATGGAATCATCGCCGGAGCGAACAAATACGTCATTGATGGAAACATTGGAAACGCAGTAACTATCAATACCATCGGACCATCTCTGGAAAGCTAATACTTTAACATTATTTACTGTGACATTGGTCGAATTCCCGATAAGAATACCGTTGCCGCCGCTGTTCGCGTTATTGTAGTCATTAAGTATGATACCATCAACTGTGATATTGTTGGCAAAATTGAGATCTACGGCAGTTGATGCGGGATGATCCAGAACCCCACGCCCAAGAACCCTGGCATTCGTGGCATTGTTGAAATTCACTTGGCCTTTGATGACCGCTCCGCCTGCGACGTAAAGAGTCTTGCCGCTAGGCACGGTGTAGTTCTGATTATAAACACCTGGACCCAGGTAAATGACATTGGGGTCAGTAGGACTTGGCGGATTAACTTCTACCGGATTGGCAAAAATCATCAGGTCATTGTCAACATTGCCATTAACATCAAATACAAGCTTCTGGGGACCGGAAATGCTAAAGGTCATTGTATTGCCGTTGATGGCAGGAGTAATACCAAGATTGTTAGGCTTGACTGAAGCAGATGTTACCGTTCCGGCATTATAGGTAACAGATAGATCCACCGGACCGTTAGTATCAAAATAAACAAATGATGCATAGGTGGCTCGAGTTGGCGCCCCAATTCTCGTTTGATATTCATCCAGATTCTGCCAAGCTCCACCCGGTACACGCACTTGTACCGTAAAGGTGGTGTCCAATGTGACACCCGATGGGGCCGCATATGTCTTTAATGTAGTAGCCGCTTGAACATTTGTCGGCAAGGTGAACGTCATTGGAAAGAAACATACTAAAAATGCAAGCAAAATAGAAAACACTGTAGACCTTTTTTTACTTCTGTTAAAAAACATAATTTCACTCCCTCAATAAATGAATGTTCTCTCCGTTTTTTCCTCAAAGGAAAACGCTTTCTATTTTGCGCAGCGTAGCATTTATCTTAGACAATCCTCTATACAGCTCATATGCAAACACTTTCTTGGAGAAAAAACCGAAGTTGATATGCAACTTCGGTCTGAACTACTAGGTGATAAACCGTGTAAAAGCCTATTTTATACCCAATTCCTTAGCCTTCGCGTTCACTTCGGCAATGGCCTCTGGCAGTCCCTTGGCATCATAGCTTTTAATCGCATCCTGCCACATCTTTACAGGATCGTCTTTCCCGAGCATGACTTTGATGAGATCGTCCTTAGCCCCTGAGTAAAATGCTCCGAGTTTGTCTTTCGCCGGTGTGGACATTAACATCACATCGAAGTTGATTGGCGCCGGTTTGTCTTCTTTCTTGAATTTCACAAAAGTATCATGATCATAGGCCACCCAAGCAGCCACATCCGGATTGGAATTGACGACATTTTTACCAGATTTATTGAATGCGCCGCGCCATGATGCCAGTGCACCCATTCCGATTGTGATCGGGTATTTCTTTTGGAGGGTCTCGTCGCTCTTAAGCAGCGATATAGCTTTATCTCCCTCAATCTTGTAATCTACACCTTGAATACCGTTTACCGCTAAAGCATCATATTCCTCTGAGACCATATAATCAATCAATTGAAGCGCTCTGTTGAATTTGGCGTCATCCATCTTGTTACTGAAGTAAGTCTCGGACCAGTAAGGCGTTTCGACGAACGTATATCGATTCCCATCCGCTGCAGGCGTGTAGTTCATAAATCCAACCGCATCTGCAATCTTTACACCAGGATTTGCCTTTTTAAATGTATCGACATTAGGAACGCTGTTAAAACTTCCTCCCATGGAGATAAAAGCTTGGCCGTTAAAAAATTTGTTGTCGCCGTCTCTTTCTTTTTGGATCGCGAAGTCCTTATCCAGCAGCCCCTCCGAATAAAGCTGTCTCAACTGTTTGATTCCGTCATATGCTTTGGGTGAGGCAAAGGAAGGTATCCATTTTCCGCCATCATTCGTCCAAGATTTTCCGTTCGATAGTTCAGGGAAGCTTGAAAGAAATAGCGTTTGCAAATAATCCTTGTTTGTAATCGCAATTCCGGCAATGCCGGGATGCTGCTTTTGGACTGCCTTGATCATAGCGACCAATTCATCAAAGCTTTTCGGATCGGATGTGAAGCCCGCTTGCGCCGCCCAATCCTTACGATAAATAATTGATCTGTCCATAACCCAATCGCTTGAATCGCTATACGTCATTCTCGGAATCATATAGAATTTTCCATCGACCTTCAGCGCTTGAACGGCAGGAAGCTTCATGATTTTGGCAATATTCGGATATTTGCTTAAATCGTCCGGAAGCGCTTTAATAACACCTTGTTTAGCCCACGAAGCATACAAGCTGGGATTGTCTACCGCAATAGCGTTCGGGAAAATGTCAGGCAGTTGTCCGGAAGCCGCCCATACCTTCGCTTTTTCCTGCCAATCGTTCCAGGTGATCTGTACCGGATTAACCGTAATATTGAATTTTTTCTGCACATCATTGAATATCGTATCATTCTTGGCGCTTGGGTCGTCAAATCCATTTTTAATATCCATCCAGGAAATGTTGAGCTCCAAAGGCTTCACGTTTGCTTTGGCTGCCGATTCGGTTGCGCTCGGCGTGGTTGAAAAGGACGTTGACTGGTCTTTCTTTGCATTATTGCTGCAGCCTACGGCTACCATGGCCAGCACAACGAACATCACGGCCGGCGCCATCGCTTTTTTGCTTTTTTTCATACAAACTCTCCCTTTTATCGTTCTATTTATAATAATAGCATTCGCTAGTATTATTAACCTTTAACTGATCCAAGCAAGATTCCTTTGGCAAAATACTTCTGGATAAACGGATAAACCATTAAAATGGGGACTGCAGATATCACAATCATGGCGGATCTGACCGAATCTCCGTAAATATTCTGTGTTCCCTTTGCCAATTGAGCGCCCGTTGCGTTGCTAATAATTGCGGTTATGTTCGTCAAGGCATTTCGCAACACCAATTGAAGCGGATACAATTTCGTGTCGTTAATAAAAAGCGTAGGCAACCACCATTCATTCCAACGGTCTACGGCATAAAACAAGATCATCGTCGCAATGATCGGCATAGATACGGGCACTATAATCCGTACCAGAATCGTAATATCATGGGCGCCATCGATTTTGGCCGATTCCTCCAGCGATGGCTCGATCGTATTGAAAAAGTTTTTCATCAGAATAAGATAAAAGGTATTGACGGCAAGAGGTATGATCATCACAAGCAGACTATTTTGCAAATGAAGCTTTTGCAAGGTTAGAAAGTACGGGATCAACCCTCCAGAAAAGAATATCGTAAAGATAATGCAATTAAAGATGATGTTTCTTCCGGGTAATGACTTTTTGGACAAAGCATAGGCTCCGGCGGTAGATACGATCAGACTGAAAGCGGTTCCTGTTATGGTTACGATTACGGATACGAATAACCCTCGAATGACCTTCCCATCGATAATTAAATACGTATAGGATGACAAATCAAACGTTGACGGATACAAGAACAATCTGCTCGAACCGACATCGGTTACAGTCGAGAACGACAGCATCAACGTCTGATAGAAAGGAAACAAAGCAAGAAGAGCAAAGATAGCTAGGAAAAGAGTAATGATAAGATTGGTTGGATTCATTCTAGTTTTCACTTACAAGCCCTCCTCCTTACCAATAGTTTTGACGAGGTAGTTGGCGCCGAATAACAAAGCAAAATTGATTACAGACTTCAAAAGGCCAACAGTCGTAGCAAAACCGAATCCGGTCGAATCCGTGAATGCACTGCGATACACGTAAGTGTCCAGAATATCCGAATATTTATAAACGGCAGGGTTGTACAAGTTAAAGATCTGATCGAAACCGCCGTTCATAGTTTGACCTACGGCCAAAATCAAGAGAATAGCCGCGGCTGATCTCACAACCGGCCAAGTAATCGCCCTCATTTGTTGGAAACGATTGGCGCCATCAACAGCTGCCGCTTCATACAGCTCCGGATTTATTCCTGCGATAGCTGCCAAATAAAGAATGCACGACCAACCTGCCTCTTTCCATATATTCGACAGGAACAAAACGGCCGTAAAACTGGGACCATCCGTCAATACGGACTTTTTTTCAAGTCCAATTACCGTAAGGATTTGATTGTACAAGCCTTGATCGCTAAATATCCCAACAATAATTCCGCTTAGAACAACCCAGCTGATAAAATGTGGAAAGGTGAAGACGGTTTGATAAATGCGTGTCATTCGGCCTTTCGAAATTTCATTGAGCAGCAAGGCCAGAACGATTGGAATCGGAAACTCAATGATTAACCTGCCCAAGCTGATCAGAATCGTATTCCGAAAGGCGGCCCAAAAATCTGGATTTCCGAATACTTCGCTAAAGTTATGAAAATGATTCCATGGACTTCCGAGTATTCCTTTGGAGTAGTCGAATTCTTTGAAAGCGAGTACAATTCCGTACATGGGAATGTAGGAGAAAATAATATAAAAAATAATGAGTGGCGCCACAAGAACATAAAGGTACTTATGTTTTACGATTTCTTTCCACAATTGTTTGATTGACGGGCGCAAGGCTATGCTGCTTTGTAGTTCGAGTGACTCCTGCTTCTCCAATCCGTTTCACCTCTGTCTTTTTCTTTTACAAGTCAATCATAAGAGAATTTTGTCGAAAGGAACATTCACACATCTTAGACAAAGTTGCACAATACGAATGAAATCTTAACCATTTATTTCGAAGGGATGCTAAGAAATAGCTATGTACATCTAAGTACCGTCCATAAATAACAGAAAATCCCGGCTTGAGAGCCGGGATTTTCCGTTATTGTCCAGCCCGATAGGCGCTGGGCGTTTTCCCTTTCATTCTTTTAAAAACCCGACTAAAGTAGAAGTAATCGTCATACCCCGCTTTTTCGGCTATCTCGTTCATCGGTAAATCTGTGGTCGTCAGCAATTGACATGCGTAGTCGACGCGGAGCTTTGCCAAATATTCCGTAAACGTCGTCCCGACTTCCTTCTTGAACAACTGGCTTACATAGTTTGCATTCACATTAAATTGTTTGGAAATGCTTGGAATCGATATATCGTTACAATAGTTTTCGTTGATATACTTAAATATGGCGTTGAATGTTCGATTTCTCGCATGAAGCGGTCTCCATTCATTATTCGTTTTGAGCTTTTCAGTTAATAGCCCTTTCAGGAACAACAGCATGTCCGAAGCGGTGCCGAACAAGCTTGCCAATTGGTCATAGGAATAAATGAAATCTTCGTATTGTTCTTCTCCGCTGTTATGGGCGAATGACATGATATGATTGTACGTGATCAGGGCATGCTTCATATTCAAGTGCCCGTTAACAAATAAGGCCCCCATTTCGTCTAGCAAATCACAAAGCGCAACCATATCACTTTTCCAAGTGGCTTCAATCAGTTTATTGATGGAATAATCTTTCTCCGGGAGGTCGACTGCTTCATCCGAAAACCTGTATTCTTTACCTTTTGTAAAGTAGAGGTACGCTTTGATTTCAGCCGCATGGATGGCTGCTTTGATCTGATCGACCTTATGGATAACGCTGCTGGCTCCGATCCCCTTGATTCCGTTCGTTTCAGCTTCCAGCGAATCGACGTATAAGCGATTTTCAAGGCTATCTTGAATAAGATATACATACTTGCCAAAGCCTATTCTCAAGGTGATGCAGCCTCGCAAACCATCAAGCTTTAGCTTTTTTCTTCCGATCGAAACGACGGCCTTCATCCCATTCGCCGATTCCATATCGATTCCCGAAGAGATAAGCGCCTTACGTAAGCCTTCCCTGCCATGTTCATTATTTTCCTCAATGAAATCCAAAATATCTGTTGCCATGGATGTTTCGCGGTCCTCGAGAATCACCTTGGCTTTTTTTAAGTAACCAATAATCTCATCATCATCGAACGGCTTCAGACAATAACCAAAGGCGCCGTAATTAATCGCTTTTTGTGCGAACGCAAATTCAGCGTAACCGCTCACAACGATGAACAGAGCACGACTGAACGTATCCTTTAAATTTTTAATGAGTTCAAGGCCGCTCATGCCGGGCATCCGGATATCCGTAAACACGACATCCGGTTTGATGTCCGCTATCCCTTCGAACGCTTCCGTACCACTCAAAGCATAGCCTGCAACCTCAAACCCGTATTCGTTCCAATTTACGCTTGCTTTTAAACTCTTGATCACCAGTTCTTCATCGTCCACAAAGTAGACTTTAAACATCTGAGCCACTCCCATACGGTATCATGATGACGACTTCTGTTCCCATACCGCTCTCGCTGTTGATCATAATGCCATACTCGTTCCCGTAGTTCAACTTAATCCGATTATTAACGTTTGTCATGCCAATATTGACGGTCCGATCGAGGTTTTTGCCTATTAGCCCCTGATTAGCAGACAAGCTTTCCTTAATCAAACGAAGTTTTTTAGCTTCTATGCCCATTCCATTATCTTTAACGGATAGGAAGATTATATTCCCTGAAATCTCTCCTTTAAGCTGCAGCAAGCCTTCTCCGATTCTAGGTTCAATCCCGTGAAAAATTGCATTTTCCACAATCGGTTGCAGGATCATTTTCGGTACCTTGCACTCCAAAATCGCTTCGGGAAAATGATATTTCACTTCAAATCGGTTCCCAAAACGAATTTTTTGAATAAAGATAAAACTTTTGATAATCGTAAGTTCCTCGCGAAGTGGGACCATATCCGTTCCTTTGATGCTATATCGAAAAACAAGGGCAAGAGCTTTTGTCATGTTATAAATCTTATCAACCCCTTCATCTGCTGCAATTCCTTTGATAGATTCCAGCGTGTTGTATAAAAAGTGCGGGTTGATTTGACTTTGCAAATACGCCAATTCGGACTGCTTTTTGACCAATTCTGCCTCGTACAGTCTTGTATTGCTTTCCAACAGCCGATGAGTTAACTCGTCAACTTCATCCAGCATCTCGTTAAACTCGTTTGCCATTACAATAATTTCTGCATATCCCTGCAAATTGATTCGCTTTTGAAGGCTCTTCGGTTTTCCTAATTTGATTTCATTCATTAAACGCATTAACTTCTTCAAAGGCTGGAGTATGTTATTGATCACTAGAAAAAAAGGAACGGCCAATAATAACAAAGAGATAATGAAGATCATAAATGATTGCTTGCGAATATCTTCGATACCACTCAGAAGCTCGCGCTGTGGCAGTTTATAAATGATTTCCCCCCCGACATCAGGAATCGTGCCTTTCTGAACGATATACGTCCTATCCTTTTCCAAAGACAAAATGTCAGAATAAGCACTCCCGGGCTTTACTGAGTCATCATTGGTATAAAAAACGTTGCCATTACGATCCACCATGTATATCTTACCTCCGCTCGGACGCATCACTTTATTTGAGGAACCTAATAAAGCGTTTGCATCCAAAACAATCATGAGTGTGCCGATTTCTTTGGTGTTTTCAAAGTTAAAGTTCTCGATGGAATAGATTTGAGCTCCTGCAATAAACACATTTTTGTTCTCGTTATTGAAAGGGAGGATTTTCAGTCCTGAAAAATAGTGAAGCTGTTTTTTCGGTATTTCGTCCTTTAGCGGGGAGAGGTTATTGATATCACCGTTGACGTTGAATTTCGTACCGTCGCTTCCGATCAGAGCGATATCCAAAATACCATCTTTCATGCTGATCATATCTGAAATATAGCTTTTCAGTTGTGTATATTCCTCATATTTAGCTGTTTGATCAGTCTCGTTCAAGTATTGTTGAACAATGGGTGAATTATAAGAAATATTTTGAACGATCCTCTTCACAACATCGCTGTTGGATGATATGGTTTGATTCATTTGAGAGATCAATTCCGTAAAATATTCATTATTTTTCTTTTCTACGATTTTAGCCGCTTTAAAGTAATTGGTAAAAATAATAAAAATAACGATAACGATAATTAGAATGACCAATACGGATAACTGGACTCTTATCGGCAATTTTTTGAGATATCCCATATTCTCACGACCTCTAAATGATGTTGGCAATGGGTCAAATACTTTCGGGCCACTTGAGGAAATGACCTTCATATCCGGAAATTTTCCTTTGATCGCATTGTGGAAATAAGGATACCATTCAAAAAATCCCATGTCTACTTCTTAATTGCCAATACCGATTATGCTCCAAATTGGAGGGTTCCCCGCACCAGTTCTAATCTTCCGGGCGCAGCGCAATCTCGAAAACTTCGTCCCTATTGCACACTAAAACGCCATCCATTATATCAAGTCGTGCCACTTGAATCGACGAGCGCCGCATGGCATAAGACTTGATCTGGTCCCAGTCGCCTTTGCGTTCCGGATGCGTGAAAAAAAGATATAAGCTTCGTCATCCTGTACCAAGACATCAGCGTGGTAGCCGATTGTACCGTCGTCTTTACGGCTACCAGGTCCATCGAGTATGAGGACCGTTCCGCTCCCAATGCTCTAAATCATCAGAGCGGTACACAGGTACACAGCTTGTCCTTGCCATTCGTCGATGATCATCCAATAGTAACCTTTAAGGCGGAATACGTTCGGTCCCTCATGCTCGCGATGTGTCAGGATGGGACCGACTACCTGCCTGTCATAAAGATTCGAGCTGTCTACGGCATAGGTTACCGAGCCGTTTCCCTCGTCCTTGTACCACATCCGGAAGCGACCATCCGGCATCTGGAATATGCAAGCGTCGATAACATGTTCCGAGCTGAGCTTAATCGCGGAGCGGTATGTCCATGCTAGCAGATCGGGACTCGTATAGTGAAGCATACTGCGCTTATTGACGGCCCAGCGATCTGGTACACCTTGAATATAGCTGACATACATGTGATAGTTACCGTCGTGCCATATAATTTCTGGTGCCCATTAACGCGAAACTATTGAAAATATAGATTTTTTCTTATTTAAAAATAGACAATTTGATTAAAAACGGATGAATATTACTGTATTGTCACCATTGCTCTTACCTTGCGATCGGTCGGATCTAGCACCCATCCCGGCTTGCCGAAGAACGGCATGCCGTCCGGCTTCCAGAATAATCGCTGAACGCGAGAATGACGATTGGGATCGTAAAGCGGATCGCCGATGATCTCTTTATAGGGACGAGCATGATACACGATAAGATCGGCGGAGCCATCCTCGGACACCGTGAAGCTATTATGCCCTGGACCGTACTCGGAAGTGGCATCGTTGCTGACGAATACCGGCTCCTTCGATTTGGTCCATGAAGCAGGATCGAGCAAATCGCTCGTTTCGGCCGCCATTAACAAGCCCATACAATAACGGTCATCCGTACCGCTGGCGGAAAAGGCCATATACAAGTGTCCGTTCCGCTTCAGCACGGCTGGGCCTTCATTCACGCGGTGCCGCTGGATTTCCCAGTCGTGTTCTGGGGATGAGAGCTTTACCGGTTGACCTGAAATCGACCACGGCTTATCCATAAGTGCGATGTAGAGACAGGATTCCTCGAAAATCTGGGCCCATACCAAATACCTACCCCCCTTATGCTCAAAGGTTGTCGCGTCCAGAGAGAAGCTCTCGACCGGGAGCTCGATTTTCCCCTTCTCCACCCAATTCCCTGTAAGTGGATTCTCATCTGCACATTCAAGCACGTACATATGGATGTCCCATTTGTTTTCCGCAGTGCCAGCTGCGAAGTAGATGTACCATTTTTCGTCGATCCTATGAAGCTCCGGCGCCCAGATATGGTTGCCCATCTCTCCTTCTTCGTGCTTGGTCCAGATGACAGTCTCCTCAGCGGTCGAAAGACCGTCGACGGTTCGAGATCTCCGCAGCACTAGCCGGTCATACTCTGGTACGGACCCGGTAAAATAATAATATCCGTCCGTATGCCTCAGCACATAAGGATCAGCACGATTCGGAACCAGCGGGTTCGGATAATTGTCCCCCTCCACGGTCCCCGCTACGATAATGCTTCCCGACATCTCCAAAAGCGAAGGGTCCACAGGCTCCCAGCTGACCGGAAATCTTTCGACCATTCCGCCCTCCAGCTCGACCTCGACTAGTTGCGGCAGGTTCAGAGGTTCGCCGGCAGCCATTTTGATATTCGTTTCCTTTACACCCACTATCTTCACGCCTTGTCGCCTTCCTTTCTCTAATGGAATTGTATTTCTACCAAAACAGCTCCCGATTTCACATTATGGAAGACAATCTGGAATTGATCATAATGTCATCCTCTTACCTCCAAGTGCTGAAATAGAGAGAACGAGTTGTTCTCCTATATCCCGGTATTATTTATCGTTATAATTCCGATCTAATAGCTGGATGAAAAAAGTATAGATGGTTGTTCCTTCGCATTCAATGAACTATAATAGTCAAAAACTAACCTATCGTGCTCTTGGGAGTGTTCGTATGCTTGAGTTGATTACTTGCGGGTATCATTTCGTTCACCATGACGGTATCATGATTAACCAACCGAATGGCTCGGGAAATTACGCCTTTGTATTCTTTAAAAGCAGTGCCGAGGTGAATCTGCACCGCAGCTCTTTTACCGTGATAAAAACTCGTTCATCTTATTTCAGCCCGTTTCGTCCTATTACTACCGTGATTTTGAAAACCCGTTTATCAATGACTGGTTTCATTGCAAGGGAGACGACATACAAGAATTTCTTCTACAATTGAATCTCCCCATGGACACACCGATTAAAGCTCCTGATCCACTGCTGATCTCCAAATGCATAATGGACTTGCAGAGTACCTTACCTCTAGGCGTACCGCTGCGCGACAGGATTATCAACTGCGATCTACGATCCTTTTTTATGAAGCTGAGCGATTTGCGGGAACGAACCGCTCATCCCGACAAACTAAACCGGTATTACTCCCAGTTCTCCGAGTTGCGCAACGAATTGTACAGTTCTCCCAATAAGAACGTTGCCTGAGCTGGCTTCCCACTATGAGCTCTATTTTTTCACCTTTGTCATTGTATATTTTCATCAAATCTTCAAATTTCTCACCGTTATCCAATCTATTCTTTGCTTCCTGAATGAGTATTTCCGCAGCTTTCTTTTTAGTCTCATCCACAAGTTTCATATTTTCCTTAAAGTTAATCTGAATCATCTGGAGCTTAACACTTTGGTACTTTGGAAACTTGTCTTTGTTTATATCAAAATATTGCTTTAAATGGGTAGTATCCAATTGAATCTCTTTGTCCTTTAAGCATATCTTTCAATGCTTTGGCATAATTCCAAAGCGTATATATTAAGAAACTTTCTTGATCATACTGTTTGACACCCATTACAACTTGATTGTTTTCAATGGCATGTAAGCCATAGCTGTGCGGATGTTGTTTACTTTCATAGATTGGTTCTAGAATACTACGTATTACGTACTAAGCCACCCGATCAACAAGTGTTGGTATACCGAGCGGGCGTTTTTCATTTGGCTTGTGCGGTTTCGGAATGTAAATCCGTCGTACAGGTAAAGACATGCCATTTATCAAGGTGGCCTTTACCTGGTTCCGCAGGTTCCACTTTTCCTTCGGCGTAGAGTAGTCACTTCTAGTTTTGCCATCCACTCCCGGGGTCTTGGAACCCGAATTGCGTAATACCCTTGTAATAGAAAGGTCGATTAAAACGTTCCATCGAAGAAGTTGATGTAACCGGGAAAACTTTTGGTTTTGTATGACTCGTTGCGCTAGGCGTGTTTGGGTTTCGAATCTCTATCCTTCATAGAAGGATAGAGCGAAGGTAGACATCGCAATCGCCCCCCTTTTAAAGATTTGGTAGGGCTCTACTTTGCAAATACTCACTCACTTTAGACTGGATTCCTTCGCCATGTAATAGGCTTTCCCTGTCTCCGACTACTACGAATTCTCCGTCCCCCTCCTTTCACATTAACGTCAGCTGTCCAGTCCCAGAAGGACGGAAAGGAGGGGTTCCCACGTTCACTTTAAGTCGTCTCGCTGCTTTAGGTCGTCACTAAACGCGGGGAAGATTTGCAGGATTGTACCTCTGTATCCTTGCAGCCACCGATAATTTTGATTCGGGTCGATTTGCCAAGTTCAAGGACAAGTCGCTCATTCCAACCACTCGTATCATCCATTCGTTTCGAGTGTTAAACGTGACCGCGCTTCGTACATGACTTTGCTTTCGTTGACCATGGCAGGTCATAGAGGCTAGCCCTGCTTCTTGGAAAGATGAATTTTCCTCACAGGTACATTGTTAGATGGGCTTCACACCCCGGATTTGCTCGAATCCGACGGATGCCATCCTAGCCTGATAGGGGATGAGGTACCCCTTCGCTTCTATCTGAAGCATCTATTTACAGCGCCTCGTGGCGCACTGAACTATCGTTCTCCGTTAGGTTAATGAGTTACCTGAACACCGGTTTACTTAACTGCATGTATCGAAAGCCATTGAGGAAGGGCTGCCATGGGATTTAATTTCCAGCTACACAAGTCATCTAGTTCTTGTTTTGAGAGCGATTTCCCTTCATCTTTTGACTCATCGATCCAAAATGAGCCATCCTCTGCATACATTTCTTCGATATGCTTAACACATAGACCTGATGAAATAATAGCATTCGCTATATCCTGCATACGCCAATGAAGTCTTGGAACATCATCTATAAGAAAAGGTCCAATTGAGTCATATGGCTTTACTACAGTTATTTTCTCTTTTTCTATAGCAAAAGGGCGACTAAATGGGTGAATATCAAACATGATATACGCACCATTGCTTTTAAGAATTCTTCTTATATTGTTGTACATGGAGTTTAAATCATTAATCCATACATGGACTCCATTCGATGTATATACAAAATCATATTCATCACTTTTAATGTTACTTAGTTGCATTGTATCATCGCATATAAATTCAATGTCCCATCCATTTTTCCGAGCCAAGTTCGAGCTGTTTTCTATTTGTCTTTCCGATATGTCGCACGATGTAACCCTTGCCCCCATTAAATGAAAAGCGAAGACTGCATGGTTATCTCCACTTGAAGGAACACATACTTTCTTTCCATCCAAATTCAGCAAGGCCTTATTAATCATTGAATATGTTGTGCGATGAAATGCCGATTCAGGGGTTTGTATGATTTTTGCTATCGCCTTATCTGTTCTATACCTTTGATACCATGTTTCGGACCATTCATTCCATATTCCTTTTACATTATCCATTTAGGTACCCACCTTCAATAATTTGTTAATAAGATTATAGCAAGGTCGGATCTTTTTGAATGTTTAATAATCAACTATAAAATAAATTTTACACAAAAAGTCGCACCCGGATCCGATGCGACTTCTAGTATCCATTATTTTTTAGAGTAAATGATTTTTCTTATACTATGGCAAGAAAGACAGAATGTATCTGATAATTCATCAATGGAAGAACCGTTTAAATACCCTTCGCGGATTTCTTCATTGCGATCATCCAAATATTTTCTACTCCCTGAATTTTGCCCCCACTTCTTATGCGTTTCCTCGGGGGAGGGAATATATATTATTCCACCTTTTACATACTTCTGTATTTCCTTTAGTAATTCTTCTGGAAAGACGGTAACTGCATTCGCATATTTCATTTTAGCTCTGCTCCTTAAAATTTTGGTTTTAAGGGGCAAAGTCTATACTATAAACAAATGAGAATCATTTCACTATGGCGGCAAATTATTTCCAGCTCCATACAAACAACCGCCGTTGTTCATAGTTTAGACTTTGCACGGAGCCATTTCTTATCGTTTAGATTTTGAACGAAGCCAATCATTATCGTCATACACCATACCTCCTTTTACGTGATTAAAAGCTGAACTTCTCTTAACTCTTTATTACTTAATTATTTCGTTAGTATTGCTCAACTATCCTGCCCGTTAGCTTAATCCCGATGCCTAAGTGTAAAAAAAAAACAAACCGGCACTCCAACGGAGTCCCGGTCCTTACATCCACCTATCTAACCTCACTCAATCGCCCATCCCGAAAATACACAACCCGCTTCGCCTTCTGCGCAATCCCCAGGTCGTGCGTAATCAAGACGATCATCCTGCATTGTTCATTCAATCTCTTGAAAATGTCCAAAATTTCTATACCTGTCTTTGAATCCAGCGCACCCGTCGGCTCATCCGCCAGAATGATTGCCGGATCTCCGGCCAACGTCCG
>NZ_JCAUAS010000028.1:0-78164 GCF_059692075.1 Paenibacillus sp. J31P190 | reverse complement strand
ATGATGGCGGAGGGGACCCACGCGTTCCCATCTCGAACACGACCGTTAAGCCCTCCAGCGTCGATGGTACTTGAACCGCAGGGTTCTGGGAGAGTAGAACGTTGCCAAGCACAAAAAAACCTTACAAGGAGAAATCCTAGTAAGGTTTTTCTATTTGTACAAATCGATTAAGGGTAGTATACCTAAATCTCATTTGTCTAGCAAACTCCGGAATAGGAGTCCCTAAAGGCTTCTATTCTATTGCTTTTTAGCGAAATCAAGCAAATAGCATACGCTAAAGGCTTCTATTTTTAAGAAATAGCGGGATTCAAACGGTTATTAACAAAAATAGAAGCTCCTAAAGACCGCTATTCCACTATCGATCCACTTTTTACAACAAATAAGAGCCCCAAGGGGCTCTTATTGCGTTTCAAGATCAGCTACTGCATGTAGCAGGAGGTATCTTTACCAGTGATCTTAATCAATCCAGCTTTGCGGTAAGGGCGAAATCGGAAAAGAATCCACAGCCGCGGCATGAGCATCCAAACGTGAAAAATCGTCAGATGGATTAACCATTTGTCAGGTATCCATGGATAAAGAAGTGTAATCATAGCAAGGCCAATCCAAAATAAAGTCAGCTGTATTCTGGATACCAGTCGAATGGAGGCATTCCCTTCTGGCAAGAATCCACACCAAAAGACCCCCCAACGGTAAGACCAGCCCCTCATAGCCATTCCAATTGTGAACTGAAAATAGATCCGGATGAGCAAAGAGTGAAAGATAAGAAGAAGCGGATAGCTGACTAAGAGCGGCAGCCAGTTCGTAGGGTCAAATTTGTAAAAGACCGCAAGTAGCAGCAGCATAAAATAAATAATTATTTTATACAAGGAATGATATATTCGCTTCATTAGAGTATAGCTGTAAATGGTAGATTGTTTGGAAAGATTTGCTTCTTGTTTAGTAGACATGCTGATGACCTCCGCAAGGCGGTTAACCTGATATAAGTCTATATCGGCACATGCCTTCCAAAATATGAGTGTATAGCTAGTTTAGGAGAATTGCGATTCGGATATACTAATAGCAAAGAATAGTGGGGTGATCATATGGAGGAGAACCGAATAGGGGTATGTATGATTTGCGAGCAGCAGCGGGTTGGCGGAATTCATATTATTATGGCCTTTATCTGCGATGAGTGCAGCAGTGAAATGGTCAAAACGAATGTAAATGATCAGAAATATCCGTTTTTCGTTAGGCAGATGAAGAAAGCATTCTATATGGGAAATTCAAAACAATATATGAATTAATGGGAGAAGCTTCTTATAGAAGCTTTTTTGTTTTTTTAGCGTCAATCCACTACTATAAGGGTATAAAATAGAAAGCTCACGGAGCTCAAGGAGTCGTGTCAAGATGAGCAGCCAACATTCAAAACAGTCACGTGCACCTCTTTTTGAAGCAATGGTCGCCCATCACGATAAGAACCCTGCAAGTTTTCATGTACCTGGTCATAAATCCGGACAAGGCTTGCTAGATGAAGGGACAAGCTTTCTAAAGACGGTGATGTCTGTCGATTTTACAGAAATTACAGGTCTAGATGATTTACATAACGCAGAGGGTGTTATTCGTGAGGCCGAGCATCTAGCGGCAGATTGCTTTGGCGCAGAGGAAACGTATTTTCTGATAGGTGGGAGTACGGTTGGTAATTTAGCCATGATTTCAGCTGTATGTGAGAAAGATGATATCATCCTTGTGCAGAGGAATGTACATAAGTCGGTCATTCATGGGCTTATGCTGGCCGGTGCCAAAGCGGTGTTCATAGCTCCTGGCATGCATCCGGAAACAGGTGTGGCCACAAGTCTATATATCGAAGATGTAAAGCAAGCGCTTGTGTTGTATCCAGAGGCTAAGGGGCTTTTTCTAACAAACCCGAATTATTACGGCATAGGTGTTAATCTCAAGCCTTTCGCTGAATTGATGCATGCACATGGGAAGCTGCTGCTGGTGGATGAAGCGCACGGTGCGCACTATGGATTTCATCATGAGGTGCCAGCTTCCGCTTTATCGCAAGGGGCTGATGCTGTGGTACAATCCACGCACAAGATGCTTACTGCAATGACCATGGGGGCTATGCTGCACGTCCAAGGACCCCGGATAGACCGAAGGGCTATTCAACGGTTGCTTGCTATGTTGCAGAGCTCAAGTCCCTCTTATCCAATAATGGCGTCACTAGATTTGGCGAGAAAGCGAATGCATACGGAAGGCAGAGAGTGGCTAGAAAAGGGACTTGCTGTTGTAAAAGAGTTCAGGACGCTGCTTGATGAGCTTACCGTATTCGGTTTTCACCCACGAGAGTTTTCGGGAAATCAGAGTCAAGAGTTTCAAACTGAAGATCCATTTAAAATAGCGATCTATGATGCGACGAATACGATTTCTGGAACCGAACTCAAAGAAAGGTTGGAAGCCCAAGGCTGCTTTGTCGAAATGACGGATGGGCGTCAAGTGCTTCTTGTATTCACACCAGCTTCCACCAGAGCGGATATGTTAAGAGTTGTCCAAGCGTTAACTAACATTTGTTTAGACGTTCCTATACAAAAGAAGGAACTTCAAGCGCCAATCTCGAATATACTTAAATTACCCTACTATACTCCAATCTCTTCTCCTGTTGCCTTTGATATGAGAGATATCTCCAAAGCATCACGAGACAGCGTGTTTAGTCAGGTAAGTGTTCAGGGAGCGGTCGGGAAGCGTTCTGCGGATATGGTAATCCCTTATCCACCGGGAATTCCCTATTTATACCCTGGCGAAATCATTTCGGCTTCTGTGGCCGAAGCCTTATTGCAATTGGCCGCAAACGGCATCAAGTTTCAAGGAACCGAATTTGGGCAGACACAAAAGCTAAAGATATACACATAAACCATTCTATGATCTGGTAAAGCAGCATGCAGGAGGAAGCGTGAACGGAATATTTATAACGTTTGAAGGGCCGGACGGCGCTGGGAAAACAACTCAGCTTAAGAAATTGGCTGAGGAGCTTAAGAAACAAGGACATGACGTCCTCGTTACGAGAGAACCGGGCGGAACGGCAATCAGTGATCAAATCCGCAGTATTATTCTTGACCCTGTGAATAAGGAGATGGTGGATCAAGCGGAAGTTTTGCTTTACGCATCATCCAGAGCACAGCATGTGCATCAGTTAATTCTTCCGGCACTCGCAGCTGGCCGAATAGTGCTATGTGACCGCTTCATTGATGCAAGTGTTGCTTATCAGGCTTATGGGCTTGGCGTAGATGTAGATATGGTAAAAGCCATCTCGCGGTATGCCAGTTCAGGACTACAAGCAACCCGGACATACATCTTAGATGTGCCAGTGGAAGTAAGCTTGGCAAGACTTCACCATAGAGCATCGGGCACGGGCGTTAATGCCCAACAGTTGGATCGCATTGAACAGAAAAACGTAGATTATCACAGCCGGGTACGGGAAGGTTTCCATCAGATTGCAGCTGATCATCCTGAACGGGTGCGAGTTGTTAATGCAAACCGTAGCGAAGATGAGATTGCAAAAGATATACGGACGGATTGTAATCGATTGCTTGAGGAACATATTTCCTGTTAAAGCAGAAAATCCATTCTTAGTTTATAATAAAAGGGAGGAACCACCCATGAAACTAGTCGTTGCCGTTGTACAAGATAAGGACAGTAACCGTCTCTCTAATGCTTTAATAAAAGAAGGGTTTCGCGCCACGAAGCTGGCAAGTACCGGTGGATTTTTACGTGCGGGAAACACAACTTTTATGATTGGTACGGAAGATGAGAGGGTGCAAGAGGTCATGCAGGTCATTCGCACCAATTGCAAAATTCGGGAACAGCTTGTTACACCGGTTTCTCCAATGGGAGGAACGACGGATTCCTATATTCCATTCCCTGTGGAAGTTCAAGTGGGTGGAGCCGCGGTTTTCGTATTGCCGGTAGAGCGCTTCGAGCATTACTAATCAGACATACACAAGGATGGATGCGTCTTGAAAATTAATCCGGGGTGGCAGCCCATCGGTAAGAACGTCAAAGTGAATGAGAACGTCCCGCCGCCACAGATGGCCCCCCGGAATTTCTCTGACATTATGCAGCAGCAGGATGAGAAATTTACGCAGGAGCAATTATCCAAGATGGTGCAGCAAATTACGCTGCAGGGCGATCGTCTGTCGCGGGCAATGACGGTGAGAGAGCTTCTGCAGTACAAACTGCTGATTAAGCAGTTTCTAGAAGAAACCGCTCGCCGTGGTGTCAATTTAAGAGATACGAAGGGCTGGGATCGTCGCGGCCGTTCGAAGCGATATAAGCTCTTGGAAGAAATCGATCTAGAACTGCTTTCATTAGCAGATGAATTGCTGGAAAATGAGCAGGGCCGAATTGAAATTTTGCATAAAATCGGAGAAATCCGAGGGATGCTGATTAACTTGCTATTTTAAAATATAAGAAAATAGTTGTTTCACGCTATATGATGTTAATATTTCTGGGTAAACACATTCGTCCTGGAAGGACAGTGTATCCGTTTATCCTCGGGATGGAGCGTATTTCTAATGTCCTTTCAAGCCATACCGGGGCAAGCAGCGGCTAAGCAGCTTCTGCAGAACGGGCTGCGGCAAGACAAGCTGTCTCACGCGTATATATTTAGTGGGCCTGTAGGAACTGGACGCTCGGAAATGGCCATAGCTTTGGCTAAAGCTATCTACTGCCAGCACGGGACTGAAGAGGCATGCGGTGAATGTTTGGAATGCCGTAAGGTTGAGCATCGTAATCATCCAGATCTACACATCGTTACGCCAGATGGAGCTTCGATTAAGATTGAGCAGATTCGTGAGCTGCAAAAGGAGTTTGCTTACCGCGCTACAGCCTCCGGAACCAAAATTTATATCCTGTATCATGCAGATAAAATGACGGTACAGGCTGCCAATAGTTTGTTGAAATTTCTAGAAGAGCCGACCTCTCGTGTGGTCGCGATTCTCATAACTGAGAATGGCAATGCGCTGCTGCCGACGATTCAATCGCGGGCGCAGTGGATTAATTTCACGCCAATGCCGCGTGAGCAAATGGTCTTGACGCTTTTGCAAGAGGGTCATCCCGCATCGCTTGTACAGCCCGCCGCACATTTAACGGCAGGATTGCAAGCGGCTAGGGATTTAATAGCTGCGAATTGGTTTGCAGAAATGAGAACCGTAGTGTTACAATTAGCTAAGGAGACGCTCACACGTTTCCCTACTTCCATGATTACGGTACAGCAACGGATTGTGAAAACGGAGCTAGCGGATCATATGTCGAGTCTGTTCGACTTGTTGATTCTCTGGTTTAAAGATATGGTGCAGTTGCGCCTGGAGCGCAGAGATAAGCTTGTTTATAATGATCAGCTGGACTGGATGAGCTCCCTCGCGTTCAGCCGGGATGTCTCAGTATGGGTGCGTATGATGGAGCAAGCCGTAGATTTACAAAAACGACTGCGTTTCAACGCCAATTCTCAGCTGGTTATAGAGAAAATGCTCGTGGAGATGCAGGGGGTGTAAGATGTATTCGGTAGTTGGCGTCCGCTTTAAGAAGGCGGGTAAAATATATTATTTTGATCCGATTGATTTGCCAATTGAGAAAGAAAGTGCCGTTATTGTTGAAACCGCTCGCGGAGTGGAATACGGCAAAGTTGTCGTTGGAAAGAAGACTGTCAAAGAAAATGACGTCGTTCTTCCTCTCAAGAAGGTGATTCGCATTGCGGATGACTCGGATGCTGATTTGGTTGAAGAAAATAAGAAAGCAGCCAAAGATGCGTTCCAAACATGTCACGAGAAAATTAAAGACCATAGTCTTAAGATGAAGCTCGTGGACGTAGAGTATACCTTTGATCGCAATAAAATTATTTTTTATTTTACGGCGGAAGGACGCGTTGATTTCCGGGAGCTCGTGAAGGATTTGGCGAGTATTTTCCGGACCAGAATCGAACTGCGTCAAATTGGTGTACGGGATGAAGCGAAGATGCTTGGAGGTATAGGTCCGTGTGGGCGAATTCTATGCTGTTCATCGTTCTTAGGTGATTTCGAACCCGTATCCATTAAGATGGCGAAAGACCAGAACTTATCGCTTAACCCAACCAAGATTTCGGGATTATGCGGACGGTTAATGTGTTGTTTGAAATATGAACATGATAACTACGAGAGCGCGAAGGATTCACTGCCAACCGTGGGTAGACAAGTAATTACTTCTTTTGGTAATGGTAAAGTGCTCGGATTGAATATCAAAGAACGTACAGCAAAGGTTCAATTGTTTGACCTTGGAAAAGCACTTGATTTACCTTTCGATGATGTAGTTGAACAAGAGTAGAGGCAAAGTATCCAAGGAGGCGCTGGCCAGTAAGCATGCATGGCACTAGAGGTGAAAGCGTGGATAAACAAGATATTTTTGGACAAATAGATGGGATCGAAGAACGAATGGGTGCCACTTATGCCGAGTTGGGTGCCTTAAAGAAACAAATTATTAACCTCATCGAAGAAAATAAGAGATTAAGCATAGAAAATCAGCAGCTCCGCAAACTGATCAGACAAGAGGAAACCATTGTCGAGCAGCCAGTTGGAGAGGCGGAGGAACCTCTTCCGTTACCTGGAGCAGGTTATGATAATTTGACTCGCTTGTATAATGAAGGTTTTCATATTTGCAATGTGTATTATGGACACCTTCGGACCGAGGGAGATTGTTTGTTTTGCTTATCCTTTTTAAATAAATAAGTGATTTTGACCGTAGGGGTGTATGCCTTACGGTTTTTTTCCATAATGTGCAGACTAGAGAGGAAATGACGGAGAATACGTATGAAGCAAGTACAGTTAAGACCTACCGAACGAATTGATGATTTATTGACGTATGATTTGAAAATAATTCAGAGTGATGAAGTGTTCAGCTTTTCACTAGATGCCGTCCTGCTAGGCCGGTTCTGCAGTGTGGCTCCCAAGGGGCGCATGATTGATTTATGTACGGGCAATGGGGTCGTCCCTTTGCTCTTAACAACGCGGACACGAGCTGAGATTTGGGGCGTTGAAATTCAAGAACGGCTCGCGGATATGGCGGTTCGCAATGCAGAGATTAATGGGTTGGAAGACCGGCTGCATATGCTCCAGGGAGATCTGAAAACCATTCACGAAACCTTAGGACATGGCCAATTTGATGTCGTTACGGTGAATCCTCCCTATCTGCCTGTGCCTAACGGTGAGCAGAACGCCAATGAGCATTTCGCTGCGGCTCGTCATGAAATATATTGCAACTTAGAAGATGTCATTGCGGCAAGCGCAAAGCTGGTGAAGGCTGGCGGTAAAGTAGCAATGGTCCACAGGGCTACTCGTTTAATCGATATCTGCTGCTTAATGAGGCAGTATCGACTTGAACCGAAGCGCATTCGCTATGTGCACGCACGTGCTGGTGAAGAAGCGATGATGGTGTTGGTCGAGGGAATGAAGGATGGAAAGCCAGAAATCCGTACTTTACCGCCGCTTATTGTTTATGACGACAATCAAGAGTACTGTAAAGAGCTGAAAGAAATTTACTACGGGGGCAGAAGCTCCTTAGAGTTTTCGTAAGAAAACTGGCTTCGTAAGCATAATCATAAAAAAGTGAAGAGGGACATAACAGTGAGCTTGAATGTGCAAAAGAGCTATCGTGAGGATGGAAGCGGCGTAGGCACGCTGTACCTGGTTGCCACACCGATAGGCAACCTAGAAGATATGACCTTCCGTGCGATTCGCACCCTGAAGGAAGTGAGTATGATTGCCGCTGAGGACACGCGGCAAACACGCAAGCTGCTGACGCACTTCGAGGTCGCTACGCGACTCGTCAGCTATCACGAACACAACAAGCAAGCAAGCGGACCCGAACTCGTCCGCTTGCTGCTTGAAGGGCAGAGCATCGCGCTGGTCAGCGATGCAGGGCTGCCGGCCATCTCCGATCCAGGTTATGACCTGGTGAGGATGGCCGTTGAACAGAGCGTGCCGGTGGTGCCTATCCCCGGCGCGAATGCGGCCCTGTCGGCGCTGATTGCATCAGGCTTGCCGACAGAGCGTTTCTCCTTCGTCGGTTTTCTCCCCAGGGAGAAAAAGGATCAGACGAAGGTGCTTGAAGGGCTGCAGGATACGCAGGATACGCTGCTGTTCTATGAATCACCGCACCGCGTCGAGAAAACACTTACCCGTATGGCGGAAGTGTGGGGGGCGGAGCGCCGGGTGTGTCTCGCCCGCGAGCTGACGAAGCGGTACGAGGAGTTCCTGCGAGGCACCATCGCAGAGTGCCTCGCGCATTTGGAGCAGTACCCGCCGCAGGGCGAGTACTGTGTGATCGCCGAAGGCGCCTCGGAGAAGGCAGCCCGCGAAGCAGCCGATGGCTGGTGGGAGGCGATGACACTGGGCGAGCATGTTGAGCACTACGAGCAAAGCGGGAGCGATCGTAAGGATGCACTGAAGTTGGTCGCGAGCGATCGCGGACTTTCCAAGCGTGATGTATACAATGCACTACTCGAGCGCTAAAGCGCGCGGGAAGTGCAGCGTTCCCGCCGCACTCGCCGCTATATCGTTCTCCGAACAAAAAAAGATCTCTAATCCGTGGCCGAAGCCAACAAATTAGAGATTAGAGGAGATATGAAAAAGGTTAGAATTACCAATAGGATAAGTGCTACTTCTATTATATACTACTTTTCTTATTTTGTCACAGGTGTTGGCATTTCTGCTAAACAAATATGACAAACAATTTTTCCTTTGAAGTAAGATACGTTTTCAGCGTTACCACAGAAGATACAAGCAGGCTCATATTTCTTCAACATGATGCGCTCGCCGTCTACATAAATCTCCAAAGCGTCTTTCTCACCAATTCCCAGCGTGCGGCGCAACTCGATTGGAATAACAACGCGACCCAATTCGTCAACTTTTCTTACAATTCCCGTAGATTTCATCATATATATAAACCCCTTTCGATTTTATCAAAAATTTATCAATATCGTCATGTTTCGACATATCTTCTTGCCTAATGATACCAACGATTCCCAAAATAGTCAACCATATTTTCGTCTATTTCAGCTTATAATTCAAAAAAAATTTTAATATTGTTTCTGTTTAAAATATGATAAAGACCAAGTAGAATAAGGGAATGTAAGCCATATATTACGTGTGGCCTCCTTAAAAAGCTCAAAATTAAGAAGATAAAGGCTATCCAAGTAAGACAGAGAAATTGGAATAAGTATTTCGACAGAATACGACAATTATGTCGAAGTGACAAAGAGAATTGTCGAAATTATTTAAATTTGCTAAAGAGAGGTTGTGAATGAATGAAGGAAGAGAAGGTTTTTAAAGATCCGGTTCATAAATATATTTACGTGCAGGACAATACGATTTGGGATTTAATTAATACACGAGAGTTTCAGAGACTGCGCCGCATAAGGCAATTAGGCACCTCTTATTTAACTTTTCATGGTGCTGAGCATAGTAGATTCTCTCATTCACTAGGTGTCTATGAAATCACTCGGAAAATTATTTCACAATTCGAACGCAATCACTATGAGGATTGGCCTCAAGAGGAACGTCTGCTCTGCCTTTGTGCGGCCTTGCTCCATGATCTGGGTCACGGACCCTTCTCGCATTCCATTGAAAAAGCTTTCGGAACGAGACATGAAGACTGGTCATGCAGAATTGTCCTTGGAGATACGGATGTGAATAAAGTCCTCAGTCGAGTGTCACCCGATTTTCCGAAAAAAGTGGCAGGTGTTATTTGTAAATCGTATAGTGAAGAAATTGTAGTCAGCCTTGTATCCAGCCAGTTGGATGCAGATCGCATGGACTATTTGCTGCGCGACGCCTATTTCACTGGTGTAAATTACGGCACGTTTGATCTGGAGCGGATTCTTCGTGTTATTAGGCCCTATAAGGGGCATATTGTTGTTAAAGAAAGCGGAATGCATGCGGTAGAAGACTATTTAATGTCTCGCTATCAAATGTATTGGCAGGTGTATTTCCATCCCGTGACACGTAGTGCGGAAATTTTGCTGCACAAAGTTTTTGCGCGTGCTAAACATTTATACGAAGAAAATTATACGTTTGGATTTATGGTTGAGCCTATTTTGCATCTGATTCAGAATAAAATTACGCTGGAAGATTATTTACTACTGGATGAGTCTGTTATGCAGACGATGCTAACTTTCTGGAGTAATGAGAAAGATCCTATTTTAGGCGATATGTGTAAACGGTTTTTGGACCGTAAGTTGTACAAGTACAGCACCTTTGATGAATCTAATCAACGTCAGATTAAGCTGATGGAAAAAGTGATGGCCGAGGTCGGATTCGACCCTACCTATTACATGGAAATTGATTTTCCATCGAATCAATCCTATGACGTGTATAGACCGGGGGAAACGGACGATAACTTGCCTATTTTTCTGCTGGATCATAAGGAGACTTTAACGGAAATTACGCATCGATCTGAGATTGTTCAGTCCATCAGTGGATTCCAAATGGGTAAGCATCATGTGTATTATCCGGAGGAGCTGTTGGAACGGTTGAACGCAACCAATTATCCTGATTTATGGGCACTGCTTGGCGAGCAAGATTAGCTAGAAAAATAAGTGAAGCAGAATATTACAACTTAAGGGAGAACAAAGATGCTAACGGATTCACACACACATTTAAATGCTGAACAATTTAATGAAGATCGAGATGAAGTGATACAACGAGCGCTGGACGCCGGAGTGACAAGAATAGTGAATGTAGGCTTCAACCGGGAGACCATACCCAGTTCGATTGCCCTCGCTGAGAGGTACGATTTCATTTATTCTACGGTAGGTTGGCATCCTGTTGATGCAATTGATATGATGCCTGGCGACTTAGAATGGATTGAAGAGTTGTGCAAGCATGAGAAAGTTGTTGCCATCGGAGAAATTGGACTAGATTACTATTGGGATAAGTCACCGAAGGATGTACAGCAGCGGGTATTTCGGGAGCAAATTCGTCTAGCGCGTAAATTAGGGATGCCCATTGTCGTACATAATCGAGATGCCCATCAAGATATTTTGCACATTTTAAAAGAAGAGAAGGCCGAGGAAGTGGGGGGAATCATGCACTGCTTCTCTGGAAGCTGGGAGACAGCGAAGCAGTGTCTGGATATGAATCTTCATATTTCTTTTGGAGGTCCAGTTACGTTTAAGAACGCTAGGCAACCGAAGGAAGTACTGGCTCAAGTTCCGCTAGATCGTTTATTAATTGAGACCGATGCTCCTTATTTGACCCCGCATCCTTTCCGCGGCAAGCGTAATGAAACCGGCTATGTTCGCTTGGTAGCTGAGACGGCCGCGGAAATTCGGGGTATGACTTTGGAAGAGATTGCGGAAATAACAACAAACAATGCTATTCGATTGCTAGGTCTCAAGTAAGGCATTTTTCTCGAACCTACGGCGAAGTACAATACCGCAGCTGAAAGAAATGAAGATAAGACTGATGAGTGGAACGAGCAGATAGATGGGTGAAGAGCGAATCATAAGAGGAATCGACAAGATACATAGCTCAAGCAACAAGACTGACCAAATGATAATGGCCAATGAGCCGGCCTTCGAATTCTGATTGAGTGGGTACATCTCCAGCCAGAACGTATAGCGATGGGCACGCTCGAGCGACGATAACTGAACAAGGGAAATCACAAGTGATATCATAAAGATTAAACTCCTTGCAGTACCGCTGCTTGAAACGGCTATAGCGAGCACCCCTAACAAGGTGATACGCAGTACGATAGCGAACAGCTCCGTACGCAGCAATGTCTTCATATATAGGTACAAATAGGCAGCATCTTGTCTAAAAGGTATGAACCGTGTAAGCCCGCTGATCCAACTTCGGCGGGCTATTCGCGTTCCCATTTGAGGCACATCCACGAACCAGCTGAAAAAGGCATAAAGCCGAGCTTGCTGCTGACTTTCCTTGGTGATCAAGAAGTCCCAGCCGATGACGTATTTAGATACGAAATGAACGGCTGCTAACCATACGAAAATGAGTAGCAGCGCCGCGCCGCTTGCCCATAAAATGCTGGTTAGAAATTGCAGCGATATGAGAGCAGTTGTTGCAATCCAGCGAAAGCTAACCGAAGCTAATCTGGCACGCTCGTGAGCAAATCGGCTCTCCTGCCAGCTAGCTAATAAATTAGCTATCTTTAATAGAAGAAGTAGTGCAAGCATGAATAAGAAATGCTGCTCTGAAGCGCCCAGACAGTGATGATAAAGCGGCCATAAAATAACCCAGGCAATAAATGTCCAAAAAGCTTGCAATATCAAACTGTACATGAATCCGCTTCGGAAATAAGCGCCCATTTGATGTTCGATCCGCAACAAAAACATGCGGTCTGCTTTCCTTACCAATGTACGAATGGGGCTTGAAGATAGAATCGGAACGAGCAGCAGAAGCACGATCCACAGATAGGGATAATCTGTCGGAAGACGCTGTAGTATTTTTGCATAATAATAGGAAGAAATGATGACAAGAAACAACACGAGACCGATGAAATTACTACGTGCTGCGTATTGCCAATAGCCCATGGATTCCTTCATATAATGTTCGAATCTTTGCTGCCATAAGATATGGGTGTTGATGTCCATATTTCTCATAACGAATCCCCTTGTACGAGCTTATAGAAAATGTCGTCTAGTGACGCTCCCGGAAGTTCGGTTTGCCCGCGTAATTCGACTAAATCACCCTGCGCAACCATGCGACCTCGATGAAGGACAACGTAGTTATCGCAATATTTTTCAATGGTTGACAAAATATGCGATGAGATGAGGAATGATGCTCCTTTATGTTTCATTTTGACCATTAATTCTAATAAGGAACGGATCGCTAAAGGGTCAAGGCCGAGAAAGGGTTCATCGATAATATATAACGAGGGTTCGATCAGAAATGCGTTCATAATCATGACTTTCTGTTTCATTCCTTTGGATAAATGGCTGGCGAAGCTGTTCAACTTGTCCTTCATTTGAAACTGCTCCAAAAGGGAGCTAGATCGAGCCGAATAGTCGTCCTTCGACAAACCGTAGGCCATAGCGGTTAGCTCAAGGTGTTCTCGGATCGTAAGCTCTTCGTAGAGCTCAGGACTTTCGGGTACATAAGCGTAAGTTGCGCGATAGGACAAAGGATTTTCAGCTAAAGTGAGTCCGTTGATTCGAATCGATCCTTTTTGCGGTTGAAGAAGGCCGAGAATGTTTTTGATTGTCGTACTTTTACCCGCACCATTAAGTCCGATGAGTCCCATCATTTCACCTTGACGGATAGAAAAGGTTAGGTCATGAAGAACAGGCTTTTTTGGTAAATATCCGCCGTATAAAGAGTCAACTTGTAGAATGGAGCCCATCTCATTGCCTCCCTGATTAGCAAATTATTGGTATTTATGAATCACTTTCCTATACGATCATTATAAACAAATTTGTAATTTAAGCCTAGTTTAGGGGTGGAAAGTTGAAAAGAGTTAGTATACGTACGTGAAAGTGAGATATAAGTAGAGATAAAGCTGTTTTTTTGCTCATTTAAGCGAATTTTAGTCGATTTAGCCCTTTTTAGTAGGTGTTAATCCCTTTACAGGTTAAGATTAACAGCGTAATATACTTTTCATAATAACTTAATAACCAATTTGCCATTTTTCCATTCGCTGAGTTCCATTTATGGGAACGGGGGAACCACTGTAAGCTGAAGAAGCATGCTTCTTGAGTGAACAGAGTGAGTAACAGGGGTGAATCTTTGAGTATACTTCGTATGCTCTTAGTAGGGCGACTCTCACGTCCGAATCCGTCAGCTAACCTCGTAAGCGTAAGAGAGGTAACGATTGTCGTTCGTGCTATTTGTGTATTTTATTATACCAACTAAGCCAGCGAGAAGAGTCCTCTTCTTGCTGGCTTTTTGTCTTCATAAAGGGCTATACACATTTCGGACGACTAAAAATTGCCCGGAATTCATATGAATGTTGAATAGGCAAACTGGTGTGGGACGACCAGAAGGCAGCGGTATAGCACCGTACTGCTGATGGCGAACACGTTAAGTTAAACTAAAAAACCTTAGTCGCGTCAAATCTAATCATGCTGTAACCTGGCGGCGAGGCTTTGAAGGAGGACCGAAGAAGTGGGCAGTATCTCTATTAGCGAGACCCATGTAAAACGATCATCCAGCATGTCCTTCGCATTGCGATGGAAGCATGAAAACTTGCGTTTGATTTTAAGTCTAGCCATAATTTCAATCGCAATGACTTTCATGTTTTTGGTGTTGTTGTACGGTACGGCTACCAAGAGCGTATCCGTGGTTGTGAATGGACAAGAAACTGTTGTGCAAACGAAGCAATGGGTCCTGCAACGCCTACTGGATGAACAAGCCATAAAGATTGGTGAACACGATGAAATTTCTACTGCGCCAACGACAACAATCAAGGGTGGAGACAAAATTGTCATCGAACATGCCTCACCGATTCAATTGACTGCTGATGGAAAGACCACCACTGTTTACACAACTGCAAGAACGGTAGAAAGTGCATTGCAACGTTTACATATTGCACTTGGGGAGCACGATCGTTTAACTCCCGAACCGACAACCGCTCTGAGCTCAGGCGATGAAATCAAAATCGTCCGTGTGAAAAAAGAGACGGAGGAAGTAACTGAGCCGATTGCGTTCGATACGGAAAAGAAGAGCGACGCGTCGCTGCTCAAAGGCAAAGAGCAAGTCGTCCAAGAAGGTAAAGAGGGCGTACTCTTGAAGAAGAAAGAAAAGACTTTCGAAGATGGTGTTTTAGTCGCGGAAGCAGTTGTGGGTGAAGAAGTACAAACAGAAAGTATTAATAAAGTCGTGTCCGTGGGCACGAAAAACCCTGTTGTTGTTCTCTCGTCTTCATCACCTAGTGTGGATGAGGTTTCGAAGAATGGTGTAACATTTGGGTACAAACAAATCCTGAAGAATGTGAAGTTGACTGCCTATTCGGCAGACGTGGCATCTACAGGTAAATCCGAAGGAACTCCTGGTTTCGGTAAAACCTATACAGGGACTACCGTGACAGAAGGCAGAACAATAGCTGTTGATCCTAAAGTTATCCCGCTAGGATGGTGGGTGTACATCGAGGGCATTGGCTTCCGCCGGGCTGAAGACATTGGCAGCGGTGTGAAAGGTCAAATGATTGATGTTTTCTTTGAAGATCATGGTTATGCCAATAAATTCGGAACGAAGCAAGGGTACACCGTGTATGTGGTAGGACCGAAAAAGCCATCTGAAAATTAACGTGTAAACGTCAGTTTCAGCGGGAAGAATGTCATATATACGTTGCCAAGTAACAACTTGGGCGAAAGAAGAGGGGACCCCTCTTCTTTTTCTGCGTTGATTATGAAAGTATTAGCTTTAGACTTAGCTCTGCATCAACCTTGACAAACGCGCTCGTCCCAGAAGGACGACGGAGTCGTTTATCCTTGGTACTGGGAAGGGAACCGCTAATGATTAAAGAAGTGATTGTCGTCGAAGGCAAGGACGATACAGCTGCTATTCGCCGAGCGGTAGAGGCGGATACGATTGAAACAGGCGGCTCTGCAATTGGACAAGCCGTACTAAAGCGTATTGCACTTGCGCAGCAGCGAAGAGGCGTTATTATATTCACGGACCCGGATCACGCAGGTGAACGGATTCGGAAGATTGTAGCAGCCAAGGTGCCTGGCTGCAAGCATGCCTTCATTACGCAGGAGCAGGCCGAGTACAAGGGTGATATCGGGGTCGAGAATGCGACGCCTGAGACGATCCGTCATGCCCTGCAGAGCCTTCGAACGGAATATGATGGTGCGGTTTCACAGCTGACCATGGAGGATCTCATGGCCGCTGGGTTGATTGTTCATGCTGAGGCGGCTTCTCGCCGGCTGATTGTGGGTAAAGCATTAGGAATTGGCTATTGCAATGGCAAGCAGTTTTATAAGCGCTGTGCAATGTTTCAAATCTCGCGCGAGGAATTTGAGGCGGCTTTGGAGCATTTGGAAGCTGATAAGTAAAATGGATGTTGCTATTGGTGTAGTTTCTACAACAAATCTCTTTCCAAATGGCTATTTTGCAACTTGAAGTTGCAGTTTGTACAACATTTTAAGCCCATTTATTGCGAAATGGCCTGTATAGGCTCCAAATTGTTGTACATTCTACAACAAAAAAGGGAAAAGGCGAGATTTAGGAAGCAATTGCTGCACTTTTTACAACATCATTCAACGATGAATAGGGATTCATTCATCCTGCAGCCTCGATTGAGCGTCGTTGACGATTGATCTTTATTTAAGACACCTCAATCTAGAGCAAAATAATTGAATGAGATTTGGTGCAGAGTTTTAAGGAGCATTTAAATGAAAATGAAGAATGTGAAATCCAGAACCTATAGATAATGAGGTCTATATCATGAATATACCCAACAATGAAGTGATTGTAACAGCGGATGACGTAGCTACACCGAGTAAAACGAAACAAATTATTAAGAGAAATGGTCTGGTGCTCAAAAAGAGCTTGGGTCAAAACTTTCTGATTGACCAAAATATCCTAAGCAAGATAGTCATGGCCGCTGAGCTCGGCCCAAACAAGGCTGCGCTTGAGATCGGCCCCGGCATTGGGGCGCTCACGCAGCAGCTGGCCAAGCTCGCTGGCCGCGTCTTGGCCGTCGAGATCGATCAGCGTCTGCTGCCCATCCTGGACGAGACGCTGGAGCCGTATCCCCATGCTACCGTTGTCCATGGGGACATCTTGAAGACCGACCTGCCGGAATTGTTCCGGCAGCATTTCGAGGGCATGGACGGCGTCAGTGTCGTCGCCAACCTGCCCTACTACATCACGACGCCGATCATCATGAAGCTTCTCGAAGAGAAGCTTCCCTTGGAGAACATCGTCGTGATGATTCAAAAAGAGGTGGCCGACCGCATGGCGGCTCGCCCGGGCACCAAAGATTACGGCAGCCTCAGCATTGCCGTGCAGTTCCACTGCGAGCCGGAGCTTGTCACGATCGTGCCGGGCACCGTCTTCGTGCCGCAGCCGAACGTCGACTCCGCCGTGATCCGGCTGCGTGTGCGCAAAACCCCGCCGGTCGAGGTGGCGGACGTGGACTTCTTCTTCGCTGTCGTCCAGGCGTCCTTCGTCCAGCGGCGCAAAACCCTTTACAACAACCTAGCTGCGCGGTTCTTTACCAAAGAAAACAAGCCTGAGCTGGAAGCTCTGCTGCTCGGCATTTACATAGAGCCTTCGCGTCGCGGCGAAACGCTCAGTATGGAAGAATTTGCGCGCTTGTCATCGGCTCTTCGCGCGCACGGCTGCAAATAACCCGCACCAAATGCCTAGTCCCGCCATAGGATACCCCTAGGAGGGGATTTGTGCTATGAGGCAAGGAGACTTTGTTACCCGTAAATCCTATGGCGGCGACGTCATGTTTAAGATTGAGCGCATAGAGCAGCTGAAGGCTATCCTGCGTGGTGTGGATTATAGGCTGCTCGCGGATGCGCCTCTAGTGGATTTGACCATTTCAAATCCGACTGATGTCATGGATCATCCGCGATCGAGTTCACCCGAATTTCGGGAGTCGCTCCGGCGTCTGGCGGTATCCCAGTTGCAGCTGCAAGAGAAAAACCAACTCTCAATAAACCATAAACAAAATACCGATAAAAGCTACTTCGAAGTGCCTGGCAAAGTACTGCACCTGGATGGCGATCCTACTTACTTACGTAAAAGTATGCAAATCTATGGGGAATTGCGAGTGCCTGCCGAGGGATTTTATATTCCTGAAGCACAAATGGCGGATGCTCTTCACAGGCTGCTTCCACAAATTAAGCCCGACATTGTTGTCATTACCGGTCATGACGGAATACTTAAGCAGCGCAAGGGCGGAGGTCCAAGTAACCTTTCCAGCTATAAGAATTCACAAAACTTCGTAAACGCTGTACAGATCGCCAGACAGTATGAGCGTAACCGGGACTCCATGATTATTGTGGCTGGTGCTTGTCAGTCTCATTTTGAGGCCTTGCTGAGGGCTGGAGCTAATTTTGCGAGTTCTCCTGCTCGTATCCTCATACATGCCTTAGATCCGCTTTGTATCGCGGCTAAACTGTCATATACTTCCGTGAAGGAAACCATATCCATGCTTGATATCGTTGACTTGACGGTGACAGGCTTAGAAGGAATAGGTGGGGTTGAGACGAGAGGCAGCTATCGCATGGGGGTTCCGGGTATTCAACATACGGAAGATCATGTTTAAATATTCCTATGATATGTGTAAAAAACAACATGAACCGACAAAACATAGGGTATACAATATCGACACTTACCTGTCATTCGACTCCTTGGAGGGGGCTGACTGGGTAAGTGTTCTTTTTTTAGTGGAAAAGTGTGAATAATTTGCGAACTTTGGAGACAACCTGTAAGAGAGGGATTTCGAAAATTCAGCAAAAATGCCGTTGACAACAGGAATGTGGTGCTGATATAATATTTGACCGCGTTTGACATGCCTGTCTGAATGGGTTATAATTAACTAGGAAAGAGGTGGTAGTTGACAATGGCAAAAAATGCGCTGTTGGAGATCAAACGCAGTTTGGAGCCCCACGTTGGGCAGAAGATCATGTTAAGAGCGAATGGTGGCCGTCGAAAGACTGTCGAGCGTTCTGGTGTTTTAGAAGAAACCTACCCTTCTGTGTTTATTGTGAAATTAGATCAAGAATCCCACGCCTTTAAACGAGTGTCGTACAGCTACGCCGATATCCTCACCGAATCCGTTGAAGTTACCGTGTGTAATGACGATGGACAGGTTCGTATCACCTACATCCAACATTAGCTTAATGCATTCCTATATGAGCAGACCCGGAGGGTCTGTTTTTGCATTTGAATGGACCTTATCGGGTTGGGCATACTATAGCAAAACTCCAAGGAGGTTCCAATTATGAGTCGCAGAAGAGGGATCATGTCCGAAAGCTTTAAATATGAATTAGCCAAAGATCTAGGGTTTTATGATGTGGTGCAGCGTGAGGGCTGGGAGGGCATCCGAACGAAGGATGCAGGGAACATGGTGAAGCGTGCGATCCAAATTGCTCAGGAACAGCTGGTGAAACAGTATAACCCTGCGGCTTCTACCATCAACCAGACGCAATCAACGTACAGTCAGCAAAGTAACATTCAACCTAACTATAGTCAGCCTAGCTTCAATCAAACTAACTACAGTCAAGCTTCTTCCAATCCGTCTAACTACACTCCGTCGAATTATAATCAGTCCAACTATCAATCTGTATCTTCCCAGCAACCCTATTCGCAGCCTCAATCAAGCTTTAATCAGAACGTATACAGTGGAGCGCAGCAAACGCAATCTTCCTATACACCTGCTGCCTACACGGCGAATACGACCAATGTAAATACGTATAGATCTTCTAATCCAATACAACCTAATGCAGCGGTTTTCAATCAAACAATTACTGGATCGCAGGAAGCAACGCAAGCGGAACAGCGTCCCTTCTACAGCTAAAGCGAATGCTTTAGCTTTTTTTTTGCGCTTTTGTTATAATATTTTAACGGCAAACGAGCAAAAGAAGGTGATCTGATGAAGATTTTTGAAAAAGCACCGGCTAAAATCAATTTATCCCTTGATGTTTTACATAAAAGATCGGACGGTTACCATGAAGTTGAGATGGTCATGACGATGGTAGATCTAGCAGATCGGATCGAAATGCAGGAGCTTTCGCGAGACACCATCATCATTTCCAGTCAGGCGGGGTATATTCCGCTCGATGAGAAGAACTTAGCCTTTCAGGCGGCACGCCTTATTAAGGATCGATACGACGTCAAACAGGGCGTTTACATCCATTTGGACAAGCAGATCCCCGTAGCAGCGGGTCTAGCAGGGGGCAGCAGCGATGCGGCAGCTACACTTAGAGGTTTGAATCGGCTCTGGAACTTAAACATCCCTATGGAAGAGCTGCAGGTGCTTGGAGCTGAGCTTGGCTCGGATGTACCCTTTTGTGTAACGGGAGGGACGGCTGTCGCTAGAGGACGTGGAGAGAAGCTGGAACCGATCGTCTCGCCGCCTCAGTGCTGGGTCGTACTTGCGAAGCCGCCTATCAATGTGTCCACATCGGAGATTTACGGGAAGCTGAATGCTCGGGAGATTAAGCATCATCCTTCAACAGAAGGTGTGCTAAACGCGATTCGGGAGAAGCGATTCGATCAGCTTTGCGGAAGCCTCGGCAATGTGCTTGAGGAAGTGACGCTGGACCTTTATCCTGAGGTGAGACATCTCAAAGAATGTATGCAGAGGCTTGGTGCGGATGGTGTATTGATGTCGGGCAGCGGGCCGACAGTATTCGGTCTCGTATCCAAGGAAGCGAAGGTGCCCCGCATTTATAACGGGCTGCGTGGATTTTGTAAGGACGTTTACGCAGTGCGGATGTTGACGTAGATGAAGTAGGACGGTTGCAGGGCCCGCGAAGGGCTCTTTTTCATTGAATAGAGGGTGGACTAGGATTCTAGCCACTCCATAAACTGTGTCAGATTGATGTCAAGTTGATGTTAATATAATTTTCATGAGAAGCTTGAATAAATACGTATAAAAATGGTATATTTTCATTATAATATTCGGATTTTTGGGGGTAGTGCGATGAAAAAGTTGAAAAGGAGCGCTAGGCTGGTGGAAATGACGCAATATTTGTTATTCCGCCCCCATTCGTTAATCCCTTTAACGACTTTTGCCGAGCGTTACAACTCTGCTAAATCCTCCATTAGTGAAGATTTAGCGATCATCAAGGAAGTATTTGAAGAAGAAGGACTAGGCGAGCTGAATACGCTTGCTGGGGCTGCTGGAGGTGTGAAGTTTTCACCAAAAGTGCCTAAGGAAGTATCACTGAAATTTATACAGAACCTTTGTTTACAACTGCAGCAGCCAGAACGGATTCTTCCAGGCGGTTATTTGTATATGTCAGATATTATGGGGCAGCCCCAATATTTGAATGAAATTGGCAAGACGTTTGCATCCGCTTTCGCTGGTCGTGATATTGATGTAATTATGACGGTAGAAACGAAAGGCATTCCACTCGCTTATGCGACGGCAACTTATATGAATCTGCCTGTTGTGATTGTCCGCAGGGACAGTCGTGTGACGGAAGGGTCAGCGGTTAGCATCAACTATGTTTCAGGTTCCAACAAGCGGATCCAGACGATGTCACTCGCGAGGCGTGCTTTGAAAGAAGAGTCAAAGGTGCTTATCATTGATGATTTCATGCATGTTGGAGGTACCATCCACGGTATGATGGATTTGTTAGCGGAGTTCAAAGCCTCGGTTCAAGGGGTTGGTGTATTCATGGAGTCTTGTGAGGTTGAAGAGCATTTGGTCGATCACTACGTATCGCTTGCTCGTTTATACGGCGTAGATTCCAAGACGAAACAAATCACAGTAGAGCCAGGCAACTATTTTGACAGTAAAAAAGGAGATTCGTAAAACGATGGAACTTATTTCAACAACAGCAGCACCTGCTGCTATCGGACCTTACTCGCAAGCGGTAAAGCTAGGTAACCTTCTCTTTACTTCTGGACAAATTCCACTTGGCTTGGATGGACAGATTGTAGAGGGCGGAATCAAGGAACAGGCCCATCAAGTGTTTGCGAATTTGAAGGGTGTGCTTGAAGCAGCAGGTTCATCATTTGATCAAGTTGTGAAAGCGACGGTTTTTTTGAAGGATATGAATCAGTTTGCAGAGCTGAATGAAATTTATGGTTCGTACTTCGGAGACCATAAACCGGCTAGATCCACTGTCGAAGTGGCCAGATTACCTCGCGATGTTTTTGTCGAAATCGAGTTAATTGCTGTGATTTCTGTCGAAATTTAACAGTAACATTAAGATTGTATAAAATTATCGAAAATTTCAAAAAAAGAAGAAGGAATTTGCACGACGATGTGGAATATTACACCCAAGTCTCAGAGATGGAAAAAGGTGGTGAACACAAGTGCAAATTACAGATGTAAGACTCCGCCGGGTCAACTCCGAGGGGAGGATGAAGGCGATTGCTTCCATTACCATTGATAACGAGTTCGTCGTTCATGACATACGTGTCATCGACGGTAATAATGGGATGTTCGTGGCTATGCCAAGCAAACGAACACCGGATGGTGAATTCCGTGATATCGCTCATCCGATTTCTTCCACAACACGTGAGAAAATTCAAGCGGCTGTACTAGCTGAATACGATCGCGCGGCTGTAGAAGAAGAGGTAATTGAAGAAGGCGCATAATTCAGATTATTGAGAGAGCCCTTGGGCTCTCTTTTCTTTTGGGTGGTATTGATGCTATATTTGGTTGAAGAACTCATCGATTATACATATAGTAGTGTGTAACTATTTATATTAAAGGGGTTGAATGTTAGTTGAAACTCATGGGGATCGTACTGGCCGCAGGACAAGGAAAACGCATGAAATCGAAGCTTTACAAGGTGCTTCATCCGGTTGTAGGTAAGCCAATGGTGGAACACGTTGTAGACACGCTGCAGCATATAGAAGTAACAAAAACACTCGTCATTGTTGGATTCGGGGCCGAAGCCGTAAAGGGACATCTGGGAGATCGAGTGGAGTACGCTTTGCAGGAGCAGCAGTTGGGAACGGGTCACGCTGTTCTTCAAGCGAAGGATGCTCTTGGCGAAGAGGAAGGGATGACTGTTGTCATTTGCGGTGATACACCGTTGATTTCGGAAGCTACCTTGATGAGCACCATTGAGCTGCATGAGTTGTCTGGAGCGTCTGCGACAATTCTGACAGCCAAACTCGATGAGCCGCATGGTTATGGACGCATTATTCGCGGTGAAGACGGCCGAGTAGCAAGGATTGTTGAGCAGAAAGACTGCAGCAGCGAAGAAGCAGCAGTTCAGGAGATCAACACAGGCACTTATATTTTCGATAATCGGAAACTATTTAAGGCATTAGCGTCGGTTACGAACAATAATACGCAAAATGAATACTATTTGACTGATGTCATTGGGATTATGACAGGCGGAGGAGAAGTTGTTCAAGGCTATTGCATGGAGGACAGCGCAGAATCGATCGGTGTGAACGATCGTGTGGCACTTGCTGAAGCTGAGCGGTTGTTCAAAGCGCGTATTAACCGTGAGCACATGCTGAACGGGGTTACGATTGTAGATCCATTGAATACGTATATTGAAAAAGATGTTACCATCGGCATGGATACGGTACTGCTGCCGGGTACTATTCTACGGGGTCGTACGGTTATTGGGGAACAATGTACAATTGGACCGCAAACGGAAATTATCGACTCGACGATTAGGGATGAGGTTACGATTAAACAATCCGTCCTTCAGGATGCCTATGTGGATAATGAGGCCAGTGTGGGGCCGTTTGCTTATTTGAGACCTGGCGCTAATATTGGGAAGCAAGTGAAAATTGGCGACTTTGTTGAGATTAAGAACGCGACACTAGGTGAGGGATCGAAAGTTTCTCATTTAAGCTATGTAGGGGATGCAGTTGTTGGTACGAATGTAAACATCGGCTGCGGCGCCATTACTGTAAACTATGACGGATTCAATAAGAGTTTAACGGAAATTGGCGATGATGCCTTTGTTGGCAGTAATGTGAATTTGATTGCTCCTGTGAAAATCGGCAAGGGCGCCTATGTTGTTGCAGGTTCTACAATTACACATTCCGTAGATGATGGCGATCTAGCGATTGCCCGTGAGAGACAATCCAACAAGTCTGGATATGCGGATAAAATTAGAGCGCGAGCTAAAGCGAAGAAGGAAAATAAACAGAACAAAGAGTAATTCACAACATAGGAACGGTAAATCTCACTTTGTGAGGATGAATTTGGATGGAACTTCTTGAGGTTGGGTAGGCTATGAACTAGCTGTTACCCACTTGGCACTGCTTATTCAAGCGAGGTGCTGAGCAAAACCCTTAGGAGGTTCTTTTTCTTATGGCATTTTCATTAAAAGCGGAATCCCGCAAAGAAACTACGAAATCAGATATTAAACAACTGCGTATCCAAGGTAGAATACCTGCCGTTGTATATGGCCAAAAGGTGGGCTCTGAGGTCATTACGGTTGATCAGAAAGAACTAATAGCGCTGCTGCGCCAAAATCCTCATGCTATTATTGATTTGGATATGCCAGACGGCAGTGGTAAGCAACCCGTGATGATCAACGAGATCCAGCGGGACAAACTTAAACGAGAGCGGCTGCTGCATGTCGATTTTCATCAAATTAATATGGATGAGCCTGTTAAAACGATTGTCAGCTTGGAATTCATTGGTGAGGCTGAAGGGGCCAAAGAAGGCGGCATTGTTCAAATTCAGATGCATGAGCTGGAGATTCGATGCTTGCCCAATCAGATACCAAGTTCGATCAAGGTGGACATTTCGAACATCGGACTCGGAGATAACTTATTAGTAAACCAACTCACTATCCCTGCGGGGATTGAAGTGAAGTCTGACTCTAATGATTTGGTTCTCACGGTTCTTGCGCCTCAGAAAGAGACTGATGTAGAAGAGCCAGCAAATAATGAAGAGAAGGTTGGACAAGCGGAAACATCGAACGAAGCTGCGACTGAAGGACAGCCGGTTTAGATCAAACCAACGACAAGGAACCCTCACATCTATATGGAGGGTATCCTTTATTACTATGTTGTAAGCGCTTAATATCCGGGTCGCGAAAGAAAAACGTGAGTATTTCGGTTGTAGAATGTATTATTTACTTTGATAAAATACAAGGTGTAGATTTCGATGAAGCCTATATCCTTATGTACATTTTGATAGTATACTTGGACGGGAATACAGGATTCAGCATGATCTTGTAAATGAAGATCGGTTGTAAGCTGTTGACCATTTAAATACATATGACTGATTCACCCACAGCTTTAAATTTGATGGTTCGTTTTCATATAGGTAAACAATAACCTCTAGATGATGGTTCCGCAAAGGATTTTTTAGTTTAACTTTAGGAGGATTTAGAAGAAGATGAAATGTTTTATTGGACTGGGTAATCCGGGAAAACAATATGAGATGAATCGACACAATGTTGGTTTCATGGCCATTGACCGTTTTGCTGCCAAATGGGGTATTACTTCTTTTCAAAATAAAAGTAAGGGTCTTCTAGGCGAAGGTATGGTCAATGGAACGAAGGTATATTTACTTAAACCGATGACTTATATGAATCTTTCGGGCGAATCCATGCGGGCGTTCTTGGACTTTTATAAAGCAAAACTGGAAGACGTTACGATTGTTTATGATGATATGGATACATCATTCGGTCAAATTCGACTCCGCTATCAAGGCAGCCCTGGCGGTCATAATGGGATTAAATCTATTATTCAACATGCTGGTACGCAAAGCTTCAACCGAATTCGAGTGGGTGTGAACAGGCCAGCGCCCGGTTATAATATTGCCGACTATGTCTTATCTAACTTTTCCAAAGACGAGATGAAATCAATAGATGAGGTACTCGACCTCACCTGCGAAGCCATGCTATTCAGTCTGAGTGAGTCATTCGAAAAGACGATGGCGAAGTTTAATAAATAAGTGAAGTCATCTGCTTCAGACTCATTGTATGCAAGTTCGCTATTCGAAAATGACAATGGCACATTCGGCTAATTTCTCCGAAGAATGGTCATACTAGGATGTAATCGAATAGTCGAAGGAGGCATACATATATGATTAAGTATATTTGCAGACATTGTCATACCTTTGTTGGGGAAATTAATCAGGAATCGATCACGGAGCAGCAGTTAGGCTTCCATTTCTTGACCCCCGATGAGCGTAGAGATATAATATCGTATAACACGAATGGAGATGTTACGGTAAGGGTCGTTTGTGACTACTGTCGTGAGGCGCTAGAAGCAAACCCAGAACTGTCCCTGCTGGCAAGTCCGTTGCAGTAAAATTGATGAAGATAAAGAGTTAATAGCCGAGGCAAGTGTGCCGAGGCTTCTTTTTGTGAGGGGAGTGTACTTGTTTGCAAGCTTTAATTCAAGCTTTTTCTACGGATAGCGACTTTCAAACGATCGTGACAGGCCTCAGGTCCGAAATGAAAGAGCAGCTCGTTGCCGGACTCACCGGTTCCTCCAGGCAGGTAATGATTGCCACTCTTACGCGAGAGTTAGCGCGCCCGCTGTTCATTGTTACTCACAATATGTTCGCCGCTCAGAAAATAGCGGAGGATTTACTAGAATGTCTATCACCAGATGAAGTGCTGCTCTACCCATCTCAAGAGCTTCTGACGACAGAAGAAGCGGCTTCCAGCCCTGAGATGCTAGCGCAGCGTATTGACGTTCTCACCAAGTTAGCTGGCGGTTTCCGTGGGGTTGTTATAGCTCCTTTTGCTGGGGTGCGTCGATTGCTTCCGCTCAAGCAAGTATTCGAGGAATCCCGCGTTACGATCAACGTAGGAGATACCGTGCAATTGGATGAGCTCCTTGGCGCTTTATCCAGCCTGGGTTACGAGCGCGTGGAGCGGGTTGAGACCAAAGGTGAAATGAGCGTGCGCGGCGGAATTCTGGATTTATTTCCGCTAACGTCGGAGAACGCCATTCGGATTGAGCTGTTCGATGTCGAAGTTGATTCTATTCGTACTTTTGATGTAAGTGACCAGCGTTCAATTGATAAATTAAACGCGATAACGATTCCCCCTTGCCGCGAGATTCAAGCGGATAGAAAGCGGTTACAATCGGCCGCGCAGCATGCTTATGAGCTGCTTCAAGCGCAGCTGGAGAAAATGACGGACCGATCAGCCAAAGACAAGCTGCTCGAAGGCATCGGACATGATATTGAACTGCTTCGTGAAGGGCAGACGTTCCCTGGTATTTATAAATATATTTCGCTTTTATATACGGAAAGACAGACCCTCATGGACTACATGCCAAAGGATACTGTGCTTATCATCGACGAACCTGCCCGATTGCTGGAGACAGCAAAGCAGCTAGAACGTGACGAGGCAGAGTGGATGATGCATGCGCTGACAGAGGGGAAGAGCTTGCCGGCTTTTGTGCTGTCCAAATCGTATGAAACTCTGCTGCATCGCAGGCCTTTCCCGACCTTATATGTATCGCTATTCCTGCGCCAAGTGGCTGGGATTCAACCGCAAAATATCGTTAACTTCGTTTGCCGGGTCATGCAAAACTTCCATGGACAAATGAATCTCCTCAAAGCGGAGATGGAACGCTGGAAGAAAAATGGAAGCAATGTCATTTTGCTGGCAAACGGGGAGGACCGTGCTGAACGTGTTCGGCGAGTGCTTCAGGACTACCAAATTGACGTCCCCGAAATTGTAGATGGGAATCTGCAGACAGGGTTTGAAATGCCTTCGATCCATTTGGTCGTCATCACGGAAGGCGAAATCTTCACACAGAAACAGCGTAAAGCGCGTAAGGTCGAGAAGAAGCTGGAGAACGCTGAGCGTATCAAAAGCTATCAAGAGCTTAAGGTTGGCGATTATGTTGTTCACGTGAATCATGGGATCGGGAAGTATGTTGGGATAGGCACCTTGGAAGTGGGCGGTATTCATAAGGATTACCTGCACATCATGTATGCTGGCGGCGACAAGCTGTCTGTACCAATTGACCAGATTGATTTGATCCAGAAATATGTAGGTTCCGAAGAGAAGGAACCGAAGGTTTATAAGCTCGGAGGCGCTGACTGGGCTAGAGTGAAGAGCAAGGCGCGGGCATCCGTTAAGGATATTGCCGATGAGCTGATCAAGCTCTATGCAGAGCGCCAAGCGGCAACCGGCTACGGATTTAGTAAAGACAGCTCCTATCAAAACGAATTCGAAGCGATGTTCCCTTACGATGAAACGCGGGATCAGCTTCGCGCGATCGAAGAAATTAAGGGAGACATGGAGAAAGCGCGTCCGATGGACCGTTTGCTTTGCGGCGACGTGGGCTATGGGAAGACGGAAGTTGCGGTACGCGCGGCCTTCAAGGCAGCGATTGACGGCAAACAGGTTGCTGTTTTGGTGCCAACGACGATTTTGGCTCAGCAGCATTACGAAACATTCCGTGAACGGTTCTCGGGCTATCCTTTTAACGTAAAAGTACTAAGCCGTTTCCGCTCCAAGAAGGAGCAGACTGAAGTTATGAAAGGCGTCAAGAAAGGGACGGTTGACGTCGTTATTGGTACTCACCGGCTATTGTCTCAGGACGTGCAGTTCAAAGATCTTGGTTTACTGATAGTCGATGAGGAGCAGCGTTTTGGCGTGTCCCACAAAGAAAAGCTGAAACGTCTCAAGACGAATGTGGACGTGCTAACACTGACGGCAACACCGATTCCGAGAACATTACACATGTCCATGTTAGGTGTTCGTGATTTATCGGTCATCGAGACTCCGCCGGAAAATCGTTTCCCTGTCCAGACTTATGTGGTCGAGTACGGACCTACACTTGTTCGAGAAGCGATTGAACGGGAATTAGCGCGTGAAGGCCAAGTGTATTATTTATATAACCGTGTACAAGGTATTACTCAAATCGCTGATCAGATCTCCATGATGATTCCGGATGCCCGTGTTACTGTGGCACATGGACAAATGGGCGAGCAGGAGCTGGAAAAGACGATCCTTGATTTCCTCGATGGGGAATACGATGTGCTCGTAAGCACCAGTATTATCGAGACGGGTGTCGATATTCCGAATGTCAACACACTGATTGTTCACGATGCGGATAAAATGGGGCTGTCCCAGCTCTATCAGCTGCGTGGACGAGTAGGACGTTCTAATCGCGTAGCGTATGCTTATTTCACGTATCAGCGTGATAAAGTGCTCACGGAAGTGGCGGAGAAACGCCTTCAAGCGATTAAAGAGTTTACAGAACTTGGATCAGGCTTTAAAATTGCGATGAGGGATTTATCTATTCGTGGTGCTGGTAATTTGCTTGGCGCAGAGCAGCATGGTTTCATTGCATCTGTCGGATTTGATTTATACTCCCAAATGCTAGCAGAAGAAATTGCAAAGCTGAAACTAGAAATAGATGGGGAAGCTGTCATTCCGGAACCGGAGTGGAATACTTCCATCGATATACAATTGGATGCGTACTTACCATCCGACTACATCTACGACAGCATGCAAAAAATCGAAATCTACAAAAAAGTGGCCGCCATTCGAACGTTGGAAGAAGCCGCGGATCTGCATGATGAGCTTGTTGATCGTTTCGGCGATCTGCCGCAGGCCGTGTTCAACTTACTGTCAGTGGCTCGTTTGAAAGCATACGGTTCGGAGTACCGGATAGAAACGATCAGCCAAAAAGGGGATGATTACCTAATCAAGGTTCATATTGACCAGAATGGCAGGCTGGAAGGACAGAAGCTTATCGCATTGTCCAAAGGCTTTGATGGTCGAATCAAGTTGAACGCGGACCCGCAGCTTCATATTGTTATTCGATGTAAAGGCATGAAACCAGAAGCTTCCATCGAATTGGTGGAGAAGTTTCTGGTACAATATAAGGATGTTCTGAAAACGAAAGGGGAATTACAGGATGTTGCCAAATGATACTAGCAAACAACGACGTTTTTCGAAAAAATGGATTTTAAGCATGGTAGCATTGCTCCTTGCATTTTCAGTGCTAAGTGCATGTGGAAGTAAAAAGGAAGGTGCAGCAACAGCTTCACCTTCACCTGCCTCTACTGCAGCGGCTACAGGTAACCCGAGTGACGTGATTGCTACGTATAAAGAGGGCGGTAAAATTACACGCGGCGAGTTTAACTCTTTCATCAATGTGAACAAAATGTTCTCACCGCAGCTAGCGCAATTCATGACAGACCCTGCTTTTCAACAAGATATGTTGAAGCAAATGGTTACTTTCCGTGTTCTGTCGGCTAAAGCGGATGATAAAGTGAAAGCTGATGCTGACAAACAAGTGACGGAGCAAATGAAAGCCATCACGGATTACTTCGGTAAGCAAGAAGGCGGAATGGACAAGCAGTTAAAAGACAATGGTATCGAGCTTAAGGATATCGAGTCATTAATGAAAATGAGCTTCTACACCATGGGCAGCATGGAGAGTAAAATAACCGATCAAGCTGTTCAAGATTCCTACAAAGAACAAGCGGCTACTCATGCCTTTGATATTGCAACAGTTAGCCACATTCTGATCTCTTTGAAGGATGCAGCTACACAAAAAGATTTGCGTACCAAAGATGAAGCTTTGGCAAGAGCCAAAGAAGTGAAAGGGAAACTGGATAAAGGCGGCGATTTCGCAGCACTTGCGAAAGAATATTCCGACGACCCAGGCTCCAAAGACGCTGGCGGTACGTATAAAGATGCGGACATCAATCAATGGGTGCCTGAATTCAAACAAGCAGCTAGTACGCTTCCTTTGAACACGATCAGTGATCCTGTTGAATCCTCTTTCGGTTACCACGTTATGAAAGTAGAGTCCAGAAGCACAAAGCCACTGGATGATACGCTCAAAACACAAATCAAATCTCAGCTTGCGGAGAAATCCTTATCTGAATTTGCAGAGAAAGAATATCCGAACTTGATTCAAACCAACAATCTGCCGAAACCGGAAGCGAGCCCAGCTCCAGCTGCAAGTCCAGCGGCAAGTCCGGCACCAAGTCCAGCTGCAAAGTAAGAACTTACCAGGATGTCCGATAGCGGGCATCCTGTTTTTATTTGTTACCACATAAGAAAGCAAATATAAGTTTTCGGTTCACGAAAACAGCTTTCTTATTGGCGATAAAATCTACCATATATAGGGATCTTTGGTCGGTCGGAGACCAAAGTCTCTCCACTGCTAAGCGCGGTCGCTCATCATTGAATTTCTTCGATATAGATTTTCTCATTTTTGGACATGATAAGCGCAGCAGGATGCAAAGCTAAATAAAGTAAATTCCGTAGTAAAAGCGTCTGCATAGAAGAATGGGAAGTGAAGAATACTATGGATAGAATTCGAGTTCCCACCAAATCCCGATCTAGCATACAAGATTTCATGCTCCTGTCGTATCTAATTACTGAGCGGAAAGTGAGGCATCTAGAGGTATGAAAGCAACTGGAATTGTCCGTCGGATAGATGATTTAGGGAGAGTTGTTATTCCCAAGGAAATACGACGCACACTACGCATTCGCGAAGGTGACCCTTTGGAAATTTTCGTGGATCGAGATGGTGAAGTGATTCTTAAGAAGTATTCACCGATTGGTGAACTTGGTGATTTTGCCAAGGAGTATGCGGAATCGTTATTTGAAAGTACGAATCATGTCGCCCTGATCTCAGATCGAGATAACATTATTGCGATGGCTGGGGGGTCCAAAAAAGACTATTTCGAAAAGTCGGTTGGATCGATCGTTGAATCCTGTATGGAAAATCGCAAAGCGATTCTGGAAAGCGGAAGTGGTCAATTTGAGCTTATCAAAGATACAAATGAAACATTTTCTTCTTTCGTAGCCGCTCCGATTGTAGCCGGTGGTGACCCTATTGGATGCGTCATTTTGCTCTCCAAAGATGATAATGTGAAAATGGGGAATATGGAAGTTAAGATGGTGGAGACTGCCGCTGGATTTTTGGCAAAGCAGATGGAGCAATGAAAGAAAAATAAGACATAAAGGCTTCCTTACCGAGATGCCCCCGCATCTGTAAGTGAAGCTTTTTTTGTCTGCCATGACGGATTTCGTTATAATATGTCTATATGCATGAAGTCAGGGTAGAGGAGAAGTAAGATGGGGGACACCGACAAGGGGCATCAAGATGATAAAGAGGGGCTCCAGAGGAATGTCGGTAAACAGGGTGCCAAGCTGTTAAGAGGTGCTGCTCTACTTGGGGCTGCCGCTATTCTCTCTAAACTATTGGGAACACTGCAGAAGATTCCGCTGCAAAATGTAGCCGGTGATACGGCTTTTGGTATTTATAATGCGGTTTATCCGCTCTATATTCTAATTTTGTTCGCGGCTACAGCCGGATTTCCGGTAGCTGTATCCAAGTTCGTAGCCGAACGGGCTATTGATGGTGATCATCAAGGGGCTAGACGTATTGTCCATGTCTCCACAGCCATATTATTGGGCTCCGGTTTTGTAGTGTTTGTTCTGTTGTACTTCGGAGCTAGAGAGATCGCCAGTTGGATCGGCATTAGCCAGACAGAAAGGGCGATCCGAAGCGTATCCTTCGCACTGCTGCTATCCCCGATGCTCGCTGTCCTGCGCGGCTATTTCCAAGGGTATCAGAATATGGTGCCGACGGCTGTTTCACAAGTGATTGAGCAGCTAATAAGGGTGATTACCATGGTCGCGCTGCTGCTCTATATGGTGGCCTTAGCTTATGACGAGGAGTGGATTGCTGCTGGGGCTACGTTTGGCTCGGTAACAGGTGCTGCGGCTGGGCTGTCGGTGATGTATGTTTATTGGCGGAAAGCGATGAGGCAGGAGCGGGATCGGATACGGGAGCATGGAGTGAATGAAGAGGACCGGTGGCAGTCTGGGGATATAGAGGGACAGAGGCAGTATGTAATGAGTGAAGGTGACGGGCTGCTGTCTAAAGAGTGTAATTTGCGGCCAGATGATGGTATGCAAAAAGCGAGCGGGATGCATCACAAGATGCAGCGTAGGCAGGGGCCGAGGGGTGGAAGTCGACAAGAAGACGGGCTGCATCCTGAGGAGTGGAACAGGCTGTGGCCGCATGATGGAAAGCGAAAGGATGGCGTGCTGCCGCAGAAGGAACTCTCCTCCTGGGAGTGGGCGAAGCGTATTACGGTTTATGCGATTCCTGTTTGTTTGGGTGCTATCGTGGTTCCTTTGCTCACGCTTGTCGACACGTTTACCATGCCGCGACTTCTTGAGGCTGCACAAGGGAGCGAGGGAGAGGCTATGCGGCAGTTCGGGCTGTATAACCGAGGGCTTCCTCTCGTTCAGCTCGTTGTCATGATCGCTTCCTCTATGTCCGCCGTGCTTGTTCCAGCTCTCGCAGAAGCCAAGGCAAGAAGGCAGGACGAACTCATCCGCTTTAGGGCTGAGATGGCGATAAGGCTCTCCTGGCTCATCGGGCTTGGAGCCTCGTTCGGACTTGCCTTTGCAGCAGTGCCGATTAACGTGATGCTTTACAAAAGTAATGAGGCCAGCTGGACGATGGCCGTGCTGGCCTTCACGGCCTTGTTTAGTACGCTGAACGCTGTCTCGGCCAGCGTTCTCCAGGGGGCCGGCGCGATCCGCACGCCGGTGAAGGCCTTGCTCGTTGCCATCGTGCTGAAAGCACTCGGCAACGTGGTGTTGATGCCCCGCTGGGGCATCGACGGCGCCGCGCTGAGCGCGGTGATCGCCTATGCCGCTGCGGCGGGGCTGAATCTGGTGCAGCTGCGCCGCTGCACCGGGGCGCGCTTCGCGCTGCGGCCGTACGCCGTCAGCCCCACGCTTGCCGTGGGGCTCATGGGCGGCTGCCTTGCAGCGCTGCAGCTGTTGGCCATGCCTGCTGCCGCGGCATGGCACGTGCCTGAGCGATTGAGCGCTAGCGCAATCGCCTTGGTATGCGTAGTCGGCGGCGCAGCCGTCTACGCGCTCACGCTGCTGCGCAGCGGCAGCATCAGCCGCGAGGAGCTGCGGCTGATGCCGGAGCTGGACCGGAAGCTGGCGCCGGTCCTGGCGAAGCTATGGCCGGCGAAGGCATCAGCCGGCCCCCGCGACCACGGCTAACGCATCTTACTCTGGTTAATAAGCTGCAAAAACTACAGTAAAATCAATGTTACATCGTTGTTTTTAGTCAATTTGCTGCATTTCCTACAGTTAAATTTCGTCTAAACAGCCGAATCGACTGATTTCCTCTATTTTAGCTGCACATTTTGCAGCAAAACTTGCTGGATATGAGTTGTTTTCTCAGATTACCTGCACTATCTGCAGCAAACGTCGGTTGGGATGGGGAAAGGTGTGGTAGCTCTGGATAGTGGTTTTGAGCTCAGAATACCTGCACTATCTGCAGCAAACGTCGGTTGGGATGGGGAAAGGTGTGGTAGCTCTGGATAGTGGTTTTGAGCTCAGAATACCTGCACTATCTGCAGCAAACGTCGTTTGGGTGGGGAACAGGTGTGGTAGCTCTGAACAGTGGTTTTGAACTCGGATTACCCGCGCTATCTACAGCAAACGTCAGTTGGATGGGGAACAGGTGTGGTAGCTCTGAACAGTGGTTTTGAACTCGGATTACCCGCGCTATCTACAGCAAACGTCAGTTGGGATGCGGAACAGGTGTGGTAGCTCTGGATAGTGGTTTTGAGCTCAGAATACCTGCACTATCTGCAGCAAACGTCGTTTGGATGGGGAACAGGTGTGGTAGCTCTGAACAGTGGTTTTGAGCTCGGATTACCTGCGCTATCTACAGCAAACGTCAGTTGGGATGCGGAACAGGTGTGGTAGCTCTGGATAGTGGTTTTGAGCTCGGATTACCTGCACTATCTACAACTAACATTGGTCAGGCTGGTCCTGACTAGCATAGAAATTTTTCGCATAATCCTTATATCCCATCGTTACATATAGCAGTCAACCAACAATCAGGAGGTGTTTCCTAATGTCAACAACCAACCCGCAAATAACCGTCCTCGGACTCGGAACGGGAGACGAAGACCAGCTCACACTAGGTGTCTGGAAAAAGCTGCAGCTGGCCGCCAAGGAGCAAGCGGTGCTTTACCTGCGAACGAAAGATCATCCGATGGTTCAGATGTTGGATATGAACCAGATTCCTTACCAAACGTTCGACGAGAATTACTTAGCGCACCAAAGCTTCGAACAAGTGTATGAATCGATCGCAGAGGCGCTCATCCAGTCCGCCAAGACGCAAGCTTTCGAGGTTATTTATGCAGTGCCAGGCCATCCGATGGTGGCGGAATATACGGTGCAGCTTCTGAAACAACGCTGTCCGTCCGAGGGCATCTCGCTCCAAATCATCGGCGGGGAGAGCTTTCTGGATCAAGCGTTTCTACGTTTTGGTTTTGACCCGATTGATGGCTTTCAATTGCTTGACGCGACCAGCCTGAGCCGTTATACTCTTAATCCGCAGCTTCATACGGTTATTGGACAAGTGTATGATAGCCTTACGGCATCAGATCTTAAGATTAGTCTCATGGATGCTTATTCGGATGATTACCGTGTTGTCGTTGGTCATTCCTTGGGTGTAGCAGGTGAGGAACAGTTGATCGAGGTCCCCCTGCATGAGCTCGATCATGTAAAGGGGTACGGCAATCTATCCCTTGTCTGGGTGCCGAAGAGTGAAAAGGATGAAGATTATTACCGCACTTTTGGCCGATTGCATGAAATTGTACAAATCCTGCGCAGCCCGGAAGGCTGCGCCTGGGATCGTGAGCAGACGCATGCCAGCCTGCGCAAAAATCTCATCGAAGAAGCGTACGAGGTTCTTGAGACGATTGACGAGGACGATCCGGAGCACATGTGTGAGGAGCTCGGCGATCTGCTTTTACAAGTGATGCTGCATGCGCAGATGGAAGAGGAAATTGGCACGTTCACCGTTTATGATGTCATCGCTACGTTGAATGAGAAACTCATCCGCCGTCACCCTCATGTATTCGGTGAGAACAAGGCTGAGGATGCCGACGAAGCTCTTGTTAACTGGAATGCCATGAAGGCTGAGGAGAAGCGTAAGAAGGGCATTGATATCACGAAGCAATCCGTACTGGACGGAGTGCCGCGCGAGCTGCCAGGCCTCATGAAGGCGCTGAAGCTTCAGAAGAAAGCAGCGACAGTTGGTTTTGATTGGTCAGAGCTTGAAGATGTCCTGAATAAGGTGGAAGAAGAGCTAACCGAGCTTCGCGAAGCCATCGCTAATCCATCCGAAGCAGGGGCTCAAGATCGGCTCGAGGAGCTGGGCGACGTCCTTTTCTCCATCGTCAATGTCGCTAGATTCCTGAAGGTTGATCCGGAAGAGGCTATCGCGCAGACGAACCGCAAATTCGTCCAAAGATTCTCATATATCGAAGATCAACTACGTTTAAGAGGGCTTTCTTTTGAACAAACTGAATTATCAGAGATGGAAAATTTATGGCAGGAAGCAAAAAAAGTTGCAAAACTTGGGCAGGGATAGAAGGATTTTGCCGAAAAAAGCAGAATATTAAATTTGGTGTAAGGTTGAATATGGAAATATAAGATAGGGATCTTTGAACAAAGTTCAAATTCTCTCAGCTTTGCAAATTGGCTACATAGTAGAAGACTAGATCTTCAAACATTTTTGGGAGGTAAAGAAACCACATGAACAAAACAGATTTGATCAACAACATTGCAGAAAAAAGCGGACTTACTAAGAAAGACGTTGAAGTTGTACTTAACGGATTCCTTGGTGAAGTAACGGACGCTCTTTCATCCGGAGATAAAGTTCAATTAATCGGTTTCGGAACTTTCGAAACTCGCAAACGTTCTGGTCGTACAGGCCGTAACCCGCAAACAGGCAACCCAATCGTGATCGCGGAATCCAATGTTCCTGCTTTCAAAGCGGGCAACAAGCTTAAAGACGCTGTAAAATAATGCGTATCGATAAGTTTCTCAAAGTATCTCGTCTCATCAAACGTCGTACCGTGGCGAAGGATGTGTCCGATCAAGGGCGTGTCTGGATTAACGGTAGAGACGCCAAAGCGAGTACACACGTGAAAGTCGGAGATGAGCTCTCTATTCAGTTCGGTCAGAAAAAAGTGACGATTCGAGTGGAAGTTCTATCAGAGTCAACTCGCAAAGAAGACGCTGCTCAGATGTACACGCTGATTAAGGAAGAAGCTTTTCAATCCGAATAACCCTGTAAGTTGTGAAATAGCCTGAGATTCCTGAATAGGGGTCTTGGGCTATTTTTATATTTAAATATCGGGTTTTGCATGGTTCTAAAAGAGGACATCCTCCCATATCGTAGTGGTAGATGAAGGAGGGGTACAGGCCATGATTGAACCCGTGAAAAACACGAATAAGCGGCAAGAAATTAAAATGCTGAATCGCAAGCTCTTGGAGATCTCCGGAGTTTTGAACGTTGAAAGCTTTGACAGTGAAGAGTTCCTCCTTGAAACGGAAATGGGCTACTTGATGATTAAAGGACAGAATTTGCACATCAAGAACTTAAGTTTGGAACAAGGGTTGGTCGCCATAGAAGGAATCATTCACGAATTAGCTTATGTAGATGGAAATACCCAGGAGAAATCCAAGGGGTTCCTTGGTAAGTTATTCAAGTGACCCTTAACGTTCAGTTCCATACGATCTTCATGATGTTCCTGAGCGGAATCGCCATAGGTGCGATCTTCGATGTGTTTCGTGTGCTCTCTGGCAAGCTGAGATTGCCGCGTTGGACGATTCCGTTCATTGATATGGTTTATTGGATTGTGGCGACAATCCTCGTGTTCCGTCTGCTCATTTACAGTAATGAAGGACAAGTTCGTGTATTTATTTTTCTCGGGATGGGGATTGGTATATGCTTTTATTTCGCCTTCCTCAGCAATGGGGTCATCCGGCTTACGCTGCTTCTCATTCGAATTACGATTGCTATCTACCGTATCATTGCTAAAACTGTCGAAATTATCCTGATCAAACCGATTATTGGCTTATATCGTCTAACTGTGATTATTTTGGGCTTTTTACTAGCTGTAGCTATATTCCTTTATAGAATTGTGCTACAATTGCTTTATCCTGTGTGGAGATTACTCCTTTGGATGACTCGGCCTGTGCATAAATATTTTGTTATCCCTGTTTGGTTGAAGAAACTTAAGGGTAATATCATATTGATCTTTCGCAGGTTATTCTCAAAGTAGGAGGCATTCCTATTCATGCATGCTAAAGCAACCGTTCCATCCAAGCGCAGCAACAGTGTAGGCTCGAAACGAAGACTGCGTTTTCTAATGATTTTTGTCCTATGTTTTATGAGCTGGGCTGCTGTGAACATCTGGGGGCAGTTCGCTAAGCTGCAAGAGAAGAGTAGTGTCGTAGCGAATATGGAGCAACAGCTTGTTGAGTCCAAGAAACTCAAAGAGCAAACAACGAAAGAAATCGCTCGACTTCATAATGACGAGTATTTGGATCAAATTATTCGTCGAGATTTTCATTATAGTAAAACCGGAGAGACGCCACTAAGTGTTTCAAAGTCGCAATAAAAATCAACAAGAAGAAGAGGCTGTTGCCGTGTTGACCGTGGTTTCTGCATCGGTTATAATCGGCGTAGCCAGTGTTTTCAACATTTTAAGGGAGGAACATTTTACTTTATGGCAATTGAAGTTGGCACCAAGTTAGAGGGTAGAGTGACGGGGATTACTCACTTTGGAGCATTCGTCGAGCTTGCTGAAGGAGTTACCGGTCTTGTTCACATTTCGGAGATCGCGGACAACTATGTGAAAGACGTTAATGACCATTTAAAGCTGGATGACAAAGTATTGGTCAAAGTGATTAACGTGGACAAGGATGGCAAGATCGGACTGTCGATCAAGCAGACGGTTGACAAGCCAGTTGAGGAAAGACCAGCTCGTCCTGAACGTACAGGTGGCAGCAGCTATCAAGGACGTCCAAGTGGAGATCGTCCAGGAGGCTACCAAGGTGGTCGTCCAAGTAGCGGCGGAGAACGTAGTGGTCCTCCAAGCGGTGGTCCCGGTGGTGGTGGCGGTCGTCCAGGTGGCGGCGGTGGCTTCAATCGAGGCGGCGGCGGTGGTGGTCGCGGCGGCTTTAACAAGCAGCAAGGCGGAGCTAGACCGTTTTCGTTCGAAGATAAAGTATCTCGGTTCCTTAAAGATAGTGAAGAGCGGATTTCGTCTTTGAAAAAGAACACCGAGTCCAAACGCGGTGGCCGAGGCGGAAGAAGAGATTAATAGATGCAGTAACGAACCACATTCGCTTAGGCGGGTGTGGTTTTTTTTTATCCAAGTGTCAAATCGTTAAAATAACGTAAAGAACAATCGACATGGAATTACGGGTATCTCCCCCATACGCAGGGCGAAAGTTCGAGGCAATCAGACTTTTGGAAACGTTTTCGATACGGTAAAACGAGACTAGGCAAGGGCTGAGGCATGGTGACAAGGCGAACGCGGCTTGTCGGAAATTTCTTTGAATCTATCAACTCATTCTGACAAACTTTCTGCTAGATTGTCTCTATACTAGAGAAACAAATAAGGAATGAATGGATGGTGTTCGAAAACATGCAGAGAAGAAGCTTAGGCACAGTGATTGGTGGCGGTTGGTCGGGATTGTGGCAGAAAGCGAAAACAGGCGCACATAGCGCTGCCGTGGAAAATCGATTCGTACAAGCCTTTGTAGCTAAGAAGTGGTCTTTACTGCTCATCGTGATGGCTTTCTTACTCGGTCGTGCGATGATTTTGGAACAGCTATCTCCGTTTGCGCTTGCGTTCATTGCTGTCATTTATTTTACAAGGAGAGATATTTTACACTGGGTAGGTGTCGCTGCATTTGCTGGAAGCCTATTCTCGCTGAGTTCGAATACGGGTTATCTAGTTACGGAGATCATCGTTTTCTTACTTATCCAAAAAGCTTTGGAGAAATTCGAACGCTCCGATATTTCCTTAGCACCGCTTCTTGTATTCAGCTCGACCTTACTGGTTCAGCTCTTTGCAGAGCTTGTAGTCTCAAACTTAAGCTGGTATACGCTAATGATGGTTTCCGTTGAGGCACTGCTAAGTCTAGTGCTGACGCTAATTTTTATTCAAGCAATTCCTGTATTTACGCTTACCCGCAAGAACTACCATTTGAAACATGAAGAAATTATATGTCTGATTATCTTGTTAGCCTCTGTGATGACAGGAACGGTGAGCTGGGTTGTGGGTCCAATCACCGTAGAACATGTGCTTTCTCGTTATTTAATACTATTATTTGCGCTGGTGGGAGGAGCGCCTTTCGGAGCCTCGGTAGGAGTCATAACAGGATTAATCCTAAGTCTTGCGAATAGTAATGCAGTTTATCAAATGAGTTTACTGGCTTTCTCAGGGATGTTAGCAGGGCTTCTCAAAGATGGTAATCGATTGGCCGTTGCTTTCGGAATGCTTCTGGGGTCATCGATACTTGCCTTTTATATGGGATCGGGAGCTGATGTGATCAACTCTACATGGGAGTCGCTTGCAGCTGTTGCGCTGTTCCTGTTGACACCGCGGAGTCTGATTCTGACTCTTGCTAAATATGTGCCCGGCACGCAGGAAAATCTGAAATCCCAACAGGACTATGCGAAGCGGGTTCGGGATGTTACGGCAGGACGTGTGGAACAATTTTCTGAAGTGTTCCGCCAGCTGGCGCGCAGCTTTAAGCAGTTGACGACGGATGATGCGGTGAGCCGCAAGGAGGAGGATGTCGGCCATTTTATGAATGCGGTTGCGCAGAAGGCTTGTGATTCCTGCTGGAAAAAGAGCCAGTGCTGGGATCAAAAATTTTATCAAACCTATACGTATATGACCGATATGATGACCCAAATTGAGATGAAGGAGAGTATGACGAAGAAGAATATTCCACCGGAGTGGAGGAAGGTATGTATTCGTACGGATCAAGTGCTGGATGTGATGAAGCAGCAGTATAGTTTGTACAAGAATGATTTGCATTGGAAAAAGCAGATTATGGATAGCCGACATCTCGTCGCGGACCAGCTTTCGGGCGTGTCCCAAGTCATGGAGGACTTGGCCAAGGAGATTAAACGGGAAGGACAGGAGCTGTTCCTTCAAGAAGAGCAAATTCGTAATGCCCTGGAGGAGCTGGGCTTATCCATCCATACCATCGATATCATTTCCTTGGATGAAGGAAATATCGAGATTGAGATCATTCATCAATATACGAAGGGCTTCGATGAATGTCGGAAAATCATTGCGCCGCTCTTGAGCGAAATTATCGGCGAGAATGTCGCCGTCATGCGCGAGGAAATGCATGAGCGCGGCGAGGGCTACAGCACGGTCGTATTCGGCTCCGCTAAGGAATACGAGGTTGAGACCGGGGTCGCCGGCGCAGCCAAAGGCGGCGACCTTTTCTCGGGCGACAGCTTCTCCACGGTGGAGCTGGGCAATGGCAAGTATGCCGTGGCGCTAAGCGACGGCATGGGTAACGGCGAGCGCGCGCGTGCGGAGAGCCAGACGGCTCTGAGCATCCTGCAGCAGCTGCTGCAGTCAGGGATGGACGAGAAGCTGGCGATCAAATCGCTGAACTCGGTGTTGATGCTGCGCTCTTCGGACGAGATGTACGCGACCGTAGATATGGCCTTGATCGACATGTACAGTGCAAACACAACGTTCATGAAGATTGGCTCTACCCCTAGCTTCATTAAGCGCGGGACGGAAGTGATTTCGATATCGGCGAATAATCTGCCAGTCGGCATCCTGAGTGAGATTGATGTTGATCTGGTCTCGATTCCGCTCCAATCGGGTGATATCCTTGTCATGATGACAGACGGTATTTACGATGCACCGGGACATGCGGTAAACAAAGAGATGTGGATGAAGCGGATGATTCAGGAAATTGATACGACGATGCCGCAGGATTTTGCGGACTGTTTATTAGAAAGGATTTTCCGCCACCATCATGGCGAAATTCAAGATGATATGACCGTCGTTGTTGCACGTGTCGAGAAGAGGCAGCCGGAGTGGGCCACATTCCGGTGGCCAGGAATTACGCGAATGGAGCGTCCCAAGACGGTTAGCTAATGGAGGAATAGAAGCCATAACAGCTCATTTGCTGTTATGGCTTTTTGTGCGCTGCTATTCCCTATATACAGAATGGAATAGCATTAGTAGAATTTATTTATATATCAAACGATGGGGTCAACGTCTTCAAGTTAGCTAATTTTTTTCCGATATAATGCATATCTGGATTCCGCCTATTGTGGAAAATGCCGTTCGGATAACTGTGTAGGAATGGAGCAAGCTCGCAAATTATACGGAGAAGGCTTACATATAGAGAGTACACCGAGCTTAGGGACTAAGATATCGATTTGGATATCGAGAAGAGGTGATGAGTTTGAGAGTTTTATTGGTTGATGACGAACCTTTAGCATTAAGAAGTATGGAGAAACTGCTAGACAATCATAAAGATATTGAGGTTGTTGCCGCTCTAGTGGATCCCAGAGAAGCATTGATCATGGCCCAGCAAGAGCAAGTGAATGCTATTTTCCTGGACTTAGAAATGCCAGAGATTGGTGGCATGGAGCTAGCTGAACAGTTATATACACTGCTGCCTGACGTGCGGATCGTATTTGTGACCGCGTTTCACCAGTATGCCGTGGAGGCCTTTGAACTGAATGCGCTGGACTATCTGCTAAAACCTGTATTTGCTGGCCGTTTGAACAAAACGCTAGACAGACTCCGCAAAGCAGCTGTCCCAAGGCATCCCCATAAGATAATAATGAATGCTGTGCAGATCTGCTGCTTCCAATCCCTTCACTGGATCAATGGAGAGGAAGGAATACGTTCCTTCTCATGGCGGACAAGCAAGACACAAGAATTGTTTACATTCCTGCTTCATCAACGTCGAGGACCGGTCGTTCGCAAGGATTTTCTCATGGAACTGCTATGGCCTGACCTGGACCCGAACCGCGCTGCTGTGCTGCTTCATACGACCGTATATCAAATTCGAAAGATGCTTAAAGATCAAGGACTAACTATTCAAGTAGTCTACGAAAAAGAAGGTTACCGTTTAGAGCTCGACAATATTCTTGTGGATGTTGATGGATGGGAACGAGAGCTTCAACAAGCGCCTGAGATGAATTTGTCTACTGTGGGTACCTACACGAATTTGCTTGCTATTTACAAAGGAGACTATTTGGCTGAATCGGAGTTTCAATGGGCGGAAGCCGAGCGTGAACGCTTGCGACTTATTAGGTGGCAGTATCTTCAACGATTTGCAAATTTCTGCCTGGAGCAAGGGCTTTTAACGGAAGCAGGGGACTTGTTTCAGCAGATGAAAGATCATTCCCCACTCATTGAAGATGGCTATTTTGGGCTCATGCGAGTGTATCTTAAGCTTAGCAATTTCGCTGAAATTAAACAGCAGTATGAGATACTGCGGAATCGTCTTGAGGAGGAGCTTGCTATATCTCCGAGCTCGTCTATCACACAATGGTTTAACGAAACTTTCCGGCTATTAACCAATAATATAAATTGACTTTAATAGTAGATATGATATGATACCCGTATATATTCTAGTAACTTTTTGAAAAAGGCAAACCTGTCGAAAGGCAGGGACGCAAAGCCACGAGTCTAAAGCATTTTGCTATGATCGTCGGGCCGCCAGGAGGTAGCATAAGCATTCTATCCTCTTTTGGCTCCATTACAAAGGAGGTTTTTTTGTGTATTCAAAATTTAAAATGGCTATCGCCCTGTTGACCATGGTCCTGTTTCTTGTAACAACAAATGTAAATGTTGAAACGGCATATGCTAGTTCCTCTAATCTACAAGCTGGTAATTTGACAGAGTTAGAAGAAAAGCTCCAAAGTGAGCTCGCCAAAAAGCCGGAATCCATTATCATTACCTATACATCCAGGGAGTCGAAAGACTCGGCTAGTTACATTCAAGGTATTAAGAATGCTATATCTCATGCGCAATCAAGTTTAGAAGAGGAATTGTTTTGGAACATGAAGAGCCTTTCATACAAAATGAAGGGGAGTATTGGCAACATCACGATTACATTAAAGCCCGAATACCTTACGACCATTGAACAGGATAATTTCGTAAATAAGGAAATCGATCGTATTCTGGGTGAAATCCTGACAACCGGGATGACCGCATTTGAAAAGGAAGCGGCGATTCACGATTATGTGGTTTCGCATACCTCTTATGAGGATTTAGATGAAATCGGACATACAGCCTATTCGGCACTGTACAACAAAAAGGCCGTATGCCAAGGCTACGCTATCTTAACGAATTTGCTTCTCAAAAAAGCAGGCATTGACAGTAAACTAGTAGTAGGGTATTTAAATGACGATCCTGTACAGTCACACATGTGGAATGTAGTGAACATTGAGGATAACTGGTATATGCTGGATACCGTTTTTGATGATCCTACGCCCGATAAACCAGGGGTTCAGTCAACGGACTACTTCAATATAACAAATGAATCTCTCCTAGGCTTGGGTCATACATGGGTGGAAAGTGACTATCCAGTCGCAGATAAGCTTTATATAAAATAAGTAAAAGGGACCTGTCCAGGGTCCCTATTTTTTCATGGCATGGATAACTAAACGGGTGTCATCTGTTTCATTACTGCATGTCACCAGTGTGAGAATTTCATCTTCTTTTCGCGGAATGACAGTAGTCTGATACAATGATTTTTTACGATATTGGTCTAAAGCTTGAAGAAATGCTTGATCGTTGTCATAGGAGAGATCGACCGTATCTTTACTGGCATCAATGGTGTAAACCGAAAAGATTTCCCAGGCTGTTTTCCTTTCGGGTGTTTCTAAAAGAATGTCGCGGTGTTCCAAATAAAAATCTTTGTTTTTATAATTTTGAAGGCTTCCAAACATAGAACCATCTAACATATTATGCCCATAAATGATTGTATTTCGCTGTTGTTGGCTGATGTCTACACGGTAGTCCATAAATATACTGCCGTAAATTGATTTTTTGCCTGCTGCGTCTGTATTTAAATAGTAATCATTGTCCTTATGTTGTACGACCGGATAATCGACACTAGTGCCTTCAATGTGAAGCCAGCTAACGACTTCTTTGTTGATGGCAAGCAAACTACTCCAATTTATGCTATCGGGAGGAGCGCTAGCTGCGGGGCTAATGTCTTCTTTCATTTGGTCATATCCAGGATCGGAATTGATTGGCTGAGACAGATAAGTGGTATTGGTTTGGTGAAAGCTTGCAAGTTGACTTTTTAGCCGCTGGGCTTGCTTGCTTTCAACATGCTGCGTATAGAGATCTATGGCTAAAAGGGTAATTCCCCCTACGATGAATAATGAGGCTGCCCAATAGATAATTCGGTATTTTTTTGGCGTGACTGAAAATCTTGTCATCCTTATTTCCCTCCTTCCTACGACTATAGTAGCATGATTGTACATTGATAAAGAAGCAGGGGCAGCATGGCGCCGCCCCTGTTCGTATTACTTGTATTTACGCTGCAGCCAACGTGTTGCTCCGAGTGCGCCTAGTCCAGCAAGAACCATTGCTAGCCCAGTTAGATAGTAATTACTGTGAGCATCTTGGCCCGTTTTTGGAACTAGGGATGTAGAGCCTTTTTTGGTGCCCTTAGGAAGGACACTTACCTGAATTTTTTGATAATCAATATCGCCATTATCATTCTTAACTCCGATAGTGAAGGAGTCGTCTCCGTTAAATCCTTCTTTTGGTGTATAGACCCATTTACCGTCATCTGTCAATTCCACGGTTCCGTTCTCAGGCTGGTCTTCAACGGTCACCTGATTAGGGATTTTCTCACCTTCGGAATTCGGTGCTGCGTTCGGGATTTCACCAGTTACTGGTGTATTCTCATCCGTGACAACAGGTTGCTCCGGAACTGGCGTAGGTGTAGGCCCTGGAGTTGGCGCAGGTGTTGGTGTACCTGGCGTCGGTACAGGTGTTGGTGTTGTCCCAGGAGTAGTTCCAGGCGATGGCCCTGGTGTAGGTCCTGGAGTTGGTGCAGGTGTAACAGGTGGTTCTGTTACTGGCGGTATATAGCCGCCACCGCCGCCACTATTTCGGTACTCATAGATTCCTGCATCTACCGTACGATTATCCTCACCTGACTGTAAAACAATGCTATCCGTAATACCAGCATTATTTACATTGGAATCAACAGCAGGATCTGAACCTACCTTCTTAGATGTAAAGCTATATCCGCTAACGGATGCGAAGCTAACAATGTAAGAACCTGGCTCTAAGTTTTCGAAAAGATAGTTGCCGTTCGTATTCGTAGTTGTTGTTAGGATAGCAGTTGTCGGAGCGTCGGAGCGATACAGTTTGACTGTAACGTTGGGATACCCGACTTCACCTGCGTCCTGGATGCCGTTTGTATTGGCATCGACGAACAACTTGTCGCCAAGTGTGGCGAGCTTATAGAAGCCAGCGTCTACCGTTAAATCATTAATACTTGTAAGTAAAGATACGTTATGACTGAATCCAGTCGATAGGTCTCTATCCGAGTCTTTACTATCATCACTTCCAGCATTGGCTGGACTCTCCTTGAACCCATTCGGTTTAAGGAATTTCACTTTATAGTTGCCTGTTAGAAGTAGGTTAGTAAAGAGGTAGAGTCCTCCAGCATTGGTGGTTTTGGTATCAAGATGAGCGTTCGTATTTGCATCGTACAACTCAACCGTTACACCCGATATGCCGGGTTCCCCAGTATCCTGCAAGCCGTTTGCATTCAAATCATCCCAGACAATGTCTCCTAGAGAACCATTTGTTAGTAGATAAAGTCCTGCATCCAATGTCGTATTATTATCACCTGAGGACAACGTGACGCTAGCTGTTTTTCCTGTAGCTGGCTCAGCGTCAGAATCGAGTGTATCATCATTGCCTTGATCCTTGGATGTAATACCATAACCGGCCGGCGTAATAAATTCAACGAAATAGCTGCCTGGATCCAGATTTGTAAATTGATAGATCCCCGTGACATCAGTAAATGTTGTATCAAATACTGCAGTTGGATTCGAAGTCTTGTAAAGGTTAACTTTGATGCCTGGTACCGGTGCTTCTCCTAAGTCTTGTAGGCCATTCTTATTAGCATCTAGAAAGACTTTATCCCCAAGTTTGGCTGGATTGAATAAACCGGTATCAAAGGTATAATCACGTCCGCCATCATTGAGCGTAATGTTGTTAATACTTGCATCAGCATCCGTTCGGCTAGTAAAGATCGCATCGCTATCTTTCGCATCGTCTACTCCCTTATTGGGTGGAGAGAAGAAATCATAACCATTTGGGTGGGTAAATTTGACTACATAGCTGCCTGGAAGGAGGCTAGAGAAATTATAAATACCGCTTCCGTTGGTCGTAGTAGTAGTCAAAGCAGTCGAAAGGTTGCTTGCGTTATAAAGCTTAACCGTTACCCCTGAGATGCCGGGCTCACCTGCATCCTGAATGCCATTCGCATTTTTGTCGTGCCAGACCAGGTCGCCTATTTCGCCTAAGTAAAAACCTGCATCCACGGTAAGATCATTTTCGCCTGAGCTCAATACCACAGTGTGACTTAATTCCGTCACTTCATCCCGATCAGAGTCAAGGGCGTCATTGCCGCCTTGATCATTCAGCGAGGATTTGTAACCAGTTGGTTTAATGAACTTTACGCGATAATTGCCAGGGTCTAGACCCGGGAAGCTATATTTACCATTGATGTCGGTAGTAGCAGTACTTAAAGAAGTCGTAAGGTCAGCTGCGTTATAGAGTTTAACCGTTACACCTGCTAAGCCAGGTTCTCCTGCATCCTGCTGGCCATCGGCATCCTTATCTAACCAAACAAAATCTCCAATCGATCCTTTGGTATAGATACCAGCGTCAAGTGTCATATCGGTCTCTTGATTCCCAAGGTTTGTTGTGACTCGATATGTTCTGGTTGGAGTGTCAAATAGAGTGAAATCACTGTCTTTGGCGTCATCCGAACCTGCATCATGAGGTGAAAGGAAGTAACCAGCCGGCATAACGAACTCTACTGTGTAATCATCAGCAAGAAGATTAGGAAACTCATAATAACCATGTTTATTCGTACCATGCTCATCACCAGTCCTAGTGTAGGATATTGGGTGTGTAAGATCGGAATTTTTGTAAAGATTCACAAGAATCCCATTAATTCCGTCTTCTCCAGCATCCTGAATACCATTGGCATTCGTATCATTCCAGATGAAATCACCTAAATTTCCTGTGCCAGCGGGATCGACATTTTTAACCTGAAAGCCTACCTTAATAGGCTCTGTTGGTAAGAATGCCTGAGGTCCGCCCTCGTCAGGATAAGTAGCGCCATAACCAAAAGAGTTCCAAGCGATCTGGTTTCTTGGTGCACTTACCGGTGCTCGCATGTCCCATTCTAAGATGACAGATTCTCCTTGTCCGAGAACATTGTTGCCCAAATCAAATTTCAACGCAGTTACGCTTGTAATATCTTGAGGCAGATCCGTGCTCCAGCCTGTATGATGATTACGGTGAAGTGGATCGGATATATCGGCCACGTCAGGATTCAAACTGGTCGAGTAATAAATGGTAACACCTGTTGCTGGGCGTAAGACATAGCTGATATCATTGGACTTAACAATGGAAAATATGCCGCCATTTGCACCGGTAACGTTATTCACTAGATAAGGCTTCCAAGCGGAACTACGACCACTGGTGTCAACGACTCCTGTATCTCCGATACGTGGCAGCTTATCGACAATGACGATGTTGGAGATTGGGCCGTTAGAATTCGCGTTACTTACACGCAATTGATACATCGCTTTCCCGCCCGGAAGTGTTTCTCCGTTAGCCGGATATTTCGTGAATGCTCCATCTACTTCACCTTTTACCCATTTGACGGATTCAAGAGATCCAGTGAATTTCACGTATACGTTGGTCGTGTCCTTTACGAATTGCGTCGTAGCCGGAATATCATCCCAATCGTCGGGGCTGTCATTCACTGTCGTGCCTTTATAATCATTTGTGGTTACAGACGTTGCATACATAGTATTACTAAAATTGCCATTAACTGTATGGCTTTTGACTTTACCGCTAACGGTAACATCAATGTAATCGCCTGGCTTCAAAATGGCACCTGGGAATTCCCAGCGGTAAACCGAATACGAAACTGTACTTATCGTTTCGGGATGGTTGGAGAACGTGGGTGCAACACTGGGTGTCGTAGTATGTTGATCTGGAACACCGATGACTGTAAAGTTCTCTAATTCGTTAGGGAAAAAATCAAGGACAACCGGTGAATCCAAATCCCCAGTCGCAAAAGGATGATTCTGAACCCTCAGTTTATAAGTAACTGTATCGCCTTCTCTAACAGAGGAACTGCTTGTGACTGATTTATCAGCTAATATCCAAGGTCGAGGGTGAACAACCTTGACGGTGGTGGTATCACTACTCTGAGTTAGCGAGGTTGACAAATGCTTAGCATTAAGTGTAGCTGTGTTGTCAAAGGTGGTTACATCGGGAACCACAGCGCCTCCGAGATGATCGGTGCCCAACAGAGTGCCTTTCACATGCATATCAGAAGAAATGCGGAAACCGCTTGGTACCGTTCCATCTGACGTTGTTCCGTAGGTCCAGCGGACCTTAGATACATAATCTGGGCCTATAAGGCCTAAGGAAGATACATCTAAAGTTTGGTTGATGCTTGTGTCGAGACCCGCGCCACCAGTCCATGGAATCCAGACGCCAAGTCCATTTTTTTGGTAATCTAAGGTGAGTTTGACATCCGTGTTATTCGCGTAGGTACCTGTTGAAATCTGGGTTAAATTAATTTCTTTCGGTATGTTGTCCTCGACAATAAAGCTATTCAAAGGGACATTGCCGCTATTCCCAAAGCCATTGATTCTATAATCTACGGTCTGACCGACAGCATACTCATCATTAGTCTGGCGGGAGTCTTTGTTGATACCGTAAACGCCTGGCATTGGAGCTGAAAGTAGGTGGGTAACTGACGCTGTATTTGTAGTAAGAGCAGCCCCGCTCAGGCTGGTACCTGCAGCGTAAACGGAATTCGTTACTGAATTGCCTACTTGAAACGTAGGACTCGGGAAGTTCAATACGACATTGTAGGTGACTTCCTGTCCAGCGTTTAATGTAGGTAGACTCCAGTAGACATTGCCGTACACGGAACTATAAACCCCGCCGCCAGTGGCTGAAACAAATGTAGAGCCGATAGGCAGAGTGTCGTAAATTCCAACGTTTTGAATATTTGCGCCACCAAGTGCACTGTTCCCTTTCAGCTTAACCTGATAGGTGACATCACTGTTCAAAACAGGATCAACCGTAGGAAGGATTTTGGTTTTGGATATCGACCAGTTATCAGGATTCAGAGTTGCCGTAACTACTTGTGCAGTTGACGAAACCAAGCCGCTATTATCGGCTTTAGCTGTTGCGGTATTCAGTGCTGTGTCTCCTTGCTGAGTTACCCCTGACTTGAATTTGGTCTTCAGCTTGAGTACGCCCGTTGTCCCAGCAGGTAATGGGTTATCCATAACGAATTTAACTGTACCAGGAGTACTTAAATCGACATGATCGACATCAGCCGAGGTATCGACGCCCACGTAGTCCAGTGTATTTGGCAAAACATCAGTGATGACCATATTCACGGCATCTTCCGTGGTACTAGGATTCGCATACTTGATCGTATACGTGATCGTTTCCCCAGGTACTGCTGATGTTTTATCTACTGTTTTTTCCAAAGACAAAGAAATAGCGGCAGACGCAACAAAATTGTAATAAGGCAATATCGCTAGTGATAAAGCCATAAGCAAGAACAGCACTCTTTTAGGCAAATGCAAGAGGGTTCTGCTTCTTTTCAAACTCAATAAATGTTCCATACATTGCTCCCCCATAATCAGATAACATGAGCTGGCAATGTATTTTATTTTCAAAATATTCCAACTGCATGTCTCTTAAACAACTGTAAATCTTGATTCTTCTTCCTGGCATAAGAAATAAGTGCTGTTGTTTCTGCGTTAATCTATGTATGAGGACGAACAATCCTGTAATCAGAGTAAGAAATGCTTATGTAGTCGTGGAGATTGCTCTATTCGTCCTTCACCTCCTCGGAAACATGATAAATTTTCACCAGATAGATAAATATTTACAAATGACCATAAAACGAACTATGCCAAAAAAAAGAATTCTTTTTATTACACCAAATTAGACTGAACAAATTCTGAACAATTTCTTGCAAAAACGACAAAATTCTGTGCTATCGTGACATTATTTGCTGTAACACCTGTTGGCAAGATAAGAAAGGAATTTACGCAAATATCTAGAACAGAAATATGCATATTCTTAACAGAAACTTCTCGGAATGTTTGTGGTTGTATGAGATCCAAGAGAAAGGCGGTACCCTTTGTGATTAGAAAAAAGCTATCACTGTTAGTTATCGTTCTTGGGATTATCATTTTTCTCTATCCAACGTTAAACGATCGTTATGAGAGCTATCAGCAGAACAAAATTTTGAAACAATGGCAGGAAAATCTGCAGGATATGGATCAAACAGGCTCTGTCCTCGAGGAGGAGACAGATGCGGGGTTGGTCGTGCCTTCTTCCAGTCCCGCAGTGGAAGCTCTGCCGACAAGCAGCCAGCCGAGCAGCCAACCAAGCCCCTTGGCCGCGAAAACGACACCGAAGCCTGTAACATTGCCGCAGAAGAATATAGAGGGTGTCCTCACTATCGATAAAATTGATCTGAAGCTTCCTATTCTGACAGACGCTACCGTGAATAATTTGAAGATTTCCGTTGCAAGCATAGCTAATACAGGCAAAGCAGGCGCTGTTGGTAATTATGCCATTGCGGGTCATCGAAATCTGACCTACGGGAAAAATTTTAATAGATTAGATGAAGTAACTGAAGGGGATTTCATTGAAGTGAATACAGGGAGCAAAACGTATATCTACAAAGTAGTGGACAAACAGTATGTCCTCCCAGAGGATGTTTGGGTGCTGAAGGGCAACGGCAAAGATCGGGAGATTACGCTAATAACTTGCCATCCAATGGAAAATCCGACTCATCGTATTGCGATTAAGGGAATCATGGTGCAGTCGAAGGAATAAAATGTAATATTTTGTCTATTCAGAGAGACAAGCCTATGTTAAGATTGCACTATAGTGATTTAGTGATTATAGGGAGTCGGTGCGTTCCTCCGATAAAGGCAAATCTAGCGAAAACTAGAGACGCAAAACTAAAGGGCCTTCCTTAGCCGAACTAAGTTGGCAGCCAGTTACCGAAAGGGGATTTTTTGTGTTTAAAAAGCCAATTATACGAACGATTATAGCAACTTTTCTGTTTGCTCTTGCTCCGCAAGGGATATTTGCAGCTTCCAATCCTTCCGTGATTGATAAAGATGCTCTGAATAAAGGGATTATCTCGGTTCATTATTCAAACGATAAAAACTCCAAAGTTCTCGTGCGAATCATGAGAGAAAATGTTAAATATGATTACACCTTCGCAGAAGGGGATCAGTACCCTTTGCAGCTTGGAAACGGCCAGTATAAAGTGCTGATTGGTGAGTCCATTGGGGCTAATAAATATAAAGTTGTAGCGCAAGAACAAATCGATTTAGAAATGGAAGACGAGAATGCCGTATTTCTGCAGTCCATTCCGTTGATCGATTGGAACGATGAATCTAAGGCGGTCGTTGAGGCTAAGCAATTAGTTGGAGATAAAGAAAAAGATATCGACAAAATAAGAGCCATTTATGGATATATCACCACGCATTTTCAGTATGATTATGAGAAGGCCCAAACTGTAGCAGATAGTTATATACCTAATCTGGATACGGTCTATGCAGAGTCCAAAGGAATTTGTTATGACTTTGCAGCTACTTTTGCGGCTATGGCAAGAAGTGAGGGGATTCCAACCCGTCTGGTTATGGGATATGAAAGTCATGAGCCAGATACTTATCATGCGTGGAATCAAGTCTTTCTAAAGGAAAGTAAGGAATGGGTGACGATCGATACGACGTATGACGCTGTTCATATACAGGGTGGTGAAGCAATAGATATAATAAAAAACGATCATAATTATCAAATTTCCAAAATATATTAGAGTAAATGAAGAAACCTGTACTCAACTGAGTACAGGTTTTTTTGTGCCGTTTATGTTGAAAAAACATTAAATTCCAATATTTACAATACATCTTGTATCATATATCATTGATAATGATACATTTTGTTTCAAAGTCATAGGAGGTAGCACACATAAATAATCTCTAGAAAAAATTGATCCATGAATGGAGGTATGAAATGATGTTGAAGAAAAAGACGAGTGCTCTGCTGATTACTTTATTAATTTTTATGCAGAGTATTTACGGGATTGGCATTATTACTAAGGCCAGTGCGAACACGATTTCAAACAATATTCTTGACAGCGTGACGATGGCTGTATATGACAGCGCAGGTCAAGTCGTGACCGGCAATGTTTACGAGCCAAACTCCACAATACAGCTTGACTATACGTGGTCTCTGCCTAACGGTCATGGATATCAAGGTGGTGATACGTTTACATTCACTCTGCCGCAGCAATTTTTACTTTTCAGTGATATTTCCGGTGTTTTGGTCATGGGGCAGGATCAGCTTGGAACTTTCAACGTTAATCGAAATAGTCATCAAGTGCTGATCACCTTTAACGACCACATAAAAAGTGATAATGTACATGGCACACTCACTTTCAGAACACACTTAGATACAAGTAAACTTACAGAAAGCACAACAGTAACGATTACCAATCCGGTTAAATCTGGTGATCAGATTTTCACTCTTCATCTTAGACCTTCGGTCACTTCCACCATCGAAAAGAGAGGCGTACCCACTGGTTTTAACCCGAAAGATATTCATTGGACCGTGGATGTGAATAAGACGCTGGATTCTGTTCAGAACGCAGTGATGACGGATCCTATTCCTCCAGGGCTATCTGTTCCAGTTACTGTAGCTGTTTATGATATAGCGGTTCATCTAGATGGAACTGTCGTACAAGGAGCATTGGTGGATAGCAGTAAGTATACAGTAAGTATTGCAGGAGCGAATCTTTCTGTTCATTTCACGGAATCTCCTATTCACACGGCTTACCGGATTCAATATACAACGCCAATTACTGATTTTAATAAAAAGACCTTTGAGAATACGGCAAGTTTTGGAGGAAGTAATAAAAACCCTGTTCAATCCTCTGCGATCGTCCAAGTAACTCGTGGCAGCTCTTTGGATAAAATAGCGGAAAGCTATAGTCCCGTTACGCAGATTATTAATTGGGGAATCAAATATAACTATAACGAGAGGTCAATTGACCGATCAGCAGCATTCCTAAAGGACTTATTCAATGATACACAAGAGATAGTTGCAGGATCCCTTCATATCTATCCCGTAACGTTCAATTCTAGTGGTAATGAGACACTGGGAAGTGAATTACCGAGTGGAGAGTACACCGTGACAACGGAGGCAGCTGCTGGCAAGAAAGGATTTAAACTGCAATTTAATCATAATATTTCATCAGCATATAAAATTACTTATCAGACCAAGGCAAGCAATCCTGTTCCGGAAAATGCAATCATTACGAATACCGTTACATCCGGCAGCGAAGAAAGTGATACAGCAACACGGGTTATTGAACAGGGGGCTGTTCACAAGTACCCTGGAACCGCAGATTACAATGCCAGAACCGTAGCTTGGCATATTGTTATTAACAGAGACAGTCATTTGATGAACAATGTGGTCGTGACAGATACATTTCCGAAAAAAGGATTACGTTTCATACCTGATTCGTTAGTCATAAAAAAAGGAAACGTGATCGTACCGTCGACGGACTATATCCTTGATAGTTCTGTCCCCGTTGAGAATGGGTTCAAAGTGAAATTCACGAACGCGATATCAGAAGCAATTTCGATTGTTTACAAAACAGATTTTAGTATAGATTGGATCAGCCCTCCGGGAACTACTGATTTCGTTAATTCAGCTAAGGTTGATTGGATCGATAGCACTGATAAAACAAAGACGCAAACGGAAACAGCAACATTTATTCCAAGAATTGAAGTGAAGAACAATGGGTTTAAATTCGGTGGGTACAACGCTGTTACGAAAGAAATCACATGGACAGTGGGAGTCAACTATAACGGCAAAACTCTTACAAATGCTAATGTTCAAGATGCGTTAGAGTCAAATCAAAAGTTTGATGTTAATTCGCTTGATTCGCTTCATGTATATAAAATGACGATCAATCCGGAAAATGGCAACCCATCACGAGGCGGGGAGATAGACCGTAAAAAATTTGAGTACACAGTGGATAACCAAAACAAGCTAGTTGTTCATTTCCTTCAACCCATTTCGGAACCATTTTATATTGTTTTTAAAACGAGTCTGCAAGGTCAACTGATTAACAGCACGGTTTCTAATACAGCTATTGCATATGATGGAACTAAACAGGTTTCCGGCAATCTCAAAGCAACCCTGCCCATTCCTAAGGGCGGTGAATACGTGAGTAAAAGCGGGTCGCAAAGTGGAGATAAAATAAACTGGTCCGTTCAAATCAATTATGGTCAGTCCACGTTAAACGATGCAAAAATCATCGATACACCGTCCATCAATCAACAAGTATTGCCGGATTCCTTCCATTTGTTTGCAACGACTGTTACTAGCAACGGAAATGTCATGAAGGGATCAGAATTAACGAAAGGCGTGGCCTACACACTAGTTATTAATACGGATAATCAAGGCAAACAAACATTTGAACTGAGTTTCGTCAAACAGATATCAACCGCGTATATTTTGGAATATCAATCTTTAATTAGGGCCAACGATCACGAAACGGTCACCAATAGAATCAGACTTAGCGGCACTAACGTAACCACTATCACGAAAGAAACGACCAAGGAAATTGTAGTAGGTGTTTCGGACGGATCTGGCACTGGTAGCGGTGTTCGAGGGTCATTGACGGTTAACAAAATTGACTCTGCAAATAACACCTTAATGCTCAGCGGCGCAATCTTTGAACTGTATCGCAAATCAGGTGATAAGAAGACTTTAATCAACACGTTAACAACGGATGAAACAGGTACGGTTGTATTTAACAATCTGCTTGCAGGTGATTATGTAGTGAGTGAAATAACAGCTCCTCTGGGGTACGTATTAAATAGAGAGGATAATCCAATAACCCTTCATCCGGGAGATGAACTTCTTCTCAATGTGATCAATACGAAGACAACTGAAATACCGCCAACAACACCGCCGACAACACCGCCAACAACACCGCCGACAACACCGCCAATAACACCGCCGACAACACCGCCAACAACACCGCCAACAACACCGCCAACAACACCGCCGACAACACCGCCAACACCACCGCCAACAACACCGCCGAAAACACCACCGCCAACACCGCCAACGGTTCCTACACCTTCGACGGATCCGGACCTACCAATTGATACTGATAATGATGTACCATTAGGGGGAATCCCTCCTATCACTAAACCAGAGACCCTCCCGAAGACAGGGGAATCTAGCCATCTCTACGTGGAAATCGCAGGTATCACCTTAATCCTACTTGGTCTTATCCTAAGAAGGAGATTCACTCGGTAAATCTTTAATCTTGAGACAGTCTGCCATTACCATGGGGCGGGCTGTCTTTTTATTTCGCTTAGTTTACTCGTGATTAGACTCTCTCTTAAATGGAAAAACTAGGAGGAGAACTACTAGAGAGCTAATCTTTTCTTGAGCCAGGGAGGCAGATATCATGATGAAGCAAATTCTTTTAATTACAGATGGATGTTCCAATGTAGGGGTAAGTCCGGTAATAGCAGCAGCACAAGCGCATACCGAAGGCGTTACTGTGAATGTCATAGGTGTGATTGACCATGGTGAGCTAGGGGTGCTAGGCACAGAGGAGATTCAAGAGATTGCTGCGGCAGGCGGCGGGATGAGCCGAATCGTGAATTCAGGCCAACTTTCCCAGACAGTTCAGATGATGACGCGCAAAACGGTCACAACAACGATTCAGCATGCAGTAGGCAAGGAGTTACAAAGTATTCTAGGCTTTAATCAATTGGAGCAGTTACCTCCAGATAAGCGCGCGGAAGTGGTTCAAGTGATCGATACCATGAGTGAAACTACTTCACTCTGCGTTGCTCTTTTAATAGATGCTAGTGCTAGTATGAAGCCTAAACATGCAGCTGTGCGTGAAGCGATTCATGATCTTTTGCTTAGTCTTAGAGCCCGCAGCGGCAAGAGTGAGCTGGCTGTTTTCCACTTTCCTTCGACCAAAACGAGAGATCAGGAACTAGAAATGGATCTCAGTTGGACGAATCAACTTGCAAATTTAGACAAGATGTTCTATAAAATAAACATGAAGGGTACAACTCCGACAGGTCCAGCGTTACTGCAAACTTTGCAGTTCATAACGGAGAAGCCTATCTTACCAAAGACCGAGGATGGGATGCTGAGTGACTACGTGGTATGATGACGCCTTCCGTCCAGGGGCAGAAATCCAAGGGAAATGGAACGGCCGGACGTATGTGGTCGAACGTTTATTAGGTGCTGGTTCCAACGGAGTAGTGGCTCTCGTACGAAGAGGAACAGCTAGATTCGCGCTTAAGGCAGGTCATGAGACCGTTGATCATCAATCGGAGATTAATTCCTTGCTTGCTATTTCGCTGACAGAAACCTCGTTCAAGAACTTTTTAATAGATGCCGATGATATGTCAATAAATGGGAAAGAAGTTTCCTTCTATGTCATGCGATATATTGAGGGAATGACGATTTCTAATTTTATACATAAACGTGGTCAGGATTGGATTTATGTGATTGGTTCTAACCTGCTTCGAAAGTTAACGGAAGTTCATAAGAGCGGCTATGTTTTTGGTGATCTGAAGGTCGAGAATATGATCGTTTCCAATTATGGCGATGTGGATCTCATTGATTTTGGGGGTGTGACTCCTAAAGGCAGAGCAATTAAACAGCTAACCGAAGTGTATGACCGCGGCTTTTGGAATATGGGGGAGCGGGTTGCGGAAGAAAGTTATGATTTATTTTCATTTGCCATTTTACTATTAAAATCGCTCGATCAACGCAAACGCTTCACTGGTTTAGCCAAGACGCTTCCTCAAAACCGAGATCTAGATCAACTCACAGTCATTATGCGTGAAAATTCAGTTGCCGCCCATATCGCTCCATTTCTTCATAAAGCTTTGAATAGTGAGTTTAGTTCTTCGCAAGAAGCCTATCAGTACTGGAGAACGTTGGTCTCCGGTAAGAAGATTACACAGTCAACACTCCAAATGCCATGGCTGAAAATATGCTTCGCCGCTTCCATTTTTATTTTTGGGGCAACGCTCTATATGTACTGGTAGCATGATGGGAAGTGCAGGAATAGAAAGGAATACTGATGGAAATCGATCTTGTTGCCAAGGTAGAACAACGTATTATCGAAGAAAAACTCGTCGATCCAGGAGATGTGGTGGTCGTTGCGGTTTCAGGAGGACCTGATTCCGTGGGGCTGCTTCATGTCCTTTTTGCCCTTGCTGAGCGTTATTGCTGGAAACTCGTTGTTGCGCATGTGAATCATCAATTCCGCGGTGCGGAATCGGATGCGGAAGCCTCTTTCGTAGGGAAGCTTGCAGATGACTTAGGTCTTCCATGCGAAATCGGCGTCATTGATGTGCCAGCCTTTATAGAGGAAACATCACTCAATGGGCAAGCCGCGGCACGTGAGAAGCGCTACGAATTTCTACATCAGATCGCAGCGAAATACGGCGCTAAACGTATTGCCTTCGCTCATCATGCGGATGATCAAGCCGAAACCGTCTTGATGCGGATTCTGAGAGGGACAGGCCCTTCAGGCCTGGTTGGCATGCCGGAACGCAGGCGCGAAAAAAAAGTGGAACTGATTCGTCCGTTTTTACGTATATACAAAGCAGATATTGTGAATTATTGTGCTCAGCATGAAATGACGTATTGTAAGGATAGCAGCAATGAGCTGCGGAAGTATTTTCGTAATCAGATTCGGCTTGATTTGATGCCGATGCTGAAGCAGTATAATGAACAACTTCCAGAGTCACTGAATCGATTGACGGATTTGATGCGAGCTGAGGATGATTATTTGGCCAAAGAAGCCGAGCAGGTTTTTCACCGAATAACAACTTTCAAGCAAGCCTGCTGCCGCATCGAAAGACGTGATTTCACTGAGCTGCACGTTGCTTTACAAAGGCGTTTGATTAAATTAATATTAAACTGTCTTTGTTTGGAAAGAGATCGGTTGGATTTTACACGAATTGAAAGTATGCGTGAGTTGATTTTACAGGATAAGGTTTCTAATCAAGTCCTTCAGGTGGATGAACAGGTTTATATTGTGAGAGAATATGAATCTATTCAATTTCAGACCTTCGCTCCTTCTCCGAAGCCTTATGCTTATGAGGTTGGATTAGATACAAGCGAGCTGAGCCTGCCGGAAGTGGAAGCCAAACTGATCTGTTCATGGGTGCCGGCTAGTTCGAAGGAGACTGCTAATTTCTCATCTGCAACGGACGTGTTTTTGGATCTGGATCAACTTAACTTGCCGCTTGTTGTAAGGAGCCGCAGGTCAGGAGATCGGTTTGAGCCGCATGGTTTAAATGGATCCAAAAAAGTAAAGGATATGTTCATTGATGCCAAAATGCCGCTAAGCCGGCGTGATGTCATTCCACTGCTGGTCGATGCTTCCGGGCAAATTCTTTGGATTGCTGGCTTTCGTAGGTCCAAGCACGCTCTGGTTGGACCAGATACAGTACGTGTACTTCATATGAAGCTAGTGCTGAAGTAATATGCGTAAATTTCGTTCTTCTAGAATGTAAATTTATAAGGATTCATAATATAAAACTAGGGGGTTCATCCTTGTACAGCGATATTCAAGAAGTTCTTTACAGTGAAGAACAAATTCAAGGCAAGATTAAAGAATTAGGGGAGAAACTCTCCATCGATTACGAAGGTAAGAACCCATTGGTTATCTGTGTGCTTAAGGGAGCTTTCATTTTCATGGCTGATCTTGTGAAGCAAATCAGAGTACCATTGGAACTCGATTTCATGGCTGTATCCAGCTATGGTCAATCCACGAAATCTTCTGGTGTTGTCAAGATTATTAAAGATCTTGATGTACCTGTGGAAGGACGTCATATTCTTATCGTGGAGGACATTATCGATAGCGGTTTAACGCTGAGTTATCTGATAGATGTGCTAGAGCGACGCAATGCTAAGACGATTTCGGTCGTTGCGCTGTTTAATAAACCGGCACGCAGAACTGTGGATCTCGAACCTGAATATGCAGGTTATGTGCTCCCAGATGAGTTCGTAGTCGGATATGGTCTGGATTATGCAGAGAAGTATCGCAACCTTCCATTTATCGGCATATTGAAACCAGAGATCTACAGTAGCTAATGTCATTTCCCGCAGACTCATCAGCGCTGTTATGTTGTAGTGCTTTACCGGGATGTGGTAAAATAATAAACGTGTGCCGTTTGAGAGGAGGCTCGGGATGAATCGAATTATCCGGAATACCGGCTTTTATTTACTTATATTTTTGGTTACTGTAGGTATCGTCCATTTCATTAGTACCCAAAACGAGCAAAAGGAGTTAATTACTTACGATAAATTCCGCCAAGCGGTGGTTAACAAAAATGTGGAATCCGTGACCTTAAAGTTTGATGGATACACATATTTGATTAAAGGTAAGTATATTAACCCACCAAGTGGTGCTGATAAGAAAAGCTTTGAGACCCATGCTCCGTTCGAGCCTATGGTCGTTCAGCTGATTGAAGCGAATGGCGTTCCATCGGAAACCTACGAGACTATGGAACGGGATAGCGTTTGGATTAGTTTCCTAACTTCCATCATCCCATTCGTCATTATCTTCATCTTGTTTTTCTTCCTGTTAAATCAGGCTCAAGGTGGCGGCGGCAAAGTGATGAACTTCGGCAAAAGCCGTGCCCGCTTATATAATGAGGAGAAAAAACGCGTCACATTTGAAGACGTGGCAGGTGCAGACGAAGAGAAGCAAGAATTGATCGAAGTTGTCGAATTCCTCAAAGATCCACGGAAATTCGCAGCAGTCGGTGCTAGAATTCCTAAAGGGGTTCTGCTCAATGGTCCTCCAGGAACCGGTAAAACCCTTCTTGCACGAGCTGTCGCTGGTGAAGCAGGCGTACCATTCTTCAGTATTTCAGGTTCTGACTTCGTTGAGATGTTCGTCGGTGTCGGTGCTTCCCGTGTTCGTGACTTATTCGAGAACGCGAAGAAGAACTCACCTTGTATCATTTTTATCGATGAGATTGATGCTGTAGGTCGTCAACGTGGCGCTGGTTTAGGCGGCGGACATGACGAGCGTGAACAAACACTCAATCAATTGCTAGTAGAAATGGACGGCTTTGGCGCGAACGAAGGTATCATTATCGTTGCAGCGACTAACCGCCCAGATATCCTTGACCCAGCCTTGTTGCGTCCAGGTCGTTTCGACCGTCAAATCACGGTAGATCGTCCTGACATCAAAGGCCGCGAAGCTGTACTGAAAGTACATGCCCGCAACAAACCACTTGCCAAAGACGTGAAGCTTGACGCTCTGTCTCGCTACACAACTGGATTCACAGGTGCTGATCTCGAGAATCTATTGAACGAAGCAGCTTTGATTGCTGCCCGTCGTAACCGTAAAGATATTTCGATGGCTGAAGTCGAAGAAGCTTTTGACCGTATTATTGTAGGTACACAGAAGAAAAGCCGGATTATCAGCGAAACTGAGAAACGCATTGTTGCCTATCATGAAGCGGGACACGCGATCATTGGTTATTACGCCGAGAATGCTGATATGGTGCACAAAGTCACGATCGTTCCGCGCGGACGCGCTGGCGGTTATGTCATGATGCTGCCCAAAGAAGGCGAAGATCGCATGATGCAGACGAAGAACGAATTGCTGGATAAAGTAACAGGACTCCTGGGAGGCCGCGTTTCCGAAGAACTATTTATCGGAGAAATAGGCACTGGGGCTTATAGTGACTTCCAGAAAGCAACCGGTATTGTTCGTCGCATGATTATGGAATATGGTATGAGCGATAAGCTTGGACCCATGCAGTTCGGCAGCTCGCAAGGCCAAGTGTTCTTAGGCCGCGATATCGGACATGAACAAAACTACAGTGATGCGATTGCTTATGAGATTGATCAAGAGATGCAAAACTTTATTCGCACTTGTTATGATCGTGCTCGTGCGATGCTTACGGAGCATGCGGATCAGATTCATCTCGTAGCCAAAACGCTGCTTGAGAAAGAAACACTCGATAAAGACGAAATCATCGAGCTTCTAGAGAAAGGCAAATTGAATGCAAGCGCGGATGACGAAGAGGTCAAAGTGAACATTCAAGGGCAAAGCCAATCTAGCGAAAGCAACAAATTGGAGTTAAACAAAGATAAAGAGTCCAATTCGGATCATTCCGAAGAGTAACAAGCAATAGCAACTCGTAAATCCGGTGTACACGTCAGGTGTACCCGGATTTTCTGGTTTTTTCGGCATATTTGCGCATTGACAGGGGATGTGAGAATGTGTAAATTAGTTGTAAATCTCTAATTTTATTACGATTAGAACATACTATTGTTAATCCTATTTTTAGATAGACAAGAAGTACATTTTACGTCCCAGACAGGGGAGGAAGCACCATGGAAGCTCTAGCATTAGAACGCAAAGCGGAGCAGAACCGCGAACTCAAGGAACGGTTGCTGCAGCTAAAGAAAGAACGGAATGCTATTATTCTTGCTCATTATTATCAACGTGACGAAGTTCAAGAGGTTGCCGATTTCCGGGGGGATTCCTTTCTGCTTGCGCAGAAGGCAGCGCAAACCGATGCTGATGTGATTGTATTCTGTGGCGTACATTTCATGGGGGAAAGTGCTAAGATTCTTGCTCCTAACAAAACAGTCATTATTCCTGACGAACGTGCAGGCTGCCCGATGGCGGATATGGTGAATGTAGAAGGTCTACGTGCTTTGAAACGCCAGCATCCTAATGCTAAAGTTGTTGCTTACATTAATACATCTGCTGATGTGAAATCAGAAACAGATATTTGCTGTACTTCGGCAAATGCTATCAATGTTATCAATTCCGTCGATTCAGATGAGATCATCTGGGTGCCGGATAAAAATTTGGGCGACTATGTATCAAAATTCACAAGCAAAAAAGTGATCATCTGGGAAGGCTATTGCAATACACATGATATGCTGACCGTTAAAGATGTGGAAGAAATGAGAGCCCAATACCCGAATGCTCAGTTCGTTGTTCATCCAGAATGTCGTCCAGAAGTTGTTAAACTGGGAGATTTCGTCGGAAGTACAACAGCAATTATCAAATATTGCAAAGAGTCCGATTGCAAAGAGTTTATCGTTGGAACGGAAGATGGAACGGGCTATCAGCTTCGTCTGGACAGTCCTGATAAACAGTTCCATTTTGCAACCAAATACTTGGTATGCCCGAATATGAAAGTAAACAATTTGAAGAAAATTGTGAAATGTCTTGAAACGATGCAACCAGAGATTTATGTGCCAGAAGATGTAGCCAATAAAGCAAGATTGTCCTTAGAGCGCATGTTACAAGTAAAGTAGCATGCGCTACTCTCTTGTTTAATAGGCAGGGTACCCTCGCGAAGCATTCCTGTATTCGAATAATCCATCGGATACCGTTTGCTTTGCGAGCAATTAATGGTGAAGAACAGGTGAAACGGCATGATTCCTAGATACCTCGTAGATGTAGATTTAGATTCCATTCCTCATGTACATACAGATGTTATTGTGATTGGCGCGGGCATTGCAGGTTTATTCACTGCTCTTCGCGCTAGTGAAAATAAGAAAGTGCTGATGATTACGAAGAAATCGCTCCTCGACAGCAACACGCGCTATGCGCAAGGCGGAATTGCTGCTGTTATATCGGACGAGGATTCGCCGGAATATCATATGCAGGATACCCTGATAGCAGGTGCGGGACTATGTTCGCCGGAGGCCGTTGACGTTCTCGTTCATGAAGGCCCCAACGGCGTTCAGGATCTCATTCGGATGGGTACCCAGTTCGATCTCGAGAACGGGGAGTTTGCTTTGACCAAAGAGGGAGCGCATAGTCAACGCCGCATCTTGCATGCGCATGGCGACGCCACAGGCGCTGAAATTGTACGAGCTCTTTCGGAACGCACGAAGCAAGATCCGAACATTGAGATCTGGGACGATCACTTCGTGATCGACCTGATCACCCAGGATGGCGAATGCTACGGCGCTCTTGTGCAGAAACCAAGCGGTCAGCGCGTATTTGTGCGCGGCAATGCTACGATCCTTTGCTCCGGTGGTGCGGGACAGCTGTTCCGCTACACAACGAATCCTGACATCGCCACAGGCGATGGAATAGCGATTGCTCACCGCGCCGGTGCGCAAATTCAGGACGTGGAATTCATTCAATTCCACCCTACGGCGCTTTGCTACCCTGGTGCTCCGCGCTTCCTGATCTCGGAAGCGGTGCGCGGCGAGGGGGCTTATCTGCGTAACATCAAGGGGGAGCGCTTCATGGAGCGTTACCACCCCCAGCTTGAGCTAGCGCCTAGGGATGTCGTGGCCCGTGCCATCGTCGACGAGATGGAGAATTGCAAATCGACCTTCGTCTATATCGACATTACGCACGAATCCGAAGAGTTAATTAAACATCGATTCCCGACGATATATGAATATTGCCTCAATTACGGTCTAGATATGAGCACCGACTGGATTCCGGTTGCTCCCGCAGCTCATTATATGATGGGCGGTGTCAAGACAGATCTACACGGAGAAACGATCATCCGCCGTCTTTTCGCTTGTGGGGAAGTGTCCTCTACAGGTGTACATGGCGCTAATCGATTAGCCAGTAACTCCCTATCTGAAGCTATTGTGTTCGGTAGAAGAATCATCGAACGGATTCAGGAGCTCGCGCCTTTGGAAGGCAACATTCAAATACGTGCTGAATCCAAAGCGCCAAGAACGGAAATCCCGAATCAAGCCGTTGTCGAGAAAAAGCTTAAGCTGCAGAAGGTTATGCTGCGTTACGCGGGACTGAAACGTTCAGCCAAAGGCTTGCAAAAAGGGTATGACGAATTGGCAAGACAACTCTCTATCTTCGGTTCTTTGATGACGAAACGTGAAGATTATGAGTTTGCGAATTTACTTAACTGTGCGCTTCTAACGACAACAGCGGCTCTAGCGCGGGAGGAAAGTCGTGGCGGTCATTACCGGGAAGATTTCGCTGAACGGGATGATCAAGCATGGAAGAAGCATATTGTTTTTAAGCGCGGGGAAGATAGCATTGAGGAGTGGATTTAATATGCTGGATTTAAATATGGAACTCATTCGTAAACATATTCGGCTTTGGCTGGAAGAGGATATTGGAACCGGCGATGTCACGACTCTGACAACGATCCCTTTGGAACATGCGTCCAAAGGGATTATCCACGTCAAAGAAGACGGAATAGTCTGTGGACTCCGAATCGCCCAGGAAGTTTTTACTGTGGTTGATACTTCTCTTCGTTTTGAAACTAAAGTAGTTGAAGGATCGTCTGTTTATAAAGGGACCATACTAGCTGAAGTGGAAGGCAATACGCGCAGTATTCTGCTAGGTGAACGATTAAGCCTTAATTTGATGCAGCGATTATCTGGAATTGCAACCAAAACACGTGAGTTTGTCGATGCTTTAGAAGGCGTGCCGACTAGACTTGTCGATACACGGAAGACGACTCCGGGACACAGATTGCTTGAGAAGTATGCTGTACGAGTTGGTGGAGGTCATAATCACCGATTTGGACTCTACGATGCTGTGATGATTAAAGACAACCATATTAAAGGTTCAGGCGGCATTACACAAGCTATACAAGCGGCTCGGCAGCAGATCCCCCACACGATGAAGATCGAGGTGGAGGTCGAGAATTTTGACCAATTGCACGAAGCATTAGCGGCTGGTGCGGATATCATCATGCTCGATAATATGATTCCTGCGAAGATGAAAGAAGCAGTTTCCATAATTAAAAGTAAAGCGCCGCATATTGTAGTAGAGGGTTCAGGCTCTGTGACACCTCAGACGATTAAAGCGATGGCGGAAACGGGCGTTGATGTGATTTCCGTTGGGCGCTTGACGTATTCGGTTGCAGCGCTAGATATCTCATTGGACTTGAATGAGCGGAAGGAGACGGCACTATGATTCTCGTTATCGATGTTGGGAATACGAACATTGTGCTCGGACTTTATCAAGAGCGAACGCTCCTTCATCACTGGCGGGTTAGTACGAACCGTTCAGCGACAGTCGATGAGTATGGGATGCAGCTGCATAGCCTATTTCAACACTCGGGCATCTCATTTACACAGGTGGAAGGTGTCATTGTCTCCTCCGTTGTTCCTCCGCTTATGAATGTAATGGAAAACCTTTGCTTACACTATTTGAAAAGGACCCCATTCATCGTTGGTCCTGGCATTAAGACAGGATTGAATGTGCGTGTAGACAATCCCAAAGAGGTCGGTGCTGATCGCATTGTAAATGCTGTGGCGGCTCTTGAGCTGTACGGGGCGCCTTGTATCATTGTTGATTTCGGGACGGCTACCACATACGACTACATCGATCCTTCCCAGCAGCTTGTTGGTTGCGCGATTGCACCAGGAATCGGGATCTCAACGGAAGCCTTATATCAAAAGGCGGCGAAGCTGCCGCGCATCGAGCTGGTTAAGCCGAAGAGTGTCGTCGGTCGTAATACCGTAGCGGCGATGCAGGCAGGGATTATTTTCGGCTATGTAGGCCAAGTTGATGGGATTGTTGAACGTGTTATTCAAGAATTTAATGTCAATCCGACAGTTATTGCTACGGGTGGTCTAGCGGAGTTGATTTCCAGTGAATCTCGTACCATTCAGATCGTCAACCCACTGCTTACTTTGCAAGGTCTACAAATGATTTATGAGAAAAATGCATAAGCTGTTTAAGGAAAGGATTTAACATGGGCGATTATTTGATTCGAGGAACAGCGCTGGGCGGAAAAGTTCGCGCTTTTGCCGTGGAAACGACTGTCCTCACAGAAGAGCTTAGCCGAAGACACCAAACCACACCAACAGCCACGGCAGCATTAGGAAGAACGGCAGCTGCGGGACTTCTCATTGCAGCCATGCTCAAGGGTGAAGAGCATCTGATTGTTCAAGTTAAAGGCGATGGACCCATCGGTCAAATCGTGGTCGATGCTAATGCGAAGGGCGAGGCACGCGGTTATGTTGATAATCCGTTAGTCGATCCTCCCCTTAAGGAGAATGGCAAGCTAGATGTTGCTGCTGCAGTCGGAACGGATGGATTTTTGTACATAACCAAAGATTTAGGCATGAAAGAGCCTTATAAAGGCAGCGTTCCTCTCATTTCAGGAGAGTTGGCAGAAGATTTCACGTATTATTTTGCCATGTCTGAACAAACGCCGTCAGCAGTTGCGCTAGGGGTATTGGTAAATACGGATCACTCCATTCTGGCTTCAGGCGGATTCGTTATTCAATTGCTCCCAGGATTAACAAATGATGAAATTGGGGACATTGAAGGGATGCTCGCTCGCATTCCATCCTTCACAAACATGCTCGGCGGGGGTTTGAACTTAGAAGAAATCCTTCAAACCGTACTACCATCTTTCCAGAAGCTTGATCAGATGGATGTCATGTTCCGCTGTAAATGCAGTCGTGAAAGAGTTGAAACAACGCTTATTTCCTTAGGGAAGACAGAGCTGCAAGAAATTCTTGAAGATGAAGGGTTTGCTGAGGTCGTTTGTCATTTCTGCAATGAAGCTTATCGGTTTAACGAAGATGATTTGAAACGAATGATTGAATTATAGAGCAAGCAGCATTATAGATGTAAAGAGGGAGTCAGGATGCAAACGTGAAGCGATTGTGGGGAGTCATTATCGTGATGGCTGTAGGTAATCTCGTGCTCGCATCCTTGCTGTTCACCCATACCATAAACCAATCAGAACCAAGTCAACCACCAGAACCTGAGAAACAGGGTGAGCAGAAGAATGATCGGGTAGTCGCCAAAGTTGGAAATCGTGATATGACCATTCTGGAGCTTCAAACAGCTCTTGAACGTCATTATGGGGCAGAACTGCTGGGTCAAATGTTGGATCGTGAAGTGATACGTCTGGAAGGCAACGAGACAGGGACTACGATTGGAAGCGCGGAGATTAACCGTGAGTTGAAACGGATGCAGCAAGGTTATGAGAGTGAGCAACAATTTTATGCATCCATGCAAAATCAGTTAGGTTTGTCAGAGCAAGAAATCAAGGAAGATGTAACCAATAAATTGTTACTTGAGAAGCTCGCAACCAAACATATTCAGATAACGGATGCTCAGGTAGAAGACTATATGAAGACGCACGCCGATGAATTCAAGCAAGATACCGAATATAATATTCTTCAGATTATCGTGTCAACCAAGGATCAAGCGAATAAAGTCATTGCGGAACTGGCGAAAGGAGAGAATTTTGCGACCCTTGCCAGAGATCGTTCCCTGGATGATGCAACCAATAACTCCGGCGGTGATTTGGGTTGGATTGAAGGAGACGATCCTTTTGTTGCTGCTCCTGTTCTTGAGACGGCGAAACAACTGAAGGTTGGAGAAGTGAGTAAGCCTGTCCCTCTGCCACAAGGATTCGCGATTGTGAAGCTGAAAAATCGGCGAGAGAAAGTAAATCCAGATCTTGCTTTCGTTCGAGAAAATGTGCGGAGAGAGCTAGCGCTTCAAGAAGCACCACCTCTTAAGGATTATGTGCAGCAGCTTCGAGGAAAATGGAAGGTTAGCATTCTTGACCCTCAATTGCGTTGACATTCTGGAAAATATGGTTGACAACCAGTAAGTGCATTGATAAGATGAATGTATTAATACCGACTAATTAACTCGGAAATCATCGATTATTTAACCTGGAGGGGAAATAGCATGGCAAGATTAGTGCAAAGCATTACGGATTTGATTGGCGATACACCGCTTGTTCGTTTGAACCGCGTTGTTCCGGAAGGAAGCGCAGAGATTTATGTGAAACTTGAGTACCAAAATCCAGGTGCCAGCGTAAAAGACCGTATTGCCATCTCCATGATCGAAGTAGCTGAGCAAGAAGGTATATTGAAGCCAGGCGATACGATTGTTGAGCCGACTAGCGGTAACACAGGAATCGGAATAGCTTTAGTAGCAGCTGCAAAAGGATACAAGGCGATTCTGGTTATGCCAGAAACGATGTCATTGGAAAGACGTAACCTGCTTCGCGCTTACGGGGCTCAGCTGGTTCTGACGCCTGGAGCAGAAGGAATGAAGGGCGCTATCAAACGTGCTGAGGAGCTTCAAGCAGAGAATCCTTCCTACTTCATCCCGCAACAATTCAAAAACCTAGCAAACGTGAAAGTCCACCGTGAAACAACAGGTCCGGAAATCGTTGAAGCGATTAATGCTCACGATGGCAAATTGGACGCTTTTATTGCGGGTATCGGTACGGGCGGAACAATTACAGGCGCAGGTGGCGTACTGAAAGAAAACTTCCCGAACATCAAGATTTATGCCATTGAACCTGCTGCATCTCCGGTACTTTCCGGTGGTAAGCCAGGTCCTCATAAAATTCAAGGTATCGGCGCAGGCTTTGTTCCAGACATTCTGAACACAAGCATCTATGACGAAATTATTGCCGTAGAAAACGAAGATGCTTTCGAAACTTCACGCCGTGTAGCCAAAGAAGAAGGTATCCTTGGTGGTATCTCCTCCGGTGCAGCGATTTTTGCAGCGCTTAAAGTTGCTAAAGAACTTGGCGCAGGCAAACGTGTAGTTGCTGTGATTCCAAGTAACGGTGAGCGTTACCTTTCTACGCCATTGTATCAATTCGAAGAGCAATAAGATTACTTGCTACGAACGAGCCTCCAGCTGCTGCAGCTGGGGGCTTTTTTTCTGTGTAAGGTTGGAGTATACTAATGGACAACTAATCATCGGATGTCACAGGAAGGAGGGCAAGTATGATCCTAACAACAGTAGAGCAGTGGCGTAATTGGTCCTCCACGTATACGATGCTGCCTTATGTCATTAAACTGGGACTTGCCGACGACCGGATCGCTTCTTGGCAAGAAGCGTGGAAAGAAGCTGCGCCGGATTCCTTTGTCCTGGAAAGCGGCAAAGGGGGGCGTTACACTTGCTTCGGTTTACAGCCGTTTTCTACGATTCATGGAAACGGTTTGGATGCGGAAATGAGCATGACCAACCAAGTTGATAAGGGCAAGCCTCAAGTTTCACGCTTGCAAGGCAAACCGCTCGATATTGTGAAGCAATGGATGTCAGCTTATCATAGCCCCAAAGTCGATGGAGCCCCTAAATTTCTTGGCGGCTGTGTAGGCTACTGGAGCTATGATGTGATCCGCACCATTGAGAAACTCCAGGAGCAAGCGGCAAATGACCTGCCGATTCCGGATTATAGCTTCGCTATGTATGATCAAGTTTGGACCTTGGATCATATCGATAAGAGTCTGTACATTGCTGTGCATATGCCGCTAGAGAAGAGCAGAGCGGCCGATGACACTTATCTCCGGCAGCTTTATGCACAGGCGCACGCTGAGGCTGAGGCGATGCTCGCTCGCTGGCATGCAGTCCGCTCCAGCAGCTGGTCAGGCTTGCAACTGAGCGGTGTGGACCAACCGGCAATCACGCACGAGCAGCTGCACATCGACGTCGAGAGCATCGCAGGCATCCAGCCTGCCTTCGGCAAAGCCGACTACATCGCGGCGGTGCAGCGCATCCAAGCCTACATTTCCCAAGGTGACGTGTTCCAAGTCAACTTGTCCGTTAGACAGAGCCGGCAGCTGCGCACGACGCCGGAGGAGATCTACGAGGCGCTGCGCATCGTCAATCCCTCGCCTTATATGGGCTTGCTGCGCTTCGCAGGCTTCGCCCTCGTCTCTGGCTCGCCGGAGCTGCTTGTACAGCTCGAGGACGGCGTCCTGCGGACGCGTCCTATCGCTGGCACGCGCCCGCGCGGCAAGGACGAGCAGGATGACCTGCGCCTAGCCGGCGAGCTCATCGACAACGACAAAGAGCGCGCCGAGCACGTCATGCTGGTCGATCTCGAGCGCAACGATCTTGGCCGCATCTCGAAGTACGGCTCCGTCCACGTGAAAGACTTCATGGTCATCGAATACTACTCCCATGTGATGCATATCGTCTCGGAAGTCGTCGGCGAGCTCGCAGAGGGGAAGGATGCCTATGACGTCATTGCGGCGACCTTCCCTGGAGGCACGATCACAGGCGCTCCGAAGATTCGCACCATGGAAATTATTGAAGAATTAGAGCCGGTTCGCCGCGGACCCTATACAGGATCCATGGGATGGATTGACTATAATGGGAATATGGAATTTAATATAATTATACGCACGCTGGTAGCTGTTCAAGGGATGGGCCACATTCAAGCAGGGGCAGGCATCGTCATTGATTCCATACCTGAACGTGAGTACATTGAATCCTTGAATAAAGCCAAAGCGATGTGGAAAGCGATAGAATATAGCGAGCGGAGCATGAGCCGAGCTTAAGCCCTAGCAGGGCTGACGAAAGGGGAGCTTAGAATGATTTTAGTGATTGATAATTATGATTCGTTTACGTACAACCTCGTCCAATATTTGGGGGAGATCGGTGAAGAAGTCATCGTTCGTCGTAATGACGAAATTGATTTAGCTGGCGTTGAGGCCTTGGCGCCGGATCATATTTTAGTATCTCCGGGTCCTTGCACGCCGAATGAAGCCGGAATTAGCTTATCACTTATCGACCATTTCAAGGGTAAAATCCCCATCTTCGGCGTCTGTCTAGGCCATCAATCGATTGGTCAAGCTTTTGGCGGCGACGTCATTCGCGCAGAGCGATTAATGCATGGTAAAACCTCAGAGATTTTCCATGATGGTAAAACATTATTCGAGGGGCTTCCATCCCCTTTTATAGCGACTCGGTATCATTCCTTAATCGTCAAAGCCGAGACGCTGCCTGATTGCTTGGAAGTTAGTGCGCGTACAGCTGAGGGTGAAATTATGGCATTGCGTCATAAGGAATATCCGATTGAAGGCGTGCAGTTCCACCCAGAATCTATCATTACACAGCACGGTCATCAGATCCTGCGGAATTTTCTTCGCCGTACAGCCAAAGCGGGAGTTTAATCTATGATTATTAGTGTCAATGGGATTCTAACAAATGATAAGGAAGCTGTGGTCTCGGTTTACGATCACGGCTTTCTTTACGGCCTCGGCCTTTTTGAGACATTTCGCACCTATAAGAAAGAACCGTTCCTGCTGCCCGAGCATCTTCGGCGTCTAACAGAGGGCTGCCGTGAGCTTGGGATTGGCTATGAGCCGGACCTTGCACACATTCAGCGTCTGATTGATGAGCTGCTTAAAGCCAATAACCTAGAGGATGCGTATATCCGCTACTCCGTTTCGGCCGGAGTTGATATCCTTGGGCTGCCATCAGACGTCTATCAAAACCCAACAGAGATCATATACATCAAGCCGCTTCCACCAAGGGACGAGCAGATCTATACACAGGGCAAAGCGCTGCAGCTGCTGAAGCTGCCTCGTAATACGCCGGAAGGTTTATACCGCTTCAAGTCCTTTCACTATATGAATAATATCCTTGCTAAAAGAGAGCTGCAGCAGTATGACTGGGCAGCTGGCGCAGAAGGCCTGATGCTGACCGAAGAAGGTTACGTAGCTGAGGGTATCGTGAGCAACATCTTTTTCATAAAGGATAGAGCCTGCTATACGCCATCGCTGGATACAGGCATCTTACCTGGCATCACAAGAGCTTATGTGTTACAGCTGGCACAGCAGCAGCAGATTCCAACACAGGGCGGCCTATATCGATGGGAAGATCTCATGGAGGCCGACGAGGTGTTTATCGTTAATTCCATACAAGAGATCGTACCTATTACGACACTGTTTACACCGAGTGGACAATCTCACGTCGTTGGAGAGGGCATCGTAGGTCCGATAACTCGCCAATTTAGTGAGCTTTATAACTAACATCTGATAGCAACAGGAAGTGAACAGTAATGAAAGTGTTATCCTGTAGAGGACATGAGCTGCCCATTGGTGATCGAACGATCATTATGGGCATATTAAACGTAACTCCGGACTCCTTCTCGGACGGTGGGAATTACGTAAGGGTAGAGGATGCGGTGCGCAGAGCTCGCCAAATGGTAGCTGAAGGCGCCGACATCATTGATATCGGGGGAGAATCGACCCGACCTGGTTTTGCCAAGGTCACACAAGATGAAGAATTGCAAAGGGTTATTCCGGTCATTGAAGCAATAAGTAAGGAAGTAAACATTCCTATTTCTATAGATACTTACAAAGCGGAGGTAGCGAAGCAAGCATTAGAAGCGGGGGCGCATATCATCAACGATGTATGGGGCGGCCAAGCCGACGTTCGAATGGCAGAGGTAGCGGCCAGCTACGATTGTCCGTTTATCATCACGCATAATCGTGCGAACCCCACCTATTCTGATTTTCTCCGTGACGTTACTACCGACTTACAGTTTTATGCGAATCAAGCCAGAGAAGTTGGCGTTCGGGAAGAGCGTATTATTTTAGACCCAGGCATCGGATTTGCTAAGACCTACGAACAGAACTTGTTCCTTATGAACCATCTGCGTACGATCGTCGATCTCGGATATCCGGTCCTTTTAGGCACATCTCGCAAAAGTGTCATCGGCCTGACACTGGGTCTGCCTCCTGAGGAACGTCTGGAAGGAACAGCATCGACTGTGGCGCTTGGAATTGCCCAAGGCTGCGGGATGATCAGAGTACACGATGTTCAAGCGATGAAACGTTTAGCGGTTATGACAGATGCCATTATTCGTTCGCAGTTAACCTAAACTTGGAGGTTCCTACATTGGATAAAATAACACTCTCCCGCATGCAATTCTTTGGTAATCATGGTGTTTTTCCGGAAGAGAATAAGCTCGGTCAACGCTTTTATGTAGATGTAGAGTTTATGCTTCCGCTAGACAAACCCGGCAAGTCGGATCATTTGGATGATACGGTTAATTATGGGGAAGTATTTTTTAAAGTCAAAGAGGTTGTGGAAGGCCGCACTTATAAATTAATTGAAGCTTTAGCAGAAAATATTGCATCCGAGCTGCTGCATACTTATACTAGTATCAATGAAGTGACGGTTCGCGTCATTAAGCCGCATCCGCCCTTTGCCGTATTTTTTGACGGGGTAACTGTAGAGATTAACCGAAAGCGGGCAAATGAATGACAGCCGAAGAACGAGAACAAGGCACGATAGCTTATGTCGCATTGGGATCCAATATAGATGATCGTGAACACTATTTGCAGGATGCGATTACAGCGCTGAATCAGGAGTCGGGCATAACGGTTACTGGATTGTCCAGCATCTACGAAACCGAACCGGTTGGCTATGTAGATCAATCTGCTTTTCTTAATATGGTTATTCAAATCATCACCGTTTTACCTGCAGAAGAGTTGTTGTTCACTATGCTTGCCATCGAGAAAAGACTGGGTCGAACGCGCGATTTGCGCTGGGGCCCGAGAACGATCGATTTGGATTTACTCCTTTACGGCGACCATCAGCTTACAACCCCCGACTTGATCATTCCGCATCCGCGGATGCATGAGCGGGCTTTTGTATTAGTTCCTCTCACTGAGGTTCTCTACAAGCGACAAGATGCTGCATTTGAATTCATCTCCGCGCATTTGGAGAAACTGGAAGGAAAGGAAGGCGTCATCCTATGGAAAAAAGCTCAGTAGCTCAGCGTATACGCGCTTTTCGTAAGCTAAAAGGATACACTCAGAACGAATTAGCTGATTTACTCGGTGTGTCGATTGCCATCTTAGGTGCTATAGAAAGAGGTACCCGTAAACCGGATACCAAAATAATAAATAAAATCTCGCAAGTTCTAAATATTGAACCGGATGAGTTAGTCGCAACGGTTGCGAGATGAGAGGAGTGGAATCTTCGGTGCTGAAAATAGGAAATGTCGAAGCTCCCAATAAAGTCGTGCTTGCCCCAATGGCGGGCGTTTGTAACCCTGCGTTCCGACTCATAGCCAAAGAATTTGGTACAGGTTTAGTCTGTGCAGAAATGGTTAGTGATAAAGCCATTGTTCACGGGAATTCCCGCTCGATGGAAATGCTTTATGTTGATGATCGAGAAAAACCGCTAAGTCTGCAAATCTTTGGTGGCGATACCGAAACGCTAGTGCAAGCGGCTAGAATCGTTGACCAACAGACGAATGCAGACATTATTGATATAAATATGGGCTGTCCAGTACCGAAAATCACAAAGTGTGATGCGGGTGCGAGATGGCTGCTCCAACCTGAGAAAATTGAAGAAATGATCGCGACCGTTGTTGCGGCAGTAAGCAAACCTGTAACTGTGAAGATGCGTATCGGCTGGGATTCCGAGCACATTTATGCGATAGAAAATGCTAAAGCTGTCGAAAGAGGCGGTGGCAGCGCTGTAAGCGTCCACGGGCGTACGCGGGAGCAGCTTTATACAGGTAAAGCAGATTGGGACATCATTCGTGATGTCAAGCAAGCTCTGTCTATTCCCGTTATTGGGAACGGTGATGTTGTAACACCTGAGGATGCTAAACGCATGTTAGACCATACGGGTGTAGATGGCGTGATGATTGGACGCGGCGCCTTGGGCAACCCTTGGATGCTTTACCGTACCGTGCAATACCTTGCTAATGGTGAATTACCGCCGGAGCCGACACCGGATGAGAAGATCCGTATCGCGATATTACACATGGACCGTCTTGTTGCTCTAAAGGGTGAGCATGTTGCTGTGAAAGAGATGCGCAAACACATGGCGTGGTACCTTAAGGGCATGACAGGGGCGGCTCGTGTGAAGGATGCTCTTATGGAGATGTTGAAGCGTGATGAAATGGTGCGAGCTTTGAATGATTATGTCGAGCATCTATATGCGCATTCCTCATCACCTACGAATGAAGAATCAGCCGTACTTCAATAAAAAATGCAGCTATGGTTGAGATTGACATTTTGAAACCGTTGCAATATAATCAGTCAATATTAATGTGTTCCTGCATATATTGAAAGACAAACGAGCAACTAACTTATTTAAGAAACGTGAATTCATACTACTTGAATCAGCTCTTTTAAGACCCAACTCCTAGCAGGAAGCATCGATTCAACGATATGAAAATCTTTCACATGACGGGAGATCAGTTGGAAATGGCTGAAAAAGAGGTCATTCTTACACCAGAAGGTTTAAGAAAGCTCGAAGATGAGCTTGAGCATCTGAAATCAGTGAAGCGCCGGGAAGTGGCTGAGAGAATCAAGGTTGCCATCGGATATGGCGATATCAGTGAGAACTCAGAGTACGAAGACGCGAAGAACGAACAAGCTTTTATTGAAGGCAGAATCATTACTTTAGAAAAATTGCTGCGCAATGCGCGTATTATTAATAACGATGATGTCGATACCAACACCGTGAGTGTTGGCTCAATCGTAACGCTGAAGGATTTAGAATTCGGTGATTTGGTTGAATATAACATCGTAGGTACGGCGGAATCCGATCCGTTGATGAATAAGATTTCCAATGAAAGCCCTGTAGGTAGAGCTATTTTAGGTAAACAAAGGGGCGCGAACGTTGACGTTACCGTTCCTGCTGGCGTCATTCAGTATCAAATTATTGATATTAAAAAGTAGCGTGCAGCCGCATTCCTTTGGAAAGCTTCCTTTCGGAAGCTTTTTTCCGGTTTTAGCACCCTTTACTAATAAGTAGGAGATGAAAGCATGAGCCAGGAATTGGAATTGAACGAATTGCTCGTCATTCGCCGTAATAAATTGGACGAGCTTCGCGGTCTAGGAGTCGATCCGTTTGGTAGCAAATACGTAAGGACGCATTCAACCAAAGAAATCCTTACAGCCTACCAAGATAAAACCAAAGAAGAGTTGGATGCTGAACAACATGAGGTCAGTATTGCCGGACGTATTATGCAAAAAAGAGGCATGGGTAAAGCCAGCTTCGCACATCTTCAAGACATTACAGGCAAAATTCAAATCTATGTGCGTGAAGATGCGCTAGACGCAAACAAATACCAAGCCTTTGATCTTCTGGATCTAGGCGATATGGTTGGGGTTCAGGGTGTTGTTTTCAAAACAAAAACCGGTGAAACTTCTATTAAAGTGAAATCGCTTGAGGTTTTGACCAAATCCTTGCTTCCGCTGCCGGATAAATTCCATGGTCTTAGTGATGTGGAACTGCGCTATCGTCAACGTTATGTTGATTTGATTATGAATCAAGATGTGCAGCAGACATTTATTCTTCGTTCCCGTATTATTCAGTCCATGCGTCGGTACTTGGATTCTCTGGGCTATTTAGAAGTGGAGACACCAACGTTACACTCCGTAGCTGGCGGAGCATCTGCACGTCCTTTTAACACACATCATAATGCTCTAGACATGCAGCTGCATATGCGTATTGCGATTGAGCTTCATCTAAAGCGTTTGATCGTTGGTGGATTAGAAAAAGTGTACGAAATTGGGCGTGTATACCGTAATGAAGGTATCTCTACGCGTCACAATCCGGAGTTTACGATGATTGAACTTTATGAGGCCTACGCTGACTATAAAGACATCATGAAGCTTACGGAGGAGCTTATTGCACATATTGCGCAAGAGGTTCTTGGTGGTACAACGGTTCCATATGGCGATCACGAGGTTAATCTAGCTGTTGGCTGGAGACGTGTATCCATGGTAGATGCCATTAAAGAAGTTAAGGGCGTAGACTTTAGCGTGCACATGTCGAACGAGGAAGCTCATCGCTTGGCCAAAGAGCATCATGTACAAGTTGAGCCTCATATGACATTCGGTCATATCGTGAATCAATTCTTTGAAACATTCGTAGAAGAGACTTTGATTCAGCCAACTTTTATTTACGGACACCCTTTAGAAATTTCGCCGCTTGCCAAAAAGAACCCCGAGGATCCGCGCTTCACGGATCGCTTCGAACTCTTTATCGTAGCGCGTGAGCATGCCAATGCATTTACGGAGCTTAACGATCCTATCGATCAAAGAGAGCGTTTTGAAGCTCAGCTGCGTGAGAAAGAGCAAGGCAATGACGAGGCACATGAGATGGATGAGGACTTCATTCGTGCACTTGAATATGGCATGCCTCCAACAGGTGGTTTAGGAATAGGAATTGACCGTTTGGTTATGCTATTGACGAATGCACCATCCATTCGTGATGTACTGCTGTTTCCGCTTATGCGGGAACGTCAAGGTGAATAATGGCTTGCGTTTCGAGGCACCTATCAGTGTCTCGAAACTTTTTAAAATAGCACTTGCAATGTTCATAGCGTCTGTGGTATCTTATAAAAGTTGCCGCTGAGACAACAAAGAGCTTAACAAAAACAACTTATAAAAATAAGTTGCAAAGTAATTCTCGGTATGGTATATTGGTCTTCCGGCTTTCGAAAGAGGGCGGGTTGAACAAGAGGAATTGATCTTTGAAAACTGAACAACGAGTGAGTAAGCACGAACGAGAAATCGTTCAAAAAAGAGATTGCAAAATCTCGCTAGCAACGCAAATGAGCAATTAAGCTTTCAAA